>JADHOL010000007.1 GCA_016779005.1 Alphaproteobacteria bacterium
CAGCCCATTTCATGGCAAACGCAAAAAGGCCTGTTAGGGCAAGCGCGGTTGTCATATGATTGTAAACACCCAACATATAACGACGCAATCCAATATCTATCTGGCTTGCTTGTGCTGACAATACATTCGCGTAACGATTATCTTGCATGTGAATACTCCTTGTGACACTGCAGAATTAGAATAGATATAATGTAAGTTCAGTAACGTGGTTGTGCAAGTGTTTCTGATATCTATTTTCTATTTCTTTCCAAAAACTTCTTGTTTTTCCAATAGGTGCAAACCATCAATGCCCCATACAATAAAACCGTAACCTCTATAATTTTATCTTTTAATCTTTAAGTGTTTTTTAGGCTCGCTCTCTTGCGCGCAATCGAACGGAGTCGGACTTTAGCTGGCCACATGCAGCAAGAATATCACTGCCTCTTGGTGTTCGCACAGGCGATGGGTAGCCTGCTTTCAGAACAATGGCAGCAAATCTCTCTATTTTGTCAGGTTTTGATGTATTATAGTGGCTTCCAGGCCAAGGATTAAACGGAATTAAATTTATCTTGGATGGAATGCCGCTAATAAGTTTGATTAATGCCTTAGCGTCTTCTGGGCTATCATTGACACCATCTAGCATCACATATTCCCATGTCACTCTTCTGGCATTCGATAAACCAGGGTAATTACGCACTGCATCAATCAGTGTATTCAGATTATATTTTTTATTAATAGGCACCAATTCATTACGCAAACTATCTGTCACCGCGTGAAGACTGATAGCTAAATTAACGCCAAGCTCCGCGCCGCAACGCGCTATTTCAGGCACAATGCCAGAAGTTGATAACGTTATTCGCCTTTTTGAGATAGCAATACCATCTCCTGACATGATAATCTTCATTGCTTCTGCCACATTATCATAATTAAATAGGGGCTCGCCCATTCCCATCAGCACTATATTTGTAAGCCGACGTGACGGATTGCCAGAAGGCCAGTCACCTAATTCATCCATCGCAAGAAGTATCTGGCCACAAATCTCATCAACAGTGAGGTTTCGCACCAGTCGCTGTGTGCCTGTGTGACAAAAAGAACAGGTTAGCGTACACCCAACCTGACTTGATATGCATAAAGTGCCTCTGTCTTCTTCTGGAATATAGACTGTCTCTGCTTCCTGTCCGTCAGCTAGTCTTATTAGCCATTTAAGAGTACCATCTGAGGATTGTTGACGTCTGCTTATGGCTGGACGCGTGATAACAAAATATTTTGCTAATTCGGCGCGAACCGGTTTAGCAATATTATTCATATCCTGAAAATCAGTTACGCCATGTCGCCAAATCCAGCTCCAAATTTGCTTGGCTCTGAATTTAGGCAGGCCACGTTCAGTAACAGCGTTTGTGAGTTCTGCAAATGAGAGTGCTGTTAGATTTTGCAACTCTGTGTGCTGTTTTGTATTTTCCGCTCGTGCGAGCGATGATTGTATCATTGGATATAACTTATTTTCTGCCCAAGCTGGCTATGAGCAAATTTTGTCCAGCATTTGTTTTGCCTTAGTAAAACCAGACAGAGAATAAACATCAATGGTTTTATTGCCTCTGCTAGAAACTCCTGTAACGGTAAGTTTATTGCCGCGCTTCATATTACGTATAATTTTTTTATCCTCATCTTGGCCAAACGACCAAGCTCTGTCCTCAAGCGTGAAAAAGGACTGCTTATTACCATCAACGCTCAGCTCCACCTCGGATTGTTTCTTGAATACATATCCAGCCACGATTGAAACCACATCACGCTCTGCCTTGCCTGGTCCGTGCGTTACAAATACTCTGGTCTCCCCACGATTTGACTTATCATAATCGCCTTTTTTCTCGATAGGCTCACTCGTGATGTAGCATAATCTGCCTGCATCTGTTTCCTGACGCAACACAGACCAATCATTAAATTCGTCAATTTGAATTTTTTCCGAGGCTGACAGGTTTGTTGTAAAAAGACAAATCACAATAATTTTTAACAAAAAGGCTGTTTTTTCAATCATTTTATGCACCATGCGCTAGTTTTTTCATAAATACTTACCGAATTGTAAAAAGACCTGTGGTTAATTCGCTCATAAATCGCAAAACTTTTAAGATGAAGCAAGAGGTATAGAGGATTTATTTAAATAAATTGTGGCAAAAGTTTGATTTGTAAGACGCGTCAGGTGAATCATAAATAGGTTTAATGCATCTGACCCATTATTATCAAACAAAATCATGATTATTTAATTATTTAATAATTTAATGAATTTAAGGGTTGTAGCCGAATTAATTTCATCGTTAGATATGTCCATGGGATCTGGCTCCTCTAATGATAATCAGAACAACTTATCTGAATGGGATAGGTTGTTGCTTCGCGTCGGCAGCTATAGGGACAGATCTGCGTTCAAAAAATTATATGAACATTTCGCGCCACGATTAAAATCCTTTTTATTGCGCATCGGATCTGACATGTCTGCTGCAGAAGAAATATGTCAGGAATCCATGATAATGGTCTGGCGCAGGGCAGAAACATTTAATCCCGAAAGCGCTGGAGCAAGTACGTGGATTTTCACTATCGCAAGAAATAAGCGTATCGATAAGCTGAGAAAAGATAACCGCCCCTTACCTGATTTAAACGATCCGTCATTCTTCCAAATACCCGTAGATAAGAGCGATGATATCTTGCAACGCGTTGAAGAAGAGAAAAAAATAAAAAATGCGCTAAAAAATTTACCCCCAGAGCAGGCCAAACTAATACTTTCTGCGTATTATGAAGAGAAGTCGCATAGAAAAATCGCTGACGAGACGAATTTACCGCTTGGAACGGTAAAATCTCGCATACGTCTTGCCATTAATCGATTGCGAACCCAATTAGAAGAATTAGAGGGGTAGGATTAACGCAATGAATAAACAAAACACATTAACATTAGTGGAATCATTGCTAATCGACTACGCAAGTGGAAGCCTGCCTTTAGCACTTGAGGTATTGGTGGAAAGTCATATTTCTATGAATCCTTCCAGTGCACGATCTATCCGCATGCTTTTGCAAATTGGCGGCGCGTTAATGGAAAATTCTGATCCGATATCGATGTCTGAAGGCAGCTTTGAGAGGCTAATGGATGAAATTGATGGCGGGCAACAAGATGAAGAAATAGCCAAGAGCGACGTAAGCAATGATAATGACAAATTACCATTACCGTTGCGAAATTTCGTTTCTGAGGCCACTTTCCCAAAAAACTGGCGCCGAATCGGCATTGGACTATCTGAGCAAACTGTCGATTTTGGAGATGAGTTTGGTAATGCCAAACTTTATCGAATAGCGCCTGGATGCGGTGTTCCAAGCCACTCTCACGATGGCAATGAAGTCTCCCTTGTACTTGCTGGCGGATTTACCGACGAATACGGATCTTACGGCCCAGGGGATATATCCATTCAAGAGACGGGAGCTGTTCACAAGCCTGTTGCAGATGCGGATGGGGAATGTATTGTGCTTGCCGTTAATGAGGGCCCAATTGTGTTAACAGGTCCAGTTGGCCGCTTATTGAATATGCTCATCAAATAATTAATGAAAAAAGCACAGCCAAAAAAAGCTGTATTCTTCTCATTAAAATTTGAGTGTGAATTAATGAAGCAGTAAAACCGTTAGACTAAAACAAGCAATAAGAGTTAAATTTGTTCGAAGCGGCTTCATCCAAGACTGCCACGCACCTAGCCTTATAAATCGAATATCAATCACATAAGATATTATAAATCCGGCAATGAGCATCAATGCCGCGCCCTGCCAGATATCAGATAATAAATAAGACGACCAACCCATAAGAGATGGGATAACTGAATATATCAAAAACCATTTATCAGAGGGTTTGATATCTGGATTGCATGCTATCCGTCCCCAATGCAATCCGCCCAGAAAACTTAATATAATCGCGCCATATAAATGCAGTGCCGATGCGGCTAGGCCAGATGCGGCTGGGGTAGTGGATGAAGCGTCCAGCAGCAATATCACAGCTAAGCTTATAAAGGGTATTGTGCCCGAATACCCTAATATATTTGCCCATTGCTTTAGTGTTTTTTGATCTTTAGTTATTGAGGTCTGAGCCATGAATAATAATTCTATCTGTTACGGACTTAATGATTGTATATTTTTTACAAAAGAAACAACAAAATTTATGTGACCTTACGTTAAAAGTAATCTATACGAAATTTAGTAATAATAACATTCTGAGCTTTTAATCTTTTCTGGAGTAATAATGGCAGATTCATCCATAAAAAAAGTCGTTCTTGCATATTCAGGAGGTCTTGATACTTCGGTAATTCTAAAATGGCTACAAACTCATTATAATTGCGAGGTTATAACATTCACCGCAGATATAGGTCAGGGTGAGGATATCACGCAGGTAAAAAGCAAAGCAGAATTGCATGGCGTGAAGCATATTTTTATTGAAGATCTGCGTGAAGAATTTGTATCAGATTATGTTTTCCCAATGTTTCGTGCCAATGCGCTTTATGAGGGCGAATATCTACTTGGAACCTCTATCGCAAGACCCCTGATAGCAAAGCGCCAAATTGAAATTGCACGCGAGCTAGGGGCAGACGCGGTATCTCATGGTGCAACTGGAAAAGGAAATGATCAAGTTCGATTTGAACTTGGATATTATGCCCTGCAGCCTGATATTAAAGTAATTTCGCCTTGGCGAGAATGGGATCTCACCTCAAGAACCAAGCTAATAGATTATGCGGAGAGACATCAAATACCGGTTCCAACAGATAAAAGAGGCGAGGCTCCTTTTTCTGTTGATGCTAATCTTTTACATATTTCTGCTGAAGGCAAAGTGCTGGAAGACCCCAACATTCCAGCAGAGGAGTATGTATTCTCGCGCACTGTCGACCCGTCAGATGCGCCAGATACCGCTGAAGAAATTAAAATACAATTTGCCGCCGGCGATCCAATAGCAATAAATGATACTATGATGTCTCCTGCTACATTGCTAACTCGCTTAAATGAGCTGGGAGGCAAGCATGGAATAGGCAGATTAGATCTTGTCGAAAACAGGTTTGTTGGGATGAAATCAAGGGGCGTTTATGAAACTCCTGGAGGCACTATTCTGCTTAAAGCAAGGAGAGCTATGGAATCCATTACGCTTGACCGCGGAGCAGCACATCTTAAAGATTCATTGATGCCTAAATATGCTGAGTTGATTTATAATGGATTCTGGTTTTCTCCTGAAAGAGAAATGCTTCAAGCTGCGATAGACCATAGCCAGACCTCCGTAAACGGAGAGGTCAGGCTAAAACTCTATAAGGGGAACATTATAATGTTGGGACGCCATTCACCAAACTCTCTTTATTCTGAAGATCTTGTGACTTTTGAAGAAGGTACCGCTGACTATAATCATAGTGATGCGGAGGGGTTCATAAAATTAAATGCGCTTCGATTACGTGTTGCTGAGATGGTCAGACAAAAAAATCACAAAAATTAAGCTTTTTAATCATTATCTTTGCATACAGAACCTACTGTTCCATCTTCATTGACCTGTTTAAAATAGACTCTATTATTAACGATTATTGAATAACCGCTATCATGAAGTCCGCCTTCGCATGGCTCGGATACCAATTCATAAATCGGCAAATTATTTGAATGCTCCGAAAATCGTTTAACCTCATCAGACTCGCTAATGATTAAAAACAAACTAACGAAAATTGCTGCTAGCTCCATATGTTTGTGCTCCTAGGTAAATAAAGCTTTGATAAAGTAGCTCTTATCATCCGTACCAAACATGACTTAATAATGGCTTAATTTAGAAAAAAAAGCACACATTCAAAATGTGTGCTTTATAATACGTAACAGGGGCGCTAATTTTTACAGTCTGCTCGCAACATTTTCCCAATTTACTAAATTATCTAAAAAGTTAGAGAGGTATGCTGGGCGTTTATTACGAAAATCAATATAGTAAGAATGCTCCCAAACGTCACAGCCCAACAATGCTTTCTGGCCAAAGCATAATGGATTAACGCCGTTTTCAGTTTTAGTTACCTTCAACGCGCCATCAGCGTCTCTCACAAGCCAGCACCAACCAGAACCAAATTGACCAGCACCTGCCGCACTAAATGCTTCTTTAAACGCATCTACGCTTCCAAAACTCTCATTAACAGCAGCTTCAAGTTCAGACGGCATACCCGTATTTGAAGGACCCATCATCTCCCAGAATTGCATGTGATTCCAATGTTGTGACGCATTATTAAATAGTCCGCTTTGTGCTACCGCACCAGCTTCATAAGTGCCGGTAATAATGGATTCAAGCGATTCAGATTCCCATTTGGTACCAGCAATTAATTTATTTCCATTATCAACATATGCCTTATGATGTAAATCATGATGATATTCGAGCGTTTCCGCACTCATGCCATGTTGAGCTAACGCATCATGCGCATAGGGAAGATCGGGAAGTTCAAAAGCCATTTCAGTCTCCATAAATTAAATTAATATCCTTTATCTAGGCTAAAAACAGGTAAAAGCCAAACCATCTCATTAAATATATTTTAGTATAGAAGATTTTTTATGGCTAGCCTATGATTTGATGTGTCTTACGACACGGTTTTAAACCATTATTAATACCATTAATTCGAACAAGGCTTACTCCTAATGACATCTGATCATAATTCATTCGCGCACCATATGTTTATAGAACCCTTTTTAGGGCAAACACCAAACATCAATGAGACAGCCTTTATTGCCAAGTCAGCCGCGATAATTGGTGCTGTGAAAATTGGCGAGGATTGCTCAATCTGGCATCACACCACTATCAGGGGAGATGCTAATTACGTCACAATTGGAAAAGGCACAAACCTTCAGGATAACAGCGTAGTGCATATTGATTCAGCACGCTTTCCAACGATAATCGGAGATTATGTGACTATTGGCCATTCTGCTATTATCCATGCCTGCACTCTTGAAAATCATAGCTTTATTGGAATGGGTGCCATTATTATGGATGGCGCTGTTGTTAACAGCTATTCAATGGTTGCTGCTGGCGCACTTGTAACGCCTGGGAAAAATGTACCGCGCGGGGAATTATGGGCAGGCTCTCCTGCCAAAAAAATGCGGGACTTAACGACAGATGAATTCAAGATGATTGAGACATCTGCAGAACGATATATCGAAGTGGGAAGAGCCGCAAAATCAGGTAATATAGCAAACCCGCCTACCCATTTTTCAGTTAAACCGATTCCAGATTAATCAATAGGAATTTGGCAATCATATCATGGTATAGCTAGTTCAGGATAAAATCCCAAAACCACCTGCCATCAGGCCTGAATAAGCTAGGCGCACACCAACGATAGATAATACAATTCCAAATATTTTTCGAAGTTTTTTCCGATTAATTTTATCCGCGGTTTTAGCCCCTATAGCTGCCATGAAAAAAGAAGTAGCTGAAAGGCATAACACCCCCGGAAGCCAGACAAAACCAAGCGAATAGGTGGGCCTGCCTGGCATATCTAACCCCATTACAACAAAACTAGCCATACCTGGAATAGCAATAACCAATCCAATAAGAGCGGCTGTTCCAACAGCCCGATGCATCGTCCAGCCAAATGAAGTAAGAGCCGGAACCATAAGAGAGCCACCCCCAATGCCAACGAGTGATGATAACAGCCCGACTATACCGCCAATAACAGCCCTGAAAATAAGTTTTGGCAGACCATCTCTTATTACAATAATCTTGATAAGAAATATAAATCCAAAAATTATACATAACGCGCCAAACAGGATCTTTAAAGAAGAATTATCCAAGAAACGTGCAACTATGGCACCGCCACAGGCCCCAATAAACACAAATAAAGCAAGCTTCCTTACAACAGAAAAATCAACATTACCAAGGGTCATGTGCGTTCTGGCAGATAATATGGATGTTGGAATAATTACAGCTAAAGATGTCCCTATAGCAGAATGCATTGCGGTTATTACATCTGGCTGGGTTTGCATAATGATATAGGAAACGGCTGGCACCATAACAATACCGCCGCCAACACCTAATAGGCCTGCAACAAACCCTGCAGAAACGCCAGTAAGCAATAAAACAACCGCTATTCCAGCAGTGTTACTAAGAAACAGATCGAGCATTTTGCTCCTTTGCCAAGAAAATAGGCTGCCAATTAAGGATATATATAACGCGCAGCTAACATTCATATAACAACTCATTCGTTGCTATAAAAAGGATTAAATCATAAATTTTATTTTTATCTTAGCAGGCGAATAAGAGAAGAGGTATCATTTCTTCCATATCCTTGATTTGACAGGCGCGCATAAAATTGTGCAACAAGAGCTGTGATTGGTAATTCTGCGCCATTACCTTGTGCTTCATCCATACATATTCTAAGATCTTTGCACATCCAGTCTACTGCAAATCCAAAATCAAACTCATCATCCAGCATCGTATTCCCGCGATTTTCCATCTGCCATGACTGAGCCGCACCGCCAGCTATTACATCTAACGCGCTATTCATATCAAGACCTGCCTTCTGACCAAAATTAAGGGCCTCCGACAAACCTTGTACTAGCCCTGCTATACAGATTTGATTAACCATTTTGGTGAGTTGTCCTGAACCGGACGGGCCCATCAGTGTGATTTTTTTACCATAACAGCTCATGACCGGTTGTGCTTTGTGAAAGGCATCTTTGCTGCCCCCACACATAATGGTAAGGGTTCCGTTCTCAGCGCCAGCCTGACCGCCAGATACAGGCGCATCTATAAACCCTATTTGATTATCCATTGCCTTATTTGCTAACTCACGTGAAACAGACGCAGACGCTGTTGTGTGATCAACAAACAAACTCTGGGGCTTCATTGCGCTAAATGCCCCTTCCTTGGAAGTCGTAATCTCTGTTATGTCTGCATCATCGCCAACACAGGCAAATACGATATCCGCACCCTTGGACGCATCTGCCGGACTAGATGCTGTTTTTGCATTACATTCTGAGATGAATTTTTCAGCCTTAGACTGGGTTCTATTATATACCACAACTTCGTTGCCATCTTGAACCAGATGGCGCGCCATTGGAAAACCCATGACACCTAAACCCAAAAAAGCTATTTTCGCCATATTATATCTCTTTTTTTCACTCTATTAAATTTTAGAATTTTGATATTCAATCAAATCTACAATAAGATTAAACCGTATTAAATGTTTTGCCAATCTATCACTGTTCTTACTGGTTTTTAGTCTCAAAACACGGTAGCATACATCTGTTTGTAAATTAAAATATTAGCAGAGAATTATGGCTGTACTTGTAACAGGTGAAAAACTTGAAATCCTGATAACGGAAGCTGAAATTGCCTCCAGAATTAATACACTGGCAGAACAAATCAGCACAGCTTATGAGCAGACAAATCAACTTGTTGTAATCGGTCTTTTAAGAGGTTCTTTTGTATTTATCGCGGATTTGGTGAGGTGCCTTGATTTGCCTGTAGAGGTGGATTTTATGACTGTATCAAGCTATGGAAATAAAATGAAATCATCAGGACAATTACGCATTATTAAAGATGTGGAAACAGACTTGAAAAACAGAGATATCCTTATAATTGAGGATATAATCGATACAGGGCATACCTTATCGCAAGTAATTAGTCTGCTGGAGACAAGAAAACCACAATCCCTTCGAATTTGCACATTACTCAATAAGCCATCACGAAGAGAGGTCGATGTAGATATAGATTGGGTTGGATTTGATATTCCAGATGAATTCGTTATTGGATATGGCATAGATTACGCACAACAAGGCCGAAATCTACAACATATTGCGATCGTTAAAAAACCGTGATCCAAAGCGCAAAACATATCGCCCCAAAATACGTGTATTATCTAGCTCGCATCCTTAACATTAACCACTAATCTGCCAAAAGTGTTTCCAACAAGGATATCTTTTCCGGCCTGAATGGTATCCAAAAGCGATATCTCAGTGCTTATCAGCGAAAGCTTCTCAGATGGCAAATCACGGGATAAACGCTCCCATGCCCGTATACGTTTCGGTATTGCCTTACTAGCTGAATCAATTCCAATTAGTTTTATACCTCTAAGCAAGAATGGAATAACGGTTGCAGGAAGTGAAGAATCCCCTGCATTTCCAATAGCAGCAACTGCCGTTTCATGCTTCATCTGAGCTAGTATACGGGCAAGCGTTACACCGCCCACACTATCAATACAGCCCCCCCAAACAGCAGATTCAAGCACCTTATTTAACGGCTCTTGCAACGTTTGCCTGTTGATAATTGTGGTTGCTCCCAATTGGTTAAGAAAGGGGGTGTTTTTCTCAACATCTCCGGTGGTAGCGCTCACTTCATAGCCAAGCGAAGAGAGCACTGCAACTGCGATAGAGCCGACACCGCCGGTAGCCCCAGTAACTAAAACAGGTCCATTTTCAGGGGTCATCCCATTATCCTCTAACTCGATTATACCAAGCATAGCGCTAAGCCCTGCTGTGCCAATGGCCATAGCTTGTTTTAGCGACATCTGTTCTGGGAGTGGTACCAGCCATTCTGCCTTTACTCGTGCTTTTTGGCTATATCCACCAAACCAAACCTCACCCACACGCCAACCTGTATTAATTACTTTATCTCCTGGACTAAAACGAGGATCATCGCTTTCCAACACAATGCCAGAAAAATCAATCCCAGGTATATGCGGATATTCACGCACCAACCTGCCCTTTCCATTAAGACATAGACCATCCTTAAAATTCACATCCGAGTAATGAACCTCTATTGTCACATTCCCATCAGCAGGAAGTTGCGATTCATCAACATCAGAAATATGTGCAGATATCGTCTCATCTTCTGCCTTATTAACAATAATTGCTTTAAACATGGGCTATATTCCTTTTTAAAATCCTGCTACGATTGCGAGGCGAAAATTATAGTTTCAAGTAAATAAATCAGGCAATAGATAAATTGTTTTTCAAGAGTTTAATTTTAAGACTAGTCAACAAAATATGGAGACACCCAATGTTTCAAGAAGTCACTCCACTTGTAGCCTATAAACGATTAACAGAAAACAAAGATGCTATGTTAATTGACTGCCGAACTGAGAGAGAATGGGAAATTATCGGTGTTCCAGATTTGTCTGAAATTCATAAATCATTGGTAAAAATCGAACTTATGCGTCAGGATCAATCCGTAAATCCTGCTTTTGTCGAACAGATTACAGAGCTTGCACAACAAGATACACCCTTATATTTGATATGCAGATCTGGCGCGCGGTCTGCTGCTGCTTGCCAAATGCTTCTGAAAGCAGGGTTTATAGATGTCACAAACGTAGCCGAGGGGTTTGAGGGAAATTCACAAAATAAGAATAACCCAGAAATCATTGAAGGATGGCAGTCCCATAATCTGCCTTGGCAGAAATAACCGCCCCTATTAAAAACCCTAAATTGGGTTGGCTCACTAACCTACCTGTTTTAAAAAAAAATTCCCTACATCTTGCTTTTTTTGCGTTCAGGTTCATGTTTTATAAGTATGAGCTTTGTTATTTATTTTTCTGTAGTTAAAACGTGGATGCGCCAGATATTAGTCGGACTTTGTTTTTCCGCTGTATTTTTATTCGCCCTTAATACTACAAATGCTGACCAAAGAGATCCTGAGTTAGATATTTTATTCTCAAAGCTTAAATCTGCCGAAACAATCGAAGACGCAGAACAGATTTCAGGTCAGATTTGGCAAATATGGGCCACCCATAATGCGAGTTCAATATTAAGCAGACAAATGCAGATGGGCATTGATTTAATGCAATCTGGCCAGCTAGATGCCGCCAATGCAGTGTTTAGTTATGTAATCCAGCAGGATAATGAATTTGCTGAGGCGTGGAACAAACGCGCTACTGTTTTATTCTTCATGGGTGAGTTTGAAAGAGCAAAATATGACATCGCCCAGACACTTGCATTAGAGCGCAATCATTTTGGCGCGCTTGCTGGCCTTGGCATGGTGGAAGTGCACCTTGGCAATCCCAAAGCAGCCCTTGAAGCTTACCGTCGTGCCGCATCTATAAACCCGCACCTACAAGATGTTCAACAAGCAATTGCAAGATTAGAAGAAAAGCTCAAAGGGCTTCCTGCCTAATACCCTTATTTTTCAACTTAAATATGCTCTACGCGAATTGCATTTGTACTTCCAGCAAGGCCAAATGGAAAACCAGCAACCACAACAATTGCGTCATTCGTATGTACCACTTTTTCTTGTTTTAGCGTTTCTTTTGTAATCGATAATGCGGCCTCATAATCTGATTCAGCTTGGCGCAATGTAGTGGCTCCAAATAATACAGATAAACGCCTTTGCACTGCTAATTCTGGTGTTGATACAAATAGGCGTATCGCTGGCCTTTCTCTTGCGATTCGCACCGCTGTATTGCCTGATGCTGAATATGCTATGATGGCTTTTGCCTCAATCGTTTGTGCAAGCGCTACTGCTGCTTTTGCAACTGCGTGATATATCGATGGCTCTACATCTAATGGTGCAGGTCCATCAAACGGAAACTCCTTAATATGCATTTCGGCGGACGTTAATATGCTGGCCATTGTTTTAACAGCTTCAACAGCATAATCCCCTATCGCCGTTTCAGCTGACAACATTACCGCATCAGCGCCATCAAACACAGCACCTGCCACATCTGTTGCTTCTGCTCTGGTTGGGGTGGGGCTATGTATCATTGATTCTAGCATTTGAGTTGCTACCACAACTGGTTTGCCTACTTTGCGGCATTGATAAATCAGTCTTTTTTGAACAGATGGCACTTCAGCTGCATCTAACTCTACGCCCAAATCACCTCTTGCAATCATAATTGCATCAGAGGCATTTATGATATCTTGGATTTCGGCAAGCGCTGCTGGTTTTTCTATTTTTGCCATTAGCTGAGCCCTGCCCGCAATTTTTGCTTTGGCAGCCAAAACGTCAGATACAGATTGCACAAAGGATAGTGCTATCCAGTCAGCACCCTTATCCAACGCAAATTCCAAATCTTTTAAATCTTTACTGGTTAAGACATCCGTATCTAATTTGATATCTGGTACATTAACCCCTTTTCGGCTTAACACTGGACCACCTGTTAACACCTCTGCTGTGAACGCATTATCTGCCAGAGTTTTTACCACAAGCGCCAACTTACCATCATCCATAAGTAATCTTGCCCCTGGATATAGCGCCTTGAATATTTCTGGATGCGGAAGCGGCAATCTCTCTGCATTGCCAATTTCATCAGACTGGTCGAATTGTATTAAGCTGCCTTCTACTAGCGATAATCCATCAACAACTCTGCCAATTCGGTATTTTGGTCCTTGCATATCTGCCAAAATACCTATTGGCTGTGAGAGCTTCTTTTCAATGGCACGAACCATCTCAATACGCTTTAGATGCTCCTCATGTGTACCGTGGCTAAAATTCATTCTGACAATATTCACACCAGCTTGAACGAGCTGTGTGATTTGCGCCTCGCTCTCACTTGCAGAGCCTAATGTTGCCAGAATTTTAGTGGCTCGCCATGTCTGTCCAGATCGTGTGTTAGATGTCATGCGAAAATGATCTCTTCATAAATAAATTTACGGGATTCTTGGGCACTTTAAGATAAAGAATTTTTTTAAGCAAATAATAACAAAAAATAAAGATGCTAACTGTTAGGCTTTGTTACTAATCCTTTCAGGAATTAAACCCCGTGGGGAAAACCGAAGAAACAGCAATAAAACCAATCCCATAATCAACAATCTTAATTGCGGTGCGGTGCTAAGAAAATGTTCCTTTAAGGCTGAGCCCTCTGATAATGGCAAAGTGATAATATACACCAACATATTACCAATTGTTTCAGCTTCAATCCAAAAGAACCATACAATAAAGCCGCCAAGAATAGCACCAAAGTTATTCCCAGAGCCGCCCACAACAACCATTACCCATATTAAAAACGTAAATCGAAGCGGATGATATATAGATGGATTAAACTGGCCATCTAATGTAACCAGCATAGCCCCTGCAATTCCTACAATGGCAGAACCAATAACAAAGATTTGCAGGTGACGTGAGGTAACGTTTTTGCCCATCGCACTCGCTGCTGTCTCATTATCACGGATAGCACGCATCATCCTGCCCCATGGCGAATTCAATGCTCTCTCACATAGCCATAAAAGCATGAGCAATACCCCTAAAAACAGGGACGTATAACATAATTTAACAAACAGGCTTGATGCTTGCATAACATTCATTCCAACAGAATCTGTTATATCTTGAAACCAAATTGTTGATTGCAGGTCAATTTCATAGGGAACAGGCCGCGGTATGCCTGTTACATTCTTAACGCCCCTTGTTAACCAATCCTCGTTTTTAAACATGAAAATAACAATTTCTGAAATACCAAGCGTAGCAATAGCAAGATAGTCGGAGCGCAAGCCAAGAGTGATTTTTCCAATAATAAATGCGACACAACCCGCTAATATTCCGCCAACACCCCATGACAGCAAAACAGGCAATCCTGCACCACCTAGATACCCAGAAGAAGCTGGCTCAAACGATTCAATTCTAAGAATTGCGGGATCTAGCACAAATCGGGAGAGTATGTAGCCTGCACCAGCAATAATGATTACATACCAGTATCGCCGTCTGCCCTTAAATCTTAGCCATATAAGATAGGCTAAAATACCGCTCATTATCCAAATAATTACCCCGAGCAACACCCCAAATCCGCCTGCCTGCCAAGCGCCCATAATAGGCGCTTTTGAAACCAGCATTGCAGCCAAACCACCAAGCGCGGCAAACCCCATAATGCCAGCGTTAAACAGGCCTGCATATCCCCATTGTAAATTTACACCAAGCGCCATAATAGCTGAAATCAAACATAAATTCAGGATTGCGAGCATTAAATTCCAGCTTTGAAAAACCCCTACAAGCGCTAATGCACCTAGCATAAGCGCGAATAGTAAAACTGCTTTTCTGCTCGAACTAGGAATTGATAATTTCATAATGTCTTCCCACGAAATAATCCAGTAGGGCGAACCAGCAATACAATGACAAGTAGAACAAACGAGACAGCAAATTTATATTCGGTAGATAGCATTTGAACAAGGCCTTCTGGCGCCCATTCTTCTGGCAAAAGGTAGGTAAAAAAACGTTTATACGCAAATGTTATGAACGCCTCTGAAAAGGCTATTACATATCCTCCAATTACAGCCCCGATAGGATTGCCAACACCGCCAATAATGGCAGCTGCAAATATCGGTAATACCAGTTGCAAATATACAAATGGTTTATAGCCTTTATCAAGCCCATATAATGTCCCTGCAACCGCTGCCAATGCGCCTACCAGCATCCAAGTAATAATAATGACCCGTTCCGGCTTTATCCCCGACAAGAGAGCCAGATCCTCATTATCGGAAAATGCGCGCATTGATTTACCTGTCCTGGTTTTATTCAGAAACCAGAAAACAGCCGTAACCAGCACCAGTGTGACAATAACGGTAATGGCCTGAGTTGTGCGGATTGACACCCCCTCTGCCAATCCCGTTATTTGCTTAAACTCAGATGCCTTGATAATAAATCGCTCCCCATCCGCAAAATTCTTTTTAGACGTTCCAATGAAAAACCGAATTAAACCAGCTAGAAAGAACATTACACCCACAGATACAATCATAAAGGTAACAGGTTGAACACGCTGAGCCTGATAATATCTAAACACCGTTCTATCTAAAATCAGCAATAACATAATGGTTATCATAATGGAGACAGGAATCGCTAACAACGCTGTCGGTAGAGGATGGATTGAAATCCCTGCCGACTGAAACAGCCAAATGGTAAAAATGGATATCATCGTGCCAAAAGACATCATCTCGCCATGTGCAAAATTTGAAAACCGAAGCACAGCATATACTAACGTAATTCCAAGTGCGCCAAGTGCAAGCTGACTTCCATAAGCAAGAGAAGGAACAATAATATAATTTGCCAAAAGCGTTATCGCATTTAAAATATCTATCATTATACTATCAGCCTCCTAAAAACGCCTGTCGTACTTCAGGATTATTGAGTAGCGCAGTGCCAGCACCCTTAAATTTGTTTTCGCCTTGTACTAATACATATCCTATATCTGCTATCTGCAAGGCTTGCTTGGCATTCTGTTCAACCATTAAAATGGCAACTCCTGTATTAGCTATATCAATGATTCTATCAAATAATTCATCCATGACGATAGGGGAGACGCCGGCCGTTGGCTCATCTAGCATTAAGATATTGGGCTTCGTCATCATGGCTCTGGCAACCGCAACTTGTTGTCTTTGTCCTCCTGATAACTCCCCGGCTGCTTGGTTTTGTTTGGTCTTTAAAATAGGGAATAAATCAAAAATCTCTGAAATCGTCTGGCTTAAATCATCGCGGCGCACAAACCCGCCCATTTCAAGGTTTTCTAAAACTGTCATAGATGGAAATACATTATTGGTTTGAGGCACATACCCCATGCCAAGCAATACGCGTTGTTCTGGTCGGAGCTGTGTTATATCCCTGCCATCACTAAAAACAGATCCCTCTCGCAGTGGAAGCATTCCAAACAATGCCTTCATAGCGGTAGATTTGCCTGCTCCATTTGGGCCTACGATTACAGCAATTTGTCCTTTATCAACCGATATAGAGCAGCCATTTAAAATCATGCTAGCACCATAGCCTGCATGCATACCAATTCCTTCAAAAAAGGTCATTTAACTTTACTCTCTGACGTTTTATTACCAGAATTCACGATTTATTTTTCATCCCGCGCCCCAGATAGGCTTCAATTACATCTGGATTTGCCTTAATCGCCTCAATGCTGTCTGTTGCTAATACGCTTCCTTCTGCCATCACCACGACCTCATCACATAATTTGCCGATAAATTCCATATCATGTTCGATCATGCAAAATGTATAGCCACGCTCTCGGTTAAGACGAATTATAGCATCGCCTAGGTGGCTGAGAAGCGTTCTGTTAACGCCTGCGCCAACCTCATCTAGAAATACGATTTTCGCATCAACCATCATGCATCTTCCAAGCTCAAGTAATTTTTTCTGGCCCCCAGATAAGTTGCCTGCAGGCTCATCAGCAAGTGCCTTTAGATTTAAAAACTCTAACACCTCATCTACTTTTTGTGTGAGCTGCGCTTCTTCTTGCTTTATTTTTCCAGGACGCAACCAGACATTTAGCAACGTCTCACCTGACTGATGTGATGGAACCATCATCAGATTATCTCGAACAGGCAATGTTGAAAACTCATGTGCTATCTGAAATGTTCGCAACACCCCCTTAGCAAACAGCGCGTGAGGGGGAAGTCCCGTAATTTCCGCCTCATCGAGAAAAACCCGCCCTGAAGTTGGGGGGTGCAGTCCTGCTATAATATTGAATAAGGTTGTTTTACCAGCACCGTTCGGGCCAATTAGCCCCGTTATTTTGCCAGACTCAAAGGATAGAGAAACATCATTAACAGCATGAATCCCGCCAAACCATTTATCTAAATGTTGTACTGTCAACATATTATCAATAATCTTAAATAATTAATTTTTGACATAAAAAAAGCGACTCAGTAAATTCTGAGCCGCTTTTTTTTTGATTAATATTAGCGATATCCTACCGTTGCGAATTTTCCGTTTTGAACTTCATATTGCAGGTAAGCACCGCCAGACTCGCCAGGCTCGATAAGCTCAACCGCAGACGCACCGACATAGTCGATTTCGCCGCCATCCGCTAGAATTTTCAGCCCTTTGGCTAATTCACCAGGATAGATTTTCTCACCTGGTGCATTTGCAACATCCATCACATGGTCTTTTAAATCTGATGATGAAGAAGAGTTTGCGGCCTGCATGGCTAGCATGATAAGAGCAGCTGCATCATAATATTCGCCTGCATATACGTTATATTCATGACCTGCTTCAGCAAATAGTGTTTTAAAGGTTGCATCCCCTGGGCTGTCGGTGCCAGCAGAGGCCCCAAATGAGCCATCAATATCAGAGCCAAATGTAGCTGTAAGACTATCTGCATACATCCCATCAGGTAGGAAGAATGTCTCGAATGATCCTGAATCTAAGGAGCCTTGAATGATAGCGCCGCCGCCGCCATCTGCGTAACCTGCTACAACAAGAATATCACCACCAGCTTGCGCTAAAGCTGCAACATCAGCGCTGTAATCGCCTTTATTCTCTTCATGTCCAGCATTTATAGTTACGGTGCCACCCCCTGCTACAAAATTAGCTTCAATAGCACTGCCAAGACCACTACCGTAATCATTATTTACGTAGGTAATCGCAGCGGATTTATATCCTTGCTCGATTAATATTTCTGCTAACACCTCTGCAGAACGTGCATCTGAAGGAGCTGTTCTAAAAAATAAACCATTATCCTCGACTGTTGACAGAACAGGTGCTGTTGCAGACCCAGAAATCATAACAATACCGTTAGGCATAGCCACCCCTTCCAACACGGCTTGTGCCGCACCTGAACACATAGCGCCTACGATCGCATTTACATTTTCTGAAGTAACCAATCGCTCCCCTGTTGCAACAGCTGCTGCTGTATCTGCACAGGTTGAATCGCCCGTAACGGCAACAACATTGCTGCCACCAAGCAACGATTTGCTTTCCGCAACCTCTGAAATAGCCATCTGTGCTCCATTATTCATGGCTGGTGCCAGTGATTCTAATGGGCCTGTAAAGCCTAGTGAAATTCCAATTTTTATATCTTCTGCATATGCTGGAGAAGCCAGCATTAAAATAGCCGCAGAAACACCCATAATTTTTTTCATAATTTTCTCCCGTTTAATATTCAGCTTAAAAAAATTTAATGTTTAAAAAGTAGCGTTGATAAATAAGCTTGCAATGAGAAACTACCCATGAAATTGGCAAAAAGGAAAGAAAATCTTGTTCTGGCGCAATATTAGACTGAATTTATTGCCGTTACCCGATGTTCAACTTAATTTTAGCTTGGAAATAGGTTTAATTGATTCCCGTGATTCGTCAGTCCAATCAATCATTCCAACATCGTGGCATTTCGGACAAATCGGCTCATATTGCGCCGTTAAAGTCGAGCATGTAGAACACCGCCAGGCTTTTCCGCGCGGCGCGCGTGCAGCATCCTGCAAAGCGGTTTTTGCGCCAACAGGGTCAATCTGCTTTTCTGCTAGTTCTGCCGCTAGTAAATAATCTTCATTTGTCATTTGATCCTGCGGTATTTCTGATAATAGACTGGTTGCAGGAGGCAGAATATCCGCGTCAAGTGAGGCTGCAATTACCAATCTGTTTGCATCTATCTTTTGCTCACTCTGACGGGCTAATTTTGTAAGACGGGCAATGAATTTTCCAATATTATCGCTAAATGCATCTCGCAATAAGTCGATATAATCGTGATGCGGTTTTAAGATAAATCCCCGCTCGATTATTTTAATCATCTGCTTTGTTGATTCGCTCTTTTGATATAATCTGGCAAGGGCAACCCGCACGGCAATGTGGGACTGATCTAACTTTAGGGCACGCTCCAGCCAATTGGTCTTATCTCGAACTTCAGAAACTTCCCGTGCAAGGAGATAGCATAGTCCGATTTCTCGTCTTTGAAACAGATGTTTTTGTTCTGGTAAATTCGCCAGATGAGGTATTAACCGCCCTAATATATTCACAGCATTATGCCAATTTTTTTCCTCAACTTCTCGCCAGAAAATATGGGTTAATGCAACCACTGAATCAGGTTGTATCTGCAATGCCTTTTGAGCAGCTGCTCGGCTTTTCTGGGAATCATTATTCTGAAATTGCAAGTTCATTATTCCGATAAGACCATAATAAGCAGTGTCTTTATGCTTTGATAGCTGTGCGAAATATCGTCTTGCAGCGTTTTTATCTCCTGCTAGATGAGCTGCTTGTGCTGCCAGCAAATCAGGAAGAAGTCCCCTGCCAAGTAGTTTTTCTGCTTTCCTTGCTTGTTTTTGTGCAGAGCGACTATCACCTGCGGCCAAGGCAACAAGGCCAAGTCCAAGCGCACGCTCGCCATTGGTGCGGCGCCTATATTGCCAGCCATGCGCCATCATTTTGGGCCAATTTCGAATAAGACGCCATAGCCTGTCAAACAGCATTACTAAAACGGCAAAAGCAATCACAAAACCAACAAGTAGGCTCGTTGAAATCTGAATTTCATAGCCAAGCCATTGAATTTGGCTTTCACCTGTTTGCTGATTAAACCAGCTAACAACCAGCGCAACCAGACCGCCTATTAGAATTAAGCGTATGATTTGTATCATGGCTTTTCTCTTTTGGGTAATGAGCTGTGGTTTTGATAAATTTCAGTTATTATTTTATCTACCTGTTGCCGGGATTTAATTTGGGATAGATGCCGATTAAGTTTCGATAGCTGCTGTGAGCTTATATTGGAGGTATCATTATCTAAAAAATCTTTCAGATACATAATTGCCTCTGATAATGTTTCTGGGATTTTATTTGCACGCAGTAGCAACTGATTAGCATCGCTCAGAAGTAGTTTTTGGGAAGCTTCATCCCTGATACCGCGCCTATCCTCACTATCAGACTGTACGGCATTATCATTCGACAATTTTCTAAGATTAAACAGGCCTGCCAAATAGTCCGCCCAAGACAGCTCAGATAATTCACTGGTATCTTCTATTTTATCTGTCTTTATCTTTGGCTTATCTGTGGGTTTGAGTATTTTATCATACGTTGCCGAACCCCATGTAACTTCAGAAATTTGACGGTTTAATTCAGTTAACAGACGTGCATGGCTAGATAAATTTCCGCTGAGCGCCTGCTCAATAGAGCGCACAACTTCATCTGACTTATCCTCAACCAAGTTAGATTTTAGCATCTCAATCAATGGTCGATAGATTGCAAGGCTTTTGCCTGTTTGACTATCAAGCCATAAACTATCTAAAAATTGTGTTATCTGGTGCGAGCCAAAATTTATATTCTCGAGCGGCTTGCTACCCTCTATTTGGGTGCGCGATATCTCATTACCTAAACCCTCAAGCCGAGCTTCTAGATCATTAAGCTGGGCTAGCAGTGTATCTGGGCTTACATCCTGCGCTTCTGCTTCAACATATTCTTCTAAACTGCCTATATTTGTTTTCAAATTTTCAACTTGGTCTTGTAGCTCCGCTAGCTGCTGCTGAGTTTGTAATGTACGTTCCGTAACTTCATTTAGGGTTGTTGAGAGTTTCAGGCTATCTTGTGAAGGGGGCATCACATTATTCAGCACCCAATAACCACCTGCTATGGCAGCCAGTGCAAACATAAAAAATCCTATTAGATTTCTCAGTGAAAATAATGTCCTAGCCGAAGAAGAGCCTGACTGATGAGTGTGATTGCTCTTATTGCCAGACGCTTTTTTTCGGCCAGAGCGCGGGATTGCCTCACCTTCAATCACCGTCTCGGATGCGTCTTTATCTGGATCCTGCATACAGATTATCTGCCTATTCGAGTTCTCTTATCGTAGAGTACCAGTCTTTTATTACTTTAAACAAGTGCTCAAAATTAGCTTCTTCAGATTTTGTAATGCCAGAGAAAAAAGACACCTCTTCTGGCACAAATGGTATTTGATCAAATGTAAAGAGCTGCCATTTTTTGTGATATTCCCAAATATCGGCTGCAATCATTAATGCTCTAAAACACTGAAAATTTCGTTTTGATATAATAATAATTCCCGTGATCTTATTTGATTTAACCAGCTCTATAAACCCGTCAGGAAGATGGTCTGAAGGTCTCATATGGTAACTAATGGCTCTATCTATATTGAACTTTTTAGGGGTTAAATAAGCCTCAATATCAAATGCAATATCAGCTCCTGAAACCCATAATAATGGCCCTTTTGCCCTGTCTGTCTTATGGGCTATATTCTTAGCCAAAGTCTGGGCGTTACCTGATGATGTAATGACATTCGTATATCCTGCATTTTTTGCTGCTTGTGCTGTGGTGCTTCCAACACACCAAGCTGGCAGATCATAAAATGAGTTTTGATGTAGAATTGCGTGTTTGCTTGTAAAAATCAGGGCCTGATAATTTTTCTCAAATATCGCGCTATCTAGCGCAAGTGGCTCGTAAGCTAAAACCGCAAGTGGCATAGCAGATATTCCAGAAGCCGAAAGAAGATTAGCATTGCTAGTAGCAGCTTCAATATCGCGAATAACAATAATCATCTTTTTGCTTATTTCATTCCTCTAAAAAGAACTTAAACTAGCTCGAAAGAAACGACTTTCCACCACATTTTTCCAGAAGATCTTGGGCGATTTTTTGACCTAATTCCAGCGCTTTTTCAGGCTTACTCGAAGAAGAAGCACTATAGCTTTCCGCTCCATCAGGAGAGTATATATGGGCCTGAAGATGCAACCTGCCAGATGAGCTTATATAGGCATAAGCAGAAATCGGCGTGCGACAAGACCCATCCAGATCTGCTAGAGTTGCGCGCTCTGCTGTTACACAAGAACGTGTATTATTGCAATTCAAGCGCGAAAAGGTCTGCTTAATAAACTCATAATCTGGATGACGTTCATAAATCTGAACTGCGAGTGTTCCTTGCGAGGCAGCCGGTGGCATTTTATCAATATCAATTGGGGAATATGCACTATTCAAATTCAGCCGTTTTAGGCCAGCGACAGCCAAAATAATGGCATCATATTCATTATTTTCAAGGCAAGCTATTCTTCGGTTTATATTTCCTCTTAATAGCTGAACATCTAAATCAGGGCGATATTTTAATAATTGTGCTTTGCGTCTTACAGAAGCTGTACCCACTTTTGCATTTATCGCAAGCTCATCAAGACTTGCAGCCCCTAATATTGCATCTCTTGGATCTTCTCTTGGTAAAATTGAGGCAATTTGTGTATCTGGTGCAAACTGAGTTTCCATATCTTTTAAGGAATGTACAGCGCAATCAGCACTACCAGATAACAGTGCTTGCTCAAGTGTTTTAATAAACACCCCTTTACCGCCAATTTCGACTAACGGTTTTACAAGATTTTCATCCCCAGGCGTTGACATACCAACAAGGCGTGCTTGCACTGGCGCAATTAAATCACATACTAGTTGAGCTTGAGCCATTGCTAGGTTTGATTTTCGTGTGGCGATCGTTAACAAACGGGACGTTTCAGGATTTTTCTTGTCTTGCATATACTCTGTCTAATAGTATGACGGAAGTTTTCAAAGGAAAAAAATGACAAAACAGTCAATCATATTAGGAATAGAAAGCAGTTGTGATGAGACTGCTTGCGCAATTATTAGGCAGGATGGTGAAATCCTTGCTAATATTATCTCCTCGCAAGCATCTATTCATGCCTCTCACGGCGGTGTTGTGCCAGAAGTTGCGGCAAGAGAACATTTATCTGCGATGAGGCCCGCAATTGAGCAAGCCCTTAAACAATCAGGACTATCCTTTGATAAAATCGATGGTATTGCTGCAACAGGTGGGCCTGGATTAATAGGCGGCGTTTTAGTTGGTACCGTAACAGCCAAAGCAATCGCCAGCGCAAGTAATCTGCCCTATTACGCTGTCAACCATCTCGAAGGTCACGCATTGACACCAAGATTCACACATAATCTGGATTTTCCGTACCTATTATTGCTAGTCTCTGGCGGTCACACCCAGCTGTTAAATATCAAGGGGCTTGGTAAGTATGAGCGATATGGCACTACATTGGACGATGCCGCTGGTGAAGCATTTGATAAAGCCGCAAAAATCTTAGGACTTGGCTACCCAGGCGGGCCAGCTATACAAGAAGCCGCCAAGTCGGGAAATCCAACGGCTATAAAATTGCCTATTCCAAGGCAACGATATCATGATTGTCATTTCTCTTTTTCTGGCCTTAAAACAGCACTTGCCAATGCAGCATCAACTCATCCAGAACCACTTCCGATTTCTGACTTTGCTGCAAGTATGCAATCGGCTATATCTGCTTGTCTTGTTAATCGCTCAGCAATTGCAATGGAGGCGTTTATCTCTTCTTATAAACATAAGGAACAACCCTCCTTTGTAGTGGCTGGCGGTGTAGCTGCAAACACACAAATTCGGGAGGATTTACAAAACCTTGCCAGCTCCTTGAACTTCACTATGATTTTGCCACCGTTAGAATTTTGCACTGATAATGCTGCTATGATTGCTTGGGTTGGCATGGAATACCATCAAATTGGTATGAATACCGAACTTGATTTCGTACCAAGACCGCGATGGCCACTTGATAATAATGCAACACCGCCACCAGGGCGAGGTGTAAGACAATGACAGCTAGCAACTCAAAAACCGGAGAAATAGTCGTCATTGGAGGCGGAAGCTGGGGAGGCGCGCTTGCAGACCAGCTGCAAAAAGCAAAAAATAGCATTACGGTGCTTACCCGGCGCCAAGAAACAGCAGATGCCCTTAATCAAGCACAGCTATTGGCATTGCCTCAGCTTAGACTTAACCAGCCCATATCATCGACATTACAGCCAGAATGTCTGAGGTCAGCTGAACTGATAGTGATAGCTGTCCCCGTGTCAGCAACCGCGCAGGCAATTCAATTAGTGCGCTCTTATGCATCCAAAAAGGCAATTATACTATTTACGGGTAAAGGGCTGCTTCCTCACCCTCAAAAGGGCGGCGTGTTCCTGCCAGAATGGGTAAATGAAAGCTTAGGCGAATTTAACCCCTATGGGCTCTTAAGTGGGCCATCATTTGCGGATGAGGTAATCTTAGATAAGCCTGCCGCTGTTATGATTGCTTCTAATTCTCTTTCGCTATCTTGTATGATTGCTGATTATTTCTCAATGAGTTGTTTGAGGTGCTATGTTGGGGATGACGTTATGGGGGTTGCTGTTGGAGGTGCTGTTAAAAATATTATTGCCATCGCAGCTGGTATTGCTACTGGATTAGAGCTTGGGGATAATGCGCGTGCTGCATTGGTAACACGAGGTCTTGCCGAAATTTCGCGACTAGCTGTAAAAATAGGTGGTAGGGGCAAAACGCTAAATGGTTTGGCAGGAATGGGGGATTTAATGCTATCCTGTTCTGGCCCTCATTCTCGCAATATGGCTTATGGAATGGCCCTTGCAAAAAAACAGCATCCTGAACAGAAATTAGCAGAAGGAAGCAAAGCAGCTGCCCTTCTTAACGCAAGAGCAGAATATGAAGATATCGAATTACCAATTGCGCAATCTGTTTATCGTATTTTGCAACATCCTGAGACCATAGAGAGCGAAATTAGGACGCTTTTATCAAGAACCGTAACGACTGAATAGCATGGCGGGAATATCGTCGCTTGTTTAAAATAACAAAACACTAAAAAGAGGCTTACATGGCATATTGGCTATTTAAATCAGAACCAAATACATGGTCATTTGATGATCAGCTGGCTAAGGGAGATGAAGGCGAAGGCTGGGATGGCGTTCGCAATTATCAAGCTGGCAATAATATGAAAGCCATGGAGATAGGAGATCTTGGATTTTTCTATCACTCTGTAATTGAAAAACGCATTGTCGGGATCGTACGTGTTACCAAGAAATGGCACCTTGATCCAACCGACGCAACAGGGCGCTTTGGAATGGTTACCGTAGTTGCGGTAAAAGAGGTTGTAAAACCTGTTACACTTGCAGAAATTAAAAATGAGCCGTTGCTGGAAAATTTTGCACTCGTGCGTCAATCGCGTCTATCGGTAGTACCTGTATCACCAGATGAATGGAGTATGTTACTAAATATGAGCAACACTACTATGTAATGCTTACTATAATATTCAGGCTTTAAGATTGGGCATCCTTACTAGAATTACGATGAATAAAATACAAATTACGCGCATATATAAATAACCCCAGACCTTGACCGCATATGATAACAGGGTCTTTGCGCCATAGCGCATATAATAAAAGCACTAATCCGCCCCCTATTGAGAAATACCAAAATGCAAGTGGAATGACCGATTTCTTTTCGCCTTCAGATTTAATCCATTGGATAATAAACCTCATAGCGAATAAAAACTGTCCGCCAAAACCAACAATGACCATCAAAGTTGCTGGATTTTGTGCAATTGATGCAGGCAGGAATGGAATAGCGGTGTGCAGAAAGCTACCCGTTGCTAGTGCGGACGTACCTATTATATTTGAGATGATATCAAGCATTTAGTTTTTCACTACTTCTCGGTTGCATTATTATGTAATGTTTTTGGGGAAATCTCTGTAATGTCTTCTGGATGGTTTGTGCGACTAAGAAGCCACATAACGCCCATAATATCAGAAATTCCAACCAGTAATCTATCTAAAATTCCATATTTGGAACTGCCTTGCTCGCGAGCGCGGTGACCAACTGGCACTTCAATTACCACCCCCCCTTCTCTTCGAACCAGAACCGACATAAACCGATGCATATGATTAAAAAAGGGAAGCCGCAAAAATACTTCCCTATCTACTATTTTAATCCCGCAGCCAGAGTCAGGGTGAGAATCTTTTAGCAACCAACCTCTTAGGTTCTTAGCTCTGCGAGAAGCAAATTTCTTCATTGCTGAATCTTTTCTTCCCTGTCGCACGCCCCCTGCCATGCCCCTATTAGGGCGCGCTGCCAATAACGCTTTTTCTAACGCGGGCAGGTCAGCTGGGATATTTTGGCCATCCCCATCTAAAACAGCAATAAGCGGCGCTCTTGAGGCAAGCAGACCTGTGCGAATGGCAACGCTTTGTCCACTTCGCTTTTTATGACGTAAAACACGCAACTCTTTAATTTCAGACACGCATTTTTGTAACTCAGCCTCTGTTTCATCTGTACTGCCATCATCAATATAAATAATTTCAAAGGGTCTGCCTTGAAACGTATAGCAGATCTCGTCAATCAAGGGCCTGACATTTCCAGCCTCGTTCATAACTGGCACAAGCACTGAAATCTCTGGTTCTAACACAGCATGAGATGCATTCTCTGGATAGATGATAAATTGTGCCATAAAACAAAATCTTAAGACGGTTTTTTAGAGGTCTTAGCCGTTCAAACTCTTATCGTCAAATTTAATCGAAGAAATGAAATATAATTCAACAAATTGTCCTTTAGAAATATTGAACCCGTCCACCTTAGATAGCTGATAGGTCGGTATATCTAGCGTTAAAGCTGCTGCCTGAAATTGTTCTAAATGGCGTGATTCAACGATGATTATTGCCTCTGGCGCCTCTGCCAAAAGTAAGGCGGCTTCATCTGCAGAAAGCAATAAAATTTCTTCTCCTAATGTAAATACAGCAGATGGTTCGTGATACCCTGCCAGTGCAATAATATTAGCATTTACCGGAAGTGCTTCTAGTTCCTGTTCGATTAAGGACGCAATATGAACAGATTTTAAGTTCCCAATAATGCCAGAAAACAGCACACAATTAAACGCAATTCCAAGAATACTAGCTACAAGCACAAGCTGGCCACGTTTTATAATCTGAGGTGAGTCATCCCTAATCCATTTAAAGCCAAATACAAAAATACCAAAAATTAGTAATAATGCAAAAAGTACAAACGCAAATGCAAAGCCTCCATTTTCGGACCCTAATTTTGCGGCACCCCACAATCCAGCTGAAAGCAGCAAAACCCCGCACAAAGCAGATATCACAAATATTATCACTTCAGTGATACGGCGCCATTTCAATAACGAGACAGGCAGAAATACGGCTCTGCCAATAAGCATAATAAGCGCTGGTAGTATCGGTAATATATAATGCGGCAATTTAGTTGGAATTAATTCGATCACAAACCAATAACCCACAAACCATACAAAACAGAACTTAGTTGCATCAGACCGCCAAAATTGAGCGTTTGTTCTACTAAAAGAGCCCAGAAAAATAGAAACTGGAAACATCAATAACAGAATAGTTAACAGATAAGTGCCAGGGGGTGCACCATGAGATTCCTGCCCGCTAGCGAGTTTTGGCAAAAGGTCTTTTGTCACCGCTTGAGCAAGAAAACTGCCATCTGTAGCGATTGAAACAGCTAAAACCCAGGGAAGACAAATTACGCTAATAATAAGCAAGCCAGATACAAAACGAAGTTCTCTTATCCAGCGCCATTCGCGCTCTATAATCACCAATCCAAGCAGTGTCGTAAGCGCCAGAAAAGGCGCGATAGGCCCTTTGACCAATATTGCAAATGCCATTGAGACCCAAAACCAAACCCGCCCAGATATATTTTTTGGAAGGTGTTTATTAAGCTGTTTATCAAGATGTCTATTTTTGTAAAATAACCATAACGAGAACTGTTGAGCCATGATTAGGCTTAATAATAGTGAATCTGTTTTAGCGATATGCGCTTCGGCAAGTATAATAAAACAACTAGCAAGTAAAGATGAAGAGACAAGTTGCTGTAAATGGCGTGAATCAGGCCATAAATTTCGCACAAACAAATAGCATAGAACCAGACTTACAATATAACCAAGTAAGCTTGGGAGCCGATAGGATGATATGTCTTCTGAACCGAATAAGGCGGCTGATGCAGATTGCAGCCAATAAATGCCAATGGGTTTTTTTGCTCGTAATTCATCTTGAAACTTAATCGTTATAATATCTGCTGTTTCGACCATTTGCTTACTTGCCTGTGCAAATCGTGCTTCGTCGCGATCAATGACGTTGATTGTAGCATGGCCAATTAGGATTAACAGACTGGCAAATATCACAAGAACCCATAAACTCAACCGGCGGTGGCTAAACCATTGTGCATTAGCAAGCATTTCTGAACGGGAATTTAACAACCAAGCTCTCTTCTAACTATTAAACCGACAATTATATCTAGAAACGTTGTCTATTTAGTTGTCTATCTATTTGCCTATTTGATAGTTAGATTTAGCCGATTTGAGAAATTTTGACCATGGCCTGCTATAAATATTTCCTCATTTTTACAAAATTTGTTTTAGTTATCATTTAAAACAGCACTGCATTTTATCTCTTCCTAATGTGAGAGGAACTTATAAAATATATAAATCAAGATAATTTCCCACTTGCTTAATCTGCTAATCACAGCACAATAGATTTAAAATTTCGGCTACGATTATAAAGGATGGCTATGTTGGATTATCTTCAAGTTAAGACGGGGCTAACCTCTGATAATGATGGGCTGAGGCCAGTTTACCTGATTATTTCCTCTGAATTTCATAAATGGGTAGAGAACACACCCCGCTATTGGCAATCTTGGATAAAGCAAAATAATTTCCAGCCTGATTCAGGTAGCTTTTTGCTTTTTCCTGATACGCACGGAAATGTTGAAGCAGCATTATTAATAATCTCTGAATCATCTTCTGCTGTTTTAAATAACGCAGATACAAGCTGGACTGATGCGGATTGGCCTGGCATTTGGGAAATGGCTATTGCTGCAAAAAAATGCCCTGCTGGTATCTGGAAAATAGAATTCGGAACTAAAGAATTTGAAAAAACGCCGTTCATTTTAGGGTGGGGATTAGCCCAATATACTTATGATTTTCCTGAAAAACCGAATGATCCTCACAATAGCCCCCCTAAAGATACAGACCAAAATACAGAAAAACCTGAATCTGCGCAGCTATATGCGCCAGATGCGGGAGACGTGCCTGCATTAATTAAGGCTATATCGCTTTGCCGAAATCTTATTAATTTACCAGCAAACTATCTAAACACTACAAAATTAGCACATATAGCTTCACAGCTTGCTGACAGGTTTTCAGCTGATTTCACATTATATTCTGGTGCAAAGCTAGCAACACATGCACCAGCAATTAATGTGGTTGGACGCGCTGCAGAAACGCCTCCGTGTTTAATAGATTTTAAATGGGGCACAAAAGGCCCTAAAATAACCGTAATTGGCAAGGGCATAACCTTTGATACTGGGGGTCTTGACCTTAAACCGTCAAAAGCCATGGAGATCATGAAAAAAGATATGGGCGGAGCAGCACATGCCCTTGGTCTGGCATCGGCCATTATGGAAGCTGGCCTTCGCGTACAATTACGTGTTTTAATACCAGCTGCTGAAAATTCAGTTTCTGATAAATCCATGCGGCCTCTTGATATTATTGAAACTGCTGCAGGAATTCCTGTTGAGGTAGGCAACACCGACGCAGAAGGACGCCTAGTATTAGCAGACGCATTATTCTACGCCAAAAAGGATAATCCAGATTTTGTAGTTGATTTTGCAACCCTAACGGGCGCTGCCAGAGTAGCTCTTGGCACAGAATGCCCTGCTGTTTTTTGCAACAAAACAGAAACCGCAAGACAGCTCATGTCGATAGGCGAGAAAATAGATGATCCGATTTGGCATCTGCCCTTATTTGCGCCTTATGAGCGATATTTAAAAACAGGAACATCCGCGGTTTCAAGCACAGGTCAATCAGGATATGGCGGCGCTATAACAGCCGCTCTATTCTTGCAAAAGTTCATTGGCAAGGATTTAAATTGGGCGCATATCGATGTTATGGCATGGAATCTTTCGAGCAGACCAGGCAGGCCAAAAGGAGGAGAAGCAATGGGACTTCGAGCCGTTTATCAATATATTGCAGAACTTGCCAAAAATCATTAGCGTTATATAAAGAGTATTAAATTCAGTAAATTATAGGTTTAGGGGGAATAAAAATGGCTAATTCTGGAAAAAAGGAAATCGGGCTTGCGATAGTGGGTTGCGGTGCTATCGGCAGGATAAGAGCCATCATGGCACGCGATTATCCAGGAATAGGCTGGATTGGCTTATGTGATATCGACACAGAGCTTGGTAAGACATTACAAAATGACACAAACGCAGATTTCTTTACAGATGATTATAACAAACTTCTCGCAAGAAGTGAGGTAGATGCTGTAATTATTGCAACTGATGAAAATCATCATTTTGGACCTACAATGGCAGCAGTAGAAGCTGGAGCAAGTTTATTTATTGAAAAACCCCTAGCTACAGATATTCAGGAATCAGCAAAGATTTTAGCCGCAATAGAAGCAGCAGGGCTAGATGCAGTGATGGGATATACTCAGCGTTTCAGAAGACGGTTTCTTACGGTAAAACAACGACTTCAAGAAGGCCGAATAGGCGATGTAACCTCTGTTGTAACGCGTGCATTTATGAACTCTATGGTACCGATTGCGACCGTAAGACGCACAAATGAGCGTGAAAACCTTACCCCGATGGTTGTATCTGGAACACATAGTCTGGATATGTCGCTATGGTTACTAGAAGGCAAAACACCTGCGCAAATTTTTGCCAAATCAGTTGATAAGTCACTCTCTCAATATGGAACAAAAGACGCAACTTTCGGTCTGTTTACAATGGATGATGGTACTATTTTTAGTATGAATATAAGCTGGGCGTTACCACAGGTATGGCCAGGTTCTGTTTATGGTCTAGAAATTGGAATTGTTGGAACCGAGGGTGTGATTGATATTGAAGATACCCATCGTGACTTGGTTCTTGCGAGTACAAAATCCCAAGGGGGCGGGTATGTGCCTCATGGGTTTGAGCCACCGCAAAGACATGTTGACTTTCTTACATCATACCCCCCTGGGGACATTTTTGGAGGCCAGCTATGGGGTCCAATGCGTGAAGAGACAAACTCCTGGTATCAACGACTTGTTACAGGTCAGTCAACACCTCACGCCACAGCCAAAGATGGTCATCGCAATCTAGTACTAACAATGGCAATGGATGCATCAGCCTATACAGGAGAGGCTCTTGATTTGACCGATAATTTGGAGAATCATGTGCTAGAGATCCAATCTTCAGCTAGAAACAAAGGATGACATTATGAAAGCGCTTATGTTGCATGGCCCTGGCCAACCATTCTCTCTTGAAACAGTTGATGACCCCAAACCTAGCCCAGGAGAGGCTGTTGCCAAAGTTATTGCATGTGGAGCAGGCCTTACCGTACAGCACGTAAAAGCGGGCAGAACTACTGTTCCGTTTCCAAGAATATTAGGGCACGAAATTGCAGCTGAAATTGTAGAAACAAACGGTGATTGCGGTAGCCTTAAAGCGGGAATGCCTGTTACAGCCTATTTCTACCTTACTTGTGGGCATTGCAAATGGTGTTTGATTAACCGCCAAACTTTATGCAAGAATTTTGGAGGTTATATCGGAAGAGCCTGTGACGGCGGATATGCTGAATATATCAAACTACCAGCCAAAAATTTTGTTCCTATACCAGAGACCTTAAATATCTATGAGAATGCAGCGGAAATTGGCGTTATCTGTGATGCAATAGCAACACCTTATAAAGTACTTCGTAGAGGCAGAATAGCGCCTCTTGAACGTGTTGCGGTATTTGGTGCTGGCGGCGGGCTTGGTATCCAAATGTTAAAAATGGCCAGATGGGCAAATTGTCATGTTACAGCTGTCGACGTTGATAAAAGCAAGTTTGCTGCCTGTCTTGAACATGGCGCAGATATCTGTGTTGATGCTACTACCAATGATGCTCATGAAGCCCTACTTGATGCATCCGGCGGTGGTTTCGACGCTGTGATAGATTTTGTGTCCTCGACCAAAAGTCTTGAAATGGCGGCAGATAGTCTTGGTACTGGCGGCAGATTACTTACACTTGGCGGTGGCGGTGGCTCTAAAGCTGATTTTAAGCTGAACGCAATGACATTACTCAATAAGGAAATTGAGGTAATGGGAAGCCGATATTGCTCTTATCAAGAAGTACTTGAGAGTTTGCAACTTGTAGGGGAACAAGCAGATAAAGGGCTAATGCCCCTTGTTACTAGGACCTCTGGATTTGATGGACTAGAAGATATTCATAATGATCTAGAACATAGCCGTATCACAGGTCGTGCAGCACTCGTACTATAAATTTGGACTTCTCTTATGAATAAATCTGCTGCCATTATTGGACTAGGTGTTCTAGGTTCAGCCATAACAGAATATCTGCTAAAAAATGATTTTGAAATTTATGGGTTCGATATCTTGCCAGAGGCAATGGCAAAGTTTGATAGCTTTGAGAATTTTTCTGCGTGCAGCTCTTTGGCTAGCCTATTCTCAAAGCAGAAAAACATTCTCTTATGTCTGCCGACGCCGGCAAATTTGAATTCTGTAATGCACGCAATGCCTAGCCTGAAGGATTTACACAAAACAGCTGATAGCCCTCTCCTAATTGAGTTATCAACGCTACCTGTCGACGCAAAACAAGATGCGTTATTATTGGCACGTGATAAACAAATTCGGATGGTAGATTCTCCTGTCTCAGGAAACCGGGTCGTTGCATTGCAAGGCAAATTATCTGCCTATCTTTCTGGTAATGAAGAAGATGTTCTAGCTGCCAAACCCCTATTAGAAGCATTCTGCCAGAAAGTTACGCAAGTTGGCGCATTCGGTAATGGTAGCAAGATGAAACTTATAGGCAATATTCTTAATCTGGTTCATAATAGCGCTACTGCTGAAGTGATGGTTCTTGGCATGAAAGTCGGATTAGAGCCAGAATTAATTCATAAGGCAATTAGTGGTACTTTCTCAAGCTCAGCTGTATTTGAAGGACGCGGCAAATTAATGGTTGAGAATGATTATGCCGTTGAGGGAATGAATTTTTCAACGCCTATCAAGGATAGTGACTATATAACCAAACTTGCGAAAGATAATTATGTGCCGCTTCCTATTTATCAAGTAGCGTTGCAATATTACCTAGCTGCAATGGCCCAAGGATATCAGGATATGGATGCTGCTGCTGTTTGTGCTGTTATTGAGAAAAATACAAACTTAAAAAGATAATAATGGTATCCTTATTTCTCCAATATCTGTTTTAGATGCGGATAGATAAGCATAAAATCATCATTCTCAAACGTAGGATCTAGCATATTGAGAAGATTCAGACTATGTGCTAGATAGCTTTGTTCTACTTCATCACCTTTGAGTAGCTCATCTAATAAACCAAGGTCTTTTTTTAAGTTAGCAGGCGTTGAGCGTCCGTCAAATGTTCCAGACAATATATGATCTGGAAATCGTTTTTCTGATATATAACTACGTGCATTTGAGCAGTTAAACACGTCTATCATTTGCGCAAGGTCAAGCCCATTCTGTTCTCCCTTGATACAAATCTCACTCAAAAGCAAAAAATTTCCATGGCAAACAGCATTGTGAAATAATTTCATAAGCTGACCTTTTCCAGCGTCACCAATATGAAAAATTTTATCCGCAAAAGTATTAAATATTGGCATATACTTTTCTAAAATGTAACCGTCGCCGCCAACCATTAATGTCAAAGTTCCTGCAGCTGCGCCATTAGCACCACCAGACATAGCTGCATCTAGTTGATTTACTTTGAATTCTTTGAGTAGCTTTTCAGCTCGGCTTTCCGTCACGCGTGGATCAGAGCTGGTAAGGTCTACTATTGTCGCGTCTTTTTTTGGAAAAGTAGACACTAACATCTGCTCTATTTGAATAGAAGATGGGACGCACATTAAAATCAAGTCACAGTTCGTAATTATTTCACTGGCCGTAGATTTTTTAATTAGTGGCATTTTCGAAATGGAATCTAATTTTCCAATATCAGCGTCGAAAACGAGGAGCGATAACCCCGCCCGTGAAATGCAAGACGCTATTCCACTCCCCATTGCGCCAACACCAATTAGGCCGACACTAGGTTGCATCATTTCAAGCTCTCCTAATTAATTCAAACCGCTAAGTTTAAAACCACAACTCCAACACCGGTTCTAACAACTAGAGTTTTAACTTAGGATCAAGCCAGTCTCGTAAACTATCCCCAAAAAGGTTAAAAGAAAAAACAGCAACACTTACTGCTACGCCCGGATATAAGATCATCCATGGCGCTGACCGATAATAATCAGCATTTACACCTGCAAGCATTAAACCCCATGAAGGAGTTGGCTCTACAACTCCAAGACCAAGATACGATAAACTTGCCTCAAGTAGGATAGCCTGACCGATAAATGCAGTCATCATAATCAAAAACGGCGCTGTCACATTAGGGAGCACATGCCTAAAAATTATTCGCTTAGCTGAAAAACCGTTTGCCCTGGCAGCGTCTACATATGGAAGTGTTACGATTGCCAGCGCTTGTGATCTTATGACGCGAGCTGTTTTTGGAATAAACGGAATAGCAATAGCAACAATAACATTTACATCTATGCCAAAAATTACTGTCTTTGGAAAAATTGCAATAACAACGATAGCCAATACAATAATTGGGAATGACAACATTAAGTCTATAAAACGTTGTATTAATAAATCAACTTTTCCGCCAAAGAACGCTGAGGCTGTCCCTATAATGGCACCTATTGAACATCCAATAAACGCAGAGAAAAAACCAATTGATAAAGCTGTTCTTGCACCAAATATTAATCGGGAAAGTATATCACGACCAAAAGCGTCTGCTCCCAATGGATGTTCTATGGATGGCTGACCACCCCCAAGCGCAGGTGAAGCCATAAAGTCAATGTCAGTTGGGTCATAGGGCGCTACATATGGAGCAAAAACAGCCGCCAAAAACATAATGATTATCATTACAATGCCAATAAACCCCAATGGCTGTTGCTTAATAAAATCTCCTATTGTACGACGCTTTGGCTTTTCAACCATCTTTTCGTTTGTTTGTATTTTAGTTGTCATTTCTGATACCTAATTCTTGGGTCAAGGGCAGCATATAATAAGTCAACGATAAGATTCACAAATACAAAACAGGTTGCAACTGTTAGCACCAAACCTTGAAGAAGATTTAGATCGTTTCGCACAACACTATCCACAAAAAGCTTACCTATACCATTTAGATTGAATACAGACTCAGTAACCACTAATCCGCCTAATAAGAACGCGAACTCTAATCCGATTACGGTTACAGTAGGTAACAAGGCGTTACGCATTCCGTGTTTAACAATAACTAAGCGCTCGAAAACACCCTTTGCACGCGCTGTTCTGATGTAATCTTCAGATAACACTTCTAAAATTGAAGAACGAAGCATTCTCGCAACAACAGATGAATATCTATATCCCACTGAGAGTGCCGGCCAGATTAATTGATATAAATTGGTGAGAGGATCATCAAATATACTTACTGTGCCTAATGGAGGCAGTTTGCCAAAAAATGTTATGGCAAACATAATAAGTAGCATTCCAAGCCAGAAGGAGGGCACTGCTATCCCACCTATTGTTATTATTCTAATAACATAATCGAGAACTGTACCTCTATAAAGAGCCGATAATGTGCCCAGCGGAAACGCGATTAAAACTGCTAATATGGTTGATAAAATTGCCAGTTCGAAGGATAGTGCAATTCTAGACCCTATCTCCTGCGAAACCGGGCGTTCTGTCCATAAGGAAACTCCTAAATCTCCCCGCGGTAAACCAATCATATAAGTAAAAAATTGCTTATATAGCGGTTCATTTAATCCAAGCCGCTCGCGTTCACGCTCAATCTCTTCTTGGGATACGATACCTCCCTCAGCGGTCATTTTTATTTCAACAATATCTCCTGGAACAACACGCAAAACCAAAAACACCAAAACAGCTACAGCAAAAAGTGTTGGGAATACCAGTAAAATTCTTCTTAAAGCATATTGTAGCATTACCTACCTCTCATCCAATAATACACATGAAGCCATATGCTCGGTACCGACCCTTAAAAGCTCTGGCCTTCCGCTTGTACAAGCAGCGACTACTTTTGGACATCTTGTTGAAAACACGCATCCATTTGGCGGATTAATTGGAGATGGCAACTCTCCTTTTAAAATGGAACGTTTACGTTTTCTCTCAATCTCTGGGTCAGGGATGGGCGCTGCATCTAGTAACGCTTGTGTGTAAGGATGCTTTGGTTCACCATATAATTGATCTCCTTCTCCCACCTCCATTATTTGTCCAAGATACATCACAACAACCTTATGTGAAATATGCTTTACAACTGCCAAATCATGGGCAATGAACAAATAAGCTATGCCTAATTCTCTTTGCAAATCTTCAAGCAAATTAATGATTTGTGCCTGAACAGAAACATCTAAAGCTGACACAGGCTCGTCGCATATAATTAACTTAGGCTCCATTGACAAAGCTCTTGCAATGCCAACCCTCTGTCTTTGTCCACCAGACAATTCATGGGGGTATCTATCACTCATATAAGGGTATAATCCAACCTTTACTAGAAGTTCACTAATTCGCTGCAAACGTTTTTCTGGATCAGATTCAATATTATGAACCTTCAGGGGTTCCTCCAAAATTTCTCCAATCGTCATACGCGGGTTAAGAGAAGAGAATGGATCCTGAAATATCACCTGCATATCCTGACGCACTAGCGCAATAGATTTTTTATTTATTGACAAATTATCAAACGCAATTTTTCCACTCGTTGGGTCATTTAAATGCAAAATCGCTCTTCCAACCGATGTTTTTCCACATCCAGATTCACCTACCAGACCCACTGTCTCACCAGGGTAAATATCAAAAGAGACATCATCGACGGCCTTCACACTACCATTATAGGAACTGAACCATCCAGTTCTAAATGAAACACTAAATTCCTGTCTTAACGAGGAGACACTCAACAGAGGTTCTCCTGATTTATCTACAGTAGAACTTCCTTGAACAGAAACATCTGTTTCATAAATTAAGGCACCTTCTTTTAATGCTTTTTCACTGAAGTAACAGGCTGTTTGATGCATTTCTGACCCTTTGGTCTCTTGCAAACTCTGGTCAGTCTTCGCACAAGATTCTTGTGCCATTGGGCACCTGGCGTAAAAGCGGCATCCCGATGGTGGGTTCATGAGGTTTGGCGGCAAACCATCTATGGTGGCTAATCTTCCCCCACGTGGTTTATCCATTCTTGGAACTGAGCGAAGCAACCCAATGGAATATGGGTGTGCGGGATTAGCAAAGATATCTGATGCGGTACCCTTTTCAATAATTTGTGCTGCATACATTACATTTACGTTATCCGCATAGGCGGCGACCACTCCAAGGTTATGCGTTATCATTATTACCGCGATACCCAGTCTTTGGCTTATGTCTTTTAACAACTCAAGTATTTGAGCCTGAATCGTAACATCAAGTGCGGTAGTTGGCTCATCCGCAATTATTAAATCAGGCTCACATGCAAGACCAATAGCGATCATTACACGTTGCCGCATTCCACCTGAAAATTGATGAGGGTATTGAGGCAGTCTATTTTTTGGCTCTGGTATACCGACCATAGCCATCAATTCAATTGCACGCACCTCTGCTTGTTCTTCGCTCATACCAAGGTGGGTTATAAGGGGCTCACAAATTTGATCTCCAATTGTTAACACCGGGTTTAAACTAGTCATTGGCTCTTGAAAAATCATTGATATTCTTCGCCCCCGAAGTTTACGCATCTCACTCATCGGGATACTTGAAATATCAATACCATCAAATAAAATATGGTCTGCTGTGATTGTCGCAGCCTTTTCGGGCAACAAACGCATCAAAGATAGGGCAGAAACAGATTTACCGCAGCCAGATTCCCCTACAACCGCCAGAAACTCGCCTTTGCGAACCTGATAGCTTATGTCATCAACAGCTCTTACGACACCATTCTTCATTTTAAATTCAACACGAAGATTTTTTACATCCAGCAAAACATCCTCTGTCACTGTTCTTCCAGCTTTTTTTGAATTTTGTTTTTTGACTGCCATGAGTATGATTATCCAAAATATTAATAAAACCCGGAACTCAAGAGAGTTCCGGGGGATTTGTGAAGGCTCTAAGATATTCTATTCGTCTAACCAAATACCACGGTAAGTGTTATTCAAGATGTGCGATGGGGCAATTGTGAAGCCCTTAATTCTTGAATCAAGCGCTAGTACTCGACCTAAGAACGCTACTGGTAGAATATGGCTATCGTTAAGAACTTTCTTTTCTAATTCAATTGAAAGTGCTTTTCGCTTATCGAAGTCCAACTCACCTTTTTGAGCGTTATATAGGTCATCCAGCTCTCTATCAATGTAGTTTGAATAGTTAGATCCAGTCTGATCATCAGAAATAAACTTAAATAACATCAAAGATGGATCAGGAAGGAATGATGGAGCCCAGTCGATTGTTGCATCAAAACCACCTTCATTTCGAATAGTGACGAATGTGGCAGTAGGATTAGAGATCATCTCTGGGTTCATGCCACACTTTTTCCACTCAGACATCATCCAAATCGCCATATGGTCATAAGGGTGTGCAACTGCTCTATTAGAATAAGTAAATTTTAGGCCCTCGTACCCTGCCTCTTTAAGCATTGCCATCGCCTTTTTCTTTTCTGAATCTCCATCTGGTCTATAACCCGTTACGGTTGCAAGGTCTTCTGGAGACATAGCGTAAGGCGAGCCAGGCAATGTCAAACCAGCTGGTGTTTCACTTGTAAAGGTAATCTTAGCTAATTGCTTTAATCCGTTATTTCTATCTAGGCACATTTGCAGAGCTTGTCGAACACGCTTATCTTTAAAAGCTTCTGTTTCAGAGTTTAGAGAAACAAGGAACAAAGTCATCCAGCCGTGTGGACCAACAAGGTTTACTTTATCACCGAGACCTTCTTTAATAGTCACTCGCTCTGCAGGAGCAGTTCCGCGCCATTCGGCCATAATTTGACCGCCAAGCATAGGCTCTGCTATGCCAGAAATTTTATAACCGATTGTTCCATCTAGACAGTTATCATCATGATGAAAATCTTCATATCTTTCAGTAATCCATGCTTCGCCAGGCTTATATTCTTTTAATTTATATGGGCCAGTGCCGTTAACATTCTTAATTGGGAACTTTGGATCTGCATCTAGATCTTTTTTGGAATAGATCGCATTAAAAGGTGAAGCAAAACCGGCTTCCATAAATGCATTTGGCGCACTCAATTTGAAAATTACGGTATGATCATCCGGTGTTTCAATGCCCGAAATATCAGCCAAAAGTGCCTTACGCGGGGACGCTACACCCTCAGGTGGATTCTGAATTCTTTCATAAGAAGCCTTCACGTCTGCCGATGTCATTGGAGTTCCATCATGGAACTTCACGCCTTTATGTAGATTAAAAGTGAAAGTCAATCCATCATCGGATACACTCCAGCTTTCAGCTAAATCACCCTCCATATTTGGGAAATTTTCCCAATCAAAAGTAAGTAATGTTGAATAATGCTGTGCAACATAGTGTTGAACTGCGTAAGAGTTATTTCCATGCAAGTCAAACATAGGTGGTTCGGCTTTAACACCATAAACCAAGGTTCCTCCTTGCTTTGGACATGAACTGTGAGCGCCTGCATATGCATTGGTAGCTGCAACGGTTCCTAGAATCGTTGCAGACAACACAGCCGCTTTCAAAAATAATCGCATAGTTTTCCTCCAATTTGAATTAATATTTTTTTCGAATATTTAATTTTTTATAGAAACATGAAGCAGAAAAGATTTCAATCGATATTTTCGAATTTCTGGCTATTCACCAGAAAAATTCATATAACAAAAAAATATAGTATTCGGCGTATTGTTTTTAGTGCACTAGATATGGTTCTATTTTCTTTTCGTCTATTTTAGTACCAAGACCTTTACCTTGCGGTATTAATATTTTCCCATCTTTGATAGGAACCACATCCGTAACTGGGTCTATTAAAAGATACTGATTAGTTATACTTACATCCCAGTTAATATTCGGGACAAGACAGGCTAAAATGGCCACCGCGCTACTACTAATGCTTGTTTCGCCAACTTTTCCTGCTAGATTGATGCTTAGCCCAAGGGAGTTGGCGTGTTTGGCCGCATCTAATACAGCTAGCATACCCCCTAGTTTGATGGTTTTAAGGCTGCAACCTTTTACAGCAGATGCTGTGACTAGTTCTGAGATATCCGATATACTGTGCACGCCCTCATCTGCGCCAAGTGGGACCGAGCTTGCTAACGCAACTTCTTTAATCAAATTAACGTCGTGGGCAGGCACAGGCTGTTCAAAAAAATCAATTCCAGCATCTTTAGCCGCTTTTGCAAATTCAATTGCCTCAGGAACAGCAAAGCCCTCATTAGCATCTGCTGATATAAAAGCCTCACTGCCAAGAGCTTTTCTAATCATAATGCATCGTTTTAAATCATATTCAGGAGAATTCGAACCTACTTTCACCTTGAATGCTTCAAAACCCTCCTGTTGTTTTGCTTTTGCCCGTTCAATTTCTTCTTCCAATGTGCCTCCTGCAATCATTGTTAAAGCTCGAACTGATTGCCGTTTACCGCCCCCCAACAACTCAGCTAAGGAACAGTTGTTAGTTCTGGCAAATAAGTCGAGCATAGCCATTTCTAAAGCTGAAATAGCACCTTCATTGCCGTACAATGGAGTTTTAATAAGAGTTTTTATATCCTGCAGATTTGAGATAATTTTGCCAACCATTGATAGTTTCACAAACTGAGCCGCAGCTACCATACCTTGCACGAACTCCCCAGTCATTGTTGGAGCAGACGATGCTTCTCCCCATCCAATATTTCCATTGTCGCCGATAATACTTACAATAAGATTATCAGCGGTTTCTACTGAAATACCTGCCATTTTAACAGGTGCCTTCAGAGGTATAGAAACAGAATAAATTTGGATATCTTCGATTTTTACATTTAAATAAGTCATTTAATATTAGAGTCCCTGATTTATTACCTCTTTGATCTCAGCCTGTGTCATACCTAAAAACTCTTCTAGGATTTCGGTGTTATGCTGACCTAATAATGGCGGCGGCGAATTCTCACTGCGTCCTCTCACATCATCAATCGTAATAGGTAAGCCCAAAGATCTCACAAGCCCAGCAGTTGAATGCTGCATTTCAACAACCATTCCGTTTTCAATTGTTTGTGGATGTGTGAGCGATTGTGAAACCGTACGTACCACCGCAACTGGGATCCCGCTATCTTTAAGCGCATTATACCAATAATCCGCGCTATTATCAGACAAGGCTATTTTAATCAGCCGTTCGATTTCGTCTCTGTTTTCGACCCTGCCTGCATTTTTAGAAAACCGGCTATCACTAATCCATTCTTGATGCCCAACACATTCTGCAAACTGTTTGAATTGCGCGTCATTTCCAACTGAAATAACAAGGCTCCCCTCACCGCATTTAAAAAGATTATAAGGCACTATATTAGGGTGGCCATTTCCATAACGCCTTGCTTCAGCTTCTGAAATAAGAAAATTTGAAGCAACATTTGCTAACAGAAATACCCCTGTGTTGTATAAATTAACATCCACGAACGAGCCTAGATTTGTTCTGTGACGCTTATTTAATGCAGCTAGAATTCCGATCACCGCATTCATACCAGTTGCGATGTCAACAACTGCTACCCCAAGTTTCATAGGCGCTCCATCTGGCTCACCGGTAATTGCCATCAAACCAGATTCGGCCTGAAGCAGAAAATCATATCCTGGCATTCCCCCGTTCGGTCCTTTTGTACCGTAACCTGTTATCGAGCATCTGATAACGGTTTTAGCTTCTGTTTTAAACCAATCAGATGTAAGACCAAGCTTATCAAGGAGACCTGGTTTGAAATTATCAATTACAATGTCGCTTTTCTTAACTAGTTTTTTGAGAACGGCGCGACCGGCAGGAGTTTTGAAATCGAGAGCCAAGCTTTTCTTGTTACGATTCACCCCCAGAAAATAGGCTGCTTCTGTATCGGCAAATGGGGGGCCCCAATGGCGGGTATCATCGCCTCTGCCAGGATGTTCTACCTTTATCACTTCTGCGCCCATATCACCAAGCATTTGAGCACATAAAGGGCCTGCAAGAACGCGTGTTAGATCTAAAACCACAACGCCGTCAAGCGCATTACCATCAGCCATAATCTCTTACCCATAATCACATAATATAACGGCCAGCCATTCACCGACCCAAATCTAATTTCATCCCATAATGACAGCAGCTTCAACCAAAAACGCCTCTGGCTGAAGCCACTCTAGTTTTTTTTAAAAAACCGCTTTAGGCTTTTTTCATATTATCATCATTATTCAATCCTGTTAGGTAGTCTTTTACTTCTTCAGCATTGCGTTGTCTGAATTTCTGGAAATCAGGTTTGCGCTTTTCAAGGAATGCATGCATTCCTTCAAGAGATTCCTCAGAGCCCCAAACATGGGCTAGCAGCTCCATACCATGCTGCCAAGATGCATATAACTCATCTGATTCGGCATTTAACGACTTTTTAGTCTGACGCAAGGTCTGGCTACTATGTGAGTTAATTTTTTTAACCCATTCTAGTGTTTCTTCATATAATTTATCCTGTGGGACACATTTATTAATCAGACCAACCTTTGCAGCTTCTTCTGCTTTAAACGATCTGGCTAAAAATATCATCTCACGTGCAATACGCTCTCCAACGATGCGCGGCAAATATTGAGTTGCACCAACAGTTGGACATGCACCAACACGTGCACCAGTTTGCCCAAGCACCGCATTTTCAGATGCAATCACAAGGTCACACCAAAGCGCTAGCTCATGACCACCACCCATGCACCAGCCATTTACCATAGCAATTACTGGAACAGCCACTCCGCGGATTGCCATTGCAAGGCCAAGCATGCGGTCATTCCAATGAGCGGCATTTACCCAGTTAAGTCGCCTCATTGCATAGAAGTCACCCCCGGCTGAGAATGCCTGATCCCCAGCACCCGTAATTACAATACAAGAAATAGAAGGGTCGTTTCTAGTATCGAGAACCGCATCACGCAATTCATCCAGCGTTTGCTCACGAAAGGCATTTCGAACCTCTGGTCTATTTATTGTGATCCAGGCTGCACTCTCTTTTACCTCTACAAGAATTTCATTATAATCAGTTTTCATTTGTGGTACCTTCTCCCTTTTGGCTTTCAACGATTTCAACTAAAACATTACTGGTATCTGATGGGTGTAAAAAAAACATCTTTTGACCATGGTGACCTATTACAGGCTCTCCAAGCGCCCTCATTTGATTGTTTTTGATGGATTTAGCTGAAGCTTCTGCATCTGATGTGACCGCACAAAAATGATGCATCGCTCCTCTTGGATTGCGTTCTAGAAATTTTGCAACCGGACTTTGTTCATTCAATGGCTCAATAAGTTCAATTTTTATATTGTCAAAATGAACATAGGCCATTCTTATTCCTTGCTCTGAAATAATTTTTGGGGGCGTTATTTCAGCGTCAAACAAATTCGAATAATGTTCTAAAACAGGCTCTATTTTCGGAACCGCAATAGCGATATGATCCAGAATGTTTTTTGCAATTTTTTCCAATTGTCTCCCCGACAAAAATTTTATTAAATCAAAATATCGATAATTTTATAATTTGCAAGTGTTATGAACTGAAAATCAGCGCAATGCCAAGAGAAAATAGTATTGTATATGTAATGTACCTAAAATAGGCTTCAGACACTTTATCAAACAAAAAAATGCCTGCCCTTAACCCAAATGATAAAGGAATGGAAAGCACAAGCCCAATTACAAGGAATTTAGGGTCAAACCCTTGCACAAAAATAAAATAAGCGAAAAATGATAGTATGGTGCATATTATAACAAGCTGGATATTGCTTTGAATTATGTCTTTCTCAACTGGAGAAGATAAGAAATATATCCCTGTAAATGGTCCGGTTGGCACGCCAAAGAACCCTGAGAAAAGGCCTGTTACCCACCCAAATCCAAGAGAAATAACTCTTGTTTGGGGGCCTTTATATCGCCAGCCGGAGAAGAGAATTAATGTCCCAATAATTATGAAAATTCCCATGTAAAAAGTAATTTGTGATATTTCATTCTGGAAAAGAAAATTTAAACCCATAAAGGCGCCAACGCAAAGTCCTGCGCTATAAAAAAGAGTAATTTTTTTTTGAGAGTATCTCACAGCTCTTCTCACAGTAAACATAACACCCACCAAACCCGACAAGATAATAATGTTCATTCCAGCGATAGGGCCAAGAAGAAGAGTGTAACAAGGCAACATAAATAATGAACCTGCAAAACCAGTAAACCCTCTTACAATTCCTCCAAGGAAAGCTATTAAAACACATAAAACGAGCGTGGATAATTCTAATTCAAACAATTAATTAAGTTCCTTTAATACTCTGCTTTAAGAATAACAGCTTGCGGTCATTGCCATTGCTTTATATCGTTTGGGACAATTTATTAATAGTTGTTTTTTATATTAGAAGTGGCTTAACATTTTATTATAAAAATCGATAAAATCTAAATGCATCAGATATTCATTCTGCTAAAATATATTAATTAAATTATGGGTTTAGGGGAGAGAAATGACAGTAAAGCAAATCACAAGAGACGACTTAAGAGTAGCCGCCGAAAAATATAAAAATTGGGGGAAATGGGGGCCTGATGATGAAATAGGAACCCTAAACTATACCTCGGCGAACGATATTGTTGAAGCCGCAAAGCTTGTTAATCAAGGAAAAGTAATCTCTCTTGCCCTCAATTTTGATTCAAACGGCCCACAGGGTGCAAAATCCAAATATCAATCACTTGGCAGAATAAATCCACTTCATACTATGCTGCGAACAGGAACAGACGCTTATTCTGGGGTTCTTGATCAGCGGGGGATTCGCGCCGCGGACGATATGATTGTTATGCCGTTGCAGTCAGGAACCCAGTGGGACGGCCTTGGACATATATTTTATGAGAATTTCATGTGGAATGGCTATGATTGCAGAGAAGTAACCTCTGCTGGAGCCCAAAAATGCGGCATTGAGAAAACAAAGAGTAAAATGGTCGGGCGTGGCGTTTTATTGGATGTGCCAAGAGAAATGGGTGTTGAGCGGCTAGAGGATGGTTACGGGATTACATGCGACGATCTGGACAGGGCCGCAAAATCCCAGCAAGTTGAAATAAAGCGCGGAGATTATGTAATTGTTCGCACTGGCCAAATGGAAGAAATGCTAAAAAATGGAAATTGGGATGGCTATCCTGGAGGCGATGCGCCAGGTTTCGCTTTTGAGACGCTAGAATGGCTACAAGAAAAAGAAATAGCAGCCATTGCCTCAGACACTTGGGGTTGTGAGGTACGCCCCAACCAATCCGTAGAAGGCATAAATCAGCCATGGCACTGGATTACAATCCCCATTATGGGTATTACGATGGGAGAAATATTTTCTCTTGGCGAATTAGCAGCTGATTGCGCTTCAGACGGAATTTATGAATTTATGTTTGTTGCGCCAGCCTTGCCCATTACAGGCGCTGTTGGCTCTCCTACTAACCCGCTTGCTATAAAATAATTATTAGTTGAGATAAGGCCTACGGTTTCTCCAGAATAAAGGAACATTTTTTTGAACAATTAGAGCGTTTGGCCCCTGAGCTAATGATTACGAACTATGCTGTGTTGAAGACGCCTTTTTAATAAGAATGGAACCACATAGATGCAAAAACAAACTGGTGCAGTTATACTAGCAGAATTACTAAAAGCTTATGGGATTACCCATATTTTTATGGTTCCGGCTGTCTTAAGAAGAACAATGGTGGAAATAGAGAAAAGGACAAATATTAAACGACTTCACGTTCATTCTGAAAAATCAGCTGCTTATATGGCAGATGGCTATGCGCGGGCATCTGGAAAGCCTGCTATTTGCATGGCACAGGTAATTGGTGCTTTGAATATAGCAGCAGGGTTGCGAGATGCATTTCTGGCGCATTCTCCCGTAATCGCTCTTACAGGTGGTAGAGATCCAAAAACAAAATTCAAGAAGGTCTACCAAGAAATAGATGATATGCCTGCATTCGAGCCTGTCACAAAATTCAATGCAACGATTGATGATGTTAGCCGGATTCCTGATATGATTGAACAGGCGTTTCGGGTTTCAACCTCTGGCTCACCAGGTCCTGTGCATTTGCAATTCAAAGGCAATGAAGCACAAATAGATTTAGAGGAATTTGAATTTGAAAGTAATTTCAAGATATCAGATACACACATTCCGCCGCATCGCCCGATTTGCAATGATACATTATTACAGGAAGCCCTAACCGCCATTCAATCAGCACAGAGGCCAATTATTGTTGCTGGCGGCGGTGCAAAACATTCCAAATCATCCCTAGAATTAATCGAATTTGCGGAACAGCTGAATATACCAATTGCAACGTCTCTGAATGGAAAAGATTTAATTCATTCAACCCATCCTCTCTCATGTGGTGTGGTTGGCACTTACTCACGCGAATCAGCTAATCTCGCAGTGAAAGCTGCTGACCTTGTGATATTTATTGGATCTGAAACAAGCTCTATGACAACACATTTCTGGACAGTACCAGATGATAAATCACGGGTTATTCAGATAGATATCGAACCTGAAAATCTAGGCAGAAACTATCTTCTTGAAGTTGCAATACAAGGCGATGCAAAAGCAATCCTGGAGAGGATGAACAGGCTTGCATCTGCGCTTACCATTCACGAGCGCACTGACTGGCTTGAGCATATCCAAGAGCTAAGGCGTGATTGGTATCACAAATATAAACCCCTAATGGAAAGTGATGCCAATCCAATAAGGCCAGAGCGATTATGCGCGGAAATTAGCGATAATGCGCCAGATAACGCTGTGATTGTTGTGGATACAGGCCATGCTGGTATGTGGATGGGCGGCATGTTTGATCTACAGCATCCAAACCAAAATTATATTCGAAGCGCTGGCCATCTTGGCTGGGCTTTTCCAGCATCACTTGGGGCAAAATGTGCGCTGCCAGATAGAGCTGTGATTTGCTTCACCGGGGATGCTGGGTTCTGGTACCATATTGCTGAAATCGAAGTAGCTGTAAGATGGAACATTAATGTAATTGTGATTGTGAATAATAACAGTGGTGGCAATCAGTCAAAACGTGGTTTTGATAGAGCCTATGGCGGAGAGCAAACAGCCGAAGGTCGACAGATGTGGACGTTCAATACTGTAAATTTTGCAGAAATCGCTCAGAATATAGGAGCTGTTGGTATTAGAGTAGAAAAAGCAGAAGATATACAAATTGCGATTAAAAAAGCATTACACTTAAACAAACCAGTAATTATTGATGTTGTGACTGACATTGATGCATTAGCACCGCTAGCGGTTAACTAGCATAACCCAAACAAACTCATCACCAAACAAATAGGAGAAATTTGTGAAATACCCCAGCATAGATAAAGATAATTATCCACTTGGTTTTTTATTCATAAAAGGGGGAGAGCAACCTGATATTGTACAAGGCAAAACCGGAACAACAACCTATACAACTCATGCAAGGCAAATGGCCTTATTTCAAAAAGAAGCCCTTATTCAAGAAGGCGATAAAGGAAACAGATGGCGGCTATCATCAGATGAGGGAAAACACCTATCTGGAACCGACCTTGCCCCTTTTCCGCTTGGTTTCTTTAATGCAGCGCTTCACGGTGACTTGACAGGGCGTATTCGCCAATTTGCCAAACGTGATGACATAATTATCGACAAAATAGACATGGAAGTTTCTAATTTTTACTATATGACTGGCTCATTTGTGAAGGGAGATGCCACAGGTCATGCAGAACCGCCCCTAATTGAAATATCTATCACCGCAGATATAAGTGCTGAAAAAATTAACACCATTATATCAGATGCTCTAACCGCTTCTCCTTTCATATATGGGTATCGCAACGAGCTTCATAGCCGGTTTTCCTTATTCATAAATGGCACCGAAAAAACATTATCAAACTTGCCAAATTGTCCAATAGATGCCGCAGAAGATCCCTTTATGATCTACCAGACAACACCTGCACCTGTTAGTGATACTGAATTTATGGATGGCATAATCAGAAAAACAGGCGAAGAATTAGAGGGTGAAATAACAAAAGCACCTACAGGAACAACAACAAAAATTATCCGTAACATCTATGGGGAGAGCCATAGCACTGGTGATGCAAGCACGGTCATTTCTGATACCGTCCTTGGGCTTCCGGGGATGACCCGTTTTGAGATTGGCAGTGATGAGGGAGGTAACTCTGCTCCTTCAGGCTTAAGCCATATGTGCGCAGGCGTGTCGTTCTGCTTTTTAACGCAGTTACACCGCTATATTGAACATCAGAAATTCTCTATCAGTGGAATGCGCCTTACCCAAACTGTAGATTTTGAGGTAAGCGAAGAAAACGGCGCTCAAATTGGCAAGATGGCTGCTGTTGATACGCATCTTTATATGAATGGAGATGCCTCTGAAGAGGCGTATGAGCGCTTGTTAGAATTATCAGCAAGATCATGTTATTTGCACGCAACCCTTGCCAAACCGCTTGAACCTAAAGTGGAGATAAGCCTGAATGGTAACGCCATTTCTTAGACTAAATAGAAATCAAGATTAGGGAGTTCAGAATGAAATCATTGAGAACCAAACGAGACGAGCAACAATGGATGCTCGACCTGGCGCTTAATATGCGTGGTAGAGTTCAGAATTTTGAGAGAGATGATTGGGAAACACCAAAGCGCGCTCATAATTATCGGATGCTTCCCAAAATGTGGCGCCAAAAAGCAGAGCATGATGAAGCACTGGCAAAACAGGCTGAAAAACAAGGGTTTGTGATGACGGCATTAGAACATTACGAACATGCGGTTGAATCCTACAGAATGGCGCAGCACCCTATATATTTTGACGATAATCCAGTAAAAATATATCTCACTCAAAAACTAGCAGAAATGGTTGATAGAAGAAGTGCTATTTCGCCCTACCCCATAGAGCGGGTTGAAGTACCGTTCGATGATGGCAAAACCATATCCTGTCTGTTACACCTGCTCCCCGATAGACGCAAAGCACCATGCGTCATTTATGTTCCAGGAATGGACCAGACAAAAGAATATTTCCCAAAGGTTATGAATAATCTTGGCATAAATAGGGGTATGCACGTTATTTCGATGGATGGCCCTGGACAGGGCAACTCAAACATGCAGAAAATTCGTGCTGTCGGGGATAATTATGAACGTGCAGGGGCTGCTGTTATCTCATATCTTCAAACCAGAGAAGAAATTGATAGCGATCGTATCGGCATATATGGTGTTAGCATGGGCAGCTATTGGTCCCTTCGTCTTGCAAGTTATGATCACCGTGCCGCCGCCATCGCTAGCGGTGTTGCATGTTTCAATCCTAATAACACCATTTTTTCTGTATCCTCACCTCGCTTCAAGCAGATGTTTATGTATATGGCTGGATTAGATGATGAAGATGAATTTGATAAGATGTCATCTGAAATGACGGTAAAAGGATATTCTGAAAAAATTTCCTGTCCAACATTACTGGCTACTGGTGAATTTGACCCGCTATGCCCCTTGGAGGATGCAGTTGAGGTTTTTGAAGACCTGAAATGTAGCAAAGAAATGTGGGTTATTGAAGATCAGTTTCATCCCTTATGGGGAATCCCAAATCTAGGCAAGCTTGATTGTCATCACTATATTATGGACTGGCTGCAACGCGTCTTATTCTCAGAAAATCCAGCAGATGGGGTAGCTGATGGGCGTATTGCCTATGTTGCCAATGGGGGCGATGGGCCATTTGGTGATTGCGAATGGGAGCCGCCTATTGGCGCAGATGACGCTTATTTCTAATATAAGCTCATCGATTAAAAAAAGGCAGCTTGGATTCGCCCAAACTGCCTTTTGATAGGTTCATTTGAAACCGCGTATTAACTAGAGACCTAGTAGCTTTTCTGCATTGCCACCAACAATCTTCGCGATATCTTCTTCTGTAAGAGATGTCGTGCCTGTAACATGACCAATTGGATCATCTTCAGCCATATCATATGGATAGTCAGTTCCCATCACAATTTTATCAGACCCATAGATCTTTACAAGATAATCTAACTGCTCATAGGTAAACACAACTGTATCAAAATAGATCTTGCGCAAATAATCAGATGGCTTGCCCTTAATTATTTCGCGGCAATCTGGGCGCGCACCCCATGCATGGTCGATACGGCCTGCATAAGCTGGCAGATATCCCCCGCCATGAACCGCAAGTATCTTAAGATTTGGATAGCGCTCAAGTGTCCCATCAAAAATCAAATGATGAATAGCAACTGTTGTATCAAGCGGGTTTCCAATGATGTTATTGAAATAATGGTTTAGGAAACGGTCGCCTTGCGGATATCCGTTCGGGTGCAACACCATTAATGTGTCCAGCTTTTCTGCCATTTCCCACATTGGATCAAGACTTCTATCTGAAAGCTCAGTACCATTTACAGATCCTAGAACCTGAAATCCTTTTAGACCTAATTCTTTTACACCGCGTTCCATTTCACGTGCCGCCGCATCACCATCCTGAAGCGGTAAATGCCCTAGCGCTAGAAATCTGTCAGGGCGAGATTGCGCAATAGATGCTAATTTATTATTGATGGTCTGGATTGCTTTATGACCAACAGAATTACGGACTGAATAATAGGCCTGAAACGGAACAGGAATAAGCACCTGCATATCAATTCCTTGACGATCCATATCACGAAGGCGCTGATCCAAGTCCGTTAGATGAACGATTCTATCTTCTTGGTTTTGCTTCACATTCTGAGCAGTAGTGCGCGGGTTTGTATATCTAACAGCTGGAATAGCCATCGGATTTAAAATCCCGTCTACAAGATCATGAGCCTCTTGAACATGAAGATGACAATGCGCGTCAATTGTAAGACGCGACGGACGAGTTTCTGCCCCTGACTTACCATGTTCTCTGGCAGCTGTTGCGCCATAAGGTCTTAATTCCATTTTTATCCTCCAAAAAAACCATCAAAAATACCAGACCCTGCGTTTACGTACCCCAACAGAGACATGGCGTGTTAAAAATTTATCTTCTTTTTTTGCGTGACTTCGTTTGAAGTCTACCCAATTCCGCAAAATATCGATAATATGCTACAAAAGATATACATAAAACAACAGATATTTTAAACAAAACTTGATAAATGAGAATTTTTTTAAATGTACACTTGCTTTTACATTTTGATTATGGCGTGCTCTGGCCATGATTGATAAGGTTATGACTGCGCAACAAGCCGTCAAAAAATACATCCATAATTCAGACACCGTCTTCATTGGCGGCTTTGGACATGCCATTGCGTTCGCAATTGCACATGAAATAGTTCGGCAAAAAAAACACAGTCTTCATCTTGTAAAGACAGGAGCTGATATTGTTTTTGATTTGCTGGTTGCCGGTGGGTGCGCCAACAGATTAAGCTGCGGATGGTATGGTAATCCAGGCATCGGCATGAGCAATATAATCAGCAAAGCTGTTGCATCAGGTGAGCTTGCATTAACCGAAAGCACAAATTTTTCGATGATGTTGCGATTGCATGCTGGCAAGCTTGGGGTGCCTTTTATCCCCTCGCCTATATTAGCCGATGGCGATTTAGCTGGCAGTGTTGATGGTATAAAAACGATAAAATGTCCGTTCACACAAGCACAATATCAAGCACATAGTGCCTTAAATCCAGATGTGGCCATCATTCATGCACAACGTAGTGACATGAATGGAAATGTTCAGCTATGGGGTTCTGTTGGTGATACAATTGAGGGCTGTGAGGCATCACAGAAAATAATCTGTTCTGTTGAAGAAATCTGCGAGAGCGAGGAGATACTTCTCAGCCCGCATCTAACAAAGCTACCAGCGCATAAAGTCGTCGCTGTCATAAAACAGCCCTTTGGCGCATACCCCTCTTATGTGCATGATTATTATCAAAGAGATGAGAGATATTACGCAGAACACACAAGCAATACCAAAGATAGCTTGAAATCAGATGAATGGCTTCAAACAAGCGTTTTTGACCATGACGACTTTGAGTGCTATCTTAACAGCTTGCCTGGCACGCTATTAGACCAGTTAGCCTGGAGCAAATCATGAATACAAACACAGAATCCAGCGATAAGACCAACGGTTTGGAAAATCCGTTAATTACAGATGAGATTATCTCACAAGCCCGCGCCGCTTTTATGGCGGCACGTGAAATTAAAGACCATCAAACATTATTTGTTGGCATCGGTTTGCCATGTCTTGTTGCGCATCTCTCTCAATCTGTTTTATCCCCTAACTGCCATCTGGTTTTCGAATCGGGATTGATAGAGGTTGCATGCGAAACACAGCCTCTATCAACTGCCAGTGCCAATATCGCGAAAACTGCAAAAATGCATGGCTCCATGCTAGATGTTTTTAGCATGCTTCAGCGAGGCGAGATTGATGTCGGCTTATTATCGGCCGCACAAATTGACATACATGGCCACCTCAATAGTAGCAGGCTAATTACAAAATCTGGGAAAACGTTATCATTGCCAGGCTCAGGAGGGGCGCATGACATTACCGTTCTCGCTAATAAGGTAATTGCGGTGATGCCATCTGACCCAAGGCGATTTGTAAATAATGTTGATTTTATCACCTCTCCAAACAGCCCTTATGGCAATAGAGAAGGTGTGGTGGGCGTTGCAATGCCAGATGCTTACTTTAGCTTTGATACTGGCAGGCCTATTCTGCAAAAAATCTATTCAGATAGGAATGCCGATGCGATAAATGAATCTCTTAATTGGGATTCCCAGATTTCAGATAGCCTTGAGATAGTAAATCCGCCAGAGGGTGATTTGTTAGAAAGAGCTGGAATATTTCTAAAAACCAGTTAGCTGATAGCCTGTTATTTTGATTTAATTCAAATTTTAGGTAGATTTTTGTATAGACAAATTTTCTACAATCGTTAAATCCTAATAAAACAAATTATCGATAAATCAATTATCGAATTATAAAGCGAAATTTGGAGACAAAAAATGACTATCCGAGATTGTATAGCACCAGATAGAAACCCTAGAAAGCCAGATATCACTTTGCCAAAAGGCAGTATTGATACCCATGTGCATATATTTGAAAGCCAATTTCCATTGTTTGAAGGACGTGGATATAATCCGCCTAATTCGACATTGGAAGATCTTATCCATCTGCATACGACGCTTGGGGTAGACAGAGTAGTCTTCACGCAGCCATCTGTTTATGGTGTTGATAATTCAGCCATTCTTAAAGGAATGAATCTATTAAATGAGAAAGTAGCCAATAAGGCACGTGGTGTTTGCGCTATTAAAATGGATGCATCAGAAGCCTCACTGCAAGAATTGCATGACCAAGGAATTCGCGGCGTTAGACTGAATCTTGATAATAAAGGCGGAATGCCACTGGAATTAACAGAAATATCAAAGCTTGAAGACAAAATTAAAGGCTTTGGTTGGCATTTAGAATATTTATTCCCTGGCAAAGATATTGTTGAGTTGGAGCCTGTATTATCTAATGCTTCTGTGCCTGTTTCTATCGGGCATTTTGCCTATCAGCCTGCAACAGCTGGCATTAACGCAGATGGTTTCAAAACATTATTACGACTTGTAAAAGACGGAAATACCTGGATTAAAATTTCGGGTGCTAACCGCGTAAGTGAAACCGACCTTCCGCCCTATGATGATGTTCTGCCAATGGCACGGGCTCTTGTTGAAGCAAATCCAGATAATGTAATGTGGGGAACAGACTGGCCTCATCCAAACAAATATGAAGTAAATCCCAATGATGGTGATTTGGTGAATTGGTTTGGTGAATGGATAACAGATGATGCCATGCGCACACGCATTATGGTAGATAACTCAGAAGCGTTCTACGATTTTGGCGCCTATCAAGGATAGTTAGTTTATTCCTTAATTTTAGGATACATCTTATTTATAGAATAGTGTGTATCCGCCCTAAACTGGAGAATATAGATGGCTGAAGAAGTTAAAAAAGTTGCTCTTATTACGGGGGGCGGCACTGGAATTGGACGGTCTGCTGCGTTAGCACTGCAGAAGGATGGTTTTCATGTAATTGTATGCGGGCGACGCGTCGAGCAACTTGAAGAGACGGCATCTCTTGGTGCAACTGACAAGCCAGCGATCACAGCAATTGCAACAGATGTGACAAACGGCGCCTCTGTTAAATCGCTATTCTCTGAAATAGAAAACAGCTATGGCAGATTAGATATCTTATTTAATAATGCAGGCATGGGCGCTCCTCGTGTTGAGTTGGATGAGCTAGCCGAAGATGCATGGCGTAACTGTGTAGATGTCAATCTAACTGGCAGTTTTCTATGCGCACAAGCCGCGTTTAAAATCATGAAATCTCAATCCCCTCAAGGGGGCCGTATTATTAATAATGGCTCTATCAGTGCTCATGCGCCAAGACCTAATACCATTGCCTATACAGCTACAAAACACGCCATTACAGGCATGACAAAAACAATCGCTCTGGATGGCAGAGCCTATTCAATTGCTTGTTCGCAATTAGATATTGGAAATGCAGATACAGCTATTGGTAATAGATTTACCAAAGGAGTGCCTCAGGCTAATGGTGAGATAATGGTTGAACCTGTGATTGAATCTGATGAATGCGGACGTGCGGTTGCCTATATGGCAAGCCTTCCTCTTGATACAAATATTCTGAACATGACCATAATGGCAACAAATATGCCGTTTGTTGGAAGAGGCTAATCATATTAATGATAGCTCCTCTGGCTAATAATTAAGTCCTGCGATATGGCTATAAATGGGTAGATGACAATAAGGCAGACTGGAAGAAAAGATGGATGATAAAAAAACTGGGATTAAACAAAATCTAACAAATTACGGAGATCTTGGTTTTTCCACATTTCTGCGCAAATCATTTATCAAAGGGTTGGGCTATTCTGATGAAATGCTGGATAAACCAATTGTTGGTATCATCAACACCTTCAGCGATTATAATTCCTGTCATGGAAATGTGCCTGATTTAATTCAAAGCGTAAGAGCTGGCATTTTGGCAAAAGGGGCTATTCCTCTTGAATTCCCCACAATTTCGGTTCATGAAGCGTTTTCTTATCCAACGTCAATGTATCTTCGCAACCTTATGGCAATGGATACAGAGGAGATGATTAGAGCACAGCCGATGGATTCATGTGTGCTTATTGGTGGTTGTGATAAAACGGTTCCTGCCCAATTAATGGGGGCTTTAAGCGTTGATATGCCTGTAATCCAGCTTGTAACTGGTCCAATGTTAACAGGCTCTCATAGGGGCGAGCGCGTAGGCGCATGCACAGACTGCCGCAGATTATGGGCTAAATTTAGAGCAGATGAAATCGACGAAGCAGAAATTAATGAGGCCAATAATCAGCTTGTACCAACGGTTGGTACCTGCGGTGTGATGGGAACAGCTAGTACCATGGCGATGATTGCTGAAACACTTGGAATGATGCCACCTGATTCGTCCTGCGCTCCTGCGGTATCGTCTGAGAGACGCAGGATCTCTGAGAAAACAGGTCAGATAGCGGTTGATATCGCAATACACAAACGCAGGCCAAGCAGTATCCTTACCGCAAAATCATTTGAAAATGCCTTAATGGTACTTCTTGCGATCGGGGGATCTACTAATGCCCTTATTCATCTTGCAGCAATTGCAGGGCGCATGGGTATAAAGCTGGATATGGAATCATTTGATGCGCTTTCGCGAACCATACCTGTTATTGTTGATTTAAAGCCTTCAGGTGAAGGGTATATGGAAGATTTATATAAAGCAGGTGGTCTTCCGCGAATTCTTCTGGAATTAAAAGATAAGCTGCATCTAGATGTCTACACCGTTACTGGAAAAACACTGGGGCAGACAATCGAGGAAACTGAGTTTTCATGGCAGCAAACTATTGTTAAATCAGCAGCAGACCCTATTTATCGCGAAGGCGGTATGGCCGTTCTTAAAGGCAATCTTGCTCCAAATACAGCCATTATAAAACAATCTGCTGCAAGTGATAGTCTTCTTACTCACTCAGGGCGAGCGGTTGTGTTTGATGGGCTTGAAGATTTAGCGAACAGAATAGATAGCGAAGAGCTAGATGTTTATAAAGAGGATATCTTGGTATTGAGATATATTGGACCCAAAGGAGCCCCTGGAATGCCAGAGGCAGGCCTAATTCCAATTCCAAAAAAGCTCGCACGACAAGGTGTCAAAGACATGGTTCGGATTTCGGATGGGCGTATGAGTGGCACAGCATCTGGCACTATCATACTTCATGTTTGTCCAGAAGCAGCTGATGGTGGCCCGCTGGCGCTTGTCCAAACCGGCGATAAGATAAGCCTTGATGTAAATACAAGAAGCCTGCATCTCCATGTAGAAGATAGTGAACTTGCTAGCCGCCGAGAAACGCTTGATCTCAGCAGATTTATCGCCAAAAGGGGCTACCATAAATTATATATGGAACACGTCTTGCAAGCAGATGAAGGGGTGGATTTTGACTTTCTCGTTTAGCTTCGCGTCTGGTTTTGTTTTTAGCACGCTGAATGACTAGAACTATCTGCTATGAATTCTAATATATTCATTGGCGTATTATGGATGGTATTAACAACCATTTGTTTTTCGGTAACGCTGACGGTTGTTCGCTATATCGGAACAGATATGCCAGCAACACAAGCTGCATTTATTCGTTATTTGTCAGGCGCAATCATGCTGGCACCTTTCTGGCTGCCTGTTATGCGGCGATTATTAATAGATACAAAAAACCAAACATCAGAAGCCATAAAGACGAAGCGAAAAAGTCTACGATTCTTTATTTTGCGCGGGGCTATTCATAGTATAGCGGTGATTTTATGGTTTTATGCAACCATTCATATTCCAATTGCCGAAGTCACCGCGATTGGATATTCAATTCCTTTATATGTTACAATCGGGGCAGCCTTGTTTTTTGGCGAGCGTTTAAAGCCATACCACCTAATAGCACTTGGTATTGGATTTATAGGCGCGATGGTCATTATTAGACCTGGTTTTCAGCAAGTCTCTCTTGGACAATTGGCACAATTGCTTGCCTCCCCAATATTTGCAGCCTCCTACCTGATGGCAAAACGCCTTTCTTTCAAAGAAAGCTCACTGGTTATTGTCGGTATGCTAAGCTTATTTGTATCTATGGCTCAAATACCAATGGTGTTGGTAGTATGGCAGACCCCAGAACTTTTTGATGTTATTTGTCTTGGGTTAGTAGCTATTTTAGCAACAACTGGACATTATGCGATGACACAATCTTTCCGCCTTACGCCAATGACGATTAGCCAACCTGTCACGTATTTGCAACTTGTCTGGGCAAGTATTATGGGCATTTATCTCTTTGGTGATAGGTTTGATATTTTCGTGATACTGGGCGGCGCCATGATAACACTCTCTGCCACTGTGATTGCATATTTGGATACAAGAGCTCCAAAAGATGCTATTTAATCGCTTTCAAATAAAGTCTTGAACTGATCTCTCAATAAGTTTTTCTGGACTTTGCCCATACTATTTCTTGGCAGTGATGATACGAACGCCACATGTTTTGGGCGTTTATAATTCACAAGCTGGCTAGATACGTAATTTACCACATCTGTTTGTGACAGCTCGGCATCTTGTTGGGGGACAATAACCGCAATAACAGCCTCTCCAAAATCTGTATGAGGAACACCGACAACGGCACTCTCACTCACCTCTGTCAGCTCATCCAAAACTGTTTCAATCTCTTTAGGGTAGATATTAAATCCCCCAGAAATGATTAAATCCTTCTCTCTGCCAACGATGGAGATATAGCCATCCTCATCACGGCAAGCAAGATCCCCTGATATGAAATATCCATCAGAGCGAAATTCTGCTGCTGTTTTTTCGGGATTCTGCCAATAGCCTGTAAATAAGTTCGCACCCTTCATCTCAAGACTTCCAACCTCACCTTCAGCAACTTCCTCCATCGTCTCTTCTGAGATTATTCGCACCGTTATACCGTCAAGCGGCATACCTACTGTGCCAGCCTTTCTTGTTCCATCATAAGGGTTTGAGGTAATCATATTCGCTTCTGTCATGCCGTAGCGTTCTAGAATCGCATGACCTGTTTTCTGGATCCATTCTTCATGTGTTTGCGCCAATAAGGGCGCTGAACCAGACACAAATAAACGCATATTCTTGGCCGCCGAAGATAAATCAGGATGCTGAAGCAAGCGTGTATAAAATGTAGGAACGCCCATTAGCGAGGTAGCTGATGTCATTGCCTGGATAACTTTTTCTGTATCAAATTTATCCATAAACAGCATTTCAGCACCACTTACCAATGCAACATTAGTAGCCACAAACAGCCCGTGAGTGTGAAAAACAGGTAGGGCATGTATTAACACATCCTGTGCACTAAACTTCCACTGCCTGCATAGCGTTGATGCATTTGAGCCTAAAGCACGGTGAGGTATCATTGCGCCCTTTGGCCTTCCTGTTGTGCCAGATGTATATAAAATAGCTGCTATATCTTCTTCCTGCCGCTCCGCAACAGAAGTAAATTCAACATTCTGCGAATTTATGTCTTCGTAGAATGAACCAGACTTATCAGTACCCAAACTGTATATATGCGGAACATTTGATTCGCGTGCGATTTGGAATAATGTTTCCATTCTATCAAGCATGCAGATAAAAATGGTGGGCTGAGAATCATTCAAATAATAAGATACTTCTGTATCTGTAAAGTCAGGATTTAGCGGGATATAGATCCCCCCCGCCATTATCGCGGCTACATATAAACACAAGCTGTCTGGCGATTTTGGTGTTTGAACAACTATCCTGTCCCCTGCCGTTAATCCTAAATTTTGGAAAAAAGCACAATAGCGCTCACAAGTAGCAAAAAATGCCGCTCTGGTGATGGGCGCATCACCATTGGTAAAACGAATGAGCGTCGCATCTGGAGAATCACCTAGGTGAGTGGCCAGAAGATTGACAAGAGCATTAGGTAAATAAGAAGAAGATGAGTACATAGCTGCTTTTTTCAGATAAATTGTTTTGAAGGCTAGAAAATCCTAAAAAATACAAAGATAATCAAGTGTTTTACTGTGTTCTCTTATATCAGCAACATATCAGAACTTCATCTTTTTATTTCAGCCCGTACATTTCGACCTGTTTATTTTAGCCTATTTACTGCAAGATGAAAAAAAACGTTGCAGCTGAAACATTTTTTAACAATTAAAATATTTTCTTGTTGATCTGCACGCATGGGATGCTAAGGTCATTATCGATAATCTTAGTGATATCACTTTGAATAGTCACCATGGGGGAAAATATGGCTGCGACTGCTAAGAAGACAGAAGACCTGTCACAATTTGGTCAAACTGTTATTGAAGGAAAAAATGTAACAAAAGTCTTTGGAGAGACAGTTACAGCACTCGAAGGTGCCAATTTTGATATCCGGGCTGGTGAATTTATTTCACTCGTAGGACCTAGTGGTTGTGGTAAATCCACTTTATTGCGCCTAGTGGCAGGATTAATTGAAAAAACGTCTGGTGATGTTAAAGTTAACGATGATTTAGTGACCAAGCCACGAACTGACATTGGTATGATGTTTCAGAAAGCAGTGCTACTCGATTGGCGTACAGCGATAGAAAATGTTCTATTGCCATCTGAAATGAAGCACCGAATTACTCAAGAAGATAAAGATAAAGCGATGGCATCCCTTGAGCTTGTTGGATTGAAGGGATTCGAATTTCATTTTCCAAAACAACTTTCTGGGGGGATGCAGCAACGCGTGGCACTCGCAAGGCTTATTCAAACAGGCGCTGATATTATGCTGATGGATGAACCATTTGGTGCTCTTGATGAATTCACAAGAGAGCGCTTGAACGTTGAGTTAATGCGTATTGTGGGTGAGCTAAAAGCAACGACATTGTTTGTTACACACAATATTCAAGAAGCAATTTACCTTGCGGACAGAGTGATGGTTATGACACCACGCCCCGGAAAAATAGCGGAGATTATCGAAGTGAAATTCGAGCGTCCTAGAGATATATCTATTCAGACCAGTCGTGAATTTAATATAATTATAGAGCAGGTGAGAGACACGTTGGGGAGCCATTAATTAGATGTCCTATTCAACAAGTCAACAAACCAAAAATATTAGCTTATTTAAGACACTACCATTCCATTTGCTCATATTTGCCGTGCTTATTGTAATTTGGGAACTGACAAATCTCTATGGGTTTGAGGACCAAATTCAAGCAGATATGATTGCACCAAGACCAACTAACATTGTTCTTGCGATGCTTGATATTTTCATTATCGACAAAACAGTATGGAAACATCTGATATCCACTTTTCAAAAAGCTTTATTAGGCGCAAGTATTGGTACTGCAATTGGGATGGGTTTAGCGATTGCAGCAACGCTTAGCCTGACCTTCAGAAAGTACATAAAGCCGTGGATTATTCTAATGGAAGCAACACCTAGAATTGCTGTTGGCCCCATCTTTGTCGCTCTTTTAGGATTTGGATTATGGTCAGCAGTTGCACTTGCTGCATTAGTTGCGTTCTTTGGGCCATTTGTGAATACGTTTCAGGGATTAATGGAAGTTGATGAAGAAGCAGAAGAGATGTTTCGCTCTCTTGGCGCATCACGGTTTCAGACATTTTGGAAGTTAAGATTTGCCTCTGCGATGGAGCTAATATCAGCTGGTTGGAAACTCGCTACTGCTTCTGCATTTGGAGGCGCACTTGTTGCTGAATTTATTCAAGCAAGTGAGGGGATGGGCGTTCTGATTGCGCAATATGTTATTATGATTACCATGGATTACGCATTTGCAGGATTGCTATCCGTTACGATATTTGGCTTTATATTATTCAAAATAATGGATTATTTCGACTATCGTCTTATTTTTTGGAAAAATGACTATCTTCTTTTAAAAGAGAGTGAAAAAAGACGTAAGAAAGCAGGGATTGTATAATGAAACCAGTAAGCTTTTTGATATCATTTTTAAAATATTCACTTAGTTTTATTATTGTGCTCGCATTGTGGGAAGCCTATGCAAGATATGGCGGACTAAATGAGTTATTCCTGCCTCGGCCATCAAAAATTGGAGCAAAATTATATAGTCTCTTCGTAAAAGTTGAAGTGATCGAACAAGGAACGATTTACTGGCATTTTTATGCAACTCTCGCACAAATGAGTATTGGATTTGCTTACGGAATTACAATTGGAACAACATTAGCGGTACTAGCTGCCTTTAACGAGACATTTAGAAGATATGTTGCCCCGTACGCAGTGGTTTTTAATGTAACACCTGGTATTGCAGTTCTTCCGTTGATTATTGCTTGGTTCGGTTTTGGCTGGGAATCCAAAATTGCTTTGGCAACATTGGTCTGTTTCTTCCCGCCATTCATTAATACATTAACAGGTTTGTTAAAAAAGAATGATGAAGCAATTGAGCTGTTCCAGACAATCGGTGCAACCCAATCACAATATTTCTGGAAGCAACAGCTTCCAAATGCATTACCCGAGGTTTTTGCTGGATTAAAACTTGCGATTACAACAGCGTTGCTTGGAACGATTGTAGCTCAGTTTGGATCAGCAACCGAAGGAGTAGGAATTCTAATGCAGCGATTTGCGTTTAGGCTAGATATGGCCGGCTCATTCGCTTCATTAGTTACGATGGCTATCATGGGGCTATTAGTTTTCACCATTGCAGAAGTGATGGACAGACGTATCGTGTTTTGGAGAGATGCCAAAGGTCTCGAGCGGGTGTCCAAAAAGAAGCAACGCAAACTAATGGTCAATGGGTAGGCATAAAACGGAAAGGCCTTAATTTGAGGCATTTAAATGAGCGTAAGGGAGAGAAATATGCTTAAAAAACTACTAGCGACCGCATTAGCAGTTGCCGTAATCTCGCCAATGTCAGCTATGGCTGGCGGGCATTTGGATAAAATCACAATCATCCAACCTTCATATCCATCAATGATTTTCTGGCCGTCACATATTAGTGCGCAGCTAGGATTTTATGAGGAGCAAGGCATTGACCCAACATATCTTGATGGTGATACAACTGTTCCATATCAGGCTTTCCTATTAAATGGACAAGCTGACTTTGCAATGCTTGACGGCCCACAGGTTTTTCAGGGCGCAGCAGCTGAAATGGGTCTAAAAACTGCCTATTCAGTTCATAGCTCAGCACCAGAGGGAGTTTATGTAAATGATGATAGCCCACTTCAAAGCGTTACAGAGCTTAAGGGTAAGACTGTTGGCCTTGCATCAGACCGTGACCTTGCTTCTCTAAAAGTGGCATTGGCTCATGCTGATTCAAACATTGATGGTATTAGCACAGTTGTTGTTGGTGACGCGGGTCCTACATTGGCAAACGTGTTCTTAAAAGGAACAGCTGCTGCATTCGCAGGTTCAATTTCTGACTTGGCTGCACTTGCAACTAAAGGCGTTGTTGTAAGAGACATCACACCTCCATCAGCAAAAGTAGCTCCTGCAAACACATATGCTGTTAATGGCGCGACAATGATGGATAACTATGACAAATATTGTCGTTTCCTAAAAGCATACTCAATGGGTGTTCATGTTGGTAACTACAACCTAGACATCATTGCAGCTATGTCAAAGGCACCTGATGGCTCACCAGCACAGTGGGAAGTTGAATCAGTTGGTAATTCTTACCTAGCAGCTGTTGCAAAACTTCAATTACCACCAGAAGGTGACACATTATATGGCTTGGTAGCTGAGTCTGCATGGCTTACAGTTAACAATGACATGAAGATGATCGGCGCAGTAGACGCAGATTATGACACAAATGATTATCTTACACACGTGTTCGAAGGGTGTGCAAACAACTTCGACCGTGCAGCAGTTGAAGCAGCTGCTGATGCATGGATGGCTAAAAACGGCTAATCTAGCGTTATAGAAAAAAAAGGGCGCTTGAGTTATCTCAAGCGCCCTTTTTTATGCGTAAAATCACTTCTAAATCAAACGGACTAAATAACCGGATTCGTAAGTGACCCCAATCCTGTCACGTTGATTGTAACAACATCTCCAGATTTCAGAAACTTTGGCGGGGTGAAACCTATCCCCACACCCACAGGTGTTCCAGTTGCAATTACATCCCCTGCAAGCAAGGTTCCTGTCAGCGTAAGGGTTTCAATTAACGTTGGTATATCAAATATGAGATCGCGAATTTCTGTTTGTTGGCGAACTTCATCATTCACAAGCGTTTGAATTTGCATAGATGGCAAATCATCTATTTCATCCTTGGTCACAATATAAGGACCCATTGGCCCAAACGTATCCAAGCCTTTTCCAATGGTCCATTGGTTATGTTTTTTCTGCAACTCCCGAGAAGTAACATCATTGATAATAACATACCCAAATACGTAATCCTGCCAATCAGCTTTGGCAACACGCCGCGCTGTTTTGCTAATTATCACACCCAGCTCGCCTTCATAATCAACAGAATCTGTTGGATCAATTGAGGCATCAATGGCGTCATTTGGCCCAATTAGCGACGTCATTGCTTTGGTGAAAATTATGGGCTCAGATGGAATTGTCTCTTTCTGAGTTGCATCAAAACCTGAATCAAAAAACTCTTTGGCATGCGCATAGTAATTTTTGCCAACACATACCATATCTCTGATTAGATGCGGTATCGGAGCCAGTATCTGAACATCCGCTAAATCTCTTCTCTCAGCAGTGTCGATAATCGCGTCCCAAGATGCCACATCGCCAGTGCGTATAATAGATAGGACAGCCATATCGGCTCCCTCTCCTTCAACACAACAAACAAACTCATCGCCGATAATCATGCCTGCTTTTATGTTACCATTATCATTTACAGTTGCGAGTTTCATAACGCTCCTTCCTTCTTGTTATTTACTATAAATACTCTAGCCAATTATCGATAAATGTGAACATAATAATAACAACAATTTAAGTAATAAAAAAATAGCTAGATTTACAATAATAACAAAAACGGAGTTATCATGGGCGTGGGAATTATCGGACTTGGGGCAATGGGCGGGGCGTATGCTCGCAACTTATTGGCAGGGGGCATTTCGGTATCTGGTTTTGACCCAGATCCAGCTGCACAGGAAATGCTAAGCAAGGCAGGCGGCACGCCTCAAACCAGCTATGGTGATTGGCTTGCTGAGTGTGAGCTGGTAATCCTATCCTTAGCAAATACAAAAATTCTTGCAGATGTAACCGAAAAACTAAGTGACATTTTAAAACCAGGACAAGTTGTTTTGGAAACAGGAACCTTCACTCTAGACACAAAACAGGCCGCAAAAAAAAGGTTGGACAGCTGTGGCGCTATCCTTCTGGATTGCCCTGTTAGCGGAACTGGCGCCCAAGCAGCGGTAGCTGATCTTGTGATGATGGCAAGTGGTTCAGAAGACGCATTTACCAGAATAAAACCGTTATTGGAGCATTTTACAAAATCAGTCATTTATGCTGGACCATTCGGAAATGGCTCTAAGCTGAAATTTGTGGCAAATCATGCTGTGTATGTTCATAATTGTGCAGCATCAGAAAGCCTGAATTATGGTATCTGCTTAGGGTTAGAACCTAAGATGATTTTTGATTTATTATCAAACGGTGCTGGACAGTCTAAAATGTCTGATTTACGGATGCCGCTTATGATAGATGGCGCCTACGAGCCGCCTACTGCAAATATGACAATTGCGGAAAAGGATATTTCAGTGATAAGCGCAGATATAAAAAGCAATAATTGCTACACACCTTTATTTGATGCATCACAAAAATTATATGATATCGCTTATAAGAATGTGCCAATCACATATGATACAGCCGCTGTTTATGAAGTTTATAGACAAAAACTGGTTACATGATATTTGAGACAATAGGATTTGTAACCTTTGCGTCTGTTATGCTTGGCTTAGTCCTTTCTGGCAGCGTTAAGGGTATTTTTGGCATTGGCTTTCCAGTTGTAGCTATGGCAATTCTACCCCTGTTTATTCCGCCAATAACGGCTATTGCGATTATTGCTCTGCCGATTGTGGTAACTAACCTACAACAGCTTTTGTCCGAAAAAAACTGGCGGGAAATAGTGTATCGCTATAAATATATGGCCTGTTTCATGTTGCTTGCAAGTTTCCTGTCAAGTCAGCTATTAACCCAGATTTCAGTTGAGCTAATATCAGCTGTTATTGGGTTCGCACTTGCTTTATTCGCTATTTACAGTCTGTTTAACTTTACAATCCCTGTTACCGCACACCCGGCCTGGCAAATCTTGGCAGGCGCAAGCTCAGGCTTATTAAGTGGCATGACAGGTATTCAATCGACTGCAATCATCTATTTTGCGTCGTTAAACATATCCAAGAACGAATTTGTAGGCGGTGTTGGATATATCTTTTTAATTGGCGGGTTAGGTTTAACCATCGGGCTATTAAACAATAATTTGCTTAATTCAAGCACTGGAATGCTAAGTCTATTTGGCGTGTTATTCAGCGTAGTAGGGTTTAAACTAGGCTCCCTACTACGCCCATATATTCATTCAGAATTATTTAAAAAACTTTTATTTCTGCTCATGCTGATAATTGGCATGAAACAAATTTATCAGTTTTTTGCTTATTCTATTTAAGACAGCTTTACCACTTCTCCATCTTCAGCAGATTTAATAATTGCATTTAAAACCTCAATATTATGCATCATCTCGAAATTTTTGTTGAGGTATTCTGTGCCATCAACAATAGCTGAACGCCAATTTTCAAGATTTGCAGAGACTGAATCTGCCCAATCATAGCGTGTTGTTTTCGTATCTTCCAGAGAACGGTAAACTTGCAAATCAGCAACACCTGTCGTCTCATCAGGGTGCGTGCTGTTTCGCACCTCCGCCCACATCTCAGAGCCGAAAATATGCGTGCGAAGGAAATGAGGTGTATGAAGGATAGCTTGAATATTTGCGGTCATACCTGCTTCAAATAACAGCTGAACAACAACAACATCACCTGTCTCCCAGCCAAGAGAGCGGCTCGAAGTATTGGCGTAAACAGACTTAACCTTACCAAAATACCAAATCAGAATATCGGTTAGATGAATACCCATCTGAGTCATGCCTGCCGCTGGTGCAAATGTCTTTGATGTTCTCCAACTTCCCGCTGGAAGGTTAATGAGCTTATCATGACTAAAGGCCAATTCAGCATGCATTATGTTACCAAAGGCATTTTCATCCAAAAGACGCTTGATTTCCATTACTGCTGGCTCAAATCTGCGCTCATGGCCTATTCCCAATACCAGCCCAGCCTCTTCACAAGCCTTCACACTATTGCTAGCCCCTTCAAACGTAAGGGACAGCGGTTTTTCACAGAAAACATGTTTTCCCTCAGCAACAGATTGGGCAATTTGCTGATCATGCAAATCATTTGGTGATGTTAGAATAAGGGCACGTACAGTTTCCATTTTGACAGCTTCGTCGAAATCTAAAATTGGCGTAAGGCCCATCTCAATTATATCGCTATGCGCATCTGCATTTGGTTCAACAACGCAAACCAACTCAAAAAGACTATTTTCTTTTAATCTAGAGGCAATGGTGCGACCCCACCAACCAAATCCAACAAGTGCTACTGGTAACATTTAATTTCCTTTCTTACGATTTGCTACTGCGCCAGGCAGCTAGTAATGAGGCATCATGCGCTGCCCAACCATCTTCTGCTGCATCTTCAGCAGTTTTCCGTGCTGCATCAATAATCGGGCTTTCGATTCCCATTGATTGAGCAGTACCAACCATTAGTTTCATATCTTTAATGGCATTAAACATTGTAAAATTGGAGGCTGATGAGTGACCCTCCTTCATCATCTCTAATATCGGCTGGCATCTGACTTTTGCTGCCCCAATAGCACCAGAGCTATCCACTAATATACTCATTGCCTGTTCAGCACTAATATCTTTGCTTGTTGCCATTGCAACCGCTTCTCCAAGAGCGCCCCAATAAACCATCAAAGGCAAATTTATGGCCAGTTTCATAGCAGCTGCCGCACCGGTCTCGCCTAGATATTCAATTCTTCTCGTCATTTGCTCTAAAATTGGCTTTGCTCTTTCAAACGCGGCCTTATCCCCAGCAACTAGCGCCAGCAAACTGCCCTCTCTTGCTGGCTTTACGGTTCCTCCAACTGGAGATTCGATAAATTGCCCGCCCTTATCTTGAACTGCTTTCTCAAGTTCAACCGCACGTTCAGGAGACGAGGTACATATCTCAATAATCAGCTTTCCATTAAGCGAAATGGTTGTTAATCCGCCATCATCAAAATAAGCAGACTGAGTTGCATTATCATTTGCTAAAACAGAAATTATAATTTCCGCCGAAGATGCGACCTCTGCAGGTGTTGCTGCTATTGTAACACCTTCTAAATCACCTATTTTTTCAGGGGAACGATTCCACACTACAAGCTCGTTCCCTGTTTCCATTAGACGCTCACAAATTGCGCGTCCCATTTTACCAATGCCTATTAACCCAAGAATCATTGTATAACTCCCTGTTGAACAACTGAAAGGATAATACTCATTAGTTACCCAGATTGGAAACATAAAGATAAAAATAAGCCAATAGTTCCATAGGTTGAGAGAAAAATCAGATTAATTAACTCTAATGAATATTGCTTTTAGCTCGTAACGTGATTGATAAGGCTCTCAAAAACGTTTAATACAACTAATATAAATTATTGATAATTGAAGAATTTACTGTCTTCTGACATATTATTTATACGATGTAATGGCGGTTAATTTAACACTAAGTAAAAGAGCTCCGAATGACACAATTTGATACTAAACTATTACGAAATGCCTTTGGTTGTTTTCCCTCAGGTGTAACTATCGTCACACTTAAAGATTCAGATAATAAACCGACTGGCATTACTGTTAGCTCGTTCTCCTCGCTTAGTCTTGACCCTCCTTTATGTCTTTTCTCAATTGGAAAAGATCAGGCTAGCAGGCCTTTATTTGAGGCTAGTGATCATTTTGTGGTTAATGTGCTTTGCGCAGAGCAAGAAAGCATAGCTTGGCAATTTGCAAAGCCAATTGAAGATAAATTTGAAAATGTTACTTACACCGAGAACGCAAACGGTATGCCGATAATCAACGGTAATATTGCCCATTTCTGTTGCAAAAAATGGGCTCTTTACGAAGGGGGCGACCATATTATTCTTGTAGGTGAGGTGTTGGATTTTAATCAATCTGATTCTGATGCTCTGATATTCTTTAAGGGCAAAATCGATATTATTGCCAATCCTCACGCCACTTAAAAATAGCATTTTCTGACATGAAACAGCCCAGATTACCTGACCTTGACCCAAATACTTTTACTGAGAAACAGGCAGAAGTTTACAAGGCTATTGAAAATGGCCCACGAGGGCGCGTTGCAGGCCCGTTACGGATTTGGATGCGCAATCCAGAACTAGCAGAAAACGCTCAAGCACTTGGTCAATATGCGCGTTTTGACAGCAGTCTTCCACCACATTTATCAGAATTAGCTATTCTGGTTGCAGCTCGTTATTGGTCTGCTCAATTTGAATGGGTGCATCATGTTCCATCTGCTCGAAGAGCTGGAATATCAGAGGATATCATCACCTCTATTTCCAATGCAAAAATACCAAAATTCAGTAACCCTATGATGCAAGCAGTATTCGATTATTGCGCAGAATTACATAGAGACAAAGAAGTAACCGATAAAACCTATGAGAATGCGGTCGCACAAATCAGTACCACCGGCGTTATTGATTTAACGGCAATATGCGGATATTACACATTCATATCAATGACGATAAAAGCCTTTAGGGTTTACGATATATCAGACATTAACCTGCCTGATATATCATTATCCCCTGACCAGTTCTTTTTAGCAGATTAATTTAGTATATTAATTTAGAGGACTAATTTAGCAGGCTTATTCGTAGCTGATTTGTATTTTAGGTAGTCAGATTATCGCAGATAAGCATTTACATTTATGGCTTAAGGTTCGCCATTTCATTACTATACCAGTCACCAATTTCCGAAGCTGTCATAAATACCGCTTCATCATGATCCATTACATAATCCAATAATGCTTCTAAATATTTTATTCTGTGAGGGACGCCTGTAATATAGGGGTGCACAGAAATAACCATTATCCGGGCATTATCAGCTGCTTCTTCGTATAGCCTGTCAAATTGACCCATGCCTCTATTTAAAAATTCATCTGATTTATGTTGTTGTAATGCATAGATGGTGATGTCATTTGTCTCAACAGAATAGGGAACCGTTGTAATCGTTCCAAACGGGGTTGAAATTTCTTGCGGCAAATCATCAATAACCCAATCTGCAACATACTCAATCCCAGCAGCCCGCAAAAAGTCCAGTGTTTCCTCTGTTTCTGTCAAGCCAGGGCTTTCCCATGAGCGAGGCGGCTCACCCACAAATTCGGCAATAGAATCTACAGCTCGCTGGATGGTTTCCTTCTGATAGGTAAGTCGGTGTGTTGGGCCTTGCAAGAAACCATGCCCCATGAATTCCCAGCCCATTTCCTTGGCAAACCCCGCAACACGCGGATAGGAATTGCATACATTTCCGTTTATCGCGACAGTTGCCCTGATGTTTCTATCTGTCAGCGCTTTAAATTGGCGCCATACACCAGCACGCATTCCATATTCGTGCCAAGACCAATTAGGGACATCTGGCAATAATGGCTGTCCCATTGGCGGTGATAAAACCGTGCGAGGCATTGGTCCTTCTATTCGCCATTCTTCTATATTTACGCAAACCCAAACTGCCATTCTTTTGCCGTTTGGCAAGTTTAATTTAGGCCTGTCTATGATGGCTTGATAGGGAATTCTGTCAGAAAGCGCCATAATGTATCCTCACTATTTTATAAATAACAATATTATTAACATGTTACGCAATTTTACAGGCAAATAAATATAATTCTAATGCAATTTCACTCAAAATTTTGCTTTTTGTATAGCTATCTATTGATAGACGCCAAACTTAATTTTGCCAGAGTTAATATTGCCATAGTTAATTTTGCCAAAATTAATATTCACGGTTGGGATCCACCAGATTTTTCGGAGCAAGTCCCGATTTTACAGCGTAAATTACCCTTGCAATCTGCTCGAACGCCGTTGCTGGATCAGTTTGGGCAGCTATATGAGGCCAGATTGATATTTTTGGCTCATTCCAAAATGGGTGTGATACTGGCAGAGGCTCCTCACAAAACACATCCAGCGCTGCGCCTGAGAGGTGTCCTGAGCGCACTGCTTGCAAAAGCGCCCTCTCATCTACCTGCTCTCCTCTACCAGCATTTATAAAATAGGAGCCTTTTGGCATTTGATTAAATACATCTTCAGAAAACAACCCTTTTGTATTTTTGGTTAGTGGTAGCAAGCAAATATGAATAAGATTGCTGTGAATCAGGCTCTCAAACCCGTGCTTTCCAATTTTCTGTTTAAAAGGGCGTTCGGTTTTAAGTGTTTGCGCCCAGCCTGACACGTCAAATTGCAGGCTTTGTAAATTCTGTGCTACCACAGATCCGATAGCACCAATACCATAAATCGCAACCTTCATTGCGATGGTATTGGCTTGTGGTAATTTATTAAATTCACGCTTTAGTCTGTTTTCACGGTAGAATGGACCATCTCGAAGAAAATCAAGTAGAACCGCTACTACCCACTGGCTTAAAGCATGTGACATATGCGGGTCTACCAGTCTTATGATAGGGACGGATTGAGGGCGTTTTTGGTCTTTCCATAAATGGTCTACCCCCTGACCCAAAGAGCAAATTAATTTTAAGTTTTTTAATTCTGCTAATCTGCCATCAGGCGGACTCCAAACAAGCGCAATTTCAGCATCATTTGCCTTACTATCTGACAAAGCAATTACAGAAATTTGAGGGTCAGATTTGGTGAGGTGATAACGCCATGTATCTAGACTGGCATTCTCTATTCCATCATGAAAAGCAATCAGCGTCATTCAGCTAGCCCCTATGCGTTATGCCTTTAGCAGTGATAACGCGTTTGCATGAAGCTCAGCTGTTGAGGCGGCAAGTATCTCGCCCGCATTCTGTGTTTTAATAGGCTGACCAGACCAGTCTGTTACAACAGCACCAGATGCAAGCAAGATTGGCACCAACGCCATCATATCATAAGGGGCAAGTTTGTGTTCCATTACAATATCAATATGACCGGACGCAAGTAACGCATAATTATGGCAATCACCCCCAAAATAGGTATCCTTGCATTTTTCTGAAATTATTTGGAACTTTTCAAATCCTAATTCTGTAAATGCCGCTGGAGAAGAAGTTGCTATTAAAGCTTCTGATAATTCTATTTTCTTAGATGCCGATATTACAGTGCCGTTTAAGGTTGCAGAAGAATATGTCAGGCTCTCATCAAAATAGCCTATATACATCTCATCCAAGCATGGCATATCTATTAATCCCAGCAATGGAAAACCCTTATTACAAAAAGCAACCAGTGTTCCAAAAATAGGCTTGCCTGCTATAAATGCTCTGGTGCCATCAATTGGGTCAATACACCAACCGGTGCCGCTACCAAGAGTACCGCCATATTCCTCGCCATAAATAGCATGAGTAGGAAATTCTGTTTCTAGTATTTCTCTTAATTTCTTCTCAATTAACGTATCCGCAATCGTAACAGGCGAATCATCTGATTTGGTATCAAATTTATCTATTTTGCGGAAATATTGTTTGGCAATTGGTCTTGTTAATGCAGGAACGCCCGCCAGAAATTCTGCTAGCTTGAATATGTTTAAATCAGTTTGATTAAGTGGGCGTGTGATTTAATTCTTCCACTTCTCTAAAACTAGAAATTGGTTTTATTGAATACTGACTTCTTGTGCATCTATCTCGGCCTCGGTAGGCAGTGCCACTGGTGTATCAGCAAGACTTCTAAGGTAGGCTATCATATTAGCTCTGTCAGAAGGTTTTTTCAAACCCGCAAAGTTCATCTTGGTTCCCTTAATATAGGCCTTAGGCTTATATAAAAATGCATTGAGCGCTTCATAATCCCAAGCGCCGCCCATGCCAACCAATGCATCAGAATAATTAAACCCATCTTTCATTCCTTTGCTTGCATCTACAATATTCCACAGCATTGGACCTGTCTTATTCTTTCCATCTGCATCAAATTCATGACAAGCGGTGCATTTTTTTGCAACCTTAATTCCAGCTTCAATATCTGCAGAAGCAAGCAGTGCCAAGATAGGCTCAGGGCCTTGATTAACAGGAGTAGTCGCTTGTCCGCTATCAGCAACTTGCTTTATTTCTACAGGATAAGCATTCTCATCTAACGCTTGATCCGGAACCAAAATTTCAGCAATTTTGCCACCACCCATCGCCAAAAGACCTGCTAGCAAAAATCCAGCTAGAATTTTATTTGTCTTTAGATTATCCATGCAAATTCCCCAGTATCACGGTTATATTTTGTCAAAATCAATATACAGCAAAGGTTATTTAAAATAGCCACGCAAATTCATTTCATATTTGACACTTTGTGATACCCTAAACCACCCTCTCTCTCAAGTCCTAGAGAGTTGACATTTGCTGAATTCTTTTGCCTGATGCACCGAATTATGAAAAAAAAACAATATGACTGATAATAATACGATAATAACGGTAATTCCTGCTCGAATGGGATCTTTGCGTTTACCTAACAAACCCATGGCCGAGATTGCAGGAAAGCCTATGATTGTCCATGTCTGGAAACAAGCTGTAGCCGCGGGTTTAGGCCCTGTTTTGGTTGCGTGTGACAGTATTTCTATTGTCAATGCGATTCAAAATGAAGGCGGAATTGCCCTTATGACTGATAGCGATTTACCATCTGGCACCGATAGAATTTATGCCGCTTTGTGTGAATTTGACCCAGATGAGACATATCGACGCGTCGTCAATTTACAAGGTGATTTACCAGATATTCCGCCACATTATCTTGCACTTTTGGCTAATATGTTAACGCAGCAGGAATTTGATTTATGCACATTAGTGGCGCCTTGCGAAGAACATGAAATAAATGCACCGCAAGTCGTAAAAGCTGTGATGAGTTGGAATGAAGATTTTCTTGAATCAGATTTTCCAACGGGTAGAGCACATTATTTTAGCCGCGCGCCTATTCCGTTTGGCAGTGATATATTCTGGCACCATATTGGACTATATGGCTGGCAACGCGATGCATTAAAACAATTTGTTGAAACAGCCCCATCTAATTTGGAAACAACAGAGAAGCTTGAGCAGTTGCGAGCGTTAGAGTTAGGAATGATAATTGGTGCTGGAAAAGTAGATGCGCCAGCAGCAGGCGTTGATACAGAGCAAGATTTGATAGAAGTTCGAAAAAAGCTTAACAGCGAACGTAATAAATGAGGATGTAATGAGCACACAACATACAATGGCATTTCAAGGTGTTCCAGGGGCCTATTCCCATCTTTCCTGTCAGGCATTCTGCCCTGAATGGAAAGCGGTTGCTTATGAGAGTTTTTCTGGAATGTTAAGAGCCGTGCAAGTTGGCGAATGTGACGCTGCTATGGTGCCTGTTGAAAATTCAACGGCAGGGCGTGTTGCTGATATTCACCGATTGCTTCCTAATTCTGGGCTTCATATCGTCTCAGAGCATTTCCAGCCTGTGAATCACCAGTTGCTTGGCGTAAAAGGGGCTAAATTATCCGATATTAAAGAAGCACATAGTCATGAGCAGGGCCTTGCACAATGCCGCGAAAAACTAGAGATGCTTGGAATTACGCCTATTATTCATTCCGATACGGCAGGCGCTGCGCGTGATGTTGCAAAGTGGGGCGAGCCAGCTAAAGCCGCTATCGCATCAAAGCTCGCATCCGATATTTATGGTCTTGAGGTTTTAATGGACGAGATAACAGATATGAGCGTCAATACGACCAGATTTTTGGTGATGAAAAAACAGATGCAGGTGCCAGACATCTCGTTGGAACCTGCGCATTGCACTTTTGTTTTCTCTCTTCGTTCGGTACCAGCAGCCTTATATAAAGCACTTGGCGGATTTGCTACTAATGGGATTAATTTAACAAAAATCGAATCTTACATGTCAGGCGATCAGATGCAGGCAGCACAATTTTACATTGATTGTGAAGGGCATATTGAGCAAAAAAATATGCAACATGCATTAGAAGAGCTAAAATTCTATTGCCTACCTGATGCGGTGCATATTCTTGGCTGTTATCCGTCTAGCCCTCACAGACATAAACCTAGATAGGCCTAAAACCAAATAGAAATTAGTTTTTCTGCTATTCTAAAAAGACTTGTTTGTTGTAATGCGATGTTCCATATTCTGCTATGAAGGGTTGGATGGACGGTTTGCTCTGCTCACCAGGTCAGGTCCGAAAGGAAGCAGCCAGCGTAGATCTTAACTGGGTCGTCCAGCTCTTCGCTTTATTGGCAGCAAAATTGTTAAAGCCAACTAATGGGTACCTTAATCGCTTGCACAGGTTTAAAAAGTGAGCGCTAGATAAATAGATATTATTTACAGAGTTACTGTTACTAAGAGTGAACGTTTATGGAATACAAAAACGCTACCCCATATCAAGTGCTAGCGCGGAAATATCGTCCAGATAACTTTGATTCGCTCATAGGACAGGATGCATTAGTGCGCACCCTTACCAACGCAATTGCTTTAAACAGGCTTGCCCATGCATTTATTCTAACTGGGGTGCGGGGCGTTGGAAAAACATCAACTGCTAGAATATTGGCAAAAGGGTTAAACTGTATTGGCCTTGACGGCACTTCAGATGCAACCATGCACCCTTGTAATCAGTGTGAGCCCTGTAAGTCGATCCAATTAGGTCAACATGTTGATATTTTGGAAATGGATGCAGCCTCGCATACAGGCGTAGATGATATTCGTGAAATTATAGATGGGAGTGTGTATCGCCCTGTTTCTGCACGCTATAAAATCTATATTATTGACGAAGTGCATATGCTTTCAAAAAATGCGTTCAACGCGTTATTAAAAACACTTGAAGAACCCCCAGAAGCTGTGAAATTTATCTTTGCGACAACTGAAATTCGCAAAGTGCCGGTTACTATATTGTCACGCTGTCAACGCTTTGATTTAAGGCGGGTTCCGTTAGAGTTACTTATTACCCATTTATCCAAAATTGCTGCGGCGGAGAAAATAAATACAGAGCCAGAGGCAATTCGTCTGCTTGCCTATGCAGCAGGAGGCTCTGTTCGGGATTCTTTATCATTGCTTGACCAAGCATCAGCCTTGGGATCAAATGATATCAAGCTATCTGTTGTTGAGAATATGCTTGGTCACGCCAATGCAGATGGGTTGCTGGATTTACTACAATCTTGTCTAGATGGTGATATTCAAACAGCCTTAACAAGCTTAAAAAATGCCGTTGATTCAGGAGCTGAGCCAGAGCAAATCATATCTGACTTGATGGATTTTACACATCAGGCTTCGCTTATTGCAAGCAACTCACTGATAGAAGAAATAAGCGAGTCTGCAAAAGAAAAGCTAGCGCTTCTTGCAAAATTCGGCATCCCTCGATTAGCAAGATGCTGGCAAATATTGCTAAAAGGTCATCAAGAAATCAAAGCCGCTCCAAGGCCAGAAGCCTGTGCGCAAATGCTCATTATCAGGCTTTCCTATACATCAGCTATGCCAACGCCATCTGAAATTCTAAGCAAACTTCCAGACGCGCCAGCACCGATAGATGATAGCCCAAAGCCAAATAATTCACATAATGCGCAACAAAATAAACCAAATAATTCGCGACAAAATAATTCAGACACAGATAATCTACTAGGCACAACCTCAGGGCCTGACGATTTGGCTGTAAATAATGGTGCCACTATCACAGCATTAACTCACGAATTGAGTGCAGAGCGCCCCTCTGATAAGATAGCGCCTATTGCCACATCACCCATAATTGCCCCTGATACGCTCTCTAATGCTAATAGCCAGACGCGCAGCTCGTCATTTAAAAACTTGCGAGATATTGCTGAATATTGTGAACAAAAAGGGGCTCTTATTCTTGCCTCAGACATACGCAATCATGTTGAGCTGGTTCATCTAGAAGCCTGTCATTTAGAAATACATTTAGTAAAAGAGGCCTCAAAAGACCTTGCTGGTAAAATTGCACAATTTCTTAATTCCAGCACAAACCAGAGATGGATGGTCTCCGTCAGTGATAAGAGCGGCTCGCCGACACTTCAGAAAACAGACGAGATAGCCAGACAAGAGAAGCTATCTATGGCGGCTGAACATCCTATAGCAAAAAAGGTGCTAGAAATATTCCCAGGCGCTACAGTAACAGACGTAATCACACCTATTGAGAATGAGATGCCATCATCTTCAACGCTAATAGCTGAACCTGATTTGATAGAGAATCCAGAGCCGGATATTTTTCCAGAGCATTCAGATAAACCCGAACTTTCAGACAAAAAGGAGAAAATGTATGATGCGTAATCTGGGCGGAATGATGAAGAAAGTTCAAGAAATGCAATCCCAGATGGAAGCGATGCAAACAGAAATGGCAAGCCGTCATTTCTCTGCTACATCTGGCGGCGGGGCTGTATCTGTTACAGTTACGGGCAAGGGCAGAGTTGTATCTGTTTCAATAACACAGGATATTGTTGATCCAGAAGATATTGAGACATTAGAAGATTTAATTCAGCTTGCGGTGAATAATGCTAAAGATGAGGCAGATAAAGCATTAGCTCAAGAAATGAGCAAGCTTACAGGTGGCCTGCCACTGCCGCCAGGCATGAAGCTTCCATTTTAATATGTCTGATGACAGCCTTCAAAATCTAATTAAAAGGCTTGGAAAATTGCCAGGCTTAGGGCCTCGCTCTGCACAGAGAGCTGCGCTTGCGCTTATTAAAAATAAAGAGCGCGATATGCTTCCTCTGGCCAGAGCGCTTTATGATGTTGCCCATTATTATAAACCCTGTGTGCAATGCAATAATCTAACAGAATTAGATAAATGTTTGATCTGTAACGACCCACGTAGAGACGAGAACCGATTATGTGTTGTTGAAGATGTATCTGATTTATGGGCAATGGAAAGAGCTGGTGTTTTTCAGGGCAAATATTTCGTTTTAGGCGGTAATTTAAATATCATGGATGGACGAGGTCCAACTGAACTTGGAATAGAAAAACTTGTAAGCTATGTTACATCCATATCTGCTTTGCACAATGCGTGCGAGATAATTCTTGCAACTTCTGCGACTGTCGAGGGCCAGACAACAGCGCATTACATTGCAGAACGACTTGAAGGGCTTTCAGTTACGCTTTCAAGACTTGCTCATGGCGTTCCTGTCGGGGGGGAGTTGAACTACCTAGATGATGGCACCCTTGCCCTTGCGATGAAAGCTAGAACACCTGTAGGATAGGGGCTTTTTAATCGTTTAAGAAGGCGTGTCTGTTGCCGGCGATAATGTGGGCGCTGGTTTCACTTCGGTTTCAATCACAGATATATCCTCATCATCAGATACATCTAACTCTGTTATTTTATGGCTTCTTTTTGTTATACGCGTGGTAGATGTCTGGATTTCCGTGATATCTTTTTGAGCCTGCGAGAAGTGCCTATTTAAATTATCCACACGGGTATCTAGCCTTGATACATCTTCCAATAGTTTAAGCATTTCTGCCTGAATAATAGCGGTTTGCTCCCGCATTCTTGCATCACGCAATACAGCCCTTACAGTATTAAGCGTTGCCATCATCGTAGTGGGTGAGACAATCCAAACCCTTGCCTTGTAGGAGGCCTCGATTACATCTGGCATATTGGCGTGCAGTTCAGCATAGACCGCTTCTGAGGGCAGAAATAAACAGGCAGATTCAGCTGTAGTTCCTGCAACAATATATTTTTCCTGAATATCTTTCACATGTCCCCTAACAGCAATAGCAAGCTGTTTTCTAGCGGCTTGTTGTTCGGCTTTTGTTTCAGCGTTCTGCAAACTATGCCATGCTTCAAGAGGAAATTTTGAATCTATGACAATATCGCCAGGCGGATTTGGCAGTTTTAAAACACAATCTGCCCGCTTTTGATTCGGAAGCGTAACTTGAAAAGCATATGCATTGGGTGGCAAAACCGTTTTAATCAGATTTTCTAACTGCACTTCCCCGAATGCACCACGCTCTGTTTTATTTGCAAGGATATTATGAAGCTGTGTGACTTGACCTGTTAGCTCTGATATCTGGTTGTTCGCGGTATCTATCACTGCCAATCTCTCTGATAATTTAGTAAGATTATCATGTGTAGATTGTGTCTGTTGCTGAAGTGACTGGCCAAGTTGTTGGCGAAACCCAGATAGCGTTTGCTCCATTCTAGAAGACTGATCTGATAGCTGACTTGCAAGGGTTTGTTGCTGCTGGTTTGAAGCTTGTACCATTTGCGATAGCTGGCCTCTTAGTTCTGCCAGCGATTCTGACTGCATAGCAGACGCATTCTTTCTGAGCGAAATAAATATCAACACGAGAATTAGACAAATCGCCACCACCAAAAGAATGCTAAGATTTAGATTAGAAAGAGGCATCATTGTTCCCTGTTTATCTTTCGGTTTATCTTTTGAATATTAATCAAGCTTGCTTGACCTTTATTATACCGCTAGCTATGTAACACCAAATACTAGCTGGCAGGTAAAAAGCGCTTTATATAGTATCAGATGGCATTTATATATAACACAAGCAGGACTACGAGCCATTAGAAATCAGAAACTATAATAGCTTCAGCGCTTTTTACGATTTCTAACTACAGAATTTGGCTTAAAATTAGAGGATATAAATGGCCATTAAACCAATTCAGATTGTCCCAGATCCAGTGCTACGCAAAATAGCAGAACCCGTTGAGATAATCACTGATGAGACCAAACAGATGCTGGATGATATGGCGCAAACAATGTATGACGCGCCTGGGATTGGTCTTGCTGGGCCTCAAATTGGCGCGCTAAAACGTCTGATTGTGATGGATTGTAGCAGGGATGACGAGGCAGATGAGCTGTGGCAGATGATAAATCCAGAAATAACTCACTTTTCAGAAGAGACTGCTCTTCTTGAAGAAGGGTGCCTTTCTATTCCAGGTCATAATGCTGAGGTTACAAGACCCGCATGGGTAGAATTAAGCTTTTTAGATATCAAGGGAGAGGCGCAGCAGATAAAAGCAGAAGGCTTGCTTGCCGCTTGTGTCCAGCACGAAATTGACCATCTTAATGGTGTTTTGTTCATTGATCATATATCAAAGTTAAAACGCGATATAATTTGGCGAAAAATGCTCAAAGAATCTCGCCAATCCTAGTATTTGAAAATCGGTAGTGCTTTATGCGTATAATATTTATGGGAAGCCCAGTTTTTGCTGTTAACACTCTTGCAAAACTAAGGCGGCATCACACCATCCTTCGTGTTTATACACAGCCCCCACGCCCTGCAGGTCGAGGCATGAAAGAAACACCAACTGCCGTTTCCGAATATGCAAAAAAACATAATATCGAGTGCGTATCACCGCCATCTCTCAAGCCCGAAAGGGAAATAGAAGCCCTAAAACAAGCTAATGCAGATATATTCGTTGTTGTGGCTTATGGGCTTATATTATCGCAAGCAGTTTTAGATATACCGCCGTTTGGGTGCATAAATGGACACGCATCTCTGCTGCCGCGCTGGCGAGGCGCTGCCCCTATTCAACGTGCGATCGAAGCTGGTGATAGGCAAACGGGAATTACCGCGATGCACATGGAGTGCGGTCTTGATACAGGTGCGATGTTACATCAGCTTTCAACAGAAATTGCCCCAGATGAGACCTCTAAAACACTACATGACAGGCTAGCTGATTTAACAGCAGACTGCTTGCTTGAAACCCTTAATCTAATTGAAAAAAACACCCTATCGCCTGTCATTCAGCCAGAGCAAGGGGTCTGCTACGCACATAAGATCTCTAAATCAGAAACAAGGCTAGATTTACGGCAATCGCTGGAAAAGCTAGAGCGAAAGATTAGGGCTTTTAGTCCTGTTCCTGCTTGCTGGCTAGAATTAGCAGATGGAAGTCGCCTAAAAATTCTGGAAGCATCCGTAACTGACAAACTCTCAGAGCTTCCCATAGGATCTGCTATTCTATCTGACGATAAAACTGATACTGACTTTGGAATAGTGGTAGCGGACAAAAATATTTTGTTTATTCGCCAGCTTCAACCTGCTGGCAAAAAACCAATGACAGGAGCCGCCTATTTAAATGGCACTACTATTCGCAATGGCGATATAATCTGGAGTGAATAATAATGCCTTTTTTGCATCGTATGCTTTTAAGAATCGAATATGATGGCACTCCTTTTGTTGGCTGGCAGTCACAAGAAAATGGAAATTCTATTCAGCATGAACTTGAAGTTGCTGCTGCAAAACTAACTACGCACACCACCCCCATTCAAGGGGCTGGTAGAACAGATGCTGGTGTACATGCCACAGGACAAGCAGCTCATTTAGACGTGCCCTCAAATTATACCACACGGTCTGTTATGATGGGACTAAACAGCTATCTTGAGGCCTCTCCTATTTCTGTTTTATCGGCAGAAAAAGTAGATGGTGCGTTCAACGCCCGTTTTGATGCGATAGAAAGGCGCTATCTTTATCGGATTTTCACTCGAAATGCGCGCCCTAGTCTAGATAAATTCCGTGTCTGGCACATAACCAAACCGCTGGATATCGAAGCTATGACGCGTGCTACCCAGCATCTTATCGGCACCCACGACTTTACGAGTTTCAGAGCTTCTCAATGTCAGGCAAAATCACCTATTAGAACCATGCAATCAATTGAAATAGAAAAAGTTGGCGATGAAATTCACATCACCACAATTGCCAGATCGTTTCTGCACAACCAAATACGTAATATTACAGGAAGCCTGGTGGAAGTTGGGAAAGGCAGATGGCACTCAGATAAAATAAAGGAAATACGCGAAGCCAAAGACAGGCAGGCAGCAGGGCCAGCCGCACCCCCATATGGTTTATATCTAACAGATGTAATTTACCCAAGATAGAACCTTGCCGCCTAAGTAAGCGCAAAGCTCATTCCAGCGGTAACCCCGAGGATGGTTTCTATCACGAATTTACCTACAAGGAACCCAAATGCAACAAACCTGCTTACCTCTAATTGCTGGCGCGCAATTTTAATAAGCCAGTACACAATCCAAATTAACGCAGGAATAGATAATAGGCTAAATTCAACAATCCCTGTAGTTGAAGATATAAGCGTTATTCCCGCGAAGAAAATCATTTGAATTGTGCTAAGCCATAAATAGGGAAGCATAAATTTGAGATATAATGAGGCTTTCCCTATCCGCACCAAAAAGTAATAAACCAGAATCACGAATGAGAGCAAAGATACAAGCGAAGTTACTAAAAATAACGGATAGAAATTCCATCCGATAGCCTGCATCGGAATAATCGAGACAATAGAAGAAATAATCCAGCTTGCAAAAATAGCCTGCCACATTCCTTCTTCTGAAATATCATAAGCATCTTCAGGGCTTCTCTTGCCTAGCATCATTTGCAGGGTTGCTTGGAGATATTTAATAAACGCAGAGGGACTAATATTCATTATTTGCATCAAACCTATGTAACATATCTTCATATATGTTTGCTAATATATCAATATCATCAACTAAGACATTTTCGTCTATTTGATGCATCGTTTTTCCAACTAAACCAAATTCGGCGACCGGGCATAATTGTGTGATGAATCGCGCATCAGACGTGCCGCCTATCGTAGATAATTCCGCTATTCTGCCAGTTTGTGCCTTAATAGCTGTGCTTAGAAGCTGCGTTAATGTTCCTGCTTCAGTTACAAAGGGATCCGCATTTGATTTCCAGTTAATTTCAAATTGAACCTTAAATGTCGTTGCAATTCTATTAAAATGTTCTTCTAGCCACCCTTGTAGCGTTTCTTTTGTATGTTCTGTATTGAATCTGATATTGAACAGTGCGCTTGCCGTTGCGGGTATTACATTTGTCACATTCGAGGATGTGGACAGACCTGTAACTTCTGCTGTTGATGGCCCAAAATAGGGATTACCACCATCTAGTTCTGCACTCGTAACAGGTGCTAGCATTTGCATCAGGGCTGATGTGGGATTGCGTGCAAGATGGGGATAGGCGACATGTCCTTGCTGTCCTGTAACGATTAAGCTACCCGATAATGAACCGCGCCTTCCATTCCTAATATTATCGCCAACTTGTGTCTGACTTGTTGGCTCAGCCACAATGCACATATCTGGGCGAATATTGTTCTGCCTCATCCAATCTACCATTTTAGAGGTACCATTTATGGCATCTGCTTCCTCATCACCAGTAATTATCAAGCTAATTTTTGTTTGTTTCTGTGAAGATTCTTGCCATTGCCTAATTGCTGAAATAAATGCAGCAATCCCAGATTTCATATCTGCTGCCCCGCGGCCATATAAAAAACCATTGCTAATTTCAGCTTGAAACGGATTGAACTGCCAATCTTCTACAGGTCCAACTGGAACGACATCAACATGTCCTGCAAATGCGAAATGAGCTGGCCCTTCCCCAAACTCTGCATATAAATTATCAATCCTATCTTTGCCATCACCAAAAGCAAGCCTAGTGCAGTTAAAACCAAGCTGTGTAAGCTCCGCCTCTAGCAGATCAAGCGTTCCTGCTTCTTCTGGCGTAATAGAGGGGCAGCGAATTAGCTTTTGAGCTAGTTGTACTGCGTATGAGAGGTCACTCATTTATTTATTAGTCCCTCAGCAAATCATTTAAGGATGTTTTAGATCTGGTTTTCTCGTCAACTCGCTTAATAATCACCGCACAAGATAGCGATGGCCCAGGGCTTCCATCAGGCAGATTAGCGCCAGGCAAACTTCCAGGCACAACAACCGAATAGGCAGGCACTCTGCCCATAAAAATCTCTCCAGTTGTTCTATCAATAATTTTAGTCGATTGACCTATGAACACACCCATAGAAATTACAGAACCCTGCTCAACAACCACACCCTCTACGATTTCAGAACGTGCCCCAATAAAGCAGTCATCTTCGATAATGACAGGTCCTGCTTGCAGTGGCTCTAACACCCCGCCTATTCCAGCACCGCCAGATAGATGTACATTTTTACCAATTTGGGCGCAGGAGCCCACTGTTGCCCATGTATCAACCATAACGCCTGTATCAACATACGCGCCAAGATTTACAAAACTGGGCATTAACACAACAGAAGGGGCAATAAAAGCGGAATGCCTTACATAGCACCCAGGGACTGCCCTAAATCCTGCTTGACTAAATTTCTCGGCATCCCATCCTGCAAATTTGGAAGGAACTTTATCCCACCAACTTGAAACTCCCGCCTGCTGATAGTCAGCACCGCTCGCAATCACCTGCATGGGGTTTAAACGAAATGATAATAAAACTGCTTTTTTAAGCCATTGATTAACCTGCCATTGGTGATTCCCAATTGGCTCTGCCACCCTTAATTGGCCTCCATCCAGTAATCCAAGTGCTTCTTCAACAGCGCTTCGCGCCTCGCCGCTCGTCTCTGGGGTAATTGTATCACGCGCATCAAAGGCATCGTTAATTAGATTAACCAGCGATTTATCTGTCATGGATATTCTCCTTTAAATTTATTGTGCAATCCTAAATTTATCTAGTAAGCACATGCTGCGCATCAGACAAAAAATGCTTCAAGTCCCTTGCAATATAATGCACATACGGTTCTGTTGCACCTTTTTTTGCCCAACTATGTTCTGCCATTAACCAAACTGTTTGCATTCCCAATTTTGCTGCTGGTTCAAGATTTCGTGCCATATCTTCTATCATCACAGCTTGCTTTGGGTTGATTTCGCTCTGAGCTAAGAAATCTTGATATGGCTGCAGTGCAGGCTTAGGCAAGTGGTTGGATGCAAAGATATCAAAAATAAACTCAAAATGATGACCGATCCCATAGGCTTCTAGTATTCTACTTGCATGCAAAACAGTTCCGTTAGTGTAAATATACTTCTTGCCAGGAAGGGCGCTCATGCCAGCATCAAGCTCTTTATCATAGGACAGATCAGACAGGTCAATATCATGTACATAGGATAGAAAATCTTCGGGCTCTACTGAATATTCAGATGATAGACCGTTCATAGTTGTTCCATATTCCAAAAATAGGCGCGTCTTTAAGGCCTCTGCCTGCTCTCTCTCTAATTTAAAATTTTGCTCAATCCAATCAATCATGCGGCTCGCCACTCTTGGAAATAAGCTTTGATGCGCTGGATAAATTGTATTATCCAAATCAAAAACCCATGCCGATATCTCAGATGTATCGAGCTTCATGGGATCTTTATCCTGTAACATTGACGCGCTGATTTCTGTCATACTATCTTCCATTTTAAACAAATTAATTATTGGTTTTGTGTGAACTCTTAAGCGAGCGAGAACAGTTAACGGTCAGCTTGAATTAAGGTTCCAATTCCATGCTCGGTAAACAACTCCACCAGAACAGCATGTTTTTTGCGTCCGTCAAGAATTACAGCAGCCCCTGCCCCAGCCTGAACCGCTTCAATACATGTCTCTACCTTGGGAATCATACCTCCATTAATCACCCCGCTTGCCATTAATTGTTTTGCCTGACCAACTGTCAATCGAGGAATAAGAGTGCCTTGCTCATCTAAAACCCCCGCAACATCTGTCAGCATTAACAGCCGCGATGCGCCAAGCGCACTCGCAACAGACCCTGCTGCTGTATCGGCATTAATATTGTATGTCTGACCATCTACCCCTAGTCCAAGAGGCGCTACAACTGGTATCATATCCGCACCCATGAGCGCACTTAGGACGTGTATATCCACCGCATCTGGCACGCCAACATACCCTAAATCCACCAGATTTTCGATAGCGCTATCTGTTATTTTAGTTCTATGTTCTAATTTCTTTGCTGTAATAAGGTTACCGTCTTTTCCTGAAATACCAACCGCAACGCCCCCTGCAGCTGAAATTGAAGCAACCAACGATTTATTAATAGCGCCCGCTAATACCATTTCCACAATTGAAATTGTTTGCTGGTCTGTTACTCGCAATCCATCAATAAAATTTGATTCCATCTCTAATCTTGTAAGCATAGAGCCGATTTGAGGACCACCACCATGCACCACTACAGGCTTTGCGCCAACCTGACGCAAAAAGACCATATCACTTGCAAATGACTCAATCGATGCTTGCTCGCCCATTGCATGACCACCGAATTTTATCACGACAGAAAGGCCTGAATATCGCTTCATATAGGGGAGCGATTCAATAAGTGTTGCTACTTTATCAAGCCATATATCTGATTGAGAGCTTTTCGATTGCATTAATCCATACCCTATTATTTTTTGTTTTCTTACTACTTAAATAAAGTGCCTTATTTTTAAGGTATATCTAGCCTTATTTTATGGCAATTAGTTAGCAGGTATCATTTTTTCTTCTATAGCGGCTGTTATTATTATTCTTGATGTGATTGCTCTTGTTGTGATTGTTCAAGTGCCAACCCGGCAATATGTGCTCTAAGCTCTTTTATACCATGTGCCTTCTCAGACGAAGTTACCCAGATCTTGGGGAAGGCAGCAACATTTTTAGCCGTTTTTTGCTCTGTATCTGTTACTATTTTATTCAATTCTGGCGTTTTTAGCTTATCTGTTTTGGTCAAAACAACTGCAAAACTAACAGCTGTATCATTCAATAGAGATATCACCTCTTCATCAGCGCTCCCAATACCGCGCCGCGAGTCGATAAGCAGAAAGACGCGTTGCAAAGATTGCCTTCCGGCTAGAAATTGGCGTGTCAGTTTTGTCCATGCTTTTATGTCAGTCTTTGGCGCAGATGCATATCCATATCCAGGCAGGTCAACTAAATCTAGTCTGTCTGCAAGATTAAAGAAAATTAGCTGGCGCGTTCTACCTGGGGTCTGACTAGTTCTTGCTAACATTCTACGGCCAGTTAAGGCATTAACCAGAGAGGATTTACCAACATTTGATCTGCCCGCAAAGGCCACTTCAGGACGCTGCATATCTGGAAGAGCATCCAAATTATTGGCTGCCGCTATGAATTCACATGGCTTTGCAAAAAGCAGCCTGCCTGCCTCTAATTCATGTTCTTCTTGAATATCAATAGATGTCACTTACTTCTCATATTACGGGTGATCCACCATTGCTGCAAAATCGACAATAAATTATTCCATGTCCAATAAATCACTAATCCAGCTGGGAAGGTTGCTAATAAAAAGGTGAAGAATATTGGCATATATTGGAATATTTTTGCCTGAATTGGGTCTGGTGGCGGCGGATTTAATCTCATCTGTAGAAACATTGTAATCCCCATCAATACTGGCCATAGGCCAATTGATAAGAAGGACGGCAGAAAATCAACAGAATAGGGAAGTAATCCAAATAAGTTAAACAAAGAGGTAGGGTCGATTGCTGATAAATCCGAGATCCAACCATAAAAAGGGGCATGTCTCATTTCAATAGACACATACAGCACCTTGTAAAGCGCAAAGAATACCGGAATCTGTAATAAAATCGGCAGACAACCAGCAGCAGGATTTACTTTTTCCTTTTTATATAATGCCATCATCTCTTGATTCATTTTTGTTCTATCATCACCTGCACTTTCGCGAAGTTGCTGAATTTTTGGTGCTAACTCACGCATTTTTCCCATTGAGCGGTAGGATTTATTTGCCAGCGGGAACAAAACTAATCTGACAAGAATTGTAAAGGCGATAATAGCTAAACCAAAATTTCCAAGAAGGCCGTTAAAATAGGTTATGGCATAGAAGAATGGTTTGGTGAGGAAGTAGAACCAGCCAAAATCAATCGCAAGGTCGAAATGCGAAACACCAAGTTCTTCTTCATATTTATCAAGTAAATCAACTTTTTTAGCACCTGCGAACAAATATCCTGACCAGTTTACTTCTCCTCCAGCTGGCACGATTATCGCTTTACCTAAAAAATCTGCTTGATATCTATCTTCGCTGCCTGGTAGCGCCCTCATACTAAATTTAACGGTTTCAGATTGCTGAGGCATGATTGCGGAAAGCCAATATTTATCGGTAATGCCTGCCCATCCACCTTGCTCTTCAGAATCATAATTAAAGCCAGCTTTATTATCGTCTTGCAGCTCTGAATAGGTCCATTCTTTTAAGGTGGTATCAAACACACCTAACAGACCCTCATGAAGTATCCACATACCTTGTGTAGCAGGTGTTCCGGTGCGCCTTACCAACCCATATGGATTAAGCGAAATGGATGTGTCTAAATTAGAGGTAATAGTATCATTTATTGTAATGAGATAGTCATCATTAATGCTAATGGTGCGCAAAAATGTAAGCCCGTTACCGTTATCCCAGCTTAACCTAGCCGGTTTCTGAGGCGTGAGTTCAGAACCCAATACCGTCCATACCGTCTTTGCAGACGGCATGGGCTGATCAGATGCCTGACTTACCCAGCCAAATTCTGAAAAATATGGGTTTTGAGAAGAAACACGGTTAAAAAGCCTTACATTCTCGGAGTCTTCATCTAGCGAAACATAGTAATTTTTCAAAAGCAAATCATCAATTCGTGCCCCGCGGCTGGTAAGAGACCCCTCTAACAACGGTGCTGAAATTGTTATTCGTGGAACATCTTCGAGGGGGCGTTCAGGCAGTTCTACTTGAAGCTGACCATTACGCTCAATTTGATCTAACTGAGGTGTGCCATCTGAATTTAATTGCTGGGACTGTATCTGGGCTTGTTGTTCGGCTTGCATTTGAGGTTCGACAAAGAAGCTTTGCCATAAAACAAGTATCGCCATGGAGACGGCCATAGCCAATATTAAATTACGATTTTCGGGGCTCATTATCTATTCCTGTCAAGGCCAATCAATGTGATTCAAAAGCGTGTTGTTATGTTTACTTGTGTTTTAATTCGTTGGTTTTCTGTTTAGTATTTTTATCAACTTCCACCGCATCAGGAACGGGGTCGAACCCATGGCCACCCCATGGATGACATGATGTTATACGTTTAACGGCTAATGCTGTTCCTTGCAATGGTCCGCGCGACTTAATTGCATCAATTGCATAGGCAGAGCATGTAGGCTGATATCTGCAAGCGACAGGTAGTATCGGAGAAATAATCCAACGATAAACAAAAATAGGCGCAATTAGAAAATAAGATAATATATTTGCCCGTTTTTTTATCACCTGCACCTCCGTTTAATAGCGCTACTATTAAGTGCTAGAATTAGGTTTAATATCAGCTTTCCGCAGAAGCATTTTTTTATTTAAAGCGTGAATTGCGCCAATCATCTCAGCCTCTATATCTGAAAATTTTTTAACTAGCATAGCCTGACGCGCTATTACCACATAATCTGTAGCTTCAACAAGCGTATCGCTTTGCCGAGAGATTAGCGCGCGCATCCTTCGCTTTGCAAAGTTTCTGCTAACAGCGTTTCCAATTTTTTTTGAAGCTGTAAATCCAACACGAGCTGTCATCTGCCCTAAACTGGAATTAGATGCGGTTTGAACCACTAAACTAGGGGTTACATATTTTATGTTGGCGCGCTGTACACGAAGGAAATCAGAGCGTTTGGTCAGCCTTTTTAAAACAGCCAAGCAGAAACACCAATTTTACGCAGAAAGACGCGCTCTACCCTTTGCACGTCGTGCGCGGATAACTCTGCGGCCTCCAACAGTGGCCATACGGGACCTAAATCCATGGCGACGTTTGCGAACGAGTACACTTGGTTGATAGGTACGTTTCATAACTCGTTTTGTCCTTTTTAAATTCTTCTGCGTAGATTGGCGGTTTTAGGGCTGTTTTGCAAAAATGTCAATCAAATTATGGTTTAGTCACTCGCACAAGCCAAATCGATAGAATATCGATCTTAAGAACCCATTAAGACCATAATCTTTAGCATTCTAAATGCAATAATTTATTCTAGCTCAGACAAGTTCTCCCTTAGGCAAGTTCCAATTCGGAGCTTTATGAAAATCTGAAAATATTATCCTAAAAAATAGTTATGTATTAGAAAAGTTTTTTAATTTTAGTATCTTTTAAAACACATATATTTGATGTAGTTCGTCATTTTTCTGTTCTTAAAAAAGAAGTTTGCCAATGAATATGTTTAATAGATGCAAACATTTTATTTATCGCTTTAAGGCCCAACTATTATTATCTTTATTCGCGTTATCATTTGGCTCATATATTTTCCTATTAGTATCAGGTGCACCTATTTTTGCTCAGGCGTTATGCGCATTTTGGCTGGCAGTGCAATTTGCCGCCGTAATATGCCACGTCCAAAGTAAACGCTGGGAATCCAATTTTATTGCAGAAAAAAAACAAGAATCTGAAAAACGGATACATGACATTAGAAGTAATATTGCGCCTGCTTTTCTGTTAATCGATTCTGCCAAAGCACATTCCAAATCTGGTAACGCTGATGCATTGGAACAGCTTGATCACTACCTTTGGCAAGTGATTGAAAAAGTGGCTTACAATGAAAACAACATGGCCTCAGACGTTCAATATTCACCTAAGCTATTTATTCAATCCAACGATCGGCTGTGATGGTTGTGGCTCAAGGTCCCATGGAAAATATATCCATGTATCTTGAGATACTTCAGTTACAAACGTATCAACAATTGGCCGTCCAAGGGGTTTTGCGTAAACGGTAGCAAAATGGGCTTTTGGTAAAAGCTGGCGTAGCACTTTGCCTGTCTCGCCAGTATCAACTAGGTCGTCTACAATCAGCCAGCCTGTGCCATCACCAGCGCTCGCAGGTGCTTTTAAAACCTTTACCTCGCTCTGGGAATTTCCGTGATAAGAGGCCAAACAGGCTGTGTCAATTAACCTGACCTCTAATTCGCGTGCGATTATGGCAGCAGGAACAAGCCCCCCTCTTGTAACCGCGACAATCCCCTCAAATGGACCAATTTCAAGCATTCGCCATGCAAGTGCTTTTGAGGTTCGGTGTAATTCTTCCCAAGATACAGGAAACGATTTTTGTGTTGGTTTCATAATGTGAGCTTACCGGTTAGCAGAATGTCTGCAGACGATACCCTATTAATACTGAAATTTGAACGTAATTATTAAACTCAGCGAAAAGAAATCCTAATTCTATTCCAAATTATCCATCAACCACAGTCGTTAAGAAAAATATTTTGGGCAGATAGCTTGTTTTTAGACTCAAACTTAGATAACAATTGCGACCACGCGCTCGTAGCTCAGCTGGATAGAGCACTAGACTACGAATCTAGGGGTCAGGAGTTCGAATCTTCTCGAGCGCGCCATTTTTCCCTAATTAATTCAGACTGTTATCGGTTAGGGTAATAGTTTGGTTTATGTAAAGTGCAGTTTTTGACACAGATTTGACACAGTAAAAGGTCAAGTCGATGGGAAGTGTCCGTAAAAGGGGTAAAACTTGGAATGCTCAAGTAAGGGTCTCAGGTTGGAGAAGTTTTACTAAATCATTTAAGTCCAAATCTGATGCATTATGCTGGATTAAAGCATTAGAAAATAATCTAAAAAGCACCGATATACCTAAAGTAAATATTGGAAATATTACTCTCAAAGATCTACTCCAAAGATACGCTACAGAGATGTCATTGCATCTAATAGGGTCTGAGGTGCAAATATATGTTCTAAACTTTTATGCAAGGCATCCTATCGCTCAAATCAAACTTTCGGACCTAACCGAACGCCATTTTGAATATCTACGTGATGAAAGATTGAAACAGGTTAAACATGGAACCGTACATGCACAATTTATGCTTTTGAAAAGGGTGTTTAGGACGGCAACTTTTAAATGGGGTTATGGAATTCCTAAAAACCCTATTGAGCAATTACAACTCCCCCCTACTCATAAATCGCGTAAACGAAGGTTAGTTGGTAATGAAAAAGAACGCCTACTCTATGCCGCTTGCTCTCAGAAGAATATCTATATTGCCTATATTATTGAATTCGCAATCGAGACGGGAATGCGTCGTTCTGAAATATTAAAACTTAGATGGCATGATATTGATTTTACGAATGGATTTGCTTTTCTTTATGACACTAAAAATGGTGAAGATAGAAAAGTGCCTCTCACTAAAAGGTGCATGAAACTCCTTCAAAAGGTGCCTCAGAGTCATGAAAAGGTATTTCCTATTACTGCGAACTGTTTACGTCTTGCATGGGGCAGAGCACGTGCAAAAGCAGAAATAAAGGATTTACGATTTCATGATTTGAGACATGAGGCGGTTTCAAGGTTCTTTGAGATGGGAATGTCAGTTCCTGAAGTTGCACTCATATCTGGGCATAAGGACGTCAGACAGTTGTTACGATATACTCACTTGAATCCAACCAATATATTCAAGAAGTATGAAGAGTTCTAGTAATTTTCCAGATCCTGCAGCAAATCACCCCACCTCTACAAGAACATGCTATCAATAGCAGAGAACGCTATCCGATTTAATTGACTCTTCAACTAGTTTATCAGGCATTGCAAACTCTGCTTTATATCCATTTAGAAGTGTCTCATCGTAACCTCTTGCCTTAGCAGACATTCCTGAGACAAAAGTGGTTACATTTGAATTTTTTAGATTTTCAAGATGTTCGTATAAATCCCCAGTACCTTGACCAACTATCTCACCAGCACTTTTGCAATTAAGTATGTGTACTCCGTCTGCAGCGAGAAAAATAGTTACTTCATGTCCGCTTTTTTCTGCAGCAAGAGCGACCATTAAACCTAAAGTCACTTTGTTTTTAAATTCTAAATCACTGTGAATATGAACGAGTACTTTAGACATTTTCTCTCCTTAAAATTTTAAAAAAATTGTTTTTAGCATACCATCATATTCAACTTTAAAGGAGAACTAATGCACAAAGAAAGTGCAACACATTAAAAATATACGAGGCGTTTTCAGATTAATTCAATACGCCCTTACTAAATTAATAAACCACTCTAAAAAATAATATTAGAATTGGTTGAGCAAAGTTCTACTTTAAATTAAGAAGTTTTCATGGAGAGGTGGCAGAGTGGTTGAATGTGGCGGTCTCGAAAACCGTTGTACGCGAAAGCGTACCGAGGGTTCGAATCCCTCTCTCTCCGCCAGTTAAAAACCTGATTAAATATTATTGGTATTAGGAATAAAAAAATGTCACTCATAAACGTTAGAATAAATCCTTTTTTGATTATACGTTTAATTAGATTGATTATGAGACTTTTTTTAAAATTAAAAAGAAGAAGGTAATAAAATCCTTATCTTGTTTGGAACCTATAACTGAACATAAGTTCTTTAGAATTACAAAAGCGATTTAGTAACCTTTGCTTTTCAAGCAGGTCCTCTGCGATAAAATATGATAGAGTTGAGGTATGTCCATACCTCTGTTCCTTTCAGAGGTATTTATATGGTTGAAATTTGTAGGAAATATCTTGCGCGTGTTATAAATGTCTCATGAGCACTAAATAGGGTCAGCAAATGAGAGTTATCAGTTGGAATTGCAATCTAAATTTTAGAGCAAAATTTGATATAATCTCAGCGTTAAAACCAAATTTATTAATTGTTCAAGAGTGCGAACAACTCCCCAAAGATTATTTTCCAAATGCAGAATATTTGTGGGTTGGTCGAAATCCAAAGAAAGGATTAGGCGTTCTTATTTTTGATGGTCATGGGAGCATATCACCCGAATATGACAATAAATATATTGAGTTTCTGCCAATCAATTCTGATTTTGGTCACATGTTATGTGTATGGGCATTTAATCATCGAGCAAAAAAATATGGTGAAGATGTAAAAGGGCATATTCTACAGGCGCTAGAAAAATATGAACCTATGCTGGCAGATGAAAACACAATTGGTGTTTTAGGTGATTTCAATAATTCAATAGTTTGGGATAAACCAAAATCCTCACTGACATTTCAGAAAGTAGCGGGAAAATTTGAAGCGTTTGAAATGTTCAGCGCCTACCACAAATCAAGCGGTGAGAACTTTGGTGATGAAACCAAAGCGACACTGTATCACACAAAGAAACAAGAAAAGACTTACCATATCGACTACATGTTCACTCGCAAAAATGCGACTGTAGAGATAGGTAACTATGAGGATTGGATTCAATATAGTGACCACATGCCACTTGTCATAAATTTATCTAATGAGAGTATATAAATATGAAAGTTGTATCTTGGAATATGAACAAGAGAAAAGAAGGGTGTTGGGAATGGTTGCTTGAAACTCATGACCCAGATTTTGTGATGGTGCAAGAAGCAAGTCCCCTACCATCAACAATTACCGCCTCGGTTAGAACTACAACTAAGAAGTCAAATCGCACAATTTTTTACTCTAAGACCGAAACCCATGCTCCGATTAAAATAGAGTCAGATGAAGGCATGGGTTTATTAGTAACACAGCATTTGGATCTATTTTTTATAACAGTTTATGCAAATTTGGACTTCAAACCAGTTAACCCACCATTATTGGGATTTATTTCAAAATTTGTGACTAACCTGCGACGGCGTCATAATTCCAAACACATTATTATTGCTGGTGATTTCAATATGGACCGCAGAATGGATGACAACCCAACAGGCACTAAATTCTCTCTTAAAGATACATACCCAACAAATAACTTCTTTGATGCAATTTTAGACATGGGTTTTCATGATTGCATGAGAAAATTTAACAGTGAACCTGTCCAGACCCACCGTAATCCAAAAAGTAAATTTCCATGGGAACTTGATCACATGTTTGTCACGGATGATTTATACAAATGTCTTAAAGAAATTCATGTTCCCGAAGTATCAAAGTTGAGTGACCATGATCCCATTATTGCCAACTTTGATTTTTAAACTCTGCCGAGCAGTATTTGGAGAATGTATGTCAGGGTGTTTCTCCATGAGAGTTAGAACCAAGGAATGTTATGTCTGTAATGACGCAAAGCAGGTACTGTATCGATGTCGATACGACGATTTGAAGGATTGGGTGTTTCTGTGCGGAAAATGTTTGGTCGGGGTTAAATCACGATTTGAGGAGACCTACCAATACGGTGGCACTTGGAAGAGTAGGAAGAAATAGGCGATTATTGTAGTCGCCAATTGTCCAATAGAGACGCCCTCAAAAACAAAATCAACTCATCTCTCAATAAAACACCTTATTATCATATATTAGTGGTTTAGGGATTGGAGTGAGTTCCACCAATAATATCTTATTGAAGAGATTGAGGAGTAATATGGAAGCAAAAAGAAAATAAGATACTGTATTATCAACCAAAATATAAAAAAGTGGTATTATTTTGAAACTGATTATAGAACATATAAACTATAATTACTTTTCATAATTTATTCAATTTATTCAATAAATTACAATCATTAAAATGAATCGATTTATAACTGATTATATTTTAATAAAATCGTATTTAATTATAATTAGATTTTGATACAGTTGAGGTATGAAACACATCCTCTCTACCATTACTGTATTATTCATTCTCCTTTTTGAATTAATTTTGGGATTACATAGAAATCATGAATATAAACACAAAACTGATCACCACTTCTCATTCCAGAACAATCAGAAACCATCTAAGATAAAGGACTTCTTTTCTCTAATGACTTTTGTAATCCACTTATTCGTATGTAAATAAATTTATCCTCTTTATCCCAAACTGAGTAGATTATAGAACCATTATTTGAAATGTATTTTCGTGGATCTTCTGCGAAACTTATTGGTTTTATTGAATTATCAAAAATTTTGGATAAATCATATCCATCTAGAATGTAGTTAGTATTATTTATCACACCCTATTCCCCTTTTTTGAATTACAAGAAAAACAAAGAGGTTGAATATTTGAAATATCATTTGAACCTTGCTTTTGCCCAGGCAATGGATTGATTGGTATAATATGATCGGCAGTCCAAGGAACTTTTTTATGTTTAGGTAATGGTATATCAGACCATTTCCTTTTACACATAGGACATGCGTCAAATTTTTTTAAAAGATCATTAAATTCTTTTTGTGTAAACTTTCCACCTGCTTCAAGTAATCTTGCTCTTCTTTTATGTGAGAATTCATATTTATTACATTCTTTACATGCAGAGAAATATGTTCCCGTTGATCTTCTGGTAAAATTTGTCACTGGTAAAAATCTCATACATTTGTAGCATGTTCTGTCTTTTTCAGTATGAAATAATCTTTTACCTTTGTTTTCTAGTTTCTTTTTCTGAACTTCTTCATTGCAATCCATACACATTTTATATCTAAGTCCATCTTTTCTTAGAATAAACTCATCTTCATTTTTTTCTGATTTACATAGATAACAAATCATTTTTAGAAAATAACATAAGACAATAAAGTTGTGAATTATTGTCAGTTTTGGTCGAAATTATAAGAGTTTGAGTTGTGATGGAGAGGGTTTTTGTCCAAAACAGTATGGATATCCAAGACCAACATCAAAACTCTTTTAATAAAAAACTAGAAAAGAATAAAATTTGATGAGAAAAGAATTAAAATTATTTTATAAAGTGATTAGTTTTGAAACTTTAATTTGGATAATCCTATTCGTAGGGTTTTTCTATTTTATTTGATTTTGGATAAGAAGTGGGGGGTGTAAACTTTGATTTATGTAATATCCTTCATTTCTATACTCATTTTACTGAAAATATCACCACCAATATTTCGGTTCATTCAGTACAGAAATTCCTCCTATTACAAAATTACAAAGAACAAATTCTCTAAACTCAATAAAGGTGAGTTGGGTGAATATCTTATTTGGAAAGAACTTCAGAAGTTTGAGTTAGGTGGAGGAAAGTTTTTATTCAATTTGTATATACCTAAACCAAATGAAGAAACTACTGAGATTGATGTGGTTCTTCTTCATCCAAAAGGTTTATTTGTGATTGAAAGTAAGAATTATAATGGATGGATATTTGGAAGTGAAAATAATCTGAATTGGACACAGATTTTACCGATGGGTAAAGGAAAAGAAGGTAATAAAGAACAGTTTTATAATCCTTTAAGACAAAATGGAACTCACATTAAACATCTGAAAAGAATTTTGAATGATAGTGTTCCAATGTGGTCTATCATTGTATTTTCTGATGAGTGTACTTTTAAGGATGTAAAGGTATCATCAGATAAACAATTTAGGGTGATACAACTTCACCAACTAAAATCCGCTGTGAATAAACTCATCAAACAAACGAAAAAGGATTTATTTTCTTATTCAGACGTTCAATGGATGTATGATGAACTTCACCCCTTTACAAATACGGATGATGAAGTGAAAAATCTACATATTGAGACATTGTATAAAAATAAGAAAACCTAAAATGTCTGAGGTTTAGTTTTATTCGCAGTTTTTCTTGGACATTATGCCACGTAAATATATTTCTCTTTGATTTGCTGCACTTATTGCCTGACCTGCATTTTCGTAAGTTGCCCAGATGCCAATTGGGAATACCATTAATCTGCCAGCATTACTCCAGTTCACACCTTTTTCACTTTCTGCTTCCTCAATGA
>JADHOL010000022.1 GCA_016779005.1 Alphaproteobacteria bacterium
CCTTGGGGGAATCTCGGTGGTTGGCAGTGCTGGTATGCTGTTATTGACCAGCGCCTACAGGGTGGCAAACCCATCTGCTATTGCCCCTTTCGAGTATGTGTTGTTGGTTCTTGCCATAATTAATGGTTATTGGCTGTTTGCCGAAACACCTGATTATTATTCACTTACGGGGATGCTGCTGATTACCACAAGCGGCATTTACATTTTCTTACGCGAGGGTGTTAGAAAGAGGCCTGTCGCTGTGGAAACAAGCCTACGTACTTGATGTTAGCAAACACGACCCTAGGGGCATAAAATGGGAATATCGCTATATTTTCTGCGGGTTTCAGATGAAGAGTGGTGCGGCCGAGAAGTAGGTCTGTGCTACATCTAGGCACCATTACCAATGGAAATGCACTGATACAGCCAGTTTACGTGAAGGTGACTCACTGTCAATGCGCACAGATGTTTCACAGTTTGTTTCACAGTGAATAGAAATCTTCGGGTAATGGAATAGACCTATATATCCTTATCGTTATCAGTGTATGGTAAGTGTACAGCTAAGTGCTATCTGAGTTTCCTCTGAGTGTAGGGAATGTGGGTGTGTAGGTGATATTCATCTGACTCTAAATACAGTTAAATAATGGCACTTAGATGCTACACCTAGCATGTATTAACAATCTCAATAAGGCACGTATCTATCATCTCTTACATGCCCTATTCAGAAATCTTCGGGTAATGGAAAGAACCTACTACAGATACATGTATCTTCAAGATGGGTAGGCAGGAGCCATACCCACCTACGTAGGTATTATACATGTGCTGTTACACAGATTGGTGTGCTGGATAGGTAACCAATCCCTTACCCAAACAACAACATTCATGAGTTTCCAACAACACAGGAAACATTGCATCACAGACATGCCATTTACAGCTGAATAGGATTCACTGACAGCCTCTGGTATCACTTTGAGTAATTGATACGCTGCACTGCTCTAAAGGCTCTTTATGAGGCTCCTGTGGTCTGCTGCAAATTATGTTATTGTCTAGCCCCATTTTTCAGTGCCACTTATTTTGTCACACTGGTGTCACAATAGCACGCAAATTTAGCTTGATTTCGTAGATACACCTATTGTAAGCTCTTAGTATAAAACACGTGATTACAGTGCCTTATGAGATTAACCCGTAGCTCAGCTGGATAGAGCGCTGCCCTCCGAAGGCAGAGGCCAGAGGTTCGAGTCCTCTCGGGTGCGCCATAACTTTACCCTATATATAAACTAAATAAAAACAGAACTTTAAAAAGTTTCTGGAATTCAATTTGTGTACCTATTGTGTACCAAAATGCGTTAAAATTTTTGCTCTAAACCCTCTCATTAACGCCCTAGTTTTTTGGCGATCTTTTCCATTTCTTTTTGCCGTTCCATTAATGCATTTGGATTCTTGCCCCAGTATTTACTGTCCTGATCCATTTTACGTTTATCATGGGATATATGGTCACACCTCTAACATTGCCAAGCTAACGTTCCAGGTGGAAATACAATTTCAGAGGCAATTATGAACTTGCCATCCTCTTTAATGAAATAATGATGAGGGCATAGCATCCTTAAATCGTCTTCAAGTCGCTTTCGCCGGTCATTCAGCCATTGATTCACATCAAATTTGATGACACCCCGAACCGCTACCGCGGCGATAAGCATCCCAATGACGGAAAGCCCGTTTTCTGATAGCCAAGATACGAATGCGTCCATTGTCTTTCCTTTCATAATCAGGACCAACGCAATCTCGCGGCACATATCTTAGAGGAAACGCATCAAACATTCTTGGAAGACTGCAAAACAAACACTATCCGAAATCCCAAAAAATATCAATGTGTTGGCCCTTTCATTTCCTGAGATTAATGAGAGGGTTGACCGTCTCTATTCAGCTCTTTTCGCTGATTTGTCTCAGAAAGAAAAGGGAGAGCTGGAGGAGCATTTGACGCTATTGCTACTCGATTTCTATGTGAGTTGGATTGAAAATACCAACCAAGCTATCTTTATATCGCTTAATAAGAACGCCTGTAAGGCCAAATCCCGCTTTAACGCCCCTCTGCATATTTGGTTAAGCGAAGCGCTAGTTTGCTGATAGCGATATGGAGCAAGACCGTAAGGCATGCAAGAACGATTAAAGCCGCAAACATAAGATCTGTTTTTGCGCGTCCATTGGCCAGAAGCATTAAATAACCCAAGCCTTTAGATGCGCCCACCCATTCACCAATGACAGCGCCAATGGGTGCATATACTGCAGCAAGCCTCAGGCCCGTACCTAAGCTTGGCAGTGCATTAGGGATTTGAACATAGCGCAGAAATTGAAAACGCGTTGCCCCCATGGAAGCGCCCAAGTCGCGATAGCCTTGTGAGGTTTGAGAAAGTCCATCATGGAACGCGGATGTCACGGGAAAATAAATAATCAGAACCGCCATCACCACTTTTGAGCCAATGCCATAGCCAAACCATAAGGTGAGCAATGGCGCCAGCGCAAACACAGGTACGGCCTGAGTAAACACTAAAATCGGGAGCATCAACCGCTCAGCTGTTTTGAAAAGTGTAAGTTGAACTGCCGTTGCCACACCTAATAAACTGCCTAACAAAAGCCCTAATAATACTTCAAGCGCTGTAATCCATGCATTATCAAGGATAATGACGCGGCTTTTATAAGCAGCTTGTGCAACCCGCCAAGGTGAAGGCAAAATAAAGTGAGGCGCCCCTGTAATCCAAACAAGGGCTTGCCAAATGCCTAGGCCCAACAGGAGTGCAAAAAGAATATCTCGGCGTCTCATAACACACGGCTCATAATGTCATCTCTCTTAGATGTTCCAGCAACGCACCCTGACATGATAATGTTTTTTCTGCGGTGATATCCCGCGGAATTTCTGCCTTTGGTGAGGGCCAAATATCTATACCCTTGGCGGTCATTACAAGAATTTGGTGAGAAAGCCGTGCTGCTTCTGCGGGTTCATGGGTTACTAATAAAACCGTTCGACCATGTAGCACTTCAGCGGCGAGTTCTTGCATATCAGCACGCGTGCCAGCATCAAGCGCCGAAAAAGGCTCATCCAACAGGACTACTGGTCGGTCTTCCATCAATGTGCGTGCAAGCGCTGTTCTTTGGCGCATACCACCAGACAATGTTGGTGGCTTTTTATTCTGGTGGCCAGAAAGCCCAACACGCTCAAGCAGGGATTTGGCTCTTTCATAATCTGGGGTCTCGCCTCGCAATTGTGCCCCGATGACGATATTATCCAACACGCTTAACCATGGCAGCAACAGGTCTGACTGAGCCATAAAACTTACACGGCCATCCAAGCCTGCATCATCAGAGGCTTGAATGCTTCCATTAAAATCGCCGCCCGTTTCAAGCCCTAAGATAAGCCTTAAAATAGTAGATTTGCCAATACCAGAAGGCCCAAGAAGGCAGGTCCATCGCCCAGCAGGCAGGCAGAGTTCTGCTGAAAACAGGTGATCCCCCGCAATAACATGCTGGCCTTTCAGATATATTCTTGGTGCATCGAGCATTAGCCGTTAAGCCCCATTTGCCAAAAGCCCACTTCAAGCCGTGTTGCGGTAGTAAAGCGCTCTTGCAGAAATAGTGCGCGCGGTGAAGCAGACATATCACTCAAGCGGCGAACAATGGCGGCATCCATCATCGTACCAACATTTGTGCAAACATCTTGATACTCCGGATCCGCATAGGTGTTAATCCACTCCTTATAAGGCGTATCTTCATTCATGTCTGCCTTAAGCCGTAGGCCAATTTCGCCATAACCCATAACGCAAGGTGCAAGAGCGGCCATCATATCCAAGAAGTCCCCTTGAATCCCTGCATCCATCACATAACGCGTATAAGCAAGGTTTTCCACAGCCTCTATCGAATTGAAAAGTGTTTCCTCTTTAATTCCTTCGGCAGCACATGTTTTAATATGCAACGCTATTTCATGGTTGACCAAAGCGTCCACAGTGCCGGCGCAGACTTTCATCTCATTTATGGTTTCGGCTTTAACAACAGCCAACGACCAAGCGCGCGAGAAATGTACCAGAAACACATAGTCTTGAATGAGATAATGCAAGAAAGCCGCACGCGGCAAACTGCCATCCCGCATGCCCTCTACAAAAGCATGACGGGTATAATCTAGCCATGTTTGGCCTGCACCCACGCGCCAAAGGGCGAAGGTTTTTCCGTAATCTGGTAGCGTCATCTTGCCGTCACATCAATGGCGATTTTAGAAACTGGATTTTGGCTTGGGATCAATCCAGCCTCATTTAGAAACGCTTCAAAGGCAGCATAGCGACCTTCATCCATGGCGGTTGGGCGGAGTGCGAAACGCGGCAATGTATCAGCCCAAGCGCGCTCATTGAGTTCATCTTGTAGCTCGGCAGAAGTGCCAGAGAAAATCTCCCAGCTCTTCTGAGGGTGATTGACGATATATTGCGTCGCTTTTTCAATTGCTGCCAGAAACCGCCTTATCATATCTATATCCATGGTATTGCTATTCGCCACATAGATGAGCTCATCATAAGATGGCAAGCCTTCCTCTTCTACAAAGAAGCAATTGCCTTTCACACCTTCAATATCCATTTGGTTCAGTTCAAAATTGCGATAAGCGCCGATCACCGCATCCACTTGACCAGACATAAGAGATGGTGAGAGCGAGAAATTCACATTCACAAGTTCAACATCTTCAAGTTTTGCTCCGTGGTGACGCAAGATAGAACCAAGTACTGCCTCTTCCACACCTCCGACAGAAAAGCCAACCTTTTTGCCTTTCAAATCTGCAGGTGTTTTGATAGGTCCATCAGCCAAGGTAAGTAAGCAATTGAGAGGGGTTGCGACCAATGTGCCAACGCGCTGAAGCGGCAATCCTTCGTGAATTTGAAGGTGAAGCTGTGGCTGATAGGAAATTGCAAGCTCTGCTCGCCCTGCCGCGACAAGTTTTGGAGGGTCCGACGGGTCCGCAGGAGCAATGATTTCCACATCTAGGTCCTGCTCTGCGAAATAGCCTTTTTCTTGTGCCACAATGATCGGGCCATGATCTGGATTTACAAACCAGTCAAGAAGAAGCTTCATTTTATCGGCGGCCATGGCTGGAGTGGCCGTTAGTGCGAATACGGTCAGTAAAGAGGTAAGTTTCATGAATTATGCCTTTCAATTTCGGGATCTGCCCCCATTGCAATAAGAGAAATCTTGCCGCTCCAATAGCGGTGCAAGTGCGTTGCGGCCTGCCATGCGCGCAGACCCGAACGGCACGTGAATATGGCGCGTCGGTTGGTATCAAAAACAGGTGTTTGCATTTTAAATTCCGCAACACTCATACGTGTGGCATGTGGTGCAACCACCATGGGTGCTTCTGCCAAATCGCGTAATTCAAAAACATGGTCGCTATCTGTGATATCGCTCTGAGAAATAAAGCCGAATTTTGTTTCTGGCTCGGGTGCGTGATCAAAGCGAAAACTGCCTGATTTAAAACTTAACAAATCAAATGTCATCATTTGCCCCAATGGCGAGGGCTTCAGACTCAAAATATGATTAAGCGACATTTGTGCTTGAGCAGAGCCTATAAGGCCAACCACGGGCCCCATAACACCAGCTGTCGCACAGCTTGCAGCTCTTTCTGGCAAATCTGGGAAAACCGCACGAAGTGAAGGTGCCTTATGACAAAAGCCGCCAACATAACCTGTAAAGCCAAGAACAGATGCACTGATTAAGGGCGTCTTTGTCTCTAGGCAGATATCTGATAGTATGTAGCTTACCGCAAAACTATCCGCACAATCCAAAACAATATCCGCGTTTGAAACAAGACCATAGGCATTTGCTGGCGTTAAAGCTTCTCGTATGGGACAGATCTTGCACTCACTATTCAACATATTTAGCGTATGTGTAGCGGCATCAACTTTAAAAGCATCACTGTCAGTCTCACGAAACAAAGTCTGTCGATGTAGATTAGAGTGCGATACATGATCCGCATCGATAAGGGTTAGCTGGCCAATGCCAGCGCCTACCAAATATTGCAGTGCTGGAGCTGCCAAACCGCCAACGCCTACCACCAATATATGTGCAGAAATCAGCTTTGATTGGCCCACATTGCCCATTTCTGGCAGCTGCATTTGGCGCGCATAACGGCTCATCGTGTTGCCTCTAGCCAATCACGAATGCGGGCTTCTGGGTTTTTATGCAATGTGATATCTGTGACCACTGAGACGATATCAGCGCCAGCATCAAACGCCCCCTGTGCGCGCGATATCGATATCCCGCCAATAGCCACCAGCGGGATATCCCCAATGCGCGCTCGCCATTTTGTCAGGCGCTCAATTCCTTGCTCGTGCCATTTCATCTTTTTCAAAATGGTGGGATAAATCGGTCCAAGAGCAATATAATCAGGAGAAACTGTGAGGGCACGGTTGAGTTCAGCCTTGTCATGAGTACTGATGCCGAGTTTTAAGCCTGCGGAACGAATGGCGGCAATATTTGCGTCATCCAAGTCTTCTTGTCCAAGATGAATAAAAGAACAGGCTTCCTCAATCGCCATCTGCCAATAATCATTAATGATTAAAACACAATCATGCGCATCACAAACAGCTTTAGAACGCCGGATGTGCTGGCGCAATTCTTCTATCGGCGCATCTTTGATACGCAATTGCACCAATTTAATACCAAGTGGCACAAGACGCTCGAGCCAATCGGCGCTATCAAATATGGGGTAAAATCGGTCTAGGTTCATGATAAAAAGGCCTTCCCTATCACGGGCGTAGAAGGCTCTGCCATATCGCGTTGCTCCATCGGGTCTGCAATCGTTGCGAGTGTGCCAGCTTCGATTGCTTTGGCGAATGCTTCTGCCATTGCGGCAGGGTCGCCAGCTTTAGCCACAGCCGTGTTCAGCAATACAGCATCATAGCCTAATTCCATAGCCTGCGCCGCTTGGGAGGGCACGCCAATCCCCGCATCAATGACCAAGGGGACATCTGGAAAATGCGCACGCATCGCGCGAAGGCCAAACACATTATTAAGCCCCAAACCTGAACCAATCGGAGCGCCCCAAGGCATGAGAACTTCACAGCCCACATTGAGAAGCCTATCTGCAACAACAAGGTCTTCAGTGGTGTAGGGGAATACTTGAAAGCCATCTTCGCTCAAAATGCGGGCAGCCTCAACCAGACCAAAAACATCGGGCTGAAGCGTATCCTCTTCCCCAATTACTTCAAGCTTAATCCATTTGGTGTCAAACACCTCACGCGCCATATAGGCAGTAGTAACCGCTTCTCTCGCACTGTGACAGCCTGCCGTATTAGGCAAGATATGAACATTCAGATCACGAATAAGTTCCCAGAAATCCTGTCCCGCGCGATTTTGACCGCTCTCGCGGCGGAGTGATACAGTTGCCACCGAAGCACCGCTTCTTTTGAACGCATCAGCCAGAATGGCGGGAGATGGGTATTGCGCAGTGCCAAGCATAAAGCCATTTGGCAAAGATGTTCCATAAAAATCACGCATCTGTTTATCCTCCTTGCATGGGAGCAAGAACTTCCACCCTGTCGCCATCATATAGAGTATGACAACCGCGCATACCCTCGGGCACAAATTCGCTATTGACGGCAGTTGCCACTTTAGCTCCGCCAAACCCTTCATCATCAAGCAGGGCCGCCAATGTTGAGGCCTTAGTTTCTACGGCCGTACCGTTAAGCTGCAATTTCATCCATCAACTCCGGTTGTGTTTGGTCAAAAACATGCTCGCACACCATACGCGCAACCGCTGGTGCTAATAAAAAGCCATGTCGGTATAATCCGTTGACTTGCAAAAGATTACCACTTCGACGAATGCGCGGTAAATTATCAGGAAAAGCAGGGCGGCTATCAACGCCAATTTCCAAAATCTCTGCTTCACCAAAAATAGGGTTGAGCGCATAAGCAGCACTTAATAGTTCTAAAAGTGCCCGCGCGGTTACATGCTGGCCTGCAACCCCTTCAATCATGGTTGCCCCAAGCATAAATATGCCATCCCCGCGAGGCACGATATAGAGTGGCACCCGTGGGTGCAGCAATCTTATAGGGCGATGCAAGGTAACATCTGGACAAGACAGCACAAGCATTTCACCTTTTACGCCGCGCAAATCATTCATAGAGTCCCGTGCTTGATAACCGCGGCAGTCAATGGTAATTCCTTTTTGAGCATAGGCATCTAGGTCAGCATCCTCTTGAATGAATGTAACACCATCCGCCAGCAGCGTTGCTCTTAGTTCTGCCAAGGCACGGCGCGGGGCAAGGTGCGCTTCCGAAGAAAAATACAACCCTTTTTGAAACCGATTTCCAAGATCAGGTTCCAAGGCTTGAACTTGTGTACTTGACACTTCTTCAAATTGTTCTGTTCGCCGCGAGAAACGCTTTAGATCATTTTTATCTCGCGCCAAAGATACGACAAGTGAGCCATTATTAATAACGGCATCTGTTTTTGCCTGCCACCAAGGTGCTGCTTCTTGGCCTAAACGCACCACTGGTTCCTCCGCACTTTCACCCTCGCAAAACGGTGCAAGCATTCCACCAGCCCACCAAGAGCATGCATGGATACCAAGGTCAGCTTCACGATCAATAAGCGTGACTTCTGCTCCTCTATCTGTGAGCGTCCTTGCAACGCACAGACCGGCCACGCCTGCGCCAATGATGGTTACTGAAGGTATCATTTCCATTGCTCGTGAAAATGATGCACAGGGCCATGTCCGCTACCAATGGTAAGTTTATCTGCCGCCTGAATGGCTTTTTGCAAATAACCATGAGCGTTAGCAACGGCCTCATTCAGGGATTGGCCTTGCGCCATATGCGCTGCAATAGACGCAGAATAGGTGCAGCCTGTTCCATGAGTATTTTGCGTTTGAACGCGCTTTGCGCTTAATTCAAGGCCAATATCTGACGTTGAAATCAGCACATCCGTGCAGGTTGCACCAGCGCCATGCCCGCCTTTCATCAACACAGCTTTTGAACCCATTGCCAACAGCGCGTTGCCTTGCTCGCTCATGGCGTTCGTTGTTGTGGCTTCATCTATGCCAAGCAATCGTGCGGCTTCTGGCAGATTAGGTGTTATCAGCGTTGTTATCGGCACAATTTGTTCGCTCAATGCATGTATAGATTCATCTTGTAAAAGCGCATCACCAGATTTTGCGATCATGACAGGGTCTGTGATAATCGGCCCCTTAAAATCTGCGAGTGCTTTTGCAACTACGGTGATAATTTCTGGCGAAAACAGCATTCCAAGTTTAATGGCACTTACTGGGATGTCCGACAGCACGGCCTCAATCTGTGCTGCAACAATATCGGCTGGAACTTCATGGACTGCGGTAACAGCGCATGTGTTCTGGGCTGTAATCGCTGTGATAACGCTCGTGCCAAACACACCAAGCGCGGAAAAAGCCTTCAGATCTGCTTGAATGCCTGCACCGCCGCCGCTGTCAGACCCGGCAATTGTCAAGGCAATGGATGTTGGCCTCATCATGCTTGCTCCATATTTAAAGACAAGCATGCGTGGAAGAGTGTGCGCGTAAAATGCGAATACCCGTTCCCTACGCCGGCATTGTCCGGATCAGGTTCGACGGGTCGATATTAAAATCTCTCAGCCTAAAAAGGCCCCCCGACGGATAATTATAACAGTGTTGAACTGCCAAATACATTCTATTTACATAACAAATACCATGTTTTTTGTCTAGTATTTTTGAGTCTGGGGTATTTTCATGTCTCCCAAGTGATATTTGCAAGCGCTAAATCTGCTAAGCATAGAAGCAATCACTTAAAATATAAATTATCCACAGATTTATAATCTTAGTGACTAAGTATCTGGCTGAGAAATAATTTACCTTGCTTCTTTGTCGGATAAGGGTTCTTTAAATTTAGGAAATAATCATTATTGGTTTTATTAAAGTGTATTGTAGAGTTTGTCATTCGAATAGAGTTGAGATATTTGCAGTAATAGATTCTAAAACATATTGGCAATGCATAAATTGTTCTGCTAAATTTTTGGATGAAGTACATTTTTTATCACAAGATGATGAGCGCGCACATTATTGCACGCATGAGAATGTTATCGACGACCAAAATTATCGTACATTTTTATCTAAGCTTTCCACACCCTTAAAACACATATTATCAACGCATAAAATAGGCCTTGATTACGGCTGTGGACCTGGGCCAGCACTTTGCGCTATGCTTGAAGAAGATGGATATGAGATGCAAAAATTTGATCCCTTTTTCTATCCTAATAAAATCTTATTTTCAAAACAATTTGATTTTATTACTTGTAGCGAAACGGTAGAGCATTTTCATGATCCATTTAGTGAGTTTGAATTACTTGACAAAATGCTAAATCCATCAGGCATCCTTGGTATCATGACAAATTTTCTAACTGATGATTCGCTGTTTGAAAATTGGTATTATCGCCGCGACCCTACCCATGTTGTTTTTTACGCCAAAACTACCTTTCAAATAATTGCAGAACAAAGAGGGTGGATTTGCGAATTTCCAGATAAAAATATCGCCCTGTTAATCAAACCTTATTTATAATAAGGGGGCTCTTTTAAATTCAAACCATGGCGCCCTGCGTTCTAACCTCTCGCAAATACGCACCATAAATTCGGCAAATTCTTAAATAAATACAAGCCATTAATGGCCACCAGCAATTAGATTTTCAGGTTAGTTTTTGTTTAACACTTAACCAATAAAAAAACTGATACAATATCTTACCTAAACCAGAATTCATGTTCTAATGAAATAACATTTATATTCTATTTTAATCACGGTAAGGAAATGGACTCCTGTTCTGGCACAGCCCGCACAATGTCGAAACAGAGTTGTTAAAAATAGTTTTATTAAGTTTGGAAATGATTTTTATAGTGTTATCGGAATGCTGATTTACTACCTATCTTCCAGCGCCTCAAGCAAAAGCATTATCCTCTCGCTTACCGCTGATTCCTCAAAGCTTTCTTGAATACACCCATCATCCTTTAACCATGGGAGTTTATAATTTGTATAAATCTCTCCCTTCGGCTCAAAAGATGTCGCATTATCAAATACGCCAACAACAAAAGCAGCCATGCCAGGAAATGATTCTGCTACTGTATAAATACGACACCCGCAGTCAGCGCAGAAATGATTTACCACCTGCATGCCACTACCGCCAATAAACTCATATGCTTTGGTTTCTCCCACAACTGAGACTTCTTCATCAGCATACATTGCCCCAAGTGCCACAGCCCCAAATAAAGTTCTGCATCGACCACAATTACACATAGAGACCAGCATTGGATCCAAATCTGTCTCTAATTTTATTTTTCCACAATGGCAACCGCCGGTATGCTTACTCAAAATATTTCTTCCTTTTTACTCAATCTGAATGAGGCATGTTTTGCTATTTGGCCCTCATTTAGAAATAACTAATAATTAGCTTTTCACCTAATGAAAATATTAATTTTTTTAAGGAATAGATTTGTTTCTTCACAAATAAACTAGCTATGATGGTTTATAGTCTCTGTTTAAAGGAGATCTTTACTTTCTGGGGGAAAGTAGGAAATCGGTGGTTTTCGGACTACCCTTTTTTTAAATTAGGTGCACCAAAATTTGCATCACACATGGCAGTTCTTAACACTATGCCGATGAAGCTAAGATTTGTATTAAACTTATGTCATTACTTTCCGCCTTAAATGACGTCCCAAAAAGTAGAAATAACGAGGGGATAGCCCAACCGCTATCCCCCTTTATATGAGCGAGGTAACAGCACCAACCAGAGTGATGGCAGACACTTACACAAAAAGTTACCAAAATAGGTGGCATTATTTGGGCAGGGCCAAGTAAGGGGTATCTAAATAGTCAAATTTATGTATAACCAAGCACCTAACTCCCTGCCCTATTTCGTATCGAGAATCATGTGCTTAAATCTTTAAAAACACACTCAACGCAGTTTTTGCAAGGCGCTTACTATAGCCACTCAAATCGACCTGCCCTATCCATGCGTCAGATCAATATTGATGTGTTATCTGGATTAACAGTGTCCTTAGCGTTAGTTCCTGAAGCTCTTGCCTTTGCGATTGTTGCCGGTGTGGCGCCTCTTGTTGGTTTATATGCTGCCTTTATTGTGGGTTTGATAACAGCCCATATTGGTGGCAGGCCCGGAATGATATCTGGCGCGACAGGCGCTCTGGCGGTTGTTATGGTTTCACTCGTGGCTCAGCATGGGGTTGAATATTTATTTGCAACTGTCGTATTGATGGGATTTCTGCAATTAACAGCAGGGATATTGCGCTGGGGTAAATTTATTCGGATGGTTCCACACCCGGTAATGTTAGGGTTTGTAAATGGCCTTGCTATTGTTATTGGCCTTGCACAGCTAGAGCAATTCAGCACGATTTCCGGAGATGGCAGCCATATCTGGCTATCTGGTGTGCCGCTTTACATCACGATTGGCTTGGTGTGTGCTACAATGGCTTTTATATGGGTAACCCCGCGAATTACAAAATTAGTACCGCCCCCTCTTTTAGCAATTTCGATAGTTACAATTTTTGTGTTAATTCTCGATTTAAACGTATTGCGGGTTGGCGACATTGCTAGTTTATCTGGTGGATTGCCTGAATTCAGGCTGCCGATGGTCCCAGTGAATTTTGATACCTTATTAATTATATTCCCATATGCGGTTATACTCGCATCAATTGGTTTAATCGAAAGTCTGTTAACCTTAAATCTTGTTGGCGATATCACAGGCCAGCGTGGCGGCGCATCAAGAGAATGTGTGGCGCAGGGATGCGCTAATCTGGCTACTGGATTTTTTGGCGGTATGGGCGGATGCGCAATGATAGGCCAATCAATGATAAATGTAGAATCAGGCGGGAGAACTCGGATAGCGGGGATAATTGCAGCCTTGTTTTTGCTGTTTTTTATTTTATTTGCAGCACCTGCTATTGAGCAAATCCCCATCGCGGCGCTGACAGGCGTTATGTTCATGGTGGTTATAGGAACCTTTGCTTGGAACAGCCTGAAAAGTATTTTTATTATGCCTCGTTCTGATGCCTTTATTGTTATCATCGTAACAGCCGTTACAGTTGCTAAAGATCTGGCAGTTGCTGTGGTTGTTGGCGTGATTATATCAGCGCTTGTCTATGCTTGGAACTCTGCTAAACGAATTGATGCTTCGAGAAGACCATCGGTTAGAGAATCAGGCGCACTTGTATATGATATACAAGGCCCTTTATTTTTTGCTTCTGCATCTGGTTTCCGTGATTTATTTAATATACCAGAAGACCCTGAAATTGTGATTATTGATTTTAAGAATTCCAGAGTTGTTGACCAGTCCGCGCTACAAGCAATAGAAGATGTGGCCTCAAAATATGCAGAAGCTGGTAAACAGATAAAATTGCGCCATCTCAGCCCTGATTGTCACAGCCTATTATCAAAAGCTGGGCAGTTAATTATCGATAGCGATGATGATCCTAAATATGGCGTGGCGGTGGATTATGGCATTAAACTAGGTATTTTTGATAGTACAAATTAGGCGCGCTTGTTATGAGGCACGGCCAAGATTATAAAAAGCTTTAAAAGCACCCTAAACCCAAATTGCGATTGAATATCAACAGCATAACATAATCATAGTACACTAAAAGCAGGATACCTACAGTTTAGTAACGCGGCAGGCACGAAACCTATTCCTTAAGTATCTCGAACTCGCATTGTTTGTAACTCGCAAATATCGCCAGAACAGCATTCAACCACATTAGATTTGCAATAGGCACATTGCTCATGCCCATGAACCACAACCATTTGCCATGGCGCATGGCATCTGGGACATTTCTTCTTTTTATCGTCCGGTATTGGCGGGGTGAAATTAAGCGTCATTTTTCTAACTTCAATCCATAATTAAGACAAAAAAGCATAATTAGGAAACAGCACCCCGTCTCTTTGTTTGATTTTGGAATAAAATGGCGGATTGTAATCTGCACATAATTCATTATCGCAATGCGTACACCCGCAATTCGTACATTAATGCATCCTTTATCTTCAGGGGTTGTTCCTAATATTATTTGTGTGTTTTTTGGATTCATACGCCAAACATAGCAATCACAATTTAGGGTTAGCAAATAAATTATTCTGATTAGTTTTTCAATGAAACCTTTATTCGCAAGCCATTGGGGAATCCCTGCTGATAGTTTGCTTGCAAATTATGATAAAATGCAGTTTTATTGAAATTGAGCTATTTAAGAAGAAAATAACAAAATCTATGAAGCCTCACTCTGCCCTCTTAGAAAGTCGCGATATCAGCAAATCATTTGGCTCATTCATTGCCAATGATAAAATCAACTTTAATATTCTTGAAGGTGAAATTCACGGTTTGCTTGGCGAAAATGGTGCTGGAAAATCCACATTTGTTAAGATGGTGTATGGATTATTAGAACCAACTATGGGTGCGTTATTCTGGAATGGAAACCCCATCAAAATACGCGGCCCGCAAGAAGCAAGAAACTTCGGCATTGGGATGGTATTTCAGCATTTCTCGCTATTTCCAACCCTCACAGTCATTGAAAATATCGAGTTGGCGTTGAGTGATACACAAGCACTACCAGAGCTCCGAAAAACAATAATAGAAAAATCACAGGAATTTGGAATATCTGTTGATCCAGATACTTATATTCGTGACCTTTCTGTTGGGGAGCAGCAGCGTGTTGAGATTTTAAGATGCCTTCTGCAAAATCCAAAATTATTAATTATGGATGAGCCGACCTCTGTCTTGACGCCTCAGGAAAGCGAACAGCTCTTTGTAATTTTGAATAAGCTTGCTGCAACTGGGTGTTCAGTTTTGTTTATTTCGCATAAATTAAAAGAAGTAAAAGAAATCACTCAGCGTGCTACCATTCTTCGACGTGGGCGCGTTGTTGACACAGTCACTAGTTCTGAAGTTTCAACTGAGCAACTTGCAAAGATGATGGTTGGGAGTGACCCGCAACATGTAAAACCGAAAATTGGAACTAAAAGCAATGATATTCTAGTTCAGATTTCAGGTTTGTGCCGACCCGCTGATACACCATTTTCAACCCCGCTCTTGGACATAAATCTTGATGTAAAAGCTGGCGAGATCGTTGGTATTGCAGGCATTGCTGGTAATGGCCAAAGTGAATTAATGGAAGCATTAACGGGGGAGTGGCGTTCCAGAGATTCAATTAAAGTGTTAGATGTTCTGGGTGTTGATATCAGAGATTATAGCCCTCATAAAAGGCGTCAAATGGGAATAGGCTTTCTGCCAGAAGAGCGAAATGGTCATTCTGCTGTAATGGGTATGACATTGACCGAAAATACGCTTTTGACAAACCATAATAATCCAGAAGTCCAAAAACACAGCATAATCCAAAATGATAATTTAGAAAAACTGACCTCAAATATTATTCATGATTATGATGTTAGAACGCCTCTTCAAAACCCATTGGCATCTTCATTATCGGGCGGCAATTTACAAAAATTTGTTGTTGGAAGAGAAATCATTAAAAAGCCAAGCGTTTTTTTTGTTGCTCAACCAACATGGGGGGTTGATATTGGCGCTACTAAATTTATCCGAAATGCATTAATTGACCTTGCGAATGAGGGGTGTGGTATTATTGTAATTTCGCAGGATTTAGAAGAGCTGTTTGAACTTGCTGATAGCATTAGTGTTTTGTTTAGAGGCAAGCTGTCTGAGCGCAAACCTGTTAAAGAGCTAAACTCGCAGAAAATCGGTCTGCTTATGGGCGGTGAAGATGGTGCCTCATTAGCCAAGGAACATAGCTGATGTTTTATTTAACCCTAAGAAAAGAAACACCGCTTATTTTTAAGGTATCTGTGCCTATTGCCTCTATCCTATTGACAATATTATTCGGAATTTTTATTTTTAGTGTGCTGGGGTATGATTCAGGAAAAGCCCTTTATCACTTTTTTATATCCCCCCTTTCGCGCATTGATAGAATAGCAGACTTGTTTGTAAAAGCCTGTCCGTTAATGATTGTCGGCACAGGTTTAGTCCTTTGTTTTCGGGCAAATATTTGGAATATCGGTGCAGAAGGACAATTAATCATGGGGGCTGTTTTTGCGGGCGGTCTCGCCTTATCCTTCCCCAACACCAATTCTGTCTGGCTCTTGCCTGCAATGGCGGTTTTATCTTTTATAGGCGGCGGGCTGTGGGCTTTTTTACCTGCAATATTGAAAGTAAGGCTTAGGACGAATGAGATACTGGTATCTCTTATGCTAACTTATGTTGCCAGTCTTTTTCTAGACTGGCTGGTCAGAGGGCCCTGGCGCAGCCCAACTTCATTTGGGTTTCCCTTAACAAATTATTACCCTGATGCAGGCCTGATATCAAAAATCAATTTTCCTGGGATTGGCACAATTGGTCAGCTTCATTGGGGCGTTTTTATCGCTATTTTAGTATGTTTACTATGCTGGTTTATGATGCAGAAAACAGTTTTCGGCTTTCAGGTTAAACTCGTAGGAGACAGCCATAAGGCGTTTCGATATTCAGGCTTCAGTGAATCAAAAACCACTATGATGCTATTTATAATCTCTGGCGGATTAGCTGGATTAGCAGGAATGATAGAAGTATCTGCCAATATCGGCCAATTGCAGCCCAATATATCATTCGGCTATGGATTTACAGCGATTATAGTTGCTTTTCTGGCACGTCTTAACCCCGCAGCGGTGATTTTAGCTGGATTATTAATTGCTCTAATTGAAATGGGCGGTGATTCTGCTCAAATAGCATTGGCGATTCCAAAAGTAGTCACAGGCGTTTTTAAAGGAATTCTGTTATTTCTGTTACTGGCAGGGGAGACACTTACAAAATATCAGATAAACGTTAAACCTAGACAGCGAAGTGTTCCTAATGATTGATGCGCTTATTTTAACTATCTTAATGACGTCAGTGCCGCTCGTGCTTGCAGCTACTGGAGAATTAGTTGTCGAGAGAAGCGGCGTGTTGAATCTTGGCCTTGAAGGTATGATGCTGATGGGTGCTGTATCTGCATTTGCTTTTACCTATGCTACTGGAAGCCTGTTTATCGGATTGCTGGCTGGCATTATTTCAGGGGCTGTTACTGCCGCAATTTTTGGATTTTTTGTATTAGGGCTAGCAACAAACCAGGTTGCAACAGGCCTTGCGCTGACCATATTTGGGACCGGCCTTTCGGGCTTAATTGGTGCTGATTTTGTTGGCAATGCCATCACAGGCCTTCCAACATTATTCCCAAAACATTTCGGTGATATACCTTTCATCGGCGCATTCCTCTCATTGGATATAGTTGCCTATTCCTCTGTTATTATTGTTTTTTTGGTTTGGGTATTTTTATTTAAAACAAAAACTGGATTGATTTTAAGAGCCTCTGGCATCAGTCATGATAGCGCACATTCGCTTGGTTATTCAGTTTTAAAAGTTAGGTGGTGTGCTGTTTTATTTGGGGGCATGATGGCTGGGCTCTCAGGTGCATATCTGCCTTTAATGTTAACGCCACACTGGTCTGAGGGGATGACAAGCGGTCGTGGATGGATTGCATTGGCCCTTGTTGTTTTTGCATCATGGATGCCATCCAGAATTATTTATGGGGCAATATTATTCGGTACAATTACCATTATGCAACTGGCAGGACAGGCTCGTGGTTGGACAATACCACCACAACTTTTATCATCTTTGCCCTATCTTGCCACTATTCTCGTTTTGGTTCTGATTTCTATCAGAGGCTCGGCAAAACACGCTGCACCCTCTAACTTAACAATTCCGTTTATCTCATCAAAATAGCTTTTATAAAGTTTGGCTAAGCCTAATTATTAGACAGAATATTAGACCATGCTTTAAAATAATTTGCCATCTGTTACTTTCTTTATACTATAAAGGAATGTAAAATTAGCGTTTTGAGGTTTTTAAAAATGAAAAATAATAGTCTTATGAAATTCGGCGGAATAGTAATGGCAGTTACTGCCATTTTCTATTTTGCAATGAATACTAACCAAGCAGTTGATGCGAAGAGCAAAATGAAAGTCGCTTTTGTCTATCTTACCAATCCTGGTGACCATGGCTGGACATATGCTCATGAAGTAGGCCGACAACAGGTTGAAGAACATTTCGGTGATGCTGTTGAAACAGTTTATGTTGAGAATGTGCCAGAGGGCCCAGATGCAACACGCGTTATTCGCGAGCTCGCACAAAATGGGAATGATATGATTTTCACAACCTCTTTTGGATATATGGAGCCAACCTTAAAGGTCGCCAAAGATTTTCCAAATATCAAATTCGACCATATAACTGGATATATGCGTGCTGATAATATGGCCACCGGAAATATTCGTTTTTACGAAGGTCGTTATGTTCAAGGTGTGGTGGCTGGACTGACTACTAAATCAGATAAAATCGGATATGTCGCAGCCTTTCCAATCCCAGAAGTTATTCAAGGCATTAATTCTTTTGCACAAGGATTACGAAGTGTAAATAAAGACGCCGCTATTTCTGTTGTTTGGGCAAATACTTGGTATGACCCAGTAAAAGAAGGGGATGCTGCAAAAGTTCTAATTGCAGAAGGTGCAGATGTTTTGGCACAACATACTGATAGTCCTGCAATGCTTCAAACTGCTGAAAAAGCTGGCGTATATGGCTTTGGACAATCCTCTGATATGCATGATTTTGCGCCAAATGCTCAGCTCTTTGCATCTGTTAATAACTGGGGTCCTTACTATATTTCACAAATTGAAAAGGCAATGGATGATTCATGGAGCACAGGAGAGGGTCCAGACCATTGGGCCGGAAATACTTGGAAGGGTCTTAGCGATGACTTCCTTGTTCTAACAGACTTCAAAAACATGCCAGCTGGCGTAGCAGACGCTGCTCAAAAAGCAAGAGACGGCATTGCTAATGGAAGCATTAATATTTTCTCTGGTCCGATGAGTGATAATGAAGGAAACCAGATATTAGCAAATGGCGAGGCTCTTGATGATGGCGGACTTTGGGCCATGGATTACTATGTTGAGGGTGTAATAGGTAAAATCCCTAACTAACTTTAAATGTTCCACCGGAGGAAGCGATTTTTTAAATCCTCCGGTGCGACTTGGAATAATAAAAATTTATGGCAACCCTGTTACTAAAAAATGCTGCAATAATTGCAACCATGAATGATTCCAATGATGAGCTAACAGGACATTCGATTTATTGTGAAGACGGCGTTATTAAACAAATAGGGCTTATTGACACCCTGCCTGATAGTGCTGATGAAATTCTGGATTTATCTGGATCGGTTGTTATACCAGGAATGGTCAATACCCATCATCACCTATTCCAGAATTTAACTAGAGTAATTCCGCAGGCTCAGAATGAAAGCTTGTTTGGATGGCTTACCACACTCTACCCTATCTGGTGCGGGTTAGGCCCTAAACATATCTATATCTCATCAGCAGTGGGTCTTGCAGAACTTGCATTATCAGGGTGCACAACATCAACAGACCATCAATATTTATTTCCCGGCGGTGCGCGCTTAGATGATTCCATTGAGGCTGCGAGCGATATCGGCATTAGATTCCATCCAACACGCGGGTCTATGAGTATTGGCCAATCAAAAGGTGGATTGCCACCAGATGCGCTTACTGAGAGGGAAGCAGACATCTTAAAAGATTGTGAGCGGGTCATATCGCAATTTCATGATGACAGCCCGAATGCAATGGTAAAGATAGCTCTTGCGCCTTGTTCGCCATTTTCTGTTAGTAATGATTTGATGATACAGACAGCGGTGCTGGCAAGAGAAAATCATTTATGTATGCACACTCATCTTGCTGAGAATTCTGAGGATATTAAATATTCACTTGAAAAATTCAATATGAGACCTGGTGAATATGCACAGAGCCTTGGATGGCTTGGGGATGATGTTTGGCATGCCCATTGTGTGCAGTTGGATAGTGCTGAAGTTGAATTATTTGGCAAAACCAATACAGGCATTGCTCATTGTCCCTCCTCGAATATGCGCCTCGCTAGTGGAATTGCGCCATTATTGGAAATGCTTGACCATAATGTTCGCGTAGGTCTTGGGGTGGATGGCTCTTCTTCTAATGATAGTAGCCATATGCTAAATGAGGCAAGACAAGCTATGCTGCTTCAACGCGTAGTGCATGGCGCATCTGCAATAGGGGCCCGCGATGTTCTAAGAACAGCAACAAGGGGCGGAGCAGAAGTGCTAAGACGCGGGAATATAGGTCAAATAGCACCTGGGTTCATGGCTGATTTAGCAATTTATGACACACACTCCATTGATTTAGCAGGCACCCATTCAGACCCGCTTGCAGCATTAGTGTTCTGTGGCCCAATAAAAACCACACATACCATTATAAACGGTAAATTAGTGGTTAAGGACGGCCAATTAACCACAATGGATCTAAACGCATTATTGCAACAGCATCGCGCGCTTTCAATTGACCTTGTGAACTCTGCTTAACCCAAATTGCACCCAAAGCCAAATATCATCCAATACTAGATATCATAACGTCCAGTTAGATATTTGCCCTGCAACAGAAAGAGCTATTCTAAACGGCTCATCTCCCTTTATTTCTGGCACCCCTATGGGACAGACGATTTTATCTATATCACTTGATGTAAAGCCAGCTTTTGAAAGCTGACTTTTAAACCGCGCTTTTTTTGTCATTGAGCCAATCAATCCAAGCTTATAAAACCTATTGCGGTTCAAAAGAGATTGAATTATTGCCAAGTCAAGCTGGTGAGAATGTGTAAGAATGAGATGAATGCCGTCATCTGGAAAACTTGCAGTGAGCCTTGTTGGATCATCTGCCCAAATGATCTGTATATCTTCATCCATTGAATTGGGAAAACGCTCCTTTGCAATATCAATCCAATATCTATTCAAGGGAAGAGACTTGGTAGATGCCATGATTTCTCGTCCCGTATGCCCAGCGCCCCAAATAAATAAATCTGTTTTTTTCTGAAATAGCTGCTCTTGAAAAACCTTTTTAGTATCTAGGGATAAGGATTGAGTGCCCTCATACGGAAATTTATTAGTATCAAGCTCATGTATCAGAATTGCGCTTTGTTTAAGTTTCCCAAGTTCTGGTAAATCAGATTGGTGAAAATACTCAATTAGAGCGCTCACACTTCCGCCACAGCATTGACCAAGTGAAGGGCCAAGCGCAAAGCGCCTTACCTCACGATCAAATTTTTGCACAGATAAAAGAGCTTGCCGGCAAATAGATGTTACCTGATATTCAAGCTGTCCTCCCCCAATAGAGCCAAAAGCCTGTTGCTCTGTTACAATCATGTGTGAATGTGCTTTGCGCGGGGCAGAGCCTTTGGTTGAGATAATCACAACTCTTGCAATTTTGTGATGGTGGGTGAGTGTTTCGATAACCTCTTCGATTTTTGAATTTCTTTTGTCCATATCAAAAAGCTAATCCCACCATATCTTACTATTGCGCAAAATATAATCGCTCTGCAGTAGCAGGACTATCAAGATTTGGATATTGGGATTGCAGGCTCATCAAGGCGTGCGAATATGCAAAAAAGGCACTCATCGCTAACATAAAGGGCGGCTCACCAACCGCTTTAGAGCGATTAATCGTTTCTGCTAGATTACCTTGTCCTTCGTAAAACGCAATATTCCAATTATTAGGCACATCTGAACAGGTCGGGATTTTATAAGTGGCCGGCGAATGTGTCATTAATGTGCCATTATCGGCATATACTAATTCCTCCATACTCAGCCAGCCAAGCCCCTGTACAAAACCGCCTTCAATTTGTCCTCTATCTATTGCAGGGTTTATAGAACGGCCAACATCATGCAAAATATCAACGCAGACAACTCTGCTCTCACCTGTTAAGGTATCAAGAATAATTTCACTAACCGCCGCACCATACACAAAATAATAAAACGGTCTTCCTTTTCTTTTATCTGGATCCCAGTGAATCTCAGGCGTCTTGTAAAATCCTGTAGAAGATAACGAGACGCGTCCTATCCAGCATTTCTCAGCTGCCTGCGAAAACGTCATTTGCGCCTTGTTAAAAATGATAATCTTTCCATCAGAAAACCCAACATCTGAAGCCTCGCACTGATATAGCTCTGCCAGATGGGTTGCCATTCTATCTTTGATTTGAGTTGCCGCAAAATAAGCCGCCATTCCATTTAAATCTGTTCCAGATGAAGCAGCAGTTGCAGACGTATTTGGCACTTTGTTTGTATCTGTTGCGCTGATTTTAACAGATGCAGACTCTATTCCAAACGTATCTGCAACAATTTTCCTAACCTTGGTAAACAAGCCCTGCCCCATCTCAGTGCCACCATGATTTAAATAGACAGAACCATCAGAATATACATGAACCAGCGCACCTGCCTGATTGAGCATCAGCTTGTTGAATGAAATACCAAATTTAACAGGCGTTAATGCGATACCTCTTTTAATGTTCTTGGATATCTTATTAAAATTCTCGATTTCTTGGCGTCTATTCTTATAACCTGATGTTTGCTCTAGCGTATCTACCAACTCATTTATAATACAATCCGTTACAACCTGCCCATAAGGTGTGTGCTGCTCCTGCCTATTAGGGGTTTGATGGTCTGCGTAAAAATTTATTTTTCTTATTATTACAGGATCACATTTCAGGAAATGAGCTATGTGGTCTATCACACGCTCCATAGCCAACATGCCTTGCGGGCCCCCAAAGCCCCTGAATGCCGTATTTGACGGTGTGTTTGTTTTATATAGATTTGCTACGATTTCAATATTCTGGATATAATAGCTATTTTCAGAATGCATTAGCGCGCGCTCTGCAATTGCTGAAGATAAATCCATAGACATTCCGCAGCGCATGTCATGTTGAAACTGTAGCGCTTGTATCAGACCATTTTCATCAAATCCAACTTTGTAGGATGTGATAAAATCATGTCTTTTACCTGTTATTCTCATATCATCATCACGGTCATAAACAAGTTTACAAGGCCTGCCTGTTTTATGAGCGGCAATCGCAACAATACATGCCGGCAGATTAGCCTGACTTTCTTTACCGCCAAACGCGCCCCCCATGCGTCGCACTTCAATCGTAACATTATGAAGCGGCAATCCTAGCACATCTGCAACCTTATGCTGAACTTCGGTTGGATGCTGTGATGAGACATAGATTTGAATGTCGCGGCCTTCTTTTGGAAGTGCTAATGCGGCTTGACCTTCAAGATAAAAATGCTCTTGTCCACCAATTGAAATTTCGCCTTCGACTATATGAGTTGAATGTTTAATAGAAGTTGTAAAATCTCCTTGGGACATCGTTTTAGGAGCGCATAATAATGTTTTTTCAAGCTTTGCCTGTTCTAGGGTAATGATGGGGGGTTTTTCCAGATATTCTATTTTGGCTTTTTTAATAGCTGCCTTTGCAGATTCAAGAGATTCAGCAATTACTGCGAATATTACCTGCCCATTATACAGAACCTCATTTTCAGCAAAAATAGGGTCATCCCCAAATATCGGGCTTGAGTCATTTTTGCCAGGAATATCTTTTGCTGAAATAACATCCACGATGCCTGGCGAATTTTTAACATCCTGCAACGCCATCTTGGCGATTTCACCATAGGCAATATTACTTAAACCAAGGAGTATATGTAAACAGCTCGAAGGCACAGCAATATCATCCACATAAGTAGCGCGTCCTGTTACATGTAACTTTGCACTATCGTGAAAATCGGGCGTGTTAATCTGCTCAGCCATGTTTATGCTCTGCAACAAATGACGTGCTTATGACTTGTTGAATATCAGCGCCTGCCAAATAGCTTATTGGTTTTCCAGCTAAATTATTAATCGCCTTAACCAACAGATTAAGTGCCATATCATATCGATATTCTCTGCTGGCTCTCACATCTGAAATAGGCTGAAAATCAGCTTGGATTGCTTTTCTGCATTCCGCCAAGGGCAGGTTTTCAATATCCTGACCCATTAAAAACTTGCTCAAAGTTGATGCTGCTTTGGGAATAGCTGCCATTCCGCCATAAGCGATTTCAGCTTTTTGAAGATTCCCATCATTATCAACAGATAAAAGAAACGCGCCCATCACCGCTGATATATCTTGATCAAACCTTCTGGAAATCTTGAAGGATTGAAATACCTCATTATCCTTTAATTTAGGAATGTAAACAGATTGAACAAATTCGCCCTCTTGTAAATCCTGTTCTCCATAGGCGATAAAGAAGGAACCAATAGGAATAACCCTAATTTTCCCTCTAGCGTTTAGCGTTAACGATGCGCCAAGGGCAATAAATGCAGGAGAGATATCCGCAATCGGAGAGCCATTTGCAATATTTCCAACAACAGTGCCACTCGCTCTTACCTGTTCTGAGCCAAAACGCCGCCATAACTCCTGCAATGCTTCAAAATGCGCCCCCATTTTCTGCATAGCGCCTTCATGTGTTATGGCAGCACCTATCACAAAACCTTCATCATCCTCATCAAGCTGGTTTAGCGCCTCAACATTTCCAAGATATAAGAAATGATCCAGCTCCATATGTTTCTTGGTAACCCAAAGCCCAATATCTGTGCCTCCTGACAAAATCAGCGGGGTATGAGTGTGCAAAATTTCTTGAACATTCTGTAAACGCCTTGGCGCATCAAACCTAATTTGGCGGTCTAAATGCTTAACCTGTAGTGATAAATCTTCTCTTGCTACATTCTCAATAATAAATTTTTCTTCTTCATCACGAAACAGAGTATCACGCTCTTTAACCGGTATGTCATTAGTGTGAAAAGCGGCTTGTTTAATTGGCCTATAACCAGTGCATCTGCATAAATTACCTGCAAATAAATCATCTATCGCTGCATTATCCAGATTACGATTTTTGCACCAGCCAGCATATAATGACATCACAAAACCAGGTGTGCAAAATCCGCATTGTGAGGCATGATTTTCAACAAAAGCTGTCTGAACGGGGTGCAACTCACCCGTATTAGAGGCTAATCCTTCGACAGTTCGAACCGAGCATCCATCAAGCATCGGTAAAAATAAAATACAGCTATTAACAGCGCGCCATGCAACCGCTTTTGAGCTATAGTCATACCTTCCAATGACAAGTGTACATGCGCCGCAATCCCCCTCTGCACATCCCTCTTTCGTACCAGTTAGATTTTTATTGTTTCTTAACCAGTTCATCAGTGTGAGGTCTGATTTTACAGGGGGTATTCTCTCTATTTCGCCATTCAGCATTAAAATAATATCTTCACGCATTTCAATAAATTTTTTTCGAAAAGAGGTTAAAACGGACATATTACTGATACACTAATAAAAAATTACATTATATTTTAGTTTTTTAAAATTAAAATATGGGTTTGCTGGCGTTAATGAACCTAAAACAGAATTATTTGTATTTTAATAGGTAACGTTTTACTGTGAATTTGAATGCAATTTGTTATGAGACACGAAAATGAATAATGGTTATCTGACCACACATGTTCTTGATATTGGGATAGGCAAGCCTGGCTTCGATATTCCGATTGAGCTTTTTAATGATGGCGGGGACCTCATTCACCAGGTCACGACAAACTCAGATGGCAGAACAGAGGCCCCCTTATTGTCAGAGGCGGACTTTAAGACAGGTAAATATGCTCTGATCTTTAGCGTTAAAAATTATCTAAAGCAAAATCATCAACTTGTTGAAGAACCATTTTATGATCACATTAAAATCGAATTTATGATAAGGGATCAATACGCACATTACCATATCCCGTTGCTATTATCACCCTATGGATATAGCACTTATCGGGGGAGCTGAGAGTAGAATTTATGGATGCTGATTTTTTAATTCCTGTATTATGGGAATGGCTTGAATTTGCCGTTCGCTGGTTACATGTCATCACCGCTATTTCATGGATTGGAACCTCCTTTTACTTTATTGCGCTTGATTTAGGATTAAGGAAAATCAGCGCTAATGAAGATGGAATTGCCCATGAAAATGGAATTGCAGGCGAGGAATGGCAAGTTCATGGTGGCGGATTTTATAATATCAAAAAATATACCGTTGCGCCTTCTCACCTACCTGAGCATTTAACTTGGTTTAAATGGGAGGCTTATGCCACCTGGATATCCGGTTTTGCTCTAATGGCTATCGTATATTACCTTGGCGCTGATATATTCCTGATTGATGATAATAAAATGGCTATGCCTATTTATCTTGGCATTTTTATATCGATTACCTCTCTTGGCATTACTTGGATAATCTATGATGTTCTATGCAAGAGTGGCATTGGGAAGAGCAGTAATTTAACGATGGTCCTTCTGTTTGGTTATATTGTTGTATTAGCATGGGGATTTGACCAGATATTTACAGGAAGAGCTGCTTTTATTCATTTAGGCGCTGTTACAGCTACCATAATGGCTTTTAATGTCTTCATGGTTATTATCCCAAAACAAAAGATAGTAATTGCTGCTCTAAAAGCGGGTGAGACGCCAGATGCCCATTATGGGTTTGTTGCCAAACAACGCTCAACGCATAATAACTATCTAACGCTTCCCGTTCTTTTCTTGATGTTGTCTAATCATTATCCACTGTCCTTTTCAACAGAATATAATTGGATTATTGCATCCATTGTTTTTTTAATGGGCGTTACCATACGCCATTACTTTAATACAATTCATGCAAGGAAGGGCAACCCGATTTGGACATGGTTTGCAACTTTGGGGTTGTTCATCATCGTGATTATTTTATCTGTCTATCCAGCGTTTAAAGGTAATATGAATGAGCGCGCAGAAATAACAATATCGCAAGCAAATTTAACGAAAAAGCAGGCAGAACTCGCAAAAGCAGAGAATTTCGACGAGATTGTTGAAATTGTCTATACAAGATGCAATATGTGCCATGCAGCAGAGCCTTATTACGATGGCATTGTTATTGCTCCAAAACATGTGATTTTAGAAACGGAGCTTGATGTCTTAAAACATGCCCGCCAAATTTATGTAAATTCTGCTATTTCGCATGCCATGCCACCAGCTAATCTAGCATCTATGGAAATAGCAGAGCGCATTTTAATTGCCCAATGGTACGAAAAAAACTAATCGAGATATTATAGTTTTTCCAGCATGATTGCTAATTTCTTTTTGCTTTTTCCAAAGGCTTTTGCCTCTGCGATAGCGGCCTTATTTGAGGTATCACCGCCGACCACTATAAGTCCTATCATTCCAATGCCCTTATGCGGCGTACACCAATAATAATAAATGCCTGGTGTTTCCAATACAATATCATACTGCTTATTCATTTTGCTTCTTTTAGGCAGTGAAACACTATCAGGGCCAGCAACAAACTCAACATTATGACCTTTTGATTTTGGCCATATAATCTTATCACCCACCTGTGAATATAAAATTTCTGGTGCGTAAGATTTATCCAGCATTTCTACCTTTAATTCTTCTGATAAACCTATTTTTGCACAAAATAGCATCGCGATGATTGCCATCATCATCAATACCCGCGACCGGTTTATATTTATGTCATATTTCGTCATTGAACCTACTATCCCCCTTTTGGTAAAAAAACACTGCTCTTATAAACCCAACCATGCTCAATAGTGTATATATGAAATGCGTTTGGAAATTGCTTAGATAGACATTAAATACTAAGATACTAAATAGAACCTTTTGTTAAATCAACATTAAGCCCATGTTTTCTGGAGATATACATGACTAAGAAAATCACTCCTTCAGAACTAACTGAAACTGAATTTTTAGCGACATTTGGAGGTGTATTTGAGAAATCACCCTGGATAGCAGAAGCATTATGTCAATCAGGTATGGCGGAGGCGTATAATAGTGCTGATGGCCTGCATAATGCGATGGCAGGCATATTCAAAGCATCCACACATGAGAGACGACTTAACGTGCTATTGGCGCACCCCGATCTTGCCGGAAAACTAGCACAGCGCGGAGAGCTGACGCCAGAATCCACTAATGAGCAAAAATCTGCAGGTCTTGACCAGCTAACCCCAGAAGAATTCTCGCAATTTCAGGAATTAAACACAGCCTATATGAATAAGCACGGATTTCCATTTATTATCGCGGTAAAAGGGCTGACAAAATCAGAAATTCTAACTCAATTCAAGGTAAGGGTGAATAATTCAAACCCCGTTGAATTTGATGAAGCTTGTATGCAGGTTGAAAAAATAGCCAAACTTCGCATTACGGAAATTCTTAATTAACAGGCAGCAAACGGAACTTTTATTCTTGTTTATTCTTGTTTATTCTTGTTTATTCTTGTTTATTCTTGTTTATTCTTGTTTATTCTTGTTTATTCTTGTTTATTCTTGTTTATTCTTG
>JADHOL010000045.1 GCA_016779005.1 Alphaproteobacteria bacterium
TACTACCCCTGACGCGCTTTCAAACGTGGGTTTCTCTTATTGATGACATATAACCTACCGCGACGACGTACCACCTGGCAATGACGATCGCGATTTTTAATGGTTTTAAGAGAACTTACAACTTTCATGACAACTTCCATTTCTAGGAAAAACGTGCTGGTTTATAGACTGCCCAATGCTAAAGGTCAAGAGGCGTATTCATACGAAATCCCACATCCAGCAAGTCCACAATAGCCATTTGGCACTTTATGTAAATATTGCTGATGATAGTCCTCTGCATAATAGAAATGCTCATGCATTTTAATCTCTGTTGTAATATCACGATGGCCTGCTTTTTTTAAGGCAGACTGATAATGTTCAGCAGAGTGTGTTAACTCAGCAAGCTGTTTTTCATCAAACGCATATAGAGCTGAGCGATATTGAGTTCCTCTGTCATTTCCCTGTCTCATAAACTGGGTTGGGTTATGTTCTTCCCAAAAAATACCAAGCAGTCTATCCAAAGATACTTGTTTGGGATCATAAATAATCAAAACAGCTTCGGTATGGCCTGTACGCCCTGAACAAACTTCTTCATAAGTAGGATTGGGCGTGGTACCGCCTGAATAACCAACTGCGGTTGAATACACACCCTCGCATTTCCAAAATAATCTCTCTGCCCCCCAAAAACATCCCATTCCAACAACAAGTTTATGAAGATTATCTGGAAAAGGGGGATGCATGGCGGTATTTAAGACAGCGTGCCTTTGTGAGGTCTTGATTTTCTGTGCTCTGCCTTTAAGCGCTTCATGGCTATCTGGTAGTCTAGTTTTAAACGGATTATCAAAAAACATATTTGGGTACCCTTAAGGTTAAGTTTTTGCAGAACGCCTGTTTATAATTCATCTAATCTGATGACTGTAAGGCTTCAATACCTGGAAGTGATTTTCCTTCAATCCATTCAAGAAAAGCGCCTCCTGCCAGTGATACATAAGTAAGCTCATCTGCTACGCCTGCAAGATTTACAGCAGCGACCGTATCGCCGCCGCCAGCAACACTTATAAGCTGCCCGTTGCGGGTTCTCATGCCTATAAACGCGCCAAGCGATTTACTAGCCTCATCATATGGGGCAATTTCAAATGCGCCAGCAGGTCCGTTCCATAATAATGTTTTGCAGTCTTTTATATGTTCTTTGAATAAAGCGACGGAGGCAGGACCAATATCTAAAATCATCTCATTAACTTCGAGCGCGCCGTTAAGGCGCGTGTGAAAGCGCCCCCCTTTTTCTAATTTTGTACTTACAACACCATCAACTGGTAAAATTATCTCGCATCCTTGTTGTTGCGCAAGCTCTGATATCATTTTAGCCGTAGGTATCAAATCTGGCTCATATAATGATGCAGCCACTGGTATTTGCCTCGCAGCAAGAAACGTGTTTGCCATTGCTCCTGCAAGAAGCAGCTTATCCACTTTGGAGATCAGATTTTCTAATACAGAAAGTTTGGTAGATATTTTTGCGCCGCCAACAAAGGCCGCCACGGGCCGCTTCGGGCTTTCCAATGCATCCGACAGCGCTGTTAGCTCTGCTGCAAGAACAGGGCCTGCAAAGCTTGGCAGAAACCCAGTAATCGCCTGAATGGAGGCGTGTGAGCGATGAGAACACGAAAACGCATCATTGACATAAATATCGGCAAGACTTGCATAAGCGCGTGCCAGATTTTGGTCATTTTGTTCTTCGCCTGCATAAAAGCGGCAATTCTCCAGCAAACAGATTTTATCATGGGAATCTACCGCCTCTGAAAGCTGTGAAGGATCTTCGATATGCGGTATAAAACGCACTGACATTGATAATGCGTTACTAAGATATTCTTGGAGCGGTTGCGACGAGAGCGTGTTATCAACATTCCCTTTGGGGCGTCCAAGATGTGTTACTAAAATAAGTTGCTTTGAACATTCTAACAGGGTTTTTATTCCAGGAATAACGCGTTTTATTCTGGTATCATCCAAGATTTTTCCGTCTTGCATTGGCACATTGAAATCAACCCGCATCACAATTCGTTTATTCTGCGCACTCTGTTTGCTAATCACATTATAGTGATCTGTCATTCGTCAAATATCCTCTTGTATTAAATGATGGTACTGGATTACATAAATAACATGTTGCGTGCAAACCAGCATCCTTTTATTGATGTGTTATTCTGTAACCCAATTTGTAATCTTCATAATGCAGGAAAATTTTTGGTGTTGCGATGTTTTCTGGTAAAAATAAAGGCGCGCTGAGCGAATTCCTGGCAGGTATAAAAGACGGCCTTCCCTTGCAATTAGCGGTTATCCCTTTTGGTATCGTATTTGGCATGGTAGGGCTAGAGGCAGGTTTGACACCGCTTCAAACTTTTTTTATGTCCTCTATTTTATTCGGCGGTGCTAGCCAGATTGTATTTACACAATTATACGCAACAGGCACGCCCTTTACCATATTAGTCACAACCGTGAGTGCTGTTAACCTTCGCCATATACTCTATGGGCTTGTTATGTCAGAATATTTACGCCATTTACCCTTATATTGGCGCATCCTTCTTGGCTATTTACTGACCGATGAAGCATTTGCAATTTCGCATCTAAGATTCACCCAGAAGCATTCCTCAGATGCAATGCATTATCACTTACTGGGAAGTGGTCTAATCCTTTGGTCCTGTTGGCAGATATCGACTCTAATCGGAATAATAGCTGGCCCAACAATACCAGATAATTTTCAGCTTGGATTTGCTGTTCCACTTACATTTATTGCCGTTGTAATTCCTTCTCTAACGCATTTTCCGCAAATATTTGCGGGTGTTTCTTCTGGAACTGCTGCTTTGATATTTCAGTTTCTGCCCTTTAATCTCTGGATTATTATTTCTGCTATTTGTGGCATTATTGCTGGCACAGCCTCTAGCTACTTAATGGATTCACGAGACACAAAAACTGAGGAAAAGCCATGATAGTCTGGCTTGCTATTATTTGTGCTGGAATCCTGACCTTTGCCGCACGATTTCTTACCCTATCTCACTTAATGCCAAAAACGCTTCCAATCTGGCTGCAATTAGCCATGAAGTTTGTGCCCGTATCGGTATTAACGGCAATCATTGTTCCCGCTATTTTTATCTCGCCCGAAACAGGCACTCTTATTATTCAAGATAATCTGAGAATAGGGGCGGCCATCATTGCTATTATTGTTGCTTATTATACACGCTCTACTGTTGCGACTATTATATCTGGATTGTGCGTTATCTGGCTTTTAACCTTTTGGCAATAAGCCACCAAATTCTGCCATCTATCAAGGACAGCCCAAGGCTTATAATCACAAAACCGCCAAGGGTTTGAGCAGAAATCCATTTTGAGAGAATAATAGCATCAATCGATACTGCAAAAATAGACACAATGATCGTCACAAGCATGAGACTAGATGCACCTGCAAGTTCTAAAATACGATAATAAATAACATAAGCAAAGGCAGTACCAGCGATACTAAGTCCTATAAGTATTGTTATAAACTTCCACTCAAATGCTGCTAGATCTGGTATGCCATCTGCCAAAACCATAATCGGTGCAACAATTACAGATCCAACCAGCAATGTTCCGCAGGCAATATCCAGCGGCTTGTAGCTTGAGAGACGTGTTTTACCCCACACACTTCCTAACGCATAACTAATAGTGGCGAGCAATATGGCGAGCTGGCTTAAAGATGCAAGTGTGATTTCTGTCAAGGCATCCATGCCAATCACTAAAACCACGCCTATAATACCAATTAGAGTGCCTATCACTCGTCTTGCATCTAATGGCTCTGAGGGAATGAATATTGCTGCAATAAAAACCGCTGCAAATGCAGTATTAGAATTTAAAATCGCAGCCAGACCCCCGCTTATTGTTTGTTGACCCCAGGCGATGAGCGTAAATGGAATAATATTATTCAATAGTACCATTATTGAAATACGAAACCAGAAATCAAATTGAGTTGGTAATTTTTGCCGCCGCCATAAAAGCAGTATATATAAGGCAATCCCAGCAAACAGAATTCTATACCAGACAAGCGTTAGCGGCGGAACATACCGAACGCCCTCACCAATAAAATAGAAAGACCCACCCCATATGAATGATAAAAGTAATAATAAAAACCACGATTTATTATTCATCATTGTTACCTTTTTTTATAAAAGAGCTTCGACGATCATTCGTATTCCCATAATAAAAAACATCCACAATAATAATTTTCTAAATAACTCGGCTGATATTTTATCTCTAATTAATTGGCCAAGAATAAATCCAGCTGTTGCCACTAATGTTGCAACCAAACTGGGAAACCACATCTCAGAAAAAACAAAAACTTCGGTTGATACATATCCGAAAATGACAGGGACACATCCTACCAGCAACAAAAATCCCATGGTATCAACAAATTCCCGCTTCGGAATTTTGGCAGATATAAGGTAAATCGTAAGCGGAATAGCCCAAAGTGCAGTCGGTCCCCCTACAAAGCCAGAGATACCCCCAACAATCGGTTGCCATTTTTTCATTTTTTCTGGTGGAATATGCCATCCACCACTTCTGATATTTGTTGCAAAAAAACTTAATATACCAACGCCAATCCATAGCTTAATAAGCTCATTTGATAAATGCACCGTAACAAACGAAAAAACCGCCAAACTTGCCATCATCCATGCAGCAAGCCGCCAATATTTTTTAATCACAAAAAGATGGTCTTCAGCCTGATAATATTGCCAGCTATTTAAAAGCAGAACAGGAATTACGTTCATCATAACCGCGTCAACAGGCGGGATAAAAAAGGTAAGAAGGGTAATGGCAACGGTTGGAAGCCCTAGACCAAGTGTTCCTTTTACAATACCCGCAAGGAAGAATGATGTTACAATAATTATCCAATAATACTCAGCAGCAAACTCTGACATTAGAGGCTGGTTGCACCTAATTGAAGTGCAATTTTATCAATTTGTTTTGCAAGCGCTTCATCCAAATTCGTAATCCCACCAGCATCATGGGTGGTAAGGTTTATCTTCACCGTACTATAGACATTTGACCATTCAGGATGATGGTTCATTTTATCAGCTATAATCGCAACTTGCATCATGAACCCCATTGCAGATCCGAAACCGTTAAATTTTAAGGCCCTGCTCATAGCCTTACTATCAGCCTGAAATGACCAACTTTTAAGGTCAATTTTTAACGTTTCTAACGAATTATCATCTAATAAATTTGACACAATTTCTCTCCAAAAACATAATTAAAGCCTGAATTTTTTGCCATTCCATCAAGGGTAAATATATCACATGCATCACACCAGATGACAAGCATTTTAGGATATTTCTCAAGACCGCAATCAAGCGCATAGCTATTCAAGCCACCCAATTAAATGTTCTCACGCAATATGGCTCAGCGCTATTTCCTTTTCGGCATTGGAAATTATTTCAATAGGGAATGAAATTAAAAAAATAATAAAATATGAAACCGTTTTTATCCGTTTTATTAGAGACTTTGCCTTTGGTAGCATTGTTTGTTGGAACAAGCATGTTCTCGTTATATATTGGTGCGTTTGCGGCTATTTTAGCTTCGGCTGTTCTTATTTTCGGTCACTATGCTAAAGATAAGTCTATTTTGTACTTTCCACTGTTTTCTACTCTAATTTCCGTACTATTTTTAGCAGTTGCCTTTATCACAGATGAAACGATTTTCATAAAAATTCAGTCCAGCCTATTCAATATCTCCTTTGCTGGAATATTAATATTTGGATGGGCGCGAAACTACCCCGTAATGAAATTATTTTTTGGAAGGCAGTTTCAGTTAACACATGAAACCTGGATGAAACTCTCTATCCGATGGGGGCTATTTTTTGTTTGTCTTGCTATTGCTAATGAAGCTGCGTGGAGAACATTTGATGATGAGGGCTGGGTTAACATAAAAGTATTTGTGCTTGCCCCTGCAACGGCCTTATTTATGGCATCCCAAATTCCGCTTACGCTCAAAGGCAGAGTATCTAAGCTGTCCTCAGAAGGTTAGCGCAAACGCTAATCTTGATAGGGTGCAACTCAAAGCGCTGAAATTTGATAGCCTAAAACTGGAAAATGTATGGCGACCTGTCCTGCATCCTCATGCGCATAATCGATTATGATGAGTGTCTCATCAAGATAGCGAAGCGCGCCTATGACATCTGGGTCAGAGGTTCTACCATTTGGACGAATTTTTACCTTCTGTGCGTATTTCAAACCGCCAGTATAGGTACAATTTATACCTTTTGGGGCTTTGGGGGGATTTTTAATTGCCGTTTCTAATGCCTGCTCTGCTGAAATATCATG
>JADHOL010000046.1 GCA_016779005.1 Alphaproteobacteria bacterium
CGGCCCAAACAAACTGGTTAGTCATGGGATAATACACTATTCTGAGTACTTGTGGCACCAAAATGCGGGTATAGGTTTGCCAAAAATTCATACCTAGACTTCTTGCTGCTTTCATTTGTGTATCTGGAACAGCGTTAAAACCTCCTCTGAAATTTTCTGCAAGATACCCCGCATTATTAAAGCTTAGTCCAGCCAGCACAATGAAAAACGGAGTTAAATGAATACCTAATGCACCGAGCCCAAATCCAAAGAAAAATAATTGAAATAAGGCGGGTGTATTTCTAGCAAGTTCTATCCAGCTAGTTGCGAACCAATAGAGCGGTCCGTTTGATTTTAACTTAATGACAGATAAAAAGAGCCCGATTACAATACCAATTGCCATTGATAATACAGCGACTTGTAATGTGACAAGGCTAGCCTCGAGCAAGTCAGGCAAGCTTTTAAGCACTGGACGCCAGTGAAAATTATAATCAAACATTAGGTTAAATCCGGCAAGCCCCCTCACCAGATATAATCAAGTGAGAGGGCATTAAATTATATTATAAAATTAATACATTACACCAGGAATTCTAAGTTCTGGCGCATCACCACCAACATATTTACCCCATAACTCCTGGTAACGCCCAGACCTAACTTGATGCGTTACGAACAAGTTCAAGTAATTTAGCCAGCTGATATCTTTTCGCTTACCAACCACAGATGTATAATCGGTAGTCCATGGCATACGCGGACCAGCATCAATGTTATCATATTGATCCGTAATAGGTTTTACAGCTGTGTTAGTTGTGATACCAAGATCTGCTTTTCCCTGAGCGACTGCCAGAAATACTTCATTTTCGGACTGGTAACCCTGGTAAAGATTTTCCTCGCCCCATGCTTCTGCAATTTTTAGCCATTCTTGCTCTGGAACAGTGCCAACAGCAGCGGCAACGCGCTTACCTCGGATATCTTCGAATGTTTTGATACCACTATTTGAGTTTACAACACCCTGGGCATAATAAATCGCATACGGAATTGAAAATCCAACAGTCTTTGCACGCGACAAGCTATCTGAAGTTGCACCAAAAACTACATCTGCACGACCCGTTACGATCACTGGTAAACGCTCCGACCATGTCAAAGACAAAATTTCAACGTCGACTTCGAGAGCTGCAGCAAGGTCATTACAATATTCAACATCGAAGCCTGCAGGCTCATTATTTGCATCAAAGTATCCGATTGGCGGAAAATCCAGTACAACTCCACATTTAAGCGTACCAGCATCAATCACATCATCCAACGTATCTGCGGCTACTGGAGCAACCATCAACATAGAGGCAAATGAGATTCCTATTAATTTTCGTAGCATATTTATCTCCTTTAAATTTTAACAAGTAATTAAAATAAAAAGTGTCACACATTTTAGTTTTTATGCAAGCAGAGATTAAATCAAGGGAACTAAACCAGATAATTCATGCTAAATTTCTATAAAAGCAACTACAACTAGATAGTTTGTTGTTTTTGGCAATCTTCGATTCTCTCTGTTCTTCATCGTTTCTATTAGCTTGTGTTTGATTAAAATTATCGCCATATTTGTTATCATTTTAATGACATTAAAATTTGAATTGTCATTCAACACAAAAAAGAAATGTTTTGTTTCTACATCCAAGACGAAAGTCAAATGAATTCATATCCCCCCAATACAGAAGCGGTAGGCCGCATGCTCACTACAGGAGATGTTACTGGCGAAATTTTAGTATGCTCTGAAGGATTAAGCTTTTGGGGCGGCGTCGACCCTGAAACTGGTGCCATCATAGATATCCATCATCCTTGTCATCAAAAAATAATTTCTGGGAAAATATTGATGATGCCCTCTTCCCGAGGATCTTGCAGTGGCAGTGGTGTTTTACTAGAATTATCGTTCAAAAATATAGCACCAGCTGCTATAATATTCTGTGAAGCTGAGGAAATACTTAGTCTTGGAGCTCTAGTTTCTAACTGTATCTTTAACAAACCCATTCCTGTGGCCAGGTTAACAAAAGAGCAATATTCCGCTCTTGCCGCTGCCAAATCGGCGACATTGAAGGGTAATAAAATAATCACAGACATCGATAGCTTCGAACTTAAACTCATCGAGCCAAATGACTTAAGCCTAACTGATAAAGACCGTGAATACTTAGAGGGAAAGCATGGCTCTGCTGCTAAAATGGCTATGCAAATTATTTGCCTGATGGCTGCAGCAAATGATACAACTACTCTTATTGACATACAAAAAGGTCATGTAGATGGTTGTATTCTTGCCCATTCAGCAAATTTAATTTTCGCTGAGAAAATGGCTGAACTCGGCGCACAGGTGAGCGTACCAACAACTATAAATGCTATTTCTGTAGACCGCGAAAACTGGCTTTCTCAAAAAATACCTGAAGACTTCGGAAATCGAGCTAGTAGACTCGCAGATGCCTATGTTAACATGGGTGCTAAACCTGTGTTTACTTGCGCACCATATCTTTTAGAGGAAAAGCCAAAGTTTGGCGAAATCATCGGTTGGTCTGAATCAAACGCAGTGATTTATGCTAATAGCATCTTAGGTGCAAGAACCTCAAAAAATCCGGATTATCTTGATCTGTTTATCGCTATGACTGGCAGAGCACCAGAATCTGGAGTCTACACAGATGATGGCAGAATGGCTCAAGAAATTATATCAGTGGAGATTCCAGATATAGAACCTGATGATGTTTTTTGGCCTTTGATTGGTTGGCTTGCTGGGAAGGCCTCACCTAGCAAGATACCAATTATTACAGGTCTTGAAAATCTTAATCCAGAGCCAGATGATTTAAAGTCTCTTTGCGCTGCTTTTGGCACTACTTCTGGCGCACCAATGCTTCATATATCAGGGCAAACACCAGAAGCAAAACTACCTTTAGAACCAACACCCGCAACCAAAATCATCGACCTTGAGAGCATCACTCAAGCTTGGCATGAACTCAATAAAGCTGACACATCCATTGACCTTGTTGCAATTGGAAGTCCACACGCCTCCTTTGAAGAGGTAAAAAAAATTAGTAGGTATTTTTCAGGCAGAAAATGTCATTCTAATACTAGCATGATTATTACAGTGGGAAGACACACACTTGCCCTTCTCAAGCAAGCCAAAATTTATCACACATTAATTCAATCTGGTGCGCAAGTGGTAGCAGATATCTGCTGGTGTTCAATCACTGAACCCGTTTTGCCACCGCAAGCGCGCCATATCATTACAAATTCAGGGAAGTATGCTCATTATGCATATGGGCTTTCAGGAAGACATGCACGATTAGCAAGTCTTCGGGATTGTGTTGAGGCTGCTGTCAGCGGGATAGCGCCAAAAACGCCCCCAAGCTGGCTGAAAACATGAGGATATTACTGACTAAAAAAAGGTTGGAAAATTACCTATCTATCCACATTCTTATGACCCTTAAAATTCGCTAAGAACTCTTGGCCTTTGGCAATGGCTAATAAAACACTATTGAAAGTGACCAAATGCGGTTATTTTTTTGACTATTACAAACTGTAGGTACACATGGCTAGTCAGCATCCATATTTAACAGTATCAATAGGGCCTTGTTTATTACGCCTTGCCACGCCAAATATTTTCGCGATGTTTTATGCTCGTTGCCGCTGTGATAGAGGCATGGTTTGTTAGCTATATCGGAACTGTTGCACTTGCTGGCTTGGCGTTAGCATTTCCAATGTTTATGTTAATGATAATGTTATCTGCGGGTGCCTTTGGCGGTGTCATTACTGGCTCGATTGCACAGCGACTGGGCGCACATAATAGGAGTGAAGCTGAATCCCTTGCTTTGAGCGGCTTAGTTCTATCTCTCATTCTAGGCTCTGTTTCAACAGGTGTTTTTTTGGGTGCTGGGCAGGTAATATACGGCTTTCTTGGTGGAAGGAGCACAGTTCTTGAACAAACGCTCGCCTACTCTGATAGCCTATTCTGGGGATGCACATCAATTTGGCTAGCGAATACACTTGCTGGTATAACGCGCGCAACTGGCAATATGTGGACTGCATCCAAGAATCTAGTGGCTGGTTCTATTATTCAAATATTTGTATCCGCCATTTTGATATTCGGTATTGGACCCTTTCCAGAGATGGGTATATCTGGGGCTGCAATTGGCGTAATTTCTGGCTACGTTTTTTCCTCCGTCCTTTTTATCCGCTATTTGCTGGGTTATTGTCCAGAGTTGAAACTCCAATTTTCTAGGGCAAAAATAAAGCTTGTTTCTATGTTAATCATTTTTAAAGTTGGAATGTTATCCTCATTAAACCCTATTTGTTCCGTTGCTTCTGTCATTGCAATGACTTCTTTTATGACACAATTTGGAGTGGAAACACTTGCTGGCTTCGGCATAGGCGCAAGACTTGAATTTCTTATGATTCCTATGATTTTTGGATTCGGGACTGCATCTACCGCAATGATAGGGGTGAATTTTGGAGCAAATCAAATCAAACGCGCTTACAAGATTGGCTGGACAGCGTCATTATTTGCAGCTCTTCTCGTTGGCAGTATTGGCGCCCTATTCGCAATTTTTCCAGAAATCTGGATTGAACTTTTTACAAAAGAAGCAGGCGTTCAACTAGCGGCTACAACTTACCTTAGAATTGTAGGGCCATTTTATTTCCTATTTGGCTTGGCATTATGTCTTTATTTTGCATCCCAAGGTGCAGGGCGTGTATTATGGCCAGTTTTTGGGGTGGTATTTCGCTTTGTCATTATATTATGCGGCGGGCTTTTACTGGTAAGATATAATTTCTGGGAGCTTGATTATTTTTACTATTTAATAGCAGCAGGTTTTATAGCGCAAGCCATTACATCTGCATCATCTGTTTATTTCGGTGCATGGACAAAAGGGTGATAAAGCTAGCAATGAAAAGTAAGTCAGCGCCCGTAAATATCCTCATAACGTTTGATATCATCCTCTCCAAGATAATCTCCCAATTGCACCTCAATTAACGCCATCGGCTCTTTTCCCTCGTTCTCAAGTCGGTGTTTGCTTCCAAGCGGAATATAGGCAGATTTTCCAGCCTCCAATCGTTGAATGGTATCATTAATCGTAATCTTTGCTATGCCAGATACAACAACCCAATGCTCTGAGCGATGCTTATGTGATTGTAGTGATAGTCTTCCGCCAGGTTCAACCGTGATCCGTTTAACCTTATATCCAGAAGCCTCCAAAATAACTTCATAACGACCCCAAGGGCGCTCACCAATTTCCATTATTCTCCCCAAAACTTATTTGCTAGTTAAGATGCTAATTATTAGCTTATCATTTGTCATTCTGTAGGAACCCAAAGCCTCCTTAATTCGAATGAAATACACCAGAATGGCGATTATGGCTCAATCCTAAACCCATTATCAGCAAAAAAATGTAATGAAGACTGATTGAAACTCAATCCAACTTCACTGCCAATTTCCATCTCGGCTGTGGGGTCGATCCTTACCGTTATCAGTAGTGCATCTCCGCAATCTACATAGGCAAATTGCTCTGAGCCTAAATATTCACACAGAACCAGTTTTCCTATCAAGTCTGCTTTATCAATTTCAGCAAAAATAATTGTCTCAGCTCTAGCTCCCATTTTTGAGGTCTGTTTACCAAGGCTTTTTATGTTTGTTTTTTTCCCACTTCCAAGCTTAAGAATAATGTTACCATTCTCGCTAACGCAAGGAATCATGTTCATTTTGGGACTGCCAATAAATTCAGCAACGAACACGCTATTCGGCTTATTATACAGCACCCTTGGAGAGCCCGCCTGAACTATCTTTCCCTTATTCAATACAACTATTCTATCTGCAAGTGTCATGGCTTCAATCTGATCATGGGTTACATAGATAGTTGTAATCCCTAATTTTTTATGTAGGTGGGAAATTTCAAGTCGCATATTCACCCGAAGCGCGGCATCCAAATTTGATAAGGGTTCATCAAATAAAAATCCTTTTGGCTCCCTAATAATTGC
>JADHOL010000023.1 GCA_016779005.1 Alphaproteobacteria bacterium
TAAAAAAAGACCGTTAAAAGCGGAATTTTATAATTCATTTGATAAAAACAGGGGATTTTCAGACAGCCAAATTTTTTCATCCTTCGATGTTATAGTAAGAACTGTTAAACGTATGGATGAAATGCTTCAAAAGTTCGGTGGACCATGGTTGTTGGGAGAAGATTACTGTCTTGCTGATATGGCTGTTTTACCTTTAATTGACAGAATGCAGGATTTAGGGCTAGACGGACTTTGGGTTAATACATATCCGTCTATTTCGGACTGGTTATTTCGCGCTCAGCAAAGACCTGCAACCGCCAAAAGTTTTATTAAGGGTAGTAGATTGTCCGAACAATTTCCAGAACTGGTAGGTGGTCCTGGGGCTTTATGTGATTATACGGATGCCTATTTCAAAAATAAATCAGCCTAACCTTATCAAACAAAAATGCAGATAGCGGTGAGGGATGATAGGTTGCTATTGCATCATATGATAACTTTGGATACATAATTGTATTCACTGTAATGAATGCTCTTTAGCAAGGTGTATTTTAAAAATATTGCGCAAATGGTTCTTAGTATATAAAAACTGGTCTATAAATAACCTCGTTTCGTAAAAAACAAAAAATGATAATAGGGAGAAATTAAAATGAAACGCAGAAATTTTATTAAAAACACAGCCCTCATAGGTGCAACAACGGCAGCTGCAACAACAGCATTAAGCTCACCTGCATTAGCGCAAAGCAAAAAAAAATGGATTGCTGTATCCGCATTTGGTAAAGCTGGTCTTCTTGGTCAAGCGTTGGATGGTTTTGCTAATTCAGTTGGTGAAATGTCCGCTGGCAGGCTTACTATCGATACCTATCATGCCGGTGAATTAGTTGCTCCGTTTGAAGCGATTGATGCCGTTCAATCGGGAACAGCACAAATGGGTTATGGAGCGCCTTATTACTGGACAGGAAAATCTGACTCAATTTCTTTTGTTGCATGTATGCCATTTGGACTGAATGTTCAGGAGCAAAACGCATGGTGTTATTATGGTGGCGGCATCGATTTAGCGGATAAGACTGCCTATAATCCGCTTGGTCTTAAATTCTTACCTATGGGAAATACTGGCAACCAAATGGGTGGTTGGTATCGTAAGGAAGTTAATACTGTAGCTGATCTTCAGGGATTGAAATTCAGAATGCCTGGACTGGGTGGAGAAATATTAAAAACCTTTGGCACTAATGTTATTAATTTACCAGGCTCTGAGGTGCTGGCGGCACTTACATCTGGTGCAATAGACGGAACAGAGTGGATTGGCCCGGCTGCTGATTTGGGATCTGGTCTATATAAGGTATGTAAGAACTACTACTATCCTGGTTGGCATGAGCCAGCTACGATCCTAGACAGCTTTTACGATTTGAAGGAATGGGAAGCGCTAGATGATGACCTACAGATGATTGTAAAGCAGGCCGCTGCAAATACAAATCTGATGGTTCTATCTCGTTTTCAAGCTGCTAATAATACAGCTCTCCAGACATTAATTAATGAGCATGATGTAAATTTAGCGCCTTATTCTGATGAACTTATAAAGGCAATTGGTGAGCGGGCAACTACGGTTATCCCAGAGCTTGCCCAAAAATCAGCAGATGCAACAGAGCTTTATAATAATCTGGTTACATTCCGTAAAACAATGGTTCAATGGTCTGGCTATTCAGAAGGTAACTTTATGAATAAGCGTATCGCTGCATCATTCCAGACGATATAATTCATATTAAATCTTAAGATAGGGGCAGATTTGCCCCTATTTATCCTCAATATATATCTCGCTTTATAAAAGATGTTTAGCAGTGATTGATTATATTACAAATCGTATTGATAGTATCTCAGACTTGTTTGGTGTATTGGTTGGCTGGATGATGATTTGTCTGGTTATTAATGTCGCGGTGGTGGTTCTTCTAAGATATTTGTTTTCCATGGGCTTTATATGGATGCAAGAGCTATATATATGGTTTCATGCTACTGCATTTTTATTAGGTGCAGGTTATACGCTTCTTCATAATGGGCATGTAAGGATTGATGTTATTTACCGCAATCTTTCTGAGAGAAGCCGTGCAATTATTAATTGTCTTGGAACGCTCGGTCTTGCTCTGCCTGTCTTGCATCTTATATATACCAAAAGTTTGCCGATGATTACACGCTCATGGTCTGTTTGGGAAGGCTCTGTCGAAGCAGGGGGGCTACCAGGTGTCTATCTGTTTAAAACGTTAATAGCAGTTTTCGCGGTTGCATTTGCATTGCAATTTATCTCCCTCTTCTTAAAAAACCTGAAGATTATAATTTCAAAATGACGGAAACTCTTTTATGGATTCTGAATTATTATCTCTAATCATGTTTGGCGGCACTATCTTAGCGCTGCTGCTCGGGTTTCCAGTGGCAATGACGCTCGGGGGCTCTGCTCTGATATTTGCTTATATCGGTGATGGATTTGGGCTTTTTAATTCAGGAATGCTAAATGTATTTCCCTTAAGAATCTTAGGTATTATGAAAAATGAGCCGCTCATTGCGGTTCCTTTATTCGTGTTTATGGGGGTAATGCTTGAGAAATCTAATATCGCTGGTGATCTGCTGCACTCTATGGGTAGCTTATTTGGAAATTTAAGAGGCGGACTTGGTATATCCGTCCTTCTTGTTGGCGCATTAATGGCAGCATCAACTGGTATCGTAGGCGCTACTGTCGTTACGATGGGTCTGATGAGTATGCCGGTAATGCTGCGTGCGGGCTATAGTCCCAAATTAGCGTCGGGATTAATTTGCGCATCTGGAACTTTGGGTCAAATAATACCGCCCTCCATTGTTTTAATTATTCTTGGGGATATTTTGCAGGGTGCTAATGAGCAGGCCGCTTTTAAAAAAGGCATCCTAGTACCAGAACCCATTACCGCAATTGATCTGTTTGCTGGTGCACTTCTGCCGGGCTTGATTATGGTGCTGTTATACATTCTCTTGCAGATTTTCCTTGCAATTTGGTTTCCAAAAACCTGTCCTGCGATTGCGCAAATTGATCATATCCCTGAAGGAAAACAGGCTAAATCCATCTATTCTGTTATTATCCCGCCATTAATATTAATCATTCTTGTACTAGGCTCCATTTTGGCTGGTATTGCCACGCCTACCGAGTCTGCTGCGGTTGGCGCAGTTGGCGCTGTTTTACTTGCGGGTAGAAGAGGTAGCCTCTCATACACTAAATTAATGTTAGTATCGCGCGAGACAGTTAAAATCACATCTATGATTTTTATGATTTTAATAGGGGCATCTCTTTTTTCTCTAGTTTTTAGGGGTTTTGGCGGCGACCAATTAATAGAGAATTTTCTATCTAATTTGCCTGGCGGCGAAGTCGGTGCTTTTGTTACTGTGATGATAGTAATGTTTTTAATGGGGTTCTTTTTAGATTTCATCGAAATTATTTTTATAATGGTGCCTCTTGTTGGCCCGCCCTTAATTGGGATGGGGTTTGACCCTATTTGGCTTGGCATTATGATTGCGGTAAATTTGCAGACCAGCTTTTTAACGCCTCCATTTGGATTCTCTTTGTTCTATTTACGCGGAGTTGCACCGCCAGAAGTTCGAACCAATGATATTTATTTAGGTGTGTTGCCGTTTATTGGACTGCAATTATTTGCACTTCTGATATTCTGGACTTTTCCAAACATTATCTCATGGCTACCAGAATTATTATTTTGATTTCCACAAACAACATCATAAATAATATCGTAACAATAATAAAAGATACGGTTTTAGCTATCGGCCAGAATACTCATATTCATTGTGAGAAGGCTTTTATTTTTTCAAATTCAAAGTGGTCTGCACTATCTTTTTTAGCATAATAAACGTCTTCAACAATTCCGTTTTCGTCTATTAATATATCTGTTACAGCAATATCAAGATGACCTTTGATTGGTATCGGAACAAACCCTTTTAAAATAGCTGGAAAAACACGATGGCCCTTAAAAAGCAAGGTTGATACTAGTTTAAAATAGGAGCGCTCAACCTCATATTTTTCAAAATATTCAAAATGTTCATCTGCTAATATTGTGAATGGAAGAGCGCCATGTTTCTTCATTGTCTGCTGTAGGTTATCTATCGGCGAGTGGAAGATACCAACATGGATAAAGTTTTTACCAAATTCATTAAATTTCTTTTTGAATTCCATTAATCGTAAATTACAAAAGCTGCACCCAGCCACACGATAAAAACTCACCAGAACTTTTTTGCCCTTAGTTTCGGACAGTTTAAACACACCGCCATTCACTTCGGGGAGAATAATGTCGTCTAATTTATCGCCTTTAGTTATTTTCATTACTCAACCCTCTATACAAATATTTATTAACGCTACTATATTAATATTAACCTAGTCTTATTTTTGTCATTAAAAAAAGCTATTTAGTTAAAATGCTCAAAAATAAAACAGATTGAGCCTAAATTTTTCAGGACTAAGATATTAGGTATGTCTGTCAGAAAAGAAATGATAAGACAGGTTAAAAAGGGTTCTACCATTAGCATAGAGGCAGGATAAAAAAGAGGTTTTTAATGTCAGAGAATAAGTTGTTTTTCGAAAAATTCGCTAATTTTGTTGTTCACAAACGCATTTGGATGGTGCTACTAACACTCATTGTAGCTTTTGCAGTTTATGCAGGTATTCCCAATCTGCGACTTGACACAGATGGCCGGGTTTTTATGGGGCCTAATAATCCTGATAAGCAAGCACTTGATTTGTTTGAGCAGGAATTTGCAAAGGATGATAATTTAAACATTCTTTTGATACCCAAGGACGGTGTTGTGTTTTCACCAGAAACCTTGCAAATAGTTCACGAGCTTACCGAAGATGCATGGAACCTACCTTACGTTCGGTTGGTAAATTCTATTACGCGCTTTCAAAATAGTTATTCAGAAGAGGATATGCTTGTCGTCGAGGATTTGATTCCTGAACCATATTCTGTATCGCAAGCAGAAGCAGAAGCTGCTAGAGAAATTGCTTTATCTCGTATTGAAATTAAAGGCTCTCTTATTAATGAGCAAGCTTCTATGACAGCTATCAACATAATTTTCAGATTGCCTGGTTTGGATTTGGCAAGCGAAATCCCAACGATTATGGCTGACGCAAATCCGCTGTTGGAACGCTATCGCGATACCTACCCAGATATGGAAATTCAAATAACAGGCTCTGTTCCGCTAGGGGAGCAATTTGCAGTTGCAAGTCAGGATGATGGCCAGAGTTTAACGCCTGCTATGCTGCTTGCCATGCTACTTATTGTTGGTTTTTTGCTGCGCACAATATCTGGTGTGTTTTCAGTATTACTAGTAGCCACTTTGTCGGCGCTAATTTCCCTTGGGGCGCTGGGCTGGAGTCTCATTCCTCTTAACTCAGCAACAGCGATTGCGCCATTAATGATCATTACGCTAGCAGTGGCAAGCACGGTTCATATATTATCCTCGGTACGCCAAACTATGCTTGAGACAGCTGATAAGCAAGCCTGGGCTACCAGAGCTATAAGTGAACATGGACTTGCAATTACGGTTGCTGTTTTCACAACAGCTATTGGTTTTTTATCTTTGAACTTTTCAATTTCTCCCCCGTTCCGGCAGCTTGGAAATATGGTGGCGGCGGGGATGGTTGGTGTTTGGGTGTTTACAATGCTTCTTTTGCCAGCATTGATATGTTGGTTGCCTATGAAACAGAAAAAGACATCTGCACTTACCGATAAGCTGATAATGAGGCTGTGCGAATGGGTTATTAAAAACCAAAAACTTTTGCTTCTTTCAATACCTGTAATTATTATTTGTTTTGCCGTTGGTATTAGTAAAATAATACTCGAAGATGACTTTCTGCGTTACTTTGATGAGAGATATGAAATCCGTCAGGCAACTGATTTTTATGAAGATAATATTGGTGGTTTGAATGTAATGGAATATCCAGTTGAGACTGATATTGAAAGTGGAATTAATTCTATTGAATATCTGCGCACTATTGAGGATTTCACAGAGTTTCTAAGAGCTCAACCACAAATAAGCTCTGTTCGTTCTATAACAGATATTATTAAACGTCTGAATCAAAATATGAATGGAGATAATACAGAGTTCTATAAGCTTCCTGAAACAGATGAAGAAGCATCTCAATATTTATTCTTATATGAGTTATCTCTAGGGTATGGAATGGATTTGACAGATCAGATAAATGTGGATAGATCTGCGGTTAGAATAACGGCTTATGTGCCTCGCACTACAACAGCTGAATTGCAGAGATTAGATGCCACTATCCAGGACTGGTTTGCTGAAAATGCACCAGAATTACAAAGCCCCGTTACTGGACAAACTCACGTATATACCATGATATCAGCTCGGGATGTGCCAGCCATGCTTCAAGGCACTATTCTGGCTTTGATATTTATATCTGGTGTAATCTTGCTGGTATTGCGGAATGTAAAGCTTGGATTTATATCGCTAGTGCCAAATCTGGTACCTGCAGCTATGGCATTTGGATTATGGGGATATACAGTTGGCTCCGTTACGTTAGCTGTGTCGATTGTAGCAGCCATGACATTAGGTATTGTTGTCGATGACACAGTGCATTTTCTGTTGAAATATGCTAATGCAAAGAAAAGAGGTAAATCAGCAGAAGATTCTGTGCGATACGCATTTAAATCTGTTGGTATGGCACTTACCATAACATCCATTGGACTTGTTGTGGGGTTTGTTATTCTTGGCCAATCCGGCTTTGCCGTAAATAGAGATTTGGCAAGACTAACAGCCGTGACATTAGCTTTGGCACTATTTGTTGATTTCCTATTCTTACCACCATTATTAATTTGGATTGATAAAATGAAAAAGACTTCTCTTTCAACAGCTATGATGATGATATCACTGCTCTTCGTGGCAATAACGTCTTTTATTTTTAACCCTCAACCTGCCTTGGCTTCAGCTCAGAAAGGTTTAGAAATCGCTGAAGAAACGGCCCGTAGAGATAACGGATTTGGGGACTTTTCTGTTGAGGGACAAATGATACTAAAAAATAAAGCAGGCAAGGAAAGTGTGCGTAAGTTTACCACGTCTACCTTGGAAAACCCTGATCCGACCGAGGGAGATAAAAGTGTAATTGTATTCTCAGAGCCACGCGATGTGAAAGGTACTGCTCTACTAACACATACTAAAATAGAGCCTGAAGACGACTCTCAATGGATTTTTCTTCCTGCAATCAAGCGTACAAAAAGGATTTCGTCATCAAACCGAACGGGTAAATTTGTATCGTCTGAATTTTCATATGAAGATTTAGGCTCAGAAGAAGTGGAGGATAATGAACATATCTGGCTTGCAGATATGCCGTGTCCAATTGATGAGAGCTTGACCTGTGCTCAAGTTGAAAGCCGTCCAAAAAATGACCGTTCTGGTTATTCTAAAAGAGTGTCCTATACAGATTTAGACGAATATCGGGTTCATAAGATAGAATTTTACAATCGTCGTGGAGATTTGGAAAAAGTTCTAATTTTTGAGGATTATAGTCAGTATCTAGGCCAATATTGGCGCTCACACAAAATGATTATGGAAAACATTCAAACTGGAAAATCCACTAAGCTTAATTGGGGAGAATATAGTTTCAGAAAGGGTCTGATAGAACAGGATTTTACACCACAAGCATTAGAGAGATCATCAAGATAAATAAGGTTTGGTAATTTAATTAATGAACAAATATGTCACCTTGATGATTTCTGCTTGGATTATTTGTGCTAGTAGTGCCGCTTATTCATTCGACTATATAGAACAATATGGAAAGGTCGAGTTTAAGGCTGATAGCTATTTTGAGAGCCCAGCTTATTCTGAGCAGAATGATTATTTTGGGGAGGTTCAGATAGAACCCTCTTTATTCATTGAGCAAGGCTCAATGAAAACCTTTATTCAACCACGTCTGAGAGTAGGAGATACTGGTGCAAGTAGAGCTGACTTAAGAGAAGCTCATGTTTCATTTAGCGCAAATGAAATGGATATTCGCATTGGAAGCCTTCTGGAATTTTGGGGAAAAACAGAAAGCTATAATCCAAGTGATATAATTAATAGCTATGATTATACATCCGGTCTTTCAGATTCGCAGAAACTAGGGGCGCCGGCCTTTAAGGTTTCATCTGACCTTAATGACGGCTATCTATCTTTGCTGTTATTTCCTTTTTTTGTTGAAAATGCCTATCCTGGATTATCCTCGCGTGCGAGACTTCAGACTATAGTTAGCAATGATACTGCTAGCTACTCAAATGATGCATCTAGAAACGATAATAGCTATGCACTTCGCTATGAAGGGTATCAAGGCGATTTAGATTACGGTCTGAGTTATTTTGATGGAATAACGCGGGAGCCTTTTTTTACACTTAGCTCAGATGGTCGCCTTGTGCCTGAATATTTTCCAATTCAGCAAATCGGCGCTGATGTGCAGTATTTGCTAGGAGATACAGCGCTTAAAACAGAAATAGTTCGCCGCACAGGTCAATTCAATGCAAATGGCGTAAAAGAAGATTATAGTGCTGGCGTATTTGGTGCTGAGCACAATATATATGGTGTGTTTGATAGCGCTTATGATCTGATTTTAGTGGGCGAATTGGCAGCAGATAGTCGCGGAAAAGATAGCCACACAATTTTTCAGAGAGATTTTGCAGCAGGGGCAACACTACTTTTCAACAACATAGATGATAGCGAAATCAACTTATTTCTTATAAGAGATTTATCCTATACCTCGCTGCTAACGCGCCTTTCTTATTCTACAAGGCTGAATGATGCATTTACGATTCAATCGAATTTGAATTTTCATTCAAAATTTGAAAAAGATGCAGGCCAAGCTGCTCTTGCACAAGATAGCAACGCTAGCATCACACTAAGCTATAACTGGTAATACCACCTTCTTAGATGAGAATTTAGGGCTAGGTGCGGGCTGCTTCGAAAGCTGCCCAAGCAGCTTCAAACTTATCGATATCAAAATCATCGCGCTTAGCCGGCCCTAAAATTAGCTGTTCGGTTTCAAGTAATTTATGGATTGACGCTTCAAGGGTATTTATAACGCTCGTTGGAATAACAACTGCGCCGTGCCTGTCAGCATGTATCAGATCACCATCTGTTACAGCCAGCGAAAAAATAGTCACAGGAGTGCCAATTTCTTTAATATGCACAAAACCATGGCTAGGCCCGATAGAGCCTGCAAGTACCGAAAAGCCATCTGGCAAATCACCTAAATCGCGCATGACGCCGTTGGTGAAAGCCCCGCTCATTCCAAGACCTTTATGAATGTTGGTATTAACTTCTCCCCAAAACGCGCCAATACAAGCTGGAAAATCAATATCCTCAATAACAGCAACTGACGGGCCACTGCCTGAGGCCATATGCCGATAATAAGAAAGCCGGCGTTCTTTTATAATCTCAGCTTTTTCTGTTGGAGGATTAACAGCAGCGATTTTTGCGGTTCTGGCATAACCACAAATTGGTTTCTCATCTGGGTTAGATGAAATCATGGTGCCTTTGGTGAATTGGTCAAAGCCGCGCTTTTTCTGCGCTACCTCAATTGCATTACATACGGTTGGGGTATCTACTGATTGTAGTAATTTAAAAAGTGTCTCAGTCATGTTTGTTCTACCTAGCCGAATTTTAATTAATGATTATAAAAAAATGATGAAATTTAGATATAAGCGCTAATAACGCGCTGATGCAATTGCGGCACCTTTTGCAAGAGAGGATAATTTGGCAAAGACGATTTCAGGATCAACGGCGCCAAATCCAGCAAAGGTGCCAAACCCGCAATCAGAACCTGCAATTACACGCTCTATGCCGACAATATTGGTAAATCTCTCCAGACGCTGGGCTATTAGTTCTGGATGCTCAACAAAGTTAGTGGTTGAATCAATAACACCAGGTATGAGAATTTTTTCATCTGGAATTTCATTTTTTCTATTTTCAAATATGGTCCATTCATGCGCATGGCGCGGATTTGAGGTCTCAAAAAGTAGATAATTCGCATTCACAGACATGAAGGTTGAAAACACACTATTCATGGAAATATCACAGATATGTGGGCCCTCGTAATTACCCCAGCATATATGAACTCTTACCTTTGCTGGGTCTATTCCCTCAAGCGCGTAATTCAGCGCTTCGACATGGCTATCAGCAATTTTAATAAAGTCTGAATCTGATAAATCATTAAACAGCATATGCCTTGATAGAGCGAGATCTGGACAGTCTATTTGTAAATCAAGTCCAGAATTTACGATGGTTTGATACTCACCTCTCATTGCTTCGGCAAGTGCCTGCAAATAATCTTCTCTGGTCGGATAGAAATTATTTTGCAAAAATAACGAGATCACTCCAGGGGATGCAGCATTCATAAACCCAGTTAAATTTTCATTTTTTCCAATTGCAGATTTCAGATGAGATATATCTTTATCAAGCTCGGTACTATCTAGCGGGCTCACCTGTGATGTACACATTGGCCTTGCATATTCTGGCGTGCCGCCGCTATTGGCTAATCTTTGCAGAAAAGTAGGAAACAGCTTTAAATCCGCTGGCGCGTTTCTAGGGCTATCACCTGAAAATCCATTATATCTATCCTTAACATATGTTGCATAGGATATTTTGGACGTCTCGCCATCACTAACAATATCAATCCCTGATTGCTTTTGACGCGCAACAATCCCCTCTACATGTTTCAACATTACCTCATCAAATTGCGCACTATCAAAGCTTTGGTTTTTTTCTTTGGAAAATAGCAGGTCTGTTACTTCTTGAGATCTGGGCAGTGAGCCTACATGAGTTGTACGGATATGTCTCATTTGCTAGTTCCTCTCAAACCAAGTTGGACCTGCAGTATCGTCGGTGTTTGTGATGCGGTATAAACTTGCCTCCCCTGACATGGATGGCTCTAACCTATAATTATTATTTGGCTTGATAAGAGCTGTATCACCTGCTGATAGAATTTCTTCATGACCGCTATAGCTCAGCCTCCAATGTCCTTTTACAGGCATTAAAATATCATACTTGTCTGATTTCACGTCCTTTGATTTAGTTTTAGAAGATATAAAACTCACCTCAAATCCAGGCTTGTCAAAAATAAGACCTTCTTCTCCTATGACAGACACTTCGCCATCGATCGAAAGTGCCAGCAGATCAAGATATCTAGATACCCATCTTGGAACAATATCAGCTGTTTTTGGTTCTTGCATCGCGGCTAGATTAGCCTCATCCATAACCGCTTTTGCGTTGATGCCTTCAGGCAGATTCTCAGATTTTTTTGTATCATATAATATATTATTTTCGCCCAGAATTAGACCGTGCTCTTTTGCCTCCTCAATAACTTGGGGGGCCCATTCCACGCCACCCCCAGCGTCATCACCACCAAGAATGGCCATTATCATTGCATAATCAGTTCCTATATTCTCAAAGCCTCTAAACATACCAGTTGGGATATTAAATATATCTCCTGCTTCTAGTATCACTTCTCCTGCATTGCCCCATCTACCCCAAAAAAAGCGCCATCTCCCTGATAAAACGAAGAAAACTTCGGCGGTTCGGTGGGTATGAAGCGAATTACGACATTTAGGGGGTTGGCCTGCAGCTCCGATATTAAATCCAGGTGTTTGTTTAATATGTACATGCTGGTCAGCAGCTTCAGATACGCCGCCCCCAATAATTGTAAAATTTTCTTTTTTATCAGAGCCTGGTGTATGCGCGTCAATGAATGCAGTGCGGCATGGAATAAGCTCGCCATATCGAACGATGTGAACCTGACCGGTCATTATTCTCTCCCCATATGAATGTGAATTTGTTTCCAAATGGCAACATCATCAAACAATGTGTATTCCCTGCGAAGTCCCCAAGGTCCAAATTCTGCATGGCTGATGCCCATTATATACACATCTGCGCCTGTGGGATTTCCAAAACGGCCTGTCCCGTCATGCGTGCCAGATATCGACCATCTTATAGCAGCTCTTGGAGGCAGAAAGGCATCTTGCCTGCCTATCTTATGATGTATTGTAAATCTAGCAGATGGAAAGGAATTTCGAAATGATATCCAGAATGCCTCAATTTCAGAAAAGCTTACTGCGAGTGTATCTTCAGGGTAAAACCCCGTTCCAGCACGGTCATAATGGCGGTGGATTATGTCACTTTTGCCATCCATAATCGACGTTAGAATCTCAGCAAATAAGGTGCCCCATTCAGTATCATTTCCAGTCCCAAGATAGGGACCTTTTATATCCATGTCAGCATTAAAAGGTTTATTGCAGCTCGCGATACCGCCTTCATCACGAATTTGGTGTAATGCAAATTCTTCACTATCATATCCGAGCTGGTGAACAATTCCTCCAAAATCGCGCACTAACCATTCATCATTAATTTGATTGGCAATAGCGTGACAATCTGCAATTACACGATAGCGAAGTTTCTTGCCTGTTGGCTTGCCAAAGCTGCCAGCACCCAGATGGGTTGCGGTTGAAAATATCCGATGCGAAGATAACATGCCTTGTTCAGGAGAGCCTGACCAAATAACATCTTCTCCTAATAGCTGTCTGTCTGGAAACTCAGATAAGGTTGCGTGGGTGGCATCAATCACAGCCTTATTGCCAATAACAAGAGAGCTTGGAGAACGTACCGGAATATCATCAGAATAATAATGATATAGTGTCTCCACTTGTTTTTCTTCCCAGATCTCGTGGGTAATACCTAGAATATAATCTGGAAAGTCTTTGAATTTTGGGTTAAATCCTTGCATCTCTTGGAACCTTCATTTCTGGTGAGGTGTCTTCTGTGAGGAGGAGCGAATTATAAGCTGTCCTGGTAATTTGATTTCATTTTGCTGTATAGGCTTGCCTTGCATGTATTGCATTATAAGCAATACAGTTTGTTGGACCATCTGTTCTGCTGGCTGAGAGACCGTTGTAAGATCATAGCTTGCAAGCCTAGAAGGAGGCACATCATCATATCCAACAATACCTATATCATCTGGAATGGTAAGACCAAGCTCAAACCGAAAAACATCCATTACAACAAGCGCCATTGCGTCATTTGCAACAAAAACAGCCTCTGGTATTGCGGATTGATTTACGATATTAAGCGCTGCTTCACGAGACTGCTCAGTTCTGAAATTTCCAACCGCTCTTGCGGTTATATCAAATCCGTAATCATTGAGTGTTTGGCGAAATCCAGCTTCTCTGTCGCGCTGGGTCGATGCGCCTTCCCAGCCTGCTATATATCCAAAAGAACGATATCCTTGGTCAATTAAATGCTTTGCTATTAGGCTGCCGCCGAGGTAGTTGTCAGTTGTTACAGATGCAAATGACGAGTGATGTTGAATACGATTAAACTGTAGAACAGGAATACCAGCATTTTCACATTTCGTTGTTAATTCAGAGGAAAGAGCAACAGATGCAGTAACAATAGCATCTATTTGATATTCCAATATCTCCTCAACCACTTTATCTACATTCCGAGCTGTTTGAGCTGCCATGAAGATGAGAACATGATACCCTTCTTTTTGTAATGAATGAGACAGCTTTTCTAACACTTCTGGATAAAAATAATTATCCAAATAAGCCACCACTAACCCTATCATATAAGAGCGACCTGTTAGCAAAGAGCGTGCTATTCTATTTGGGCGATATCCAAGCTCCTTTGCTGCATTTTGCACTTTCTCTGCTGTTTTTGCAGATGCAGATGCCCCTTTTGTAAATACTCTACTGACAGCAGATTGACTGACACCTGCCAGCTTTGCTACATCCATGGAGGTTATTTTCGTCTGGCTGGCATCACTTAATGAAGGCGCCGCTTTTACTACTGAATTATCCGACATTGGCATCTATTCCAGAAGCTGTCTGACTGGGCTGTGATTTGGGAAGTGCAAGTTGGCGCATACGCGATAAAACATCTACCCCAATTTGTGACCATATATCGAGCAAATCAATCATTACCCAATTCTCCCGAATTTTCTGATTTTCAATTCTCCAGAAATCAAGCGATCTTAAATTTATTTTCTGATTCGTAGGCGCAATCCCAAGCCACCCATCACCTGTTAAAGTCTGAGACATATTAGGCCAACCTGTAACGGCAACATAATGCCCTTCTGCAAAAAAATGATGAGTTGTATCTTCTGAATGTTGTCCTCTATCTGGCATCGCCTTTAGAAAGGGGATTTGATGATGGTTACGAAAACCAGAAATGCCGCGGCTACTGCCGATACCAGAGGGCCCGTACCAGCAAAATTTGGGGTGCCAGAACTTCTCAAGCTGCATAATCTGCGCGCCACCATATTTTGGATGTTTGCTCATTGCTGTTAGCATATCCAACACAAGTATTTTGTTCTCAAGGGCTTTGTTCTCAAGGGTTTTGTTTTTAAGGGGGTGTGTTTTATCTGAGCGGCTATTATCAAGGCCATCTTGCCTCGCAGGCGCAGGCACCAGCCATTCATAACCAAGAGAGGGCCCCATTGGCCAGACTCCAGCCTGCATCATTAAACTTGGAATATCCCATACTGCTTGGATTTCACTTATCATCCCAGCCTTAAATTTATAAAACTCATGGAATCTAATATGGGCTATGTGACCAGTTGGGGGTATGTCCATAAAAGCATGGGTGAAAGTGCCGATAAAGTAGCCAGCATTCCCAACCCAAGAAGTGCCATCATCATCACTGCCAGCAACACAAATAATCTCGCGTCTTTCAAAATCAGGTAGCGCTGTATAAAGAGGGGCGTATAGTTTGTTATAGAGACGCTCTGGTTTTACATCGCCTATGGGATGAAAATATCGACATAAAGCGTCTGGATGTATGATTTCCAATAAAAGTTCTTGCACTTTATTCGGGTCAAAATCATATAGCGCATTACATAGGGTTGAGATTATTTGCTTGTCAGACTGAGCTTTAAGTGCCATCTGACCTTCTTTCTGGTGTTGGGGGTGTTTTAGTCCCCTTATCAAAGGCTTCCCACCCCTGGCCTGAAAAACAATCCACGCCAAGCTGTGATAGCACAGACGGAAAATCAACCATCACCCAATTATCAACGATTTTGCCATCTTCAACTTTCCAGAAATCCATATAGCGAATATCCACTTTTTTACCTGTGGCTGGAATGCCCATAAACTCGCCGCTATGAATAGCTTCTTGCCTGCCAAAGGCGGCTGCCCATTCACCCATATAAAGGCGTGCCTCATCGATGCAGACCTTATCTGAAAATGCGGCCTGAAACGGTTTCTGCCAATTATCCTGAAATGCATCTAATCCGTTTTTTGTTCCGCACCCAAAATTACCCATCCACCTAAATTGAGAGGCAAAAAACTGTCCTATATCATCAATTCGGTGGTCATTAAGACCGTCAACCATGCCCTCTATCACTGCGCGCGTAGCATCTGTTTTTGATAAATCGGTATCCTTACTTAACGTGGCTTGTTCTGGTCTTGCTCCTACCATTAGCGGATCTCCTTAATTCGTGTTCCATTCTCAGTGTTAAATAGATGGCAAGCCCTAATTGGAATTTGGATATTTACAACATTTCCAATTTTAGCCGAGTAATCCTTTGGCGCTTTTACGGATATTAATGAATCTGCAATCTGAAAGGAGACCATCGTAGAATCACCTAGTAATTCCAAAGTATAGATAGGAGCTGATATCTGATTACTAGTTGCAGATTTAGTTTCCTTTGTTTGTATCGCAGCGTCCTCTGCGCGAAACCCAAGCGTTATAGCGCCGTCATTGGTTTTAAATCCATTTAGGCTGATATTTTCTGCGTTAAACTGGTTGTTGATAATACGCCCCGAAATTAGGTTCATTGCAGGGTTTCCAATAAAACCAGCAACAAATAGATTTTGAGGAGTATCATAAATCTGGGAAGGGGTTCCAATTTGCTGGACAACCCCTTTATCTAGAACAACAACGCGATCTGCAAGTGTCATTGCTTCTATTTGATCATGCGTAACATAAATCGTTGTTACCTGCATTTCATGGTGCAAATGTTTTATTTGGGCCCGTGTTGATACTCTTAATTTTGCGTCAAGATTGGAGAGAGGTTCATCCATTAAAAATACATTTGGCTCTCGAACAATCGCTCTTGCCAATGCAACGCGTTGTTTTTGACCACCCGAAAGCTCAGAGGGTTTGCGATGCAGAAACTCTGTTAGCTCTACCATCTCAGCAGCTCGATTTACGCGGGCGGCATGGGTTTTGGGATCAATCTTTCGAATTTTAAGGGGGAATCTTATATTCTCATATACATTCATATTTGGGTACAGGCCATAAGATTGAAATACCATTGCAACATCTCTATCTTTTGGCTCTAGCTGATTTACCTTTGCCGTGCCAATAAATACCTCGCCAGAGGTTTCTTGCTCTAACCCTGCTATCATACGCATTGTTGTTGTTTTCCCGCAGCCAGATGGCCCAAGTAAAACAAGAAATTCTGTATCAAAAACCTCAAGATTTAAGTCATCTACAGCAACAAAACTTCCCCAGCTTTTGCTTAAGTTTTTTAAGGTTATACTTGTCATTAAATCGGTTTATCCTTTTACTGCTCCTGCGGTTAATCCGCTGACAATTTGACGTTGAAAGAACATTACTAAAACAAATAAAGGCGCTGTTGCAGATACAACCGCTGCCACTGCAAACATCACATTACCCTGCTCTTGCGTGGATCCTAAAAAGCTTGCAATTTTGGGAACCATTGTTTGGTTTTCCTCGGTTAGAAGTAGCGCTGTGATGGCAAAATCATTATAGGCCAGCAAAAAACTAAACAGCCCCGTTGTTATAACGCCTGGCCACATAACAGGAATAATGACATGTCTGAATGCTTGGAATCTTGTGCATCCATCCACCATCGCGCTTTCATCTAAATCTTTAGGGATGGATAGAAAAAATGAATGTAACATCCATAATGTGAAAGGCTGATTTATGGCTACTAGAACAATGATCGTTGTGGATAGGTGTCCCCATAATCCAAGTTCAAAGAAGGGTAATAAATATCCCGAAACTAATGTGATATGAGGCATTGCCCGAAAGATAAGTGCGGCAATCAGTATCCAGAAAGCGTATCTAAACCCGGATCTCGCCAAGGCATATCCACCAAGCGTGCCAAGCGTAAGTGAAATAGCAACAACGCTTAAAGTAACAATGGCTGTGTTAAGAGCCGCTTTCCAAAAACCCTCTTGAATCCAAGCGCCTTCATAGCCGTCAGTGGTAAAGCTTGAGCCTGTTTCAACAAGGGTGCGAATCCCAAAGATTGCATTTTGCCAATCCTGTTTGGAGAAAAAATCTGCTTGGACTTTAAAACTACCCCAAAATGTCCATAGAAAAGGGACACAAGCAAGTACTAACCATAACACTAAAAAAGAGATACTTAAAAAATTTAACCAGTTGGGGCTTGCTTTATTCATGTCTTATCCCCTGACAGCTGGTTTGCTAGATTGCCATGTTCTGACAATAATAGGGGTTAATAAAATGCTTACGCCGATAATGGTCAGAATGGATGTAGCTGCAGCAGAACCAAATAACATTGCACCATCCCCGCTTCTGAAATCATTATAAATTAGCCAGGATAGCGAAGTTGCACTTGCTTGTGCATTAAACCCAACAATCGGCTCAAAAACGCGGAAATTATCCATTAGTTGAATAAGCGATATAAAAACTACTAATGGCATTAAATGTGGAACGACTACATATCGTGTTTGCTCCCATTTGCTTGCGCCATCGATCATCGCGCTTTCTAGGGTATCTTTGGGGACTGTTTGCAATCCTGCATAAAACACAACAAATGCAAATGGTGCATGATGCCAAATCCCGTAAACAATCAGCATAATCCAAGTTAGCGTAGGCGAAGCCTTGAGAGACAGGCTTGGGTCGTCAAAAATAATCTTCAGAAAGCTGCCAATAATTCCTTCTGCATCTATCATCCAAAATAATACAAGAGAGCCAATAAGCGGCGTTATAATCATTGGAAGCAGAGATACAAATATCGTTGGTCCTTTAAAAATTGAGGGCAACCTGTTAACACAAAGTGCAATACAAAAGCCAAGAATTATAACGCATGGCGTAACAATAAAGGTATAGGTAAGCGTAAAACTAAGCGCTTTATAAAAAGGTAGATTTAAAACCTCACCGATAAAATAACCAAGATTAGGCGCGGCATTCCATGCTTCACTAATGTGCGAGAATGCAAGGTGATTACGGTTAGTATAGGTGCCAAAACCATTAAACTTGCCAAGCGGCTTTTGTTCGCTTAATGCGCGTGTGGCTTCAACATCAACTTTGGTTACTTCTTTACACCCAAAAGGCCCACAATTCTCGACGGTTACTAATACCTGCTCATGGTCGATATAAAAGGACTGAATGGTAATAGAAATAATAGGTAGCGCGATGAATACAAGCATCGTAAGCGCCGAAGGCCAGATAAATTTAAAGAAGGTATGGTGTGGCATTCGGCTTGTTTCCGGTTTTTCCTTAAAAAGTGTAGCTGGCCTTAAAAAGTGTAGCTGGATGAATGCATTGATAAAAATACAGAGGGTAGTCTACCCTCTGTATCCGTAAATGGTTAGACTTATAGAAAGCCTTTTTCAGTTGCAGCTGCTATGTAAGCTGCTTCCACATCTGCAAGGGCTTTTTCTGCTGTTTCATTGCCTTGAAGAAAGTCAACAATCTCGCTGCCAATAGCATTATGCATTGAGCCCATATAGGGAAGCATTGGATATGGAAGCGCGCCGCCTTTTGCAGATTCAACAACACCAACCCCAGTTGCGCGAGGCTTAGCGCCTGAAATTAGCCAGTTTGCTTTATTTGGATTTGCCGCAGCCATCGCAGGCGAAATACCTTCCATCATAGCAATAAAAGTAGCTTCTGCATCTTCATCAGATATGTTGGTCGCAACCGTAATACCATCCCACCATAGGGTGGTTGAAGGAGTTGTGCCACCAGCTACAGTTGGAGCGCTAGCAAATTTGGTGTTGCTCTCGATTTCAGCAGTTGACCCTTCACCGTCTGTTACAGCGCCAGCACGTGAGCCCCAAAGATTGGTTAATGCAACCTTACCAGCTTCCCAATCTGCCTGAACAGCGTTTGAGTCATAGGTGAGGAAGTCTGGGTTCATATAGGCAGAAAGAGACTTCATCATATTTAACGTAGCCACACCCTTGGCATTATTAAGCGACGGTTTTGCAGAACCGCTTTCAAAAAATTCACCGCCATGTCCTAAATACATATTGATGAATTCAAGGCCAAGGTTCCAGCCTCCATAGGTGCCAGCAATAGGATACTCCATTAATCCTTTGCTTTTGATTGCCTTAGCCGCAGCTAATACTTCTTCATAAGTCTTAGGAGGTGCTACACCAGCAGCTTCCAAAATATCAGAGCGATAGAAAAGATGCTGTGCGTTCGCCATAAAAGCAACAGCCATTACTTCGCCATCAATTGATACGATTTGCATGTCTTGCAAGCCAGAGCCATGTTTTGCAATTAGATTGTTGAGTGGCTGAACAAGCCCATCATTCATCAGTGCGACTAAGGCACTATTATTAGCAATCGAAGATGTAAATTCTGCTGGGTTGGCTGTAAGGGCAGCTACCTGACGATCTTTATGATCTTTGTTTAAATCAACGGTTACAGATACGCCGTCACCTGAACAGCCAGTAGCTGCTTGTGTAACAGCTTGATATGCTGGAAAATCATTTCCGCCAATACGTACGGAACCAGAATCGATACCACATCCAGCATAAGACGCAGTTGATAGAAGCCCTATGGCTCCAGCTGTTAGAATTGTTCTGAAAAACATAATAAATAATACTCCTATGAAGTTTGGTAAAGTTTGATGAACTTTGTTGATTTACGTTCAGGTTTTTCCTGACACTTGTCGTCTAAAAATTTAAACAAGGTATTTTGCATACGTTTGCAAAAATTCTAGACAAGGAAATCTTATCTTGGCAAGCTAATTTTTTCTCTCCTAAGCTGGTTCACATTTTGATAGGTCGAAAACGATATGAATAATAAACAAACTGCCAAGAAACTAGTGCAAGATTATTATCGCAGGCTTGATTCGGCTTCTGATAACAGGGTCGAAGAATTACTAGTAGATATAATGCACCCAGAAGTTCTTTGGCGCGGCTATCATCCTTTTAACGAACAGGTTGGTCCGAAAGCAGTTGCAGAACAATTTTGGGAACCGCTCAAAAAATCCATAAGCCATATGCAAAGACGAATGGATATTTTCATTGCTGGTGATAATAAGATGGAGGGGCATGAAGGTGTTTGGGTGGCGTCTATGGGTCATCTAATGGGTCTGTTTGATAGCCCATGGCTTGACATTCCAGCGACACAAAAAATTATGATGCTTCGATATGGTGAATTTAATCATGTTAAGGATAATAAAATAGTTGAAACAGCTATGTTTTTTGATATCCCCCATTTCATGATGCAGGCAGGCTTTAATCCGTTTCCCCCGCAAACAGGTGCACATCTGGTTCAGCCAGGTCCAATGACACATGACGGGTTGGTCCCAGATTCAGTGCCTGAATATGAGAGCCAGAAAACACTAAATGCCATTGAGTTTATGATAGAGGATAGCAAAAACTGGCGCGGCGGCAGAGAAGAGCCGTTACTAGATGAATTACGGCGCAGCTGGAATGAAGACATGATTTGGTGGGGACCGGCGGGTATTGGAGCGACTTATACCTTAGAGCGATATGCACAGCAGCATTCTGGCCCATTCCGAGACGGGTTTGCTAATCGCCAATTTAATGGCCATATCTGTAGAATAGCAGAGGGCGCATTTGGCGGATTTTTTGGATGGCCAAACCTTACTCTCACGCCCACCGGTGGTTTTATGGGGATGCCAGCTGGCAACAAACCTGCTGACATGCGTGTCATTGATTTCTATAGGCGTGATGGGGATAAGCTCACAGAGAATTGGGTTTTTATTGATTTTTTGCATTTCTGGAAAATGCAAGGGCTTGATGTTCTAAAGCGTATGAAGGAAACAAGTTTCGTATGATTGATGCGCATCACCATCTATGGGATTTGTCTGCTGTTCGTTATCCGTGGCTCGAAGAGAAATCCGTAATGCGGTTCTTTGGGGATCCTACAGCGATTCAGAAAAACTATCTCATGAATGATTTTCAAGCTGACTGCCAATCACATGGCTTTCGGGGTTCTGTGCATATTCAAGTTGGCGCTGAGGATCCGATTAAGGAGGCCAATTGGGTAGATAGCATAGCCAGCGCCAATTCAGACTGGTCAATGATGCAGGTGGTATATTGTGATTTAACCTATACGCAAATGCCAGCTACGTTAGATCTGTTTCAAAAACTTCCATCTGTCGTAGGTGTGCGCCAAATTTTAAGTAGGGCGCCAGGTATAGAATCAGGCTCCATCTTGCTAGATAATATAACATCACCAACTGTACTGGAGAATTTGCAAGAGCTATCAAGGCGGCAGCTTTGTTTTGATCTTCAACTAATTCCTGAAGTAATGGAACAGGCCTCTTTTTTATTGCAGAAAGTACCAGAATTAAAAATTGCCATTTGCCATGCAGGAAGCCCGCATGACAGAACAGCGTCTGGCATAAAATATTGGCAACATGCGTTAAGGTCTATCTCATCACTACCAAACACAAGCTGTAAAATATCTGGCCTTGGCATGTTTCATCATAATTGGAAAACACAGGACTTTAAGGTTTTAGTTGAAACATGCCTTGAGCAGTTTGGTTCGAAGCGCTGCATGTTTGGCTCAAACTTTCCAGTTGATAGCTTATACTCAGACTATACCCGTCTGTTTTCAGCCATAAAAATGCTGGTTCCAGAACCTTTTCACGAGGCTGTTTTTGAAAAAACAGCCAGCCATTTCTATAATCTCTGATGGGTGGGTTAGCAGGATAGGGCAATATTTTTTAAGTGTTAACCAATCAGCATCCTAGCGTCATCTTTAGGAGATGATGCATAAAACGCATCGCATTGTGAAGAAAATAGCACTTTTATAAGTCGCGCAGAGCTATTAACACATTTTTTTGAATTTAAAAAAGGTAGACTGCTTTGACGATTATAGTAATGACAGATTTGGATGGCAGTTTACTTAGTCATTCAACTTTGAGTTTTAAGCAGATTCATGGTGATATATTAGATCTGCTAGATTCTGGCATACATATTGTTCCAGCTTCAAGCAAAACAAAAATCGAAATGGATGTGTTTTGTTCTGAGCTAGGGCGTGATTTGCCATTTATTTATGAAAATGGAGCTGGGTTTGAAAATATAGGCTCTTTATTGCCAGATAGTAAATTGCCAGATAGCGTGGTATCAGACGCCGCAGTTGACGTTGATGAATTATGGCGGATTTGGGGTGAGCACGTACCAAATGAGATCAAAAAGCAATGTTTATTTGTGCATGAAATGGATGTAAAACAACAGATAGATTTATTAGGTCTGAAAGGTCAGAAGCTTGAAAATGCCTTAATGCGCGGGTTTTCTTTTTGCTTTAAATTCGTTGGTAGCAGGGTTCAGTTACGCCATTTAAAACATATCCTTGATAAAAATAACCTTACCTTTCATCAAGGTGGTAGGGTTTTAACATTATGTGGCAAGCATGAAAAATCTGATTATTGTGATTTTATTCAATCTAATTTAAGCGAAAGCAAGTTTGCATCATTTCTGGTGGGCGTTGGTGATAGCGAAAATGATGTTGCGCTTTTAGAAGCGTGTGATGTCGCTTGTATTATCCCACGTCCTCACAAACCGTTACTGTCCTTATCCATCCCTCTTGATCGAACCATAATAGCTGGCAGCATTGCGCCCCTTGGATGGTTAGAGGCAGTCCGAAAAGCATTAGCGATTAATAACACAGAAAAGGTAGCGAATTATGGGTGATTTTGCACAAAATGGGAGTGTCGCAACACTACATAATTTTGGAACTAGAACGCTGGAACAGGTGGAAGATGATCTAAAATTATTTGCAGGATACCGGCCTATGGAGCTTATCCTGCCAAGTTTATATTCTGAATTAGAAGGCCCTGCTCTTAAAGAAATTGTAAAGCATCTAGGACAGGTAAAATACCTTAACCATATTATAATTGGGCTGGATAAGGCAGATCGCGAACAATATAAATATGCCTATTCGTTCTTTAAGGATTTGAACCAACCATTTTCATTGCTTTGGAATGATGGGCCTCGGATGACGGCAATATCAGATATGCTTGAAGATAAGGGTCTTGCGCCGCTTGAGCCGGGGAAAGGGCAGAATGTTTGGTATTGCATCGGTTATGTTAATGCTCGTGGCAAGGCAGATGCAGTCGCATTACATGATTGCGATATCTTAACGTATGACAGAATGTTACTTGCGCGGCTATTTTATCCGATTGCAAATCCAAATTATCAATTTGAGTTTTGTAAGGGATTTTATCCAAGAATAGCAGATGGTAAAATGAACGGAAGAGTCTGCCGCTTGCTTGTGTCTCCGCTTCTTCTGGCAATGGAACAGGTGCTGGGTTCAAGCGATTATCTTAGTTTTATGAAAAGCTTCAGATACCCGCTAGCGGGTGAGTGTTCTTTTAGAAGGTCTCTTATTCCTGAATTACGTATTTCATCAGATTGGGGATTAGAAGTGGGACTCTTATCAGAGATGCAAAGAAATCAGGCAAGCAATAGAATATGCCAAATTGATATAGCAGATACTTATGATCATAAACATCAAGATCTCTCTGGTGATGACCGTGATTTTGGATTATCTCGCATGTCGATTGATATCGTAAAGGTGCTTATCAGGAAGCTGGCAACACAAGGTTATAGTTTCGGGCCTGAGACTTTCAGAACTCTAAAAGCGTCTTACTTTAGAACGGCGCTTGATATGGTTCGTCATTATCAAACAGACGCAGAAGTTAATGGATTGAGTTACGATATTGATTCAGAGGAAAGGGCAGTTGAGCTATTTGCTGAAAACATAATGCGTGCGGGAAGTGACTTTAGTTATGCACCAATGGAAACCCCTTTTATTCCCTCATGGGCAAGAGTTAAATCAGCAATCCCAGATATTGAATATCAGCTAAGGCGTGCTGTTGAGGCAGATAATCAAGAACTTGATACTCATCTGCATGTTGTCCCTAAAATGTCAGCTATATAAAATCATGGTTTAGGGATGCCTTATCTTGGTTATCAGCTGAAATAAATCTTCAGCCAAGCGTATTTTTGATAAGTTGAATCCAGTTTTGTGAGCATATTTTATTTATTAAAATATCGTCATATCCTTTTTTTCTCATGGCTGTAATTAGGTTTGGAAGTCCTGCACAATCACGTATATGGTCTGAAATTTGAATGCCATCAAAATCCGAACCAAGAGCAACCCCATCCTCGCCAAGCACTTCAAGTAATGCATCAAGATGTCTGCACATCGTATCAAGCGGCAGTAATCGGTCTCTTTTGCCTTCAAGATGTAAAAACCCAATGCCAAAATTCAGCCCAACAATGCCATTTGATTCCGCTATAGCAGCAAGCTGAGATGCTGTTAAGTTGCGAGGAGAAGGACATAATTCGTGAACATTTGAATGGGTAGCAATAAGCGGCATATCAGATATATTAGCGATTTCCCAAAAGCCAGCTTCATTCAAATGAGATAAATCAATCAGTATCTGCTTCTCATTACAAAAACGCACCAGCTCTTTGCCTGCTTGCGTTAAGCCGCCGCCTTGGTCAGGTGTTGATGGAAAGCTGAAATCCACACCTTCAGCAAAAATATTCTTTCGTGACCATACAGGACCAATAGAGCGCAATCCTTTACTATATAGAAGCTCCAATTCATGCAAATCAGCGCTTATTGCCTCTGCGCCCTCTATATGCAGAAGAATCGCAATTTTATCCGCTTCAATGCTACGTTTTATCTCATTACTATTGGTGCATAGTTGCACTTTATCAGAATGTTGTTTTGCCAGCTTATGGGCAATATCTATCATTTCAATGGTAGCTGCATAAGCATAGGCCTGCGAAATGGTTGCTGTGTTTAACAGATTATCAGAACGGGTCTGCTTGTTTTTTTTTATATCATCTGTGATAAGTTCTGGGTGTCGTTTCCAGAAACTATCAGGGGCAATGGTTGCTGCTGGAACAAACATTGCAAAGAAACCCCCATCAAGCTTACCTGTCTTGCAGCGAGGCAAATCAATATGTCCTGTATCTCTTCCCGATATAAAAGAGCTACCCTCTAAGTCATCTGAGCGCCAAAGTGCTAGGAGCAGGTCGTTGTGACCGTCAAAAACAGATGTTTGTGTCATTTTGTGTCCTGAATATCGTTTTTTATGTTGTACCAATTGATAGGTATTGTAGATATATAGCAAATTAATCTGAATAGAAAATAACATCTAAGCACTGAAATAAAATACTGTAACTAAGTAATCAGACATAGTGACCTGATAAGAGACCTGATAAGGCAATCGTAAATGCAACGTGATACCCTAAATAAAACAATCTCGTTACCCGAAGCTGTTCTATTAGATATGGATGGTCTTCTTCTGGATACTGAAAAAGTCGCCCAAAGGGCATTTTTTTTAAGCTGTGAGCGTGTTGATTTTTCCTGTCATATAGATGATTACGCTCAATTAACAGGGCATGGTTCTGTTCTAAGAGATAAGCTTCTGGCCAATATCTTGCCAAAGGATATTGATATGAAGGCTTTCAATCACCATTGGTGGGAGAGCTTCCATCATATTTTAAGTGAAGAAGTTCC
>JADHOL010000047.1 GCA_016779005.1 Alphaproteobacteria bacterium
GCAGGCATATCTGTTTCGGTTTAAATTTGACATAATGAGCCGATGGTTGCTGGAAATCAATAACATTCCACCATTTGCCCATCATATTTGCTTACCCTTCCTGATATGGATATCGGTTTATCTGAATCCATGGAGCCGATACTGCGTGTAAGTCTCTCTTTTACAGATATCATGATAGCTCTTCTTTATTATCAATATCGGTGCTTTTATCGCCAGTATCTTGTTTTTCAACATCAGTTTCTGGCTCTAACGCCCTACTATATTCAAGGTTAGCTTCAAGCGCTGATGTCGCATTTTCTGCTATTTCATTTGGGGCGTTATCCCCTTTTGTCATTGTAGGGAGTGTTTCAGATGAAACTGAGGCCTCCGCTATTGGCTCTGAGTTAGGCTGTTCGATATTTATGGGTGCATCTGAATCTAACGGCGTGATAGCCATTCGGTTTTCCAGAATATCTTCTATTTCAATGCCAGCTAGATTAATGGAAATATCACCATGGTTGAAACGCGCCTCTTCGATAAAGCGCATTTTTGATAAGGTTTCAGATTGTTCTTTTGCTTTTGTAATATGTATAAGATCGTCCCTATTTAACGTGATTACAGGACTATCCACACTATTGCCTACACGGCTCATAAGGTGCTCAATTCTGGCCAAGAAGCTCTCTGGCATATCTTGAATGGCAACACCTGCCCGCTCGCTCGCAAGCGATAAAATAGCGGCTTGAATATCTATTTCTAATTCTTTTGTTTCTGCAAAGCTCATTTTGGTAAGGCTGGTTATGAGCGCATCAAACGTGTTTTGTTGCTCAGAGAATTTTTGCTCTAATGTGTTCTTCATTTCATTTTTTCCAGCTTCCACGCCAGCACGAAACCCCTCATCATAACGAATTGCAGCATTCTCAATAGCCTTAGAAAGCTCGTTCTGTGTTACCGTGCGCTCAGCCAAACCATCAGGGGTGTTTTCGGTTGCGGAGGTTTCATCAAATTCGCTATTTTCTGAATCTGTTAATTCTGGCACTGCTTCTCGGCTGGATGAAGCCTCATCGGGGGCGTGCTGCGTATCGGATGAATTAAGCTGTTCTGCTGGCGCTGTTCCTGTGGTATCTGTATCAGCTTGAGAGGCAGTGCTGTCCTTATTCAGGCTATCGGCACTCAAGTTATCCGTATTTAGTTTATCATGGGAAGTTCCGTCTTCTTGGGTTTTAATATCGCCCTTATCGATAATAGTTTCTGTTTTAATCGCTTTTTCTTTTGCCAGCTTTTCTGCTTCGTCTCGCTTGTGCTGTGCTTCCATTGCTATTTCAACAAGTGTTCTTGGCTTAAACGCCTCTTTCTGGCGAGTTGGTGCATCTTCTGATTTTTTGTATCCTGAATCGCCAACAAGCTTCATGAGCCGCGCGATTTCAGTATCTTCCAGCGCATTTGGCAATTCAGCCTGTTCGTGCGCATAGGTTATTTGTTCACTCGCCATTTCGATTTTCCAATTAATATAATCCAGATAGGCCTTTTTTATTAGACATAATCATCACCACCGCGACCAGCTAGAACGATAGAGCCTTCATCTGACATACGCCTTGCAACATTAATAATACGTTTTTGAGCTTCTTGAACTTCACTTAATCGAACAGGTCCAAGTGCTTCCATCTCATCAACAATATTAGCTGCTGCACGTGACGACATACATGAGAAAAGTTTTTCTTGAAGAACATCGTCTGCCCCTTTAAGCGCCAAAATAAGATCATCTGTTTCAACGTTGCGAAGTAGCATTTGAAGAGACTTATCATCAGACATCAGTAAATTATCAAATACAAACATACTTTCTTGAATGGCAATAACCAGATGCTTATCATCCTTGCCCAGCGATTTCATGATTTTACTCTCTTGCTCTTGGTTGGTAAAGTTCATGATAGCCGCAGCCGCTTTAATACCGCCGACCTGTGTCGCACGAAGTGACGTATTCGCTTTAAATTTCTTCTGCATCACATCTTCAAGCTCAGCCAATGCATCAGGGCCCACAGTGTCAAGATTGGCTATTCGCGCAATAACATCGGCCTGCATTTCTTCAGGTAATAAGTTTAGAACGTCTGCACCTAGGGCTGAATCAAGATAGGAGATAATTAAAGCGATGATTTGCGGATGCTCGTCTAGAATTAGATCAGCAATCGAAGGGCCATCCATCCAATCCAATATCTCAATAGGCTTTTGTGCGTCTGATGGTGAAATTCTGCTTAAAACAGACTGGGCGCGTTCTTCACCAATGGCTCTATTGAGTACATTTTTTATATAGTTGCCAGCGCCAAGTCCAAGACTGGTTTGTTGTTTGATAATATATAAAAATTCATCAAGAACTTCATTAACAGTGTCTTGGCCTAACCCTTGAACAGAATACATAGCAGCACCCAAGGATTGAACCTCTTTTGGCCCCAGATTCTTGATGATTTCAGCTGCTTCTTCCTCGCCAAGCAGCATCATCAAAATAGCTGATTTCTGGATACCATTTAATGATTCATATACTGATTTAGGGTTGTTATCTGATTTATTCTGTGGATCGGCCATTTTTTTCTCTCACATTTCCGTTGACAATATCTTTGGTATTATCTGCTTAATGGTCTTCAATGGTTTATTATTATGGCTAATTATCAGCATTCATCATACTCTTAAATACATTCGCAACCCGGCCAGATTCCTCGCCAACAATCATTCTGATGATAGCAACCTTATCATCATAGGAGTTTGCTGTATCTAGCATCTCAGGTGAAATTGATGCTTTTTTCGGCTTCAATTTAGCTTTGATATCTTCTAGGCTCTCCCCCTCTTGGATTTCAATAGAATCCAATTCAATGTCATCCTCCAACCCGACCATTGCCTCTCCTGGTTTTCCAGGCGCGGTTGGTATCATAATCCGATTGATGAGCGGGCGAATAACTCCAAGAACAATAATACCCATTATAAGGAATGTCATTAATTGCTGCACGAGGGTAATAAAAAAATCAATTTCATACCAGGATTTGGATACGCCCTCAATGTTTGAGACAAACGCAGCACTATCAACAGTTAACTGGTCACCTCGTTCAAAATTAATACCAATGGCATTTGTTACAAGCTGTTCGATGTTTGTTATTTGCTCTGGCGTCAAAGCAACCGATTCCAAAAGCCCTGTCTCTGGGTTGATGTTTTCTTTCTCTCGAACTAAAACAGATGCTTGAATTCGATTAATTTTATTTGATGGTCTTAATGTTGTTTCAACTTTACGACTAACCTCATAATTGCGCACCTCGTTAGATGAGCGTGTTTGAAAGCTGTTGGAATCGTTGCCCGCACTTTGCTGAGTGGCAATTTCTGCTTGATTAGGGGCTCTATTTGCGGTTGCACCGGGAACACCCTTGGCGGGTTCATCTGATGATAAATCAAGACTTTTCTGCTCACTTCGTAGGGCATTTCCTTCTGGATCAACGCTCTCTTCTGTAATTTCACTTTTAGTGAAGTCGATATCTAAATTAACCTGAGCTGTTACATTTCCGGCGCCAACAAGCGGAGATACTAACGATATGATTCTACTTCGATAGATAGCCTCTACCTTAATGCGATGCTCAAGCTGTGCATCAGAAAGTGCACTAGAAGGGTCATCATTTGGATTAGACAGCAATCCGCCATATTGGTCGACAACGGTTACATCTGTCTTTGCAAGGCTTGGAACAGAGGATGATACCAGATGAATGATAGCATTAACTTGCTGCCTGCTAAGAGATCTTCCTTCATTTAACTGAACAAAAACAGAGGCAGTTGGTGCCATTGATGTTCTTGCAAAAACGGATTTTTCGGGAATGGCAAGATGAACCCGAGCGGCTACTACACCCTGAATTTCTCCAACAGAACGCGCAAGTTCAATTTCTTGACTTTGTTTCAATCGAATATTTTCAACTGATCTGCTAGAGCCAATTGGAATATCTGCAACGGCTGAATAACCGTCTGGAACTGACGTAGGTAGACCTTGTGCAGCAAGCGTCATTCGCGATTGATGGTAGTCATTAGTAGGAACCAATACATCCCCTGTTGAGGGGTCAATTGTAACGTCATACCCGGCATTTTTCAAAGCGTCTACAACTCTTGCTTTTTCGGCTTCAGGTAGTGATGCATAAAGTGGTGTTAGGCTTGGCTGTTGCATTGCTAAATAAATTACAAGGCCCAATACAGCGACAACTACAGCAATAATAGTTGGAAAGGATTTCTGGAAGCTGGGGTCAGATCTAAATCTTCGCAGGTTAGACAAAATGCCATTGCTTTGCTCAACCAATGCGGTTGAATTCATATTATCCATTGTTGTTGTCTCTGCCATTTTTTTGTTTCCTGATTAAATCGATTGCACAATCGTTATAATTATCGCTGAGAGAATTAAACCGGCATATTCAAAATATCTTTATAGGCACTCAGCATCTTGTTTCGTACGTTCAAAGTTAGTTGAAAGCCAAGAGAAGACACTTGTTGGTCAACCATAACCTTGCTAAGATCTGTCTCAATACCCAGGTCAAATGCTTTCATGCTATCAGCAGCTTGCTTTTGCGCATCAGCAACTTCGGTTAGTGCGTTTTTCATACGGTCTGAGAAATCAACATTCTGCCCAGATTGGCCAAGGGTTTCCGATGCTTTTTCCAAAACCCTATCATGAAGGCTATCAATTTTTACTGCTGATGAATTTATACTAGTCATTTTACACCCCTATCCTGCTATAGCTTGTTTTTCGATCATGTTTTGAATGTGTGCCTGGCCCCCAGCATCGTGAAGGGCATTATCAATTATGATATCTTCTGCACAAATAGTCTTGCCGTCTGATAATACTAAAGCGCGTTGAATTACATTCTCCAACTCACGCACGTTACCTGGCCACGTGTATTTCATTAATATATTTAGTGCAGAAGGAGTAAGAAATGGGATTGCCTGTTTATCCTGACAATGTCTGCTGATTAAGACTGTTGAAATGGCAATAATATCTGATGGTCTCTCTGCTAGTCCCAATGTAGACAGAGGAAATACATTCAAGCGGTAGTATAAATCTTCTCTAAAATTACCGTTTCTTATCTCCTCAACCATATTTCTGTTGGTTGTTGCAATCACTCTAACATCGACTGGAATGGATGTTTGAGAGCCAATTGGTGTTACTGATTTCTCTTGCAAAGCTCTTAGTAACTTTGCTTGTAGCGAAATTGGCATTTCAGATATTTCATCAAGCAGTAAAGTACCGCCATCTGCCGCTCTGAAGATTCCCTTATTTGTTGTAGATGCACCTGTAAATGAGCCTTTCTCATGGCCAAATAATAGAGCCTCCAGCATATTTTCTGGGATAGCCGCACAATTTACTGCAACAAATGCAGCCTCATTTCGTTTTGAGTGTGTATGTATTAGCTTAGATAGAACTTCTTTTCCAGTGCCAGTGGGACCGTTGATAAACACTGTTACATCAGTTCGTGCAACTCGTTTTGCCAATTCAAATAATTTTAGACTCTTTTCATCACTTGCGGCCACAAAACTCTCATCAGATATAAGTGTTGTGAGCATTTGCAACCCATAATCTTCTTCAACATTATTTTCTTTTGCATTTGGCAAACTGAAATTTAGCAAACTGCCACCAAATTCTGAGGAAATACCAAACTCTTTTTGGTTTTGACTTACCGCACAAATCTGTTTGGCTTTCAAAGATTTAGCAAAAGAGATTACCACATCTTTTCCCATTTTATTCATATAGTCATCG
>JADHOL010000024.1 GCA_016779005.1 Alphaproteobacteria bacterium
CCCGTTGCTTTCCAGAAGCGACTTTAATCCCTGCCTATAAGTTGGAAAGCTTAATTTTATGCCTAACTCAGGGCCCACAATCACAGAGCGTAACCGCCGTTTTGAGACATAAAAAGAGCGTGCCATAGGTGTTAATTCAGCATCTTCAAATGCAATTGGCTTTGGTGGTTCTATGCCCAGAAGTGACGCTGCGTATCGTACCACCTCTCCTTGCGAGGCAGGTTCCTCATCACATAAGTTTATTATGCGAGACGCGCGCGGCTTTGCCATTGCGGCCATGATTATATTTGTGATGTCTGTTTGATGTATTCGGTTTGATAGCTGACCTTCTTTTTCAATGATACGCGCGCTTCCCTCTAACAGATTTAAAATAGCATTTCGCCCTGGGCCATAAATACCGGCTACCCTGAATATTTCTGCATGGCATCCATCCAGCCATTCCTGTTCTGCGATTAATCGGGCAAGACCGCGCTTTGTCGCAGGTGCCGCTGGAACGCTTTCATCAATAAAACCCTGCTCTTGGTTAGGATAAACCGAAGTTGCTGAGACATATCCAACCCATCCTGAAAATGCGTGGAGCTCTTGTTGGTGAGCTTTCAAAACGGGGTCATAGCCAGCAAGTGCAGATATGGTTGTGATAACGTGACTTGCGCTGGATAGATGGGCATTTAAATCGTCGATTTGCCCGCCATCTTCGAATTTGAGGATTTGCCAGTCATCTGGCACATTAGGCTCAAGGCGTTTTGGGTTTCTGGTTGTTCCCGTTATTTGCCAGCCCTGTTGATGCAGTGCTCTTGCTAGATGTTGTCCAACATACCCAAGACCAAAGATGAATAAGTGATTATTCTTGCTCTTTTTCAACGAATTCTTTCCCGCCGTAACATATAGCTATCCATAATCCAGCCATGCCTCTTACGCGCATTTTTTCTGGTTTCAACTATGAGATCACAAACCTCGGCTAGCTTGCCTTCGATTAACACTTCATTCTCCATGCCAAGATAGGCGCCCCACCAAATGTGATATAAATCCGGCGTTAAGGATGTAAAGGCGCCATTCCCATCCAGCATAATGATGGCTGTATCAACGCCTTCTGGAAAACCAAAATCAACCAGCTGTCGTCCTGTGGTTATCATAAACGGCTTGCCAATTTCATTAACAGGTATTTTATGAGCAGCGGTTAATGCCTGCACGGCAGTTATTCCAGGCGTTACTGTGATAGTCGCTGGCGGCTTTAGGCGTTTGGCAATTCTAAGTGAGCTGTCATATAATGACGGATCGCCCCAGATAAGAAGTCCAACCGAATTAATCTGTCTTGCCAGGGTCTGTTTAGCTGTTTTGATACAATCCGCCCAAATCTCAGCAATAGCATCATGCCATTCTTCTACTGCTACAAGATAGGGTTTATTATTATCACGAACTGGTAAATCAAATTCAAATAGGGGAGGGCTGTCTTCTGCAAGTACCTCATTACAAATCTGGTGCCGCAAATCAGCGAGGTCGCTTTTGCTATTCCCCTTTCGAGGAATAATAAGGATATCTGCGGCCTTTAATTGCTGGATTGCCTGAATGGTTATATGTGCTGGATTGCCAGTGCCAATACCAACAAGAAATAACTCAATTGTCATCACTATCATCCATATCAGCTAATGGCCCATAGAGTATTAATGCAGGATTGGGTGAGCTATCGCTATCAAGCATTTTTGCAAGTTTGCTAATCGTTGTTCGCTTTAACGTTTGTTCAGGAGTTGCTACAGCCTCTGCTAATAATGCTGGGGTATCATCTGGAAGGCCATGTTCTGCAAGCAATTTCTGCATTTTAGAAAATGTCTTTTTCCCCATAAAAACAACGGTAATAGCCGCTGGATCTGCCAAAGCAGGAAGGTTAAAATCATCAGGCAATTCACCCGTTACATCGCGGCCAGTAATAAATTGAATACGTCTTGCGCTAAGCCTTCTTGTCATGGGAATGCCGGCAGCAGCGCTGGCCGCAAAGGCAGAAGAAACACCTGGAATGATTTCATAAGAAATACCAGCCTCTCTCAAAGCAGATATTTCTTCTTCCAATCTTCCAAACAAGCCAGCATCCCCTGATTTAAGACGAATAATCTGACCGCCATTTTTGGCATATTCAACAAGTAGCTGGCTGATGGCGTGCTGTTTTGGTGATGGCCGGTTAGCACGCTTGCCAACCGCGACAAGATCAGCATCTGCGCGTGCATGCTGTAAAATCGGGCCTGATGATAAATCATCAAATAAAATAGCATCTGCTTTTTTTAACCTGTTAACAGCCTTAAGCGTTAATAATTCAGGGTCACCTGGGCCAGAGCTTACAAAACTAACAAAACCAGCCATTAATCAGCCTTTGCAATCAAATGAAAAAATGTGCCTGTTACATGACCTCGCACAGAGCCAGTCTCTTGTACTTCATCACCTGATGCATCAACAACCGTAAATAATGCATCATCTGGCTGAGAGAGTATCTGGCTATAGTGAAACTCGTGGCCTCTCCAAGATGCGTTTTTGGCGAATAGCTTGGTATTACAAATGGCCGTTGCCTTGCGATACCCTAAATGAAATTTTCGCTTTTCATAACTTGTCACAAGCCCAAGCAGCCCAAGCATCTTGTGTGCTGTGCCATTTTTATCAATCAAGGATTTACCTAGCACCATATATCCGCCGCATTCGCCGTGGACTGGCCGTGTTTTAGCGTGCGACCTTATTGCAGCAAAGCATTTATCTGCGCTTGCTAGCTGACCTGCATGAAGTTCGGGATACCCGCCAGCTAGCCAGATTACATCTGCATCGCTGTTGGGGGGTTCATTTGCAAGAGGAGAAAAATAAGAGATTTGCGCACCTTGTTCTCGCCAATGTGATAATAAATGAGGATAGGTGAAGGAAAAAGCTTCATCACGTGCAAGTGCAATATGCTGACCTGGTGGCGGTGCAGAAGCGCCAGAAAGTGGATTTGAAAAGGTCTTTGCCTCTCCTAGCTCAATAATTCGGTTTATATCCACATTCTCAGCTATAAAGGATGCATAATCGCCAATTGCCTTATTGAGATCTGGATGTTCGACGGCTTGTATTAATCCTAAATGACGCTCTGGCAGGGCAAGATCGCCTCTACGCGGTAATACACCTAAAACCTCAATGCCTGCTTGTTCCATGCCAAGTCTTGTTAATCTCTCATGGCGCGGACTTGCCACACGATTTAAAATTACGCCTGCAAAAGGTAAATTTTTCTGATAGCTTGCAAATCCAAGTGCGGTGGCAGCAGCTGATTGAGCCTGCCCTTTAATATCCAGCACTAAAATAATAGGCCAGTTAAAGAAACGAGCTGTCTCTGCTGTGGAGCCATACCCATAGGCGCCCTTTTGGGCAACGCCGTCAAATAAACCCATAGAGCCTTCAGCCAAAATAATATCAGCCCCTTTGCTATGCTGGGCAATTCCGTGCATTAGCGTATCTGACATCGCCCAGCTATCAAGATTATAAGATGGTCTGCCAGCAGCTGCTAAATGAAAGGCTGGGTCAATATAGTCCGGGCCGCTCTTAAAGGGCTGAACCGAGAGGGCGCGCTCGCGCAGAGCACGCAGCAAGCCAAGCATAATGGTTGTCTTGCCAGCGCCAGAATTAGGGGCAGAGATGAGCAAGCCTGGCGGCAAATTCATGTCTTTGTTCCTTTTCGAGCTGGTTTTTCTTGTTTTGGCGTTTCTTGTTTTGGGTTGGCTTGATTTGAATTAGGTCTGAAGCGGCGATCATAATCAGATGCATATAGGCGGCTATTCTCAAATCCGTCATCATCCAAGCAAGCCCCCACAAGGATAATAGCGGTTCGCTCTATTTCCTCGGACATCTCATTCTGGATTGTGGATAATAGCCCTGTGATAATGTGCTGATCTGGCCAGCTGGCGCGATAAATAATAGCAACAGGACAATCTGCCCCATAAAATGGAATAAGTGTGTTTGTAACATAGTTTAAATTGTGAATGGATAAGTGAATAGCCAAAGTTGCACCAGTTTTGGCAAAATTCTCAAGGCATTCATTATCTGGCATAGCAGAAGCCCGTCCTGGTGTTCTGGTAAGAACAACAGATTGGACTAACCCTGGAAGGGTAAGTTCTGTTCCAAGAGAGGCCGCAGCAGCTGCAAAACTTGGCACGCCAGGGGTTATAGACACATCAATCTTGGCTTGTTTTAAGAGTCTGATTTGCTCCCCCATAGCAGACCAGATTGACAGATCGCCTGAATGAAGGCGTGCCACATCATGACCTGCATTTGTGGCATTTCTGCATTCTTCTATAATCCCATCAAGATCTAGCAATGCTGTATTAATAATAGTCGCATTACTTGGACAATATGCCAATATTTCGTCTGGAATAAGCGAGCCAGCATAAAGACATACCGGGCATTGGGAGATAATTTTCTGCCCTCTTATGGTTAGCAGATCAGGCGCTCCTGGGCCTGCTCCTATGAAATGTACGGTCATAAATTTGCCCCCTTTGCAATCGCGCAAACTGCATATCTATCATTTGAGATGGCGCGTGCGGCTACTAACCTAGCCGGAGTTTTAAAAATAGCAACAGCGGCTGCTTCTGCAACACTTCCAGTATGTCTTGCTTTTATAATTTTGGCAGATTGGGTATCGGTGATGGCACTCGCAATAGCGTCCTTTTTAATGCCGTAAATGGGAAGGGCCAGTTTTTTTGCAAACGCACATAATGCTTCATGGGCAATCTTATCTTCTGGCACACAAATTCCAGAATAATGATCTGTTTTTGGTAGTTTTGACAATGCAGATTCAAAGCTTTCAAGTGATGCATTTTGCCGAAAACCACATCCGATAATGAAATGCCAACGCATTGTCTAGCGATACCCTTTTGTAACTATCCATTGCGTAATAGGGAAGCTCGCCTTCCAGCCATGCATCCTGCCTATTCCTTCAAGATGTGATATCTCAAGCCTTTGTATATTGCCACCAAATCGCGCTTGTATGGAGGTTAGCACTCTGTCTGTCTCAATCGTAACCCCATTTGCAACTATCCGTGTGCCATCGCTAATATGCGTCCATAATAAATCAAGTAGTGGCTGGTTCAGCCCGCCTCCGATAAAGATACAATCTGGCCTTTCAAGGTGATGTATTGCATCTATGTTGTCTGATTCCACAACCACAAGCTGGTCAACACCAAGTGTTATTGCGTTTTGTCGTATCGTATCAGCGCGCTTTGGCTGTTTTTCAACTGCTGTTGCCTTCATTAAAGGACCAGATAGTAGCCATTCTATTCCTATCGAGCCAGAACCAGCGCCTAAATCCCACAAATGCTCTCCTGCGCGAGGCGCTAATGAGGAAAGTGTAAAGGCTCTTATAGCTTGCTTGGTAATCTGACCATCATGAATAAACCAGCTATCTGGCAGGCCAGCGCTTGATTGCATCACCTCTCCATTTCCTGCAATATCAAGCGCAACCATAACAGGATGCGCATAGTCAACTTCTCTTAACTCATCAGCGCGTATTTTTGTTATTTTTTGGTTTGGCCCTCCAAGCGATTCAAGACAGGTAATTTGTGTTTTGCCAAAACCTATATTGCACAGATAGGAGGCAAGCTGGCTTACAGATGAGCCATCTCGCATAGTTGCCATAATGTTGCGATTTGGAGCAAGATGCGGGCGCAATCTTGAAATAGGGGCGGCGTGTAGTCCAATACAAAGGGTTTTCTCCAACGCCCAGCCTAATTCTGCGGCACAGAGTGAAAAGCAACTATGGCTTGGAAGTGCAAGCCATTCATCAGAGTTAAGATGTGATGTGATTTGCGTGCCTGCACCAAACCAAAACGGATCGCCAGAGGTAAGCATAACCGATGGCTCGCCACGTCTTGAGCGTACCATTTCCACCCCGTCAGAAAAAGGCACAGGCCATTCAGCTAAATCAGCATCACAGTCAGGCAGCATAGACAAGTGCCGCGCCGGGCCTATAATATAGCGAGCAGAGGTAATATGGTGTTTGGCCTCTTTTGACAGCGTGTCAAAGCCGCCGCTATCCATGCCAATAATGATTAACCAAGGGTCACTTTTCATGCCACAAAATCTCTTAATACTAGGGGGTACAACTGAAGCATCATCTTTAGCACATCTTATCTCTAAAACAGAATTTAACGCTACTATTTCCTATGCTGGGCGTGTGGAACGTATCCGTCAACAACCAATCCAGAAACGAATTGGCGGCTTTGGCGGGGTAGCGGGCCTTGCCTCTTATATCACCTCCAACGGCATTACACATCTTGTAGATGCAACACATCCATTTGCAGCCCAAATGAGCCAGAATGCTATTTTAGCCTGCCAGCAAACAAATATACCATTAGCGGCACTAACACGTCCACAATGGCAAAAACAAAAAGCAGATAACTGGCATTTGGTGCCTGATATCAAAGCAGCAGCAGCTGCGCTTGACGGCGATCCAAAGCGTGTCATGCTTGCAATTGGGCGTATGCATTTAGCCCAATTTTATAATAATTTGCAGCATTTTTATCTATTGCGCCTAGTAGATAAACCTGAAGTGCCTCCTGCATTTCCAAATCAACTAATCGAAGTCTCGCGAGGGCCATTTACCACAGCTCAAGACACATTACTGTTATCCAACTATGAAATTGATTTGATCGTTGCAAAAAATGCAGGTGGCAAGGCTGCCTATGCAAAGATTGAAGCAGCCCGCCAATTAGAGATTAAAGTCATTATGATTGAAAGACCTGTTATCGCAGATAGGCTGACATTCTATAATCCAGAAGAGGTAGTTCACTGGATATCTGTATCTGGATAACTGCGAGGTGTATAAATCCATTCTCGCTTATTCTGCTTTATAATTCGGGTTTGGCTTGAGCCAACAATAACGAGAGTTCGCATATCAGCCATTTCTGCATTGGCGTTGCAGATAGGCACTATCTGCACGCTTTCTTCTTTTGTTGTAACAGCTCTTGCAAACATAATGGGCCTGTCTGGCTCGCACTGAGATTGCAGCAATTTAAGGGTTTTCTCAAACCCTTCTGGGCGTGATTTTGAGCGCGGATTATAAAAGGCCATTGCAAAATCTGCCTCCACTGCTCCTAACAGGCGCTTCTCGATAATAGACCATGGCTTTAGATTATCACTTAGATTAATCACGCAGAAATCATGACCAAGAGGAGCACCAACCAGCGCAGCCGCCGCAAGCATCGCTGTAATCCCAGGCAATATTTCAATATCTATATCCTGCCATTTTTGCAGATTTTTTTCTAACGCTTCAAATAAAGCAGCCGCCATTGCAAATACACCAGGGTCACCAGAGGATACGATTAACACAATGCCTCCTGCTTGTGCCAAAGCTAGCGCATGCTCTGCCCGCTCTATCTCAACTCTATTGTCGGAGGGATGCAACGTAACGCCTTGTTTGGGTGTAATTCTGTCTATATAGGGAATATAGCCGATTATATCTGTTGCAAGATTTATCGCTTGTGTTACTTGCGGTGTTATTTGTGCAGGATCGCCAGCGCCAAGGCCAACCACAATCACTCTTCCACTCATGGCCGCCTTCCTTGTCCATGTAGAATGATAATGGAAAAATAAGGCGCGTTTTCAGCTTTATAGTTAGATAATGGTTGCACCTTTTGCTCAGCCATCGCTGCATATTCTACGATGAACGCATCCTCAAGCCGACCTGTTATTTTAAGGGCTTGTTTGATTTTGGGTAAATTCCGCCCGATTTTCATTATTACAGCTGCATTAGTATCTCGTAATTGGTTTTCAAGAATGGCGGCATCCAGAGTTCCCATCAAAATAGTGAGGATATCATCCCCCCAACTTATAGGTATGTTGGTAGCCGTCCAGGCAGCGGACATGCCAGTAATCGCAGGCACAACCTCAACCGGCAAAGTGTCTTTAACGCGGCGGTAAATATGCATGAAAGATCCATAGAAAAAAGGATCTCCCTCACATAATATAATTACATCTTCACCAGCCAGCGACAAGGATGAGATATGCGCACAACATTTGGTATAAAAGTCAGACAAAATTTCATTATAGCGTGGGTCAGATAGCGGAATTTCAGTTGTAATAGGATATTCCATTGCAAATTCTATTACATCCTCAGACAATAAAGAGCTGACGATTTGGCGAGCATGGCCAGCGCGCCCAGCCTTTCTGAAAAAAGCAATATGTCTTGCTTCGCGTACTAGCTTATCTGCTCGCACGCTTAATAAGTCTGTTGCACCAGGGCCAAGCCCAACGCCATAAATTCTGCCTTTCGGTATCATGTGGGTTTACTCATTTGGATTTTTTCTCACCTGACTATTTTATTCACTATGGATAGCAAGGGCGTTTATCGCGGCTACCGTAATAGCGCTACCGCCAAGCCTGCCAGTGGTAATACAGCACGGCACAGGCGCTGATGATAGTAAGGCCTCTTTACTCTCACGCGCGCCAACAAATCCAACAGGACATCCAATAATTGCAGCAGGGCGGGGGTAATCTGGGTCTTGGAGTAAATTTAGAAGATGAAATAAAGCAGTTGGTGCATTTCCAATTGCAACTACGCCGCCTTCCAAATAGGGACGCCATAATTCAATGGCAACAGCAGATCTTGTATTACCAGCATTCATGGACATTGCGTTAACGCGAGGGTCTTGCAATGTGCAAATAATTTGATTGCTCTTTGAAAGTCTGGAGCGGGTAATACCCTCACTAACCATTTTTGTATCACATAATATAGGAGCCCCTTTTTCTATAGCAGCACGCGCCTCTACCGCAAAATCAGAGGTGAATTTTATGGATTGTGCAAGCGTCACCATGCCAGATGCATGTATCATACGCACTGCGATGATTTCCTCTTCTGGTGTAAATGCTGATAAATCAGCTTCAGCCCGTATTGTTGCAAATGATTCCCTATAGATTGCAGCACCATTTTTTTCGTAATTAAAGAGCATTTTTTTCTAGTCTTTTGAAGGTTAAGTTTGAAGGTTAAATTTGAAGGTTCAGTAACGCATCCATCAATGCAGATTCCGATAGAGATGTATAAGAAGGCTTATCCCACGCACATCCATTTTCCAACATATTATAAGAGCCACGCTCCCCTATTATGCAGATATCGCTGTTGGACGGCATGGCGCATCCCCTGCTGCATCCAGATATATGATATGATTTGCCAGCCAGAATTGTTTGGCTTTCACATATTTTTGACGCAAGTTGCTTTGTGCTTATGCTTGCGCTTGTGCAGGCGGGCATGCCTGCGCAAGCAGTGACAAGATACCTTAAATCGTCTTTTGAGGTGATGAATTGCTGGCCTAGCACTGCCGTTTTATCAATAACCAGACATCGATTTATGGAGAATATTATCTCTTGCGTTTGGTCTGCGATTTCCAATAGCTGGTCTGCTGTTATTTGACCAAATGGAAGTGCAATTACGTGCCAGTCTTCTTCACAGCCGGGGTAAAGTGACTTTGTGTTTTTACATGGCGTGGTTGTTGTAAAGATATCTGGAACATCACTATCTGCAATAAGCTGATGCATTCGGTTATAAGAGCGCTTCTTGTTTTGGGAGCTGACAAACCAGTATAGTGCTTGCAAAATATCACTTTGGAATGTTTCTTCTGAGGTAACATATCCTTGCTCACATCCGTCAAGCCTTATGAGTAACTGGCCGGTTTCATCTATCTCCACTCTGATATCACAAGATGCATGTTGCAGATAGCGCGTAGCGCCGCAATCAATAGCAAAGCCGAATTTTGAGGGCAGGGCAGGAAACGCGCTAGCGGCATTATATAAAGCCTCAGCACAGCGCCAACCAACAGATTGGCTCTCAGTGAAAGGCGCAAGCATCAGATTTAAACCATCGCGCGCTTCATGTGTTTCTGCAATTCCGCTATCTTGTAAATCCTTCAACATAAGGGGATAATCAGATTGCCTCAGACCTCTTATTTGAAGGTTCGCCCTGTTGGTGATATCCATGAAACCATTTCCATGACGCTTTGATAATAATGCAATCATTTGTGCTTGATGGCTTGTCAGCCTGCTAAAGGCAGGTTTTATTCGAACCAGCAATCCGTCTCCTGACATCATTGGCATTAGCGCCGATGGGCACCATCCTTTGGCTTCTGGTTTATTCATTCCATTGCCTCAAGACTGGGTGCCTCAAGACTGGGTGCCTCAAGACTGGGTGCCTTAAGACTGGGTGCCTCAAGACTGGCGCGAATAGAATTACGTCTTGTTTGCCATAAGCCTGATTCATGTAATTTCTCAAAACAGTCCTGCATGGCATTAAGGGCATCAGGATTAACCTTGCTCATAAAACTAATAATTTCTTGATTTCCCAAAGTAGCATCATGAAAGCTATCAAATAGATGACTTCCAACGACATTTGCAAGATTTGAAAAGGCTGCCATATGGAATAAGGTCGCCGCTATTTCCGCTGCACCGCGATGCCCATGACGCATCATTCCAGCAAGCCAATCAGGGTTTGCTGCTCTTGCATGCACAACGCGTGCAATTTCTTCTGAAAGGCTTCGTGTAATAGGCTTATCAGGATTTGTATTATCTAAATGATAGAGATTTGCCTCTCCGCCAATTTCTGCCTTGGCAGCTGCAAATCCGCCTTCGTGAGCTGCATAATCTGATGATAATAGGATATCGGTCTCTGGCATGTCTTGCATATGAACAAAGCTATCTGCTTTTTGAATGCGGGCAATCAGAGCCTTTTTATTTTGAGTTATCTGCGCGCCATTAACCGCATATTGGCTGGCATTAATCCAAGCATTTGCAGCCGCTATTCTACCTTCTTTATTAAAGCGCTCTGCAGCATCACCCATGCCAAGCCCGTAAGAGGCAGGGGCAGGGCTAAATATCCGGGCTGAATCATCCTCTAGCGTGCCTACAAACGGGTTGAATTCAGTGCTTTCATCTCGTTCACGCAACGCATCAATTGCTTGCTGAAATAAGGTTGATAATGTTGGAAATACATCTCTGAACAGGCCAGATACGCGCAAGGTGGTGTCAATTCTGGGTCTATCTAATACAGCAAGAGGCAGAATCTCAAATCCCGTAACCCTGTCAAATCCGCTTGCCCAATCAGGCTTTATGCCCAGCAAATGTAGTGCCATGGCAAATTCCTCGCCTGCGGTTCTCATTGTAGCAGATCCCCATAAATCAACAATCACACCAGATGGCCAATCACCTGTATCTTGCAAGTGCCGCCTGATAAATTCTTCTGCTAGTTTAACGCCCTGATTATAGGCCGCTCTTGTTGGAACCGATAGCGGGTCTGTTGAATATAGATTTCGCCCAGATGGTAAAACATCATATCGCCCTCTGTAAGGAGAGCCAGAAGGACCAGCTGCAATCCTCTTTCCAGATAATGCCTCAATCATGGATTTTTGCTCATTTAGAATAGATGGTTTGGTTTCAAAAGCAGATTGTGGTTGCCCGCCTCTGCCAAAAATATGCAAACCATCCCCAAACTGACTTTCTTTTATATCACATACGAATGCATCAATTCTGGTAAGTGCTTCTGAAGTGCTGCTCTCAAAATCCACTCCTAAATCCGCCGCAATTCCAAGTGATTCTGCTTCAAAGATAATATCACTTTTCAGCCTGTCACGCCTTTTGGGGTCAAGACCATCTGCGATGGAGAATTCATCAAGCAAGGATTCTAGCTGACTAAATTGTTTTGGCGCAGTTGCTTGTTTTAGAGGCGGCGGTATGTGACCAAGAGTAACCGCGCTAATGCGTCTCTTGGCTTGTGCTGCCTCGCCAGGATCGTTCACGATAAAGGGATAGATGATTGGCAAATTCCCTGCTAGCGCCTCTGGCCAGCACTCGTTTGATAACGCAACAGCTTTGCCTGGCAGCCATTCCAATGTGCCATGTGCGCCAATGTGAATAATGGCATCTGCCTTCATTTCTTTTTGAATCCATAAGTAAAAGGCAACATAGCTATGAGAGGGCGTTCGGGAAATATCGTGATAATCACTCTGTTTATTTTGCTTAATGCCTCGCTCTGGTTGTAATGCAATAACCGCATTTCCAAATGACAAACCAGCAAATTCAAACGCGCCATTTATGGCATGGGAATCTGCTTCTGGCTCGCCCCATTCGGCATTTAGAGCTTCTTGTAAATGTGACGGCAATTCCCTTAAAGCAGTTTTATAAGAGGCTATATCCCAAGATATTGTGCTATGGTTAAGAAGGCTTTCAAGAGGTTTTTTTATGGATTGTGCAGGATGACCTAAATCCTCTAATATCGCCTTAGCTGATGCAATAGCATCAAGGCCAACAGCATGTGCCATTTGCCAAGGACGGCCGGGGTAGGTGGATAAGATAAGAGCTGGTTTTTGCTCAGCAAGAGGCGTTGTTTGTAGCCTGTGCCAATTTGCAATCTTATCGCAAATCGCGTGAATGCGCTGCTCATCAGGTTGATGCCCTATGGCTGCAAATTGCAACGCTTCATCTATTGCTTCTGGCTCTTTAAAAGAAGCAACGCCTGCAAAAATACGGCCATCTACCTCTGGTAATACAACATGCATTGCCATATCAGCTGGAGACAGGCCTCTATCTGCTTCTGCCCATGCAGCGCGATTAGATGTTGAAAGTGCAATCTGAAACACAGGCACATTCGCTATGTCAAGCGGAGAGCGGCCATCCTTGCCTCTTCCTGAAAAAGAAGTAGCGTTAATAATAAAAGTAGGTGAATAATGCACTATTTGTCTCTCTAGCCAATAAGCCGCATCAGGCGCTTTTAGCGAAGGGACAAACAAACTCATTACATCAAAGCCATAGTCGCGCAATTTATTAAATAAAGCTGTTATGGGTTTGAGGTCTGCCGCTGTTATAAAAGAGCGATAAAATGTAATAAGAATAAGAGGCTTAGGCTCAAACCCCCGCGCAATAAAAGGACAACATAGATTATGTTCTGGTGTCCATGCACCAACATTACCTATCATTTTGCTACCACTTACAGGGCTTGCATATAGCCCAGCGGCGAGCGCTAATTGCGCCAAAGCTGAATGCGCTGCAACTTCGCCTCCTATCTCACACAGATGTTGCAAGCGACGCAAAGTTGATACTGGCACAGATGAGATCTCATCGAGCTGTTTGTCAGAACGGCCATCGGCTGGAATAACCGCAAATGCGATATTATGCCTTTTGGCAATTTGGGCAACCTGATTGAGACCATAGGACCAGTAAGGCACGCCGCCAATTAAACGAACCAGAATACCGCTTGCATGGCGCAGGGTTTTTTCAATATAGGTATCAACTGAGATAGGGTGTTTGAGGGAGGCTAGATTAGCAAGCCTGATGCTTGGAAAATCATGCTCATTTTGCGTTTTAGCACGTTGCCAGCCAGCTGCAAATGCGCCAAGGTCGCTATCTGAAAAAGAGAGAATGACAAGGTCTGCTGGCTGATGGTCAAGATCAACAGGCACCTCGGTTTCTTCTAATCCATGTCTTTCAACGAAAAGGACGTGCATCTGCTGGTTTAGCCCTTCAGAATTTTACTAATCGCAGGCACATTAATGTGATCATGTTCTGCAATTACAACAAGTTGACCGTTGCGCACTTCATCTGGCTGCCACATTTTATCAAATTGTGAGCGCACACGCGAGCCCACAGCCTGCACCAGAAGGCGCATCGGCTTACCAGAAATAGCCGCATAGCCTTTAACTCTTAAAATATGATGTTCACGAGCGAGGATCTCGATTTTTTGAACAAGGGTTTCTGGCGAATCAAACTCAGCAATATTAAAAATGGCGCTATCAAAATCTTCATGATCATGCTCAAGCGCCCCATCATGATGAGAGGGTCGTTGCTCAATATCATTTTCTGCAGCCGCCTCCAGCCCTAGGATAAGACGTGGGTCAATCTGTCCTTCTACTACTTCAATAATAGGTAGCTGGCGGGGGGTATTATTTGCGATGATTTGTTTTGCTTTTGCTTTATCTGCTTCATTTGCAAGGTCAGCTTTAGTAAGAAGAATAAGGTCAGCGCAGGCCACTTGATCTTCAAATACCTCCGATAACGGGGTTTCATGGTCAAGCGCATTATCTGCTTCACGTTGTGCTTTAACGCCGGCAAGATTTGGCGCGAATTGCCCTGATGCCACAGCTTCTGCATCTGCGAGCGCAATCACACCATCAACCGTAATCCGAGAGCGTATATCTGGCCAGTCAAAGGCTCTAAGCAAAGGTTTTGGCAGTGCAAGACCTGAGGTTTCGATTAAGATATGTTCTGGCTGGGCTGAAAGCGACATTAATGCTTCAATCGTTGGAATAAAATCATCAGCCACTGTACAGCAAATACATCCATTTGCCAGTTCCATTATATTCTCTTCTGGGCAATTTGGGATAGCACATCCTTTTAGAATCTGCCCATCAACGCCAACATCGCCAAACTCATTTACAATTACCGCTAGTCTTTTTCCAAGCGGGTTCTGCATTAGCTGAGAAATCAGTGTGGTTTTTCCAGAGCCAAGGAATCCTGTGATTATAGTAACCGGAATTTTTGTGATATTTTGCATTAGTACCCCTTATGCCCTTTATGATTTTTGCCGTTACTGGTCTGTCCTCAAAAACTATTATGACGGGCAATCCTTACTATTCAGCACGTATTTTATGTTAGGTCAGAATATACTGTTGAATCAAATAATGTCACTGCTCAATATCCGACCTTTCTTTTTTTATTATTTTCTAATTTCAAATAACTGGATTTATCTGCTCTTATTTACAAATATAAGCTATTTGGTAATAGTAATCTGGCTGGTAATCATAATCTGGTTCATACTTATACCGTCAATTTAAGCCATTTTATCTCCCATCATTTTTTGAAAGAGGATATTGTTTAATGAGCGAACGAGAAGAACAATCTAAAATAGAGATTGAGCGCAATAAAACCCATAATAAAAAAATGCAAAAAATCAAAGCTGCCCGTGATAAGCTTATGGCCACTAAAACAGAGGAGAAAGGTCTGATAATGGTTCATACAGGGCCTGGAAAAGGTAAGTCCTCTTCTGGTTTTGGAATGATTATGAGATGTATCGCACATGGCATTCCCTGCGCAGTTGTACAATTTATTAAAGGGACTTGGCGTACGGGTGAACGTGATTTTCTGGAGAAAAATTATCAAAAAGAATGCCTTTTTATTGTATCAGGCGAGGGCTTTACTTGGGAGACACAAGATAGAGAGCGTGATATCGCAGCAGCACAGGCAGGCTGGGAAAAAGCAAAAGAGCTGATTCGCAATCCAGACATAAAATTTATATTATTAGATGAGATCAATATTGCGCTTCGCTATGATTATCTGGATATTGATGAGGTTGTTGACGTTCTTCTTCATGAAAAGCCGTTAATGACCCATGTTGTTCTAACAGGCCGCAATGCCAAAGACGAATTGATAGAAGCAGCAGACTTAGTAACAGAAATGTCGCTTATTAAGCATCCGTTTCGTGACGGTATTAAAGCCCAAAAAGGGATAGAGTTTTAGAGAAGGTTTTGGTGGAATGCCTGCTGTAATGATACAAGGCACTGGCTCCAATGTTGGCAAGTCAGTCTTGGTTGCCGGCTTATGCAGAGCTGCCAGTAATCGCGGGCTTAGCGTCTCTCCATTTAAACCACAGAACATGTCTAATAATGCTGCAGTGACTGCTGATGGCGGCGAAATAGGGCGCGCCCAAGCATTACAGGCACGCGCCAGTAAAAAGCAATCCCATACAGATATGAACCCAATCCTTTTGAAACCTGAAACCGAAACAGGCTCTCAGTTAATCATACATGGCAAATATCATAGCTCGTTAAAAGCGCGTGAATATACTTCTATAAAACGCCAGCTATTAGCACCTGTTTTAACCAGCTTTGAAAGGCTGAAATCACAATCTGATTTGGTTATTATTGAGGGTGCTGGCAGCCCTGCTGAGATTAATTTACGCCAAAATGACATTGCTAATATGGGGTTTGCAAGCGCGGCATCTGTTCCCGTGATATTGGTTGGTGATATTGATAGGGGGGGTGTTATTGCCCAGCTTGTCGGAACAAATGCTGTATTACCAGATAGTGACCGGGATTTGATAGAAGGATTTATCGTCAATAAATTTCGGGGTGATATGCGTATGTTTGATGAGGGGTATGAGTTTATACAGTCACGCACGAACTGGGAAGGTTTTGGAGTGCTACCTTATTTTAAGGATGCGTGGCGTCTGCCTGCAGAAGATGCGCTTGATATAGTCTCCCATAGCCCCAAAGCTTCTACACATTATAAAATTGCCTGTTTATGTCTTTCCCGAATGGCAAATTTTGACGATTTGGATCCACTTTCTCAAGAAGCTGAAATAGAACTTATTATGATAAAAGCAGGGCAAGCAATTCCAGCGGATATTGATCTTGTTCTGATACCTGGCAGTAAATCTACAATAGATGATCTGAGCTTTCTGCGGGAACAGGGCTGGGATATTGATCTTAAAGCACATCATCGCCGTGGCGGTTCTATTTTGGGTATTTGCGGTGGGTATCAAATGCTTGGGACTAAAATTTGCGATCCAGACGGGATTGAAGGAGCGGCAGGAGAAATTGAAGGATTAGGTTTTTTGCAAATCCAAACAGTTATGCAAGCAGGAAAAACAGTCAGAGTTGTAAGCGCCACCCATTTTGCAACCTCTCTTGAAATTAAAGGCTATGAAATTCACCTAGGAGAGACCAGCGGAGCAGATTGCGCGCGCCCTTTTGCAGTGATAGACGGAAGAAATGAGGGGGCATGCTCGCAAGATGGCCGTGTTCAAGGCAGTTACGTCCATGGGCTTTTCTCGCAAGATAGGTTTCGCAAGGCGTTTCTAGATAAATTAGGCATGTCAGTCAGCGGGTTTTCCTATGATGTTCAGATAGAAGATACGCTTGATAGGCTTGCAGACCACATTGAAACATATTTGAATGTGGATAAGATTTTTGCGATTGCTCGCTAGCTTTGAAGCGCTCTCTCAAGCAGCTCCCAGCCAGTATCTGGCGGAATACCAAGCCTTATCCAATTCTCAGAATAGCTAAAAATACGGCTCCATATTTTATGTCCTGCTAGTTTATCTTGTATATTTTTTGCATTATCACACTTATATAATCGAAATAAATCTGTGCCCCCTATAAGATGAAGCTCGTTTTGGTGAGCTATCCTATCCAGGCGTATAGCATCATGTCTCAGCTTTATCATTGTCTGCTGGCGCCAGTTTTCATCCTGCAAAGCATCCGCGCCAATGGCAAGAGCCGGGGCCGATACAGCCCATTTTCCAGCAGCGCTCGCAAATTGGTTGAGGGTTTTACTATGAGAAAAAACAAAACCAAGCCGCAATCCTGCAAGACCATAAAATTTACCAAGGGAGCGAAACACTATGATATTTCGGTGTTTTTCTGTTGTTAGCGGCAAGACTGAGAGATGCGGATATAAATCACAAAAGCTCTCATCGATAATAAGTGTGCCAACACACTGTGCCAGCTCAAGCAGTTCTGTTGGCAAAAACTGTCTTCCATCAGGATTATTTGGGTTTGCGATAATAGCACAATCAGCACCTGTCATCTCATCAAGATGGTGGCAATAGGTAATCTGCCAGCCAGCTTTGTGTAATTGAGCTTCATATTCATTATAGCTTGGATGCAGAATACATGCTTTTTTTGAACCTGCCTTAATGATTGATGGGAAAAGCTGGATGGCTTGTTGGGCGCCTGCTAATGGCATGCCGCTGAAATTTGCCTGATAAGCGTTTTTGGCTGACTGGGCGGCGGTGTCTATGAGCTGCTGGTCTGGTAAATCTCTTAACAGATCTGATGAGAGGCTAGATGCAAAATTAGAAACAGGGTAGGCGCAGGGGTTTATGCCCGTTGATAAATCAATCCAGTCTGTGCGGTTGCCGCCATATTGGGTAATGGCTCTATCTAAATCACCGCCATGTTCACGCGCCGCCATTTAATACCCAGCCTTGTTTAGCCAAAATAATACCAAGAGCGCAAATGCAACCACGATAAGCCAATTTAACAAGCGGTTATAGTGTTTTAGACCAAGAACGATATCTTTTTCTGTGGGGTTTCTGCCTTCCTCATGTAACCATTTATCATTGCTTCTGGTGCCTTCATAGTCGCGTGGCCCTGATAGCTGTATGTTAAGAGCGGCAGCAAAGCCTGCTTCAGGCCAGCCCGCATTTGGCGAGCGATGCTTGCCCGCATCACGCCACATAATACTCATAGAATAGATAGGCTTTGTAGCTGTTAACGCGAATAGTAATCCTGTCAGTCTGGCAGGCAGAAAATTAGCTAAATCATCTAGCTTAGCGGCTGCCCATCCAAAGGCTTCATAATTTTGAGTGCGATAACCGATCATTGAATCCATAGTATTGATAGCTTTATATACAAACAAGCCTGGAAGTCCGAATATAACGGTCCAAAATAAAGGGGCAACAACGCCGTCTGATGTATTCTCAGCAAGACTTTCAAGACTGGCTCTTGCAATACCAAAATTATCAAGCGTTTTGGCATTTCGCCCAACTATCATGGAAACAGCACTGCGCGCTGCATTTAAATCCGAAGCTGCAAGCGCAACCGCTACTTTTATTACATGGTCGCTCAAGGACTTAGCCGCAATCCAAGGCCAGATAAGCAAGGATGTTAGAATGATGCCAAAAACACCCTCAGGAATGAAGTGCGATATAATAAGAGCAACCAAAAGACAAACCCCTGCGACTATAATAACAGTAATAATGCCGCTAATACGTCTGATAGATGAAGACCTATCTGTTTTGTTTAATGTTTTATCGCACCAGCTAATAAGATGTCCGATTGCTACAACTGGATGAGAGATGCGCTGGAATAGCCGTTCAGGCCAGCCAATAATTCGGTCGATTATAAGAGCAATCACGGCGCAGATAAGCATACTCATTTAAGGGCAGTTCTATTAACAGATGCAACCGAGAAACCCGGCTCGCCTAGATAGCGTAATTTTGTAACTGACACGGGGTCAATCTCACAAGTAAGGGCTGATATATGACTGCTAAACGCAAGTGAGAGCGCTGCGCGAATCACCCCTGCATGAACAAAAAATGTAATATTCTGGGCAGTTTCATTTAGGCAGATATTCTCAATTATGGGATGAACGCGCCTGCAAAGATCTGAAAAACTCTCACCATCAGGAGGTGTGAAGTCGGCAAGCGCTTCTCCTGTAAGATTGCCTATATCTGGCAGTTGTGAAAAGGCGGTGCCATCCCATGTGCCAAAAGACTGCTCCCAAAGCGCATCATGCGTTTGACGCGGATAAGCGTTGGATAACACCGCATCACATGTTTTCTGGCATCTTGTTGCAGGGCTACATATAATCACGCTATCTTTTGTTATCTGTGCGCGCAGAAATGAAATAGTATCAGGTGCAATGGCGCCAATATCAGCGTCATAGCGGCCATATAGAAAACCGCTGGGCTCACTTGGGGCATGCCGGATGAATGTAAGAAGCTTTTGGGCGTGTGATGACGTCAAAAATATATTCCTTTTTGAGCCTGTTTAGGCTACGAGTGAAGCCATGTCTTGTTCGTTATTAATAACGGGTGGTGCCCGTTCTGGAAAGAGTAGTTTTGCTGAAAAACGTACTCTTAGCTATGGCACGCCTGTCCTTTATATTGCAACAGCGCAGGCTTTTGATGAAGAAATGGAAAACCGAATTCAGCTCCATCAGCAAAGGAGAGGCGATGAATGGCGCACCATAAGTGAACCCTTGGCAATTGCAAATATATTAACGAGCTTAGATGGGCAAGGAGCCTGCCTTGTTGATTGCTTAACATTATGGCTATCAAATCTTATCTTTGCAGAAGAAGATATATCCAAAGCAACCTCTTCACTGATTGAGGCGATTGCCGCCCGCCGTGACCCCGTTATTCTGGTCACTAATGAAGTTGGGGGCGGGATTGTGCCTGAAAATGCGCTGGCAAGACGATTTCGCGATGAAGCAGGTCGTCTTAATCAAATCGTGGCTGAGGCTGTTGATGAAGTTTATACATGCATCTCTGGCATACCCCTAAAATTAAAGCCCTAATGACCCTAAGAGAACATAAAAATGGAAATAATCTCAAGCCTTGAAATGGTCACTGATTTCATCAGCACACTGCCAGAGAAAAATAAACGGGTTGAAGCTGCTGCAAGAGCCTATCAAGATAGCTTAACAAAGCCGCCAGGCTCCCTTGGCAGGTTAGAGGAATTAGCGGTTTTTCTGGCAAGCTGGCAAGGTAATGAGAAACCCGTTCTGGATAAGGCGCAGGCTATTATTTTCGCAGGCAATCATGGGATTTGCAAGCAAGGGGTAAATCCATTTCCGCAGGAAGTAACCCATCTTATGGTTGCTAATTTTGAAGCAGGAGGCGCTGCAATGAACCAGCTATGCGCCCTAAGCGGTGCGGAGTTAAGCGTAAAGCCGTTATCGTTAGATATTCCAACGCAGGATTTCACACAAGCAGAAGCGATGAGCATGGCAGAATTACTTGATGCGATGTCCATTGGCGCAAAGGCAGTAGACACAGATGCAAATATTCTTCTTCTCGGTGAAATGGGAATTGGTAATTCAACAATATCATCTGCCCTTGCCGCTAGTATTTTCGGCGGGCGTGTTTCTGATTGGGTGGGCGCTGGGACTGGCTCTGATGAAACTGGAATTGCGCATAAAATTAATGTGATTAAAGCGGGGCTTGAAAAACATGGTGCGCGTTCTGACTTATCAGCTCTGCTTGCTTTTGGCGGCAGGGAGCAGGCCGCAATTTGTGGGGCGATACTAGCAGCAAGAGCGGCATCTATTCCTGTATTACTAGATGGATTTATATGCAGTGCTGCCGCAGCACCTTTATATGCGCTATCCCCTGAATTGTTAGATCATTGTCTTGTCGGGCATAAATCTGCAGAACCTGGCCATCAAAAGTTACTGAACGCCCTGAATAAAACGCCTATACTTGACCTTGATATGCGGCTTGGTGAGGGCACTGGTGCTGCGCTTGCATTGTCTATTTTGCGAGGTGCAGTGGCCTGTCATAATCAGATGGCAACTTTTTCGTCTGCAGGGATTAGTAATTCATGAATTGGATTGGCATACGCCTAGCAGAGTTGCAATTAGCCTTTATGTTGCTGACGCGCCTGCCTGCTGGCACACTTACATCTCAGCTGCCTGAATTAGCGCACGCCAGATGGGCGTTTCCAATAGTGGGCTGTATTGTTGGGGGAATTATCGCGGCAAGTTACATCATCCTATCGTTATTACTGTTACCTTCTTTTGCGGCGGCTATTCTTGCAATTACAGCAGGCCTGTTCTCTACAGGCGCTATTCACGAAGATGGTCTTGCTGATTGTGCCGATGGATTTGGCGGGGGTCAAAATAGGGAAAAAAAATTAGCGATTATGCGCGATAGTGCCATTGGCAGTTATGGCACGCTCTCATTAATTATTATTATGGGATTGCGCATTTCGCTATTATCCATGCTTCCTGCAAAGCTGGAGATTGTAACGCCTATAATCATTTGTGCTGTTATTAGCCGATATGCGATGGTTGGATATTTGTGTCTTTTGCCAGCAGCAAGGCAAGACGGGCTTGGAAATCAGGCTTCGGGAAATCAGACTTCGGGCGATAATATCTCCGCTTTGCTTTTGGCAGGTCTCATTGCATTACCGGCATTTGTGATAGGCGCTTTTGGATTGATTTATGTGATAATTGCAATTGTAAGTGTGGCCTTGATTTGGGGAGTGATTGCAAAATATCAGCTGGGCGGGCAAACAGGCGATGTTTGTGGTGCAGGTCAAATAATATGTGAGACAGCAGGCTGGTTAATAATAGCCACAATTTATGGCGGTTTATAATGTCTCTTTATCTTCAAATCTGTCAATCCTGCTTGCCAGTTGAGGATAAAACCTTGCCAGATGATGCCGCATTCATGAATTTGCAAGCAGCATTGCAAACGGCAGGGTTTGAGGCGCGTATTGTAAGCGCCCCCTGTCTTGGGGTGTGTTCAGCCCCAACTAGCTTAACCCTGCAATCAGAAAAACGAGCTTCGTATATTTTTAAAGATATAGACCTGAAACGAGATCAAGCAGATATTATTGCCACATGCAGGTTATATTTAGATTCTGATAATGGATGGATTGAAGATGCAAGAGAATGTGGCAGGTTGCGGCATTTATTGCACGCAAAAATTCCAGCTATCTAGCTCTCATTCTCCAACGCAATAATAGATGAAATAACTACATTATTCGCAAAAAATGGACGGTGATCGTTGCTATTTAATGTTATTTCAAGGCTTTTTGCGCCCTTTGGAATCTCGCTAATATGAAACCAGTTTCCATAGAGGCGGGCGATTTTTTGCCCGTCTATATATAAATGTGCATGTCCCATTCCGTCTTTATGTTCACGGCCTGATAATGCTGGGGCAAATGTAAAATTACCTGTTTCAAGATTTAAATTAAATCCAGAAACAGGGTCCTTCTCAAGCTTTGCTGTGATAGTTGGCAGGGGTATGTTTTTGGCTATATGAAGCGGCGTATCATGCATTTTTTCATGATTGCTGGAGTGGGTGCGAAGATTACTCAACTCAGAATGTGATGCAAGAGGGCCTGCGAGGCGTTCATGACCATCAAATGTAACGTTATTTCCAGCAGCAATCATAAAACCTAATAAACCGCTAAATAAGGCCCCTATGGCGCATAGGCCTAAAAATCGAAGGTCAATTTGTCTCATGAATAATAGGCCTTGCTAAAGATTAATGGAGTCGCACTCATATTTTAAGGAGTAGCACGCATTGTTTCTTTTTTTAAAAAAAAGGCAGATAACCCGCCAAGCATGGCCCAGGAAATAAGGCCGATGCCAAGCGCACGGCTCGCAAAAAGCGCGCCGATCTCAGTAGGCGCTGGGCCAGTGAAAATATCTGGTTCTGGTGCGCCAATAATATGGGGTGCTAAGATTAAAGCTGCCCCGATTATAAAACGCGAACCCTTTTCAGTAAAAGCAATTATCCATAATCCACCGGCTGTAAGAAGGGTTGTTGCAAACCACCAAATTTGACGCAGTTGAAGTTCTGCTGTAGCTACTCCTGGTACCTCTGGCGGCAATGAAATTGCAGGTGCAAGATGGACCACGAAAAATCCGGAAACACCCCATATGATGCCTTGATGAAACGTAATATTTGTTTCTGATTCCTGCTCTCGAAGCAACATGGCAGCAATTAGAATGATTGCATAGCCTGTATAAATAAGCATGCTAAATATTAAAGAAAGCCCATCACGCATAGGCTGTATATACTCTAAATCTGGGTGCGCGCTGTTGCTAGTGCCGACAAAATGCGTCAAAATTCCAGCTTCATATAATTCCGAGTGTAAAAGTACAGGTTGTACAAAATACCATTGAAGAAACCCAGCTATTATTCCGCCAAGCGCGCCAGAAAATAAACCACTCACCATTATTCGTGAAAACATAATGCGTTACTCTTTTTTAAGCTCTTTAACGGTTTTCTTGATTTTTAAGCCTCTTGTTTAATGGCAAGGGAATCCAGTTGCATGTCGGACATCGTGAGCAGCTTCATGCAGCATTTGGGATTGTGCGTGACCTGCAATATAAATTATTAAAAGTCCAAGAATAGCCGCAAAGGCAATCGATAGAAGCTGAGATTTAGATTGGCTGACTGATTGAACAATGGCTGTCATATTAATCCCTTCGATTATTGTTAAGCACGAAAATTAATAAGTCAGATAGTAGCGTTAATCTGCATTGAAAAACAACAATAAATATTAGTCTAATAAAGTATATTTTTTTAAAACTTCTATGGTGTTTAGCTCAAAACCTATAGTTTTCTGCATTTAGCTTCATTATCTCTGCGTTAACTATTAATGAATTAGCAATTAGTACTGAACAGATTTAAAAAATTACCTTCTTGGAAATATAATTTTTAGAGGTGCGTAGGGCGGTGGTCTGCATCAGAATTAAAAGCTTGTTTTTATTTACAGGGCTTGTGATGCGGATATAGCAAGGCCAATAAAACCACCAAACAAACCGCCCCAGACAACAAGCCAGCCAAGATGGGATTTTATAATATCCTGAATAATAGTTTTTACCTGTTCCGGTGTTAATTCTTGCAAGCGTTTATCTAATATTGTTTCTATTTGCTCACTGAAATCATCCAGATTTGATGCTGATAAATTACCATCTGGTGCTTCTATTATTTGCTGAGTAATTTCGGATAGTTTTTCAATTATAGGCGCTTTTAACGGTTCTAATGCTTTTTTCCCGCCAAACATACCAAGCATACTACCTAGCTGTGAGCTAATAATAGCATCTGTTAATTTCTCAAAAATTTGTTCATAATCAATTTTTGACTGGATAGATCTTTTTGATTTATCTTGAGTTTGCTGCAGAAAATAGGCGATATTATCTTCGTTAAAAAACTCATCCATCACCAGCTTTTTAATACCCTGCTTAAATTCTTCGAATCTGTTTGGAATAATGCCAGAGCCATATATGAGCGGTATTTTTTCAAACAGCATATGAATAGCAATCCAGTTAGTGACCCCGCCAGAAAGGGCAAATAGTCCTGTCATCATTAAGATTTCATTAGACCCACGACCAAAATAACCAATAATAGATAGAGCAAGCGCAATAATAGTGGTCATAGCTGATTTATTCATACTCTTACTCCTTAAGTAAAATTGTTATGCCTGCAAAATACGGCCCTAAAAGTGACAAGCATTTCTCACCATAGAAATGCACGATTTTCCTCAAGCTTAATCTATAGGAAAAAGAAATTATACGGCTAATACTGCATCGTAGAAATCATTATATCTTGAAACAAAATCATCTCTAAACGAGAGAAAAAAATTATTTCTGTTTACCGGTCTTTTTCGACCGCTATATTAATACGTAGGGAAAATATAGAAATTAAAATGAATAGAAGGGGTAGTGTCAAAATGACCAGAATTAATATTGGCACTATAACACTGAATTATGAAGAGCGCGGCAAGGGGCCCGCCTTTATTTTTATCCCTGGGCTTGTTGGGCTGCATGATGCTTGGTCTTTTCAGCTAGATCATTTCAGCAAGCACTATCGATGTGTTACGTTCGATCATCGTGGAACT
>JADHOL010000025.1 GCA_016779005.1 Alphaproteobacteria bacterium
AATGCCTCCATATCAGGCTGTGAGCGCCATAACCAAGAAGGAACGTTATTCTCTTCCATTGTTTTTAGACGTGCTGGCACCCCTGCTTTGCGAAAATATTTCTGAGCGATGATGTCTGTTGCGACCTGACTATATTGTTCTGGAACTTCTATATCCGCGGCTGAAAAAACGATGGTGCCATCTGGATTGCGAATTTCACTGGTTGCTGACCGAAATGGGATGTTTGCGTATAATTCTTTTTTTTCTTGGGTCAGTAGCCGCTCAAATCGCATGATATTCTTCCTTTTACTTTTTTGTTTTATTATCCTTATAGTGTCACCTAATTTGCGCGAATCGTTGTATTTGCTAAATTACAGAATGACATTCTATTACCATATATAGTAGATACGGCTCTCGAAGTTACCTGATGTAGTGGTTTAGATCAAGTTTGACAATTAAAAAAATAGCCTATTTTTCACTTTTTTTTCTTGACCTTTTCTAGTCGATTGAAATTACTCAATTGATAAAGAGCCAAGAGATATGAATTTTGTTATTAATGCTCAAAATATAAGCGCCTTATCAGAGTAAATTTAAGCAAAGGGTCTGTTAATATACTGACTAATGGATGAGAAGACAGAACAAATAGATTAAACGTTATGTTTGATTTTTTGCTAAAAGGTGTGTTTTTGGCAATTACCATAATTTGAAACAAAATATTTAACTACAAGCTTTTTTTTGCTACCATAATCCCTAGAATAGGATGAATAAGAGCGCGTCTTGAAAAAAATAGAAATGCTTTATCATTGATTGGAAAAAAACCTAATGCATATCATCTCAAGAGTATTAATAGCCTGCACCTCTAAATTTAAAGGTGAAGACGAGTTCGGAAATAAATATTATGAGAAGGCTAAGAGACAGAACCAGCTTAGGTCTAAGAGGTTTGTCCTATTCAAAGGTGCGGTAGAGGCATCAAAAGTGCCTGCAGACTGGCATGGATGGTTGCATCACACACAAGACGACACCCCTCCAGAGGGCGGTTATCAAAAGCATGAGTGGCAGGAAGCCCACTTGCCGAACTTAACAGGCACTAAATTCGCCTATCGCCCGAAAGGCCATCTATTGAAAGGGGGGCGCCGTGCTAAAGCGTCTGGTGATTATGAGCCTTGGACGCCAACATCTTGAGCATGTGTAATTTCAGATGGTCTGTTTTGGGGATACAGCCTGCTGACCTACACTGATTAAAGGATATATTTATCAAATGCGTCAAAACACATTAGAGACAATACTGGGTGCCGTTATTATCATCGGAGCTGCATTATTTGCGTTCACGGTTTATAATTCGGCTAATTTCACACCATCAGATGGGATAGAACTCAAAGCCGAATTTGGCGACGTATCTGGCCTTTCTGCTGGGGATGATGTGTTTCTGGCAGGGATAAAAATTGGTCAGGTAACATCTCATGAGATTGATAAAATTACCTACTTGGCGCGACTAACATTCAGAATAAATCCGGATATAGAATTGCCGTCAGACACCAGTGCACGGATTGTTGCTAAATCACTTTTGGGCGGATATGTACTTGAGCTATCACCAGGGGCAAATGATGAGATGATGCAAGCAGGGGATATTATCTATGATACATCAGACCCTGTAAGCCTTACCGATCTTCTCGGCAAATTTGTGTTTCAAAGTGCCAGTCGATAAAATTAATACTATTTTACAATGAAGCTATCGAATATTTTTCTATTAAGAGTTTTTCTTATTATGGGCGTGCTTACGGTCCAAAATAACAAGGCAATTGCGTCCAGCTGGATAGAATCGCAAACAGCAGAGTTACAACTTCTTGATAAAATTACGGCGCGTATTTCAACGAAGTCAGTTCCAGTAGGTGGTGGTACCGAATTTGGCACGCTTGAGCTTAGGGTGCATTATTGTGCTTATCGACCGCCAGAAGAGCCCCCCGAAAATGTCGCATTCATTATGATATTTGATAATGGGTACGCAGAAAAGAAGCCGAAAGAAGCCCAAAAAGCATTGTTTTCTGGGTGGATGTTCGCTTCAAGTCCAGCTATTTCGGGATTGGAACATCCTGTTTATGATGTAACATTATTATCTTGCCATAAAGACTGAAGAATAATTGATTCAGGGACATCAAGGTCAAGACTGGCTTCGCTGTTTATGGCGTGTTCAAGCTGCTTCTGAAAGTCATCTTTATCTATGGATTCAATGCCGAATTGAATGAGATGATCATTTACAAATTGTGCGTCTAATAATTTGAAATTGCCATAACGCAGACGAGCCATTAAATGACAAAGCGCGATTTTAGAAGCGTTTGATACACGGCTAAACATGGATTCGCCAAAAAAAGCACCGCCAATCGCAACCCCGTATAACCCGCCTACCAATTGCCCCTCTTCATAGACTTCGACTGAATGGGCAAATCCAAGCATATGAAGGGAGATGTATAACCTTTTAATTTGCGGGTTAATCCATGTGTCTTGTGTGTCAGAGCGCGGGGCGGCACATCCATCAATTACAGCAGGAAAATTCTGGTTCCAATGAATCTCAAATGGCTGTTTTCTGAGTAATCGTTGAAGTCGTTTTGGTATATGAGGGGGCCTTATTGGCAGAACACCGCGAATGTCTGGCTGAAAAAACTGAATGTTTTCTGCATCCTTACTCGCAGCCATCGGGAAAATGCCAAGCGTGTAGGCTTGGATAATCGTCTCTGGCGCGATAACAAATTGTTGTGACACTTACACGCTCCTAATAATGCCCTAATATCTTTTTATGCCATCTTTTTATGTTATTGAAAAAAAACCAGCTGTTGATAAAAACGGGCGCGTTTTTTAGGTAAATCTTGGAAAAGATCGCAGGTTAAAATCACCTCATATTATAGTGGTAATCTAATCAGCAGAAAGTAATTCTGAGAGTGCCCTGATAGCCAGTTTATAGGAGTTCGCGCCCAGCCCAACGATGATGCCATCAGATACTGCTGAAAGCATAGAGGTATGTCTAAATGCCTCTCGGTTATATATGTTTGAAATATGAACCTCGATGATTTTGCCAGAAAACAGAGCCAGCGCATCCCTAATAGCAACAGATGTATGACTATACCCACCAGCATTAAGAATGATCCCATCAAAGCTCGCTGATGCCTGTTGAATTAGGCTAACAAGTTCTCCTTCATGGTTGGAGTGGGCACATTCTGCCACCATATGAAGCTCGCTTGCCAACGCCTGACAGGCAGCTTCAATGTCTTGCAATTTTGTATGGCCGTAAATTTCGGGTTGCCTCGTCCCGAGCATATTTAAATTCGGCCCGTTAAGAATAAGAATTTTTGCCATAACGCAACCCCTAAAATTAGACAGTAAAAAACATCTCGCTAACTTCCTATAGCGTAATTAAATCAAGAATGCGAATATTGAATGTTGCGGTGATTTCTTTTTATTTAATAATGGGGTTTAATAATCGGGTTAGAAAAAAGCAATTTACCTCTTTATTGTATCAGCTTTTTTCTCGCTCTGCTTTGATGAGTGCTTTTATTTCCGCTAGACCAATCGCGCCTGGGATTATTTGCTCACCAATTAATAAGGCAGGTGTTCCCTCAATCCCGATTGCCCGTCCAGCATCCATATTGCGCTGTAATATTTTATCAAAACGGTTGCTAGAAATAGCCTCGTTATACAAGCTTAAATCAAGCCCCACCATTGTTGCTATAGACTGCAACGAGTCTTGTGTGATGCCGCCAACAGATGTCATTAAGGCATTATGATATTCTGCAAACCTGCCTTGCTCTTCAGCAGCAAGCGCTGCTTTGGCTGCTAATACAGAGCTCTTTGCCAAGATAGGAAATTCCTTAACCACAATTAACAAATCATCATCTTCGCTAATGAGGGTCTGTAATGTATTAAATAATCGCTTGCAATAACCACAATTATAGTCTGAATATTCATAGATAATAAATGAAGCATCTGGATTACCCATAATGCCATCACCTTCACTATCATAGGTTAATGACATCGCGCTTTGCTTAGCATCTTCTGATTTTTGGTTAGAATAATTTACAATTAAGTCAAATAACAATTCTGGGTTTTGGCTCAGATATTTCTCAATTATGTGCTGAATTTGCTGTTCTTCTGATTCTGAAAACTCAGCTTTTGCAGGATGGGTTATCAGAAAAAGGCACAGGGTTAAGTAATAAAAAATCTGCTTCATGATTATCCTGCTAATTTGAAATAATGAATTATGCTTGGCTCAATAGCATGTGTGAATTAATCTTTCAATAACAGGCATTGATATGGGTTGATTGAAAACTTAATGTGCTTTTAGAATTTGTGCGTTTTCTATTAAAAATTTCAAATCGATTAGTTGTTTTTTTAATTCTGGTGATAGGTTAGGTTGCTCTAATGCGCGTTTTAGCTGACTATTTGCTTGTTGCAGATCGCCATTTAGGAACGCTACCTCAGCTAGCTGCCAGCTTGCTGTTGCGATATCCCCTGTTTTGCCAAGGGCGATAGCATATTCTCTTCGCACAAATGGCCAACCTGGCTCACCAGCAACTGCGATTTTCAGAATATCTCTTGCTCGTACGTAATTCTCAGCTATTCCAGTTGCTAATAATGCCCTGCCTAAACGCATCCCAATTAAGGGGGCTTGCTGGCTTTTGTCGAATGCGGCTGTTAAATACTCGATCGCAGATGGTAAATTTTGGTCTGCAAAAGCTATTTCCCCGCCAAGTTCGTAAAAATAGGGGTTTTCTGGTTCATCCAATAAAAGTGATTGGATATTCCTCATAGCCGCATCAGAATTGCCATATCTGAAATAAGCAATTGCCAGCTCATAGCGTTCATCTATAGATAGATTGTTGTTTTCTAGAGCCTGTGCCGGAGTTTGTGCCGGAGTTTGTGCTGGAGATTCTCCCAGAAGTTCTATTGTCTGTTCTGGTCGGTTTTCATATCCTGATAATTTAGCAACAATCCGGTTAAAATCAGCATAATCTGCTTCTGCCATTATGCTATCTTTAAAGTTGGATTTTGCAAGGTGATCTTCATAGACAGCCAAACGTTGCTTGGTGCCAGGATGCGTTCTGTAATATTCTGATTGATGGCTTTCAGGTAATACATTTTGCTGTGATAGCCGCTGCATCATTTTTGCCATACCATCGGAGCTGATTTCGAGCTCATCAAGCATTTCTAACGCCCATTCATCTGCAACGGCTTCATTTATCCGTGAGCCGTAATAAAATTGCCGCGCGGCTCGATCGTTTCCGCCTACTAGCAGACCTGCCGCCAGCTCCCCAGAGCCCCCTATTGCAGCAGCAGCAGCAAGAGCGGTGCTTAGCAAAGACGCCCCCCGCGCTTTTTGTATGGATTCGCCTTTTCGGGCTACATGACCAGATGCAATATGGCCTAGCTCATGTGCCATCACGCCCATGACCTCTTCTAAAGTTTCTGCCTCAAGCAAAAGACCAGAGTGAAGATATATAATATCATCTCCCGTAACAAAGGCATTGTAGGAAGAATCCAGAATGATCCGAACCTTTATCTGTGACGAAATATTAGAGGCCTGAACCAATGGCGCCAATAGTGATTCTAGTTTGGTTTCTAGCTCGGTATCCCGAATTAAGTTTGCATAGCAACTTGTTGTTGATCCGATAAAAAATAGGAAAAAAAGCATAATCAAATGAAAGTTTCTAATATTCAACATTTGTTTTGTGATTTCCATCAATAAAATAAAATAATATTCTTTAATTTACAAAAAAACAGAATTAAATTCAAAATAATGTATTTGACAAGGTAAATAAGATATGATGTTGTGCTTTCAGATTAATAATAAACAATAATTTTTATAAGAATAACATAGTTTAGCTCAATAATCAGTGCTTTGTGTCTCTAAATATTCTCAAAGCTACCTTAATTATAAAGCTTGATGTTAATAATGGGAAGAAAATGACAGGTCCAACCCTAAAAATCGCTAAACGTAGTAAAATGCCGCCCTTCATGGCTATGGATGTAATGCGCCTTGCCGCTGAGTTAGATGCACAAGGGCATGATATCGTACATCTTGAGGTAGGGCAGCCATCCTCATCTGCCCCTAAACCGGTTATGGATGCGCTTGTTGATTCTATGGGACAGCAAAAATCACACGGATATGCTGTGGCACTTGGAATTACTGAGTTGCGCCAGAGAATAGCTGAACATTATCAAGAATGGTACCAGATAGATTTAGATAGCGAACGTGTTGCGGTGACAGTGGGCTCATCGACTGGGTTTGCAATATCGTTTATGTCTGCTTTTGATGTTGGTGATAGAATTGCCATTCCAAATCCAGGCTATCCAGCCTATCGCAATTTAATGCTTGGTATGGGACTTGAGCCTGTGATTTTGCCAGCTGGCGCTGAAGAAGGGTGGATGCCAAGATTACAGGATATGGAAAAATGGGACAGATTGCCAGACGGGCTTATGATAGCAAGTCCGCATAATCCAACGGGTGTTGTAATTCCAGATGCAGAATTAAAAGAAATCTGTGAATGGTGTGACAAAAATGGGGTGCGGTTAATCTCGGATGAGATTTATCATGGGCTATCTTATACAGGTAGATGCGAGACAGCCTTAAAATACACTGATAACGCCATTATTATTAATAGCCTGTCTAAGTATTTTTCAATGACAGGATGGCGGATTGGATGGATGATACTGCCAGAGCAGTTGATTAGTGCTGCTGAGAAGTTAGCGCAGAACTTATACATATCAGCGCCAACATCTAACCAAATTGCATCTGTGAAAGCATTTGATTGTAGCGATGAGCTAGACCAGCATGTAGAGCGATATCAAGAAAATAGACAGGTATTATTATCAGGCCTGCCGTCAGAATTTCTTGGAAATGCAGCCCCTTGCGACGGTGCGTTTTATATTTATGCAGATATTTCAGCATTAAGTGACGATTCAATTGCCTTTGCAAAGGAATTATTAGACCAAACTGGCGTTGCCACTACCCCAGGCGTGGATTTTGATCCCATTAATGGGCATCGTTTTCTACGGTTATCTTTTGCGGGTTCTACAGCGACGATGCATGAGGCTGTTAAACGGATTAATGGATTTGTTGCAGCCTATAAACAAGACGCAGCCTGATAAATATCCAAAATAGGCTAGATATTATAGGGCCTTTTTTAAGGTAAAAAAAAGAGCAGATTAAAAAGACTAATCTGCTCTTATAAGATTTTTTATTTATCTTGATTAGCTTTTCGACCACCAACCGCGCTTCTTAGCAGCAGGCGCGTTATTACCAACATCAGTAACACCTAACTCAACAGACGCAATAGGCTCTCTGCCTGTAGATTGTTGCACGCTATCAGTGCTATTTTCACCTATCTGATTTTCTGCTGGTTTTTGCTTTTTCTTAACAGCCTTTTTAGGGGGTTTCTTAGCCCCTGCTTTTTTTGTCTGAGCCTTCGGACTTTTGGGTCTGGTAGTTTTGTTTGTCTCACTATCATCTGCAGTTGCATCAGCTACGACGTTACGAGCTGTTTTTTTGCGTGCTTTCTTTGCTTTTGGAGCCGCTTTTGGGACCTCGTCACTAGTTTGCGGTTCTGAGGGATTTTCCGAAGAGGTGCTAATTGCGACAGTATCATCTGCTTCGTTTAACAGCTGTTGGTTTTGTTTTGGTTTATTGCCGCGCCGTCTACGTGATTTTGGTCTGGCAGTTGGGTTATCAGACTGTGTATCTGAAGTAGCGGGATGTTCACTTTTTTGCTCGGTTTCAGCCTCCGCACTTGGCACAGCTTGCGTTTGTGTTTCAGTCTGCGATGTTTGGGAAATAATAGCTTCGTCGCCATCGCGCCTGCGCCTGCGCCTGCCACCACGCCGACCACGCCGCTTTCGTTTTGGCTGATCGCCATCTTCGGTATCTTCCTCGCTTGAGGGACGAGGGGGATGATGAGGCGCTTTTGCAGTTTCAGGCTTACTTTTGGATATGGGTGTTTCCTTGGTTTCAAGTAGAATATTATCTTTTAATAATCGGTAATCATTTTCCAGAAGGCTTGCATCTGCTTGAATCGAAATTTTACAATTTGCTTTCTTCTCAAGCTCTGAAAGCGTTGCACGCTTTTCGTTGAGAATATAAAGCGCAACATCTGTGTGAACTACGATTGATAGTTCTTGCGCTGATATGCCAGTAATTTCTTCTTCCAGAACCCGTAAGATATGAAGTGCAGATGAATTTACAGATCGCACCCTGCCTGTTCCCTCGCAATGAGGACATGTCTGAGAAATAGATTCAACCAAAGAGGGGCGCAATCTCTGCCGTGACATCTCAAGCAGTCCAAAATGGCTTATGCCGCCCACCTGTATTCTGGCTCGGTCGTTTCGAAGGGCCTCTTTTAATCGCCGCTCAACAAGATGCTGATTTCTGTTTTCTTCCATATCAATGAAATCAATTACAACCAGCCCTGATAAGTCTCTGAGTTTAAGTTGTCTTCCAATTTCCTCAGCAGCTTCAAGATTGGTTTTTACGGCAGTCTCTTCGATATTACGCTCTCTTGTTGCTTTTCCAGAGTTTACATCAATTGCCACAAGTGCTTCTGTCTGGTTTAACACCAGATATCCGCCAGATTTTAAGGTCACTTCATTATGATGGATCTGATCAAGCTGTGCTTCTACTTGGTGGTGTTGGAATAAGCGTATGTCACCCTTGAATTCAACCACTCTTTTGGCATGGCTGGGAATAAGCATTTTCATATGGGTTTTTGCTATCTTGTAGCTTTCTGCCCCTTCCACATATACTTCTTCAATATCGTTCGTATAAATATCCCGAATAGCGCGTTTAACCAAACTGCCTTCTTCATGTATAAGGCTTGGCGCCTCTGATTTCATCGTATTCGATCTGATATCATTCCATAATTTAGTCAGATAGGAATAGTCTCTTTTAATTTCTGTTTTGGTTCTCTTGGATCCAGCGGTTCTAACGATTACCGCCATTCCGTCAGCTATATCTAACTCGCTGACAACAGATTTTAGTCTTTTTCTATCAGCTGGGTTATTTATTTTACGTGATACGCCTCCGCCTCTATTGCTGTTTGGCATCAGAACACAATAGCGTCCAGCAAGTGATAAATAAGTGGTAAGTGCGGCGCCTTTATTGCCGCGCTCTTCTTTAACAACCTGCACAAGAAGGATTTGTTTGCGAGAAATAACCTCTTGAATTTTATATTTATGCAAGGCAGTTGGTAGTATTTTCTTAGCAGAATTACCTATTTCTTCTTCGCTATCAATTGTCTCTAACGTGTCACTCTGCGTGGTGGAGGCATCCTCATCCTCATCTTCAACAGGCTCAACTTGTGCCTGCAGGGCCTCTCTATCTTCAATAGGAATGCGATAATAATCAGGATGTATTTCGCTAAAGGCCAAAAACCCTTGACGGTTTCCGCCATATTCAACAAAGGCAGCTTGCAATGAAGGCTCGACACGCGTGACGCGGGCTAGATATACATTACCTTTTAGTTGTTTTCTTGCTGTGTTTTCGTAATCAAATTCTTCAATTTTTTGGTCATTAAGCAGCACCACACGAGTTTCTTCGGGTTGGTGGGCGTCGATAAGTAGTTTTTTGCTCATAAGTAAATCTCTCTGTCGTTTGCACGCCGTCATAGGTGCGGTTGCAAGACGAATGTTCAATGGCTGGCGCTAAGCCAGAAATGTTCAGAATGGTATAGATATCACTATGATTTACGTGGCAATCTGTGTAGCCACTATGCCGAACTAAAACTGGCTTGGCGGATAATAAAGATGTATTCATCATAGTCATTGTAAGGTTCATCATTCTGCTGAATGTATAAAATAGTCGATTTGCAAAGCACTGTTTACAAGCTTATTTTTGGGAACGGATAATTCCATACAAAAACGTCTGCTTTGTGGGATCTCTTTGCAACTGATAAGGTCATATCACATGAACGTGAAATTATGAAAAGAAAATTATATAGAATTAAGGATAAGTATTTTTATCTTTTGGATTGTTTGTTAGCTTGATGGCGTAATTCAGAGATTTGATTAGTGGTTATAAAACCGTAAAACTCAGTATGAAAATAGAAGTTGGTAGTTGATTGACCTCATTAGATATTCACATCATCGATTTTCAAAATCATTTGAAACAGGTCTTGATAGCGGCGCTCCAGCTGCTGCTTTTAATAAGCCTATTTGTTGGCGGTGATTTAGCTGGCATATCCACAGCCAAGGCTGATGCTCAGAATAGTTATATAGGCTTCCGCTTTGGAGAAATAACAGATACACAACAATTAGATGGTCTAGCAGGGCCTGCTACACGAATTGTTGTGGAAACAAGCACTATTCCTGAAGCAAGGCTATTTTTGCTAGAAAATCCCTACCGGCTTGTAATTGATACCGCGCATACTGTTTGGGATGTGCCTAGCCTGCCAAAATCAGGCAGGCTATCTTTTGGCTCATTAACCTCCTACAGATATGGCAATCCAGACCCTGATACAGGCAGGCTGGTTTTTGAATTATCAGAAGCTGCGGCTCCGATAGCAGCATTTTTGCTGCCTCCTAATGAGACCAATAGCTCTAATGCATCTGGCTACCGAATAGTGGTAGATGTTCTTAACCGAGGTAGCACAGCCTTTGCGTTAGCACGAGCGGCTCTTAAAAAAACGCCCTATCTTGCAACTAACCAGCTTGATGCTTTTATGAGCGAGAATATTACGGATAAAAATTATTCTAATTTCTCAAATCAGCCAGACCAAAAGCAAAATACAAATCTCTCTGGCAGTGTCGTCACGCTTAAGTCCCCAAAACAACGGCCAAGAAGGTGGGTTGTTACAATTGATGCAGGTCATGGCGGCAAAGACCCAGGTGCCATCGGTATTACCGGAACAAGAGAGAAGGATATTACATTTAAGGCATCAAAGTTGCTTGCGGATCATTTGAATAGCACAGGACAGGTGATAGCACGGCTTACCAGAGAAGATGATAGCTTTATTAGGTTGCGAGATAGAATTGCAATTGCGCGCCAGCATCAAGCTGATTTGTTTGTGTCCATTCATGCAGATGCAGCCCCAAATGCAAAGGCATATGGCATATCTGTATTCTCACTATCAGACACTGCTTCTGATAGAGAAGCAGCGCTAATAGCGGAACGTGAAAACAAGGCAGACCTTATTGGTGGACCAGATTTGGCAGTTGAGGATCCTCTTGCTGCGAATGCATTATTAGGCATGTTCCAAAGAGAATCTATGAACGAATCTACCTATGTTGCTAATTCTATTTTAGAACAGGTGCGCTCTTTTCCAGGCGGGGATAAACGTGGCCATAGGTTTGCTGGTTTTGCAGTATTAAAGTCACCAGACATTCCATCGGTATTAGTTGAGATGGGGTTTCTTACAAATCAGCAAGATGAAGCAAATCTGAAAAAAAATAGCTATATTGATGCTTTAACGAAAAAAATAGCGGATGCTATTTTGGTATATTTAAAGTCATCTTCGCGCCAATAATAAAGGTAGGGTTACGAATGCAGAACCGTTGCGGAACAAAGCAGTGTCATAAAAATGCCCTAAAGAGAATTTACAGACAAAGATTATGAAATGGTTTTTTGGAATATTTACGTTTTTGATGCTGTGTATGCTTGCTGGCATAGGCGGTGTTTTATGGGTGTTTTGGTCATTTGGCAGGGATTTGCCAGATTATGCAAAGCTTGCCGATTATGAGCCGCCAGTTGTAACACGTATTCATGCAGGTGATGGCGCGTTATTGGCTGAATATGCAACGCAAAAACGTTTATTCATGCCGACACAGGCAATGCCGCCAGATCTAATAGCAGCCTTCCTCTCAGCAGAGGATAAATCTTTCTACAAGCATTTTGGGGTCGATTTAAGGGCTTTGAGCCGCGCCATTATCACTAATATTTCTAATATGGGCTCTGGAAGAAGGCCAATTGGCGCATCAACAATTACACAGCAGGTAGCAAAAAACTTTCTTCTAACGAATGAGGTGTCAGTTGAACGTAAAATCAAAGAAGCCATTCTTGCAATTCGCATAGAGCATGCGTTGGAGAAGGATGATATACTTGCTCTTTATTTAAACGATATTTATCTAGGGCTCTCCAGCTATGGTGTGGCGGCGGCAGCTTTGAATTACTTTGATAAGCCATTAGATCAATTAGAATTACATGAAATAGCCTATCTTGCTGCATTGCCAAAGGCCCCGAATAACTATCACCCTATCCGAAAAACCAGTTCTGCGATTGCAAGACGAAACTGGGTCTTGCAGCAAATGTTCTTAAATGGATATATTAGCGAAGATGAAAAGGTTTATGCGCAATCATTTGATTTGGGTGTTCGTGCACAGACAGGCTCTGATCTTGCCAATGCCCCTTATTTTACAGAAGAAGTAAGACGCGAGCTTGTCTCATTATATGGCTCCGACATGCTTTATGGGGGCGGGTTATCTGTTCGAACCACGCTTGATCCAAAGTTACAAAAGCTGGCACGTGAGGCATTGATTAAGGGTCTGGAATCTTTAGACAGGCGCCAAGGTTGGCGAGGTCCGATTACACAGATTGACAGCCCAGAAAATATAGATAAGCAGCTTTTAGATATAACCATGACAATGCCAGAGGGACGATATGCTGCTTTGGTCTTGCAAGTGAAACCAGATGAAGCGGTTATTTATGTGCAAGGCGGTAAAGGTATTATCCCATTTTCACTCGCAAAATGGGCTTATCCGCCACGTAACAAGAATGGCATTCGCCCGCCACGCATAACATCCTTAAATGAAGCGCTGTCTGCAGGGGATATTGTGATTGTACAAAGGCCAGATAGCGCTAAAGATCTTGTAACCCAGGACTATGAGCCAAGGCCAGAAGATTGGGCTCTCGGGCAGAGACCTCTTGTTGAGGGGGCAATTGTTGCAATGGACCCTCATACTGGAAGAATGCTTGCTATGTCTGGCGGATATAATTTTAATGATTCAGAATTTAACAGGGCAAGCCAAGCATATCGCCAACCAGGTTCAGCGTTTAAACCTTTTATATATCTTGCCGCACTTGACCAAGGCTATAGCCCAACAACTCAAATTCTGGATGCGCCATTAGCAATTGATCAAGGCCCTGGCCTGCCTAAATGGAAGCCATCTAATTACACCAAACAATTTTATGGCCCCTCCATTATGAGAGTTGGTATCGAAAAATCACGCAATTTGATGACAGCTAGGCTGGCGATGGCTATTGGCATGCCAGAAGTTCAAAATTACGCCCAAAAATTTAATATAAACACGAATTTACCACCCTATTTATCGATGGCACTTGGCGCTGGAGAAACAACTTTGGTGCGGATTACAGCAGCATATGGCCAGCTGGTAAATGGCGGGCTAAAAATCACTCCGAGCTTGATTGACAAAGTGCAAGACCGATATGGTAAAACGATTATGCGACATGACACCAGAAGATGTGAGCAATGTGTTGTAGATACAGGATGGAGAGAACAAGCAGTGCCACTATTGCCTGATAATAGAGAGCAATTAACAGATCCTGCCTCTGCCTATCAAATCATCACAATGCTTGAGGGCGTGGTAAAAAGAGGAACGGGGCGAAAATTACTTCAGACAGGGTTAGTGCTTGCAGGTAAAACAGGTACTACCAATGATAATACAAATGCCTGGTTTATTGGGTTCTCACCAGATTTGGTTGCAGGCGTTTTTGTAGGTTATGATAAGCCAAGACCGCTTGGAAAACGTGAGACTGGGTCCACTGCCGCAGTCCCAATTTTTCAATCTTTTATGGCTGAAGCTTTGGCAGATGCTCCTCAAATACCGTTCCGCCGTCCTGACGGTGTCAATCTATACCCCGTTCATGCCGAAAAAGGATATCAGGTAAAGCTTTCCAATCCAGATGTCGTAATGGAAGTCTTTAAGCCAGGGCAATCCCCGTCATCTTCTAATCTAATTGACCTTCCAAAAGATAAAATGATAGGTCAAAGCGTTAATACACCTGATTTATATTGATAGCTGCTACTTTATCACTATGGTAGGAGGTAATTCGTATCACATATAATGTTATATTTTTCATCTAACAGCTCAGTTAAGTTCCTATTATGCAAGCAGAAACACAGCACTCCATAGACGCTATCGAACAGGCAATTCTGCTATTGAAAAAACACGTAAACTGGCAGCACGCACTTGATAGAATCTCCCAGATTGAAGAGAGTAGCTCATCAACGGACTTCTGGAATGATCAAAAAAATGCGCAAGATTTAATGCGCGAGAAAACAACATTAGAGTCCCAAATTCAAAGCATAAAAGAATTGAAGGATGGATTAGCAGAGCAGATTGAAATGCTGGAACTTGCTAATGATGAGCAAGATGAAGATTTAATTAAAGAAACGGAGAATGCAATTCAGCAGCTTGCTGTCATAGCCAGCAAAAGGCAGATAGCAAGTCTGTTATCAGGTGAGGCAGATAAAAATAATTGCTTTGTTGAAATCCATTCAGGTGCTGGCGGAACAGAGGCACAAGATTGGGCTGCAATGCTATTGCGGATGTATATGAGATGGGCCGAGCGCCGCGGTTTTAAAGTAGAGCTGATTGATGAGGCGGATGGCGAAGAGGCTGGAATAAAATCAGCTACCATACGAATTGTTGGGGATAGCAGCTATGGATGGATAAAGACAGAGTCTGGCGTTCACAGATTGGTTAGGATATCGCCTTTTGATAGTTCAGCGCGCAGGCATACAAGCTTTTCCAGCATTTGGGTATATCCAGAAATTGATGATAATATTGAAATTGATATTGAGGAGAAGGATCTAAGGGTAGATACCTTTAGAGCATCTGGTGCTGGCGGCCAGCATGTTAATACAACCGATTCAGCTATTCGAATTACCCATATTCCAACAAACATTATAGTTCAGTGTCAGTCAGACAGGTCCCAACACCGCAATAGAGCAACAGCAATGAAAATGCTGAGAGCAAGATTATACGAGGTTGAGCTTCAAAAACGAGAAAATGCAGCGATAGAAGGAAATGCCAGTAAAGCGGATAATGGATGGGGAAGCCAGATACGATCTTATGTGTTGCATCCCTACCAAATGGTAAAAGATCTTAGAACGCAGGTTGAAACTGGCAATACACAGGCAGTTTTAGATGGAGATATTGACGATTTTATAGAAGCTGGTCTTGCCGCAAAAGTGGGTATGACACGATAATTATGTGTTTTTAGTTATTTATTTTTTGGGTGTGGCAAGAGGCTGGTAAAAGGCAGCAGAAAATCTGGCAGCATCTCGAGCTTCTATATTAAAGGGCGGTTTAAGCGAGCCATGGAAATATGTGTTTACCGCTTTTTGCCAAGAGCTGATGGGATCTTGGCGGAGTCTGCCACATTCATAATCAAACCAGTTTTTCCCTACGCGAACGTGACCTATTTCATCCTCCATAATAATGGCAAAACAATCAGCGGTTTTGGTGTCTCCTATTGTTTTCATCTTATCAATAAGCTGAGGTGTTATATCTAACCCCCGCGCTTCGAGAACCAGAGGCGTAATAGCAAGTCTTGCTAGCAAGTCATGTGCGGTTTCTTCTGCTGCCTGCCATAATCCGTCATGTGCTGGAAGCGCCCCATAAAAACTATCTAGCTCTTGCAGCCTGTCATTTAGCATCAAGAAGTGGCGAGCTTCGTCATCAGCAACACCCATCCAGTCTCTAACATAATCAAATGGCAATTGTCGGTCGCTAAAACGCAATATCATATCAAGGGCAAGGTCGATGGCATTTAACTCTATATGGGCTATCGCATGGATGAGCGCAATTCGCCCAGCAGGGGCAGAATTAATCCGGCGCCTTGGCATATCTTTTGGAGGTCGTAATTCAGGCTGTGCTGGCCTGCCAGGTCGAAGCGGTATAGCTAGCTGCTTCACACTATTAAATGTCCCTGATTTAAGACTTTCTGCAATGTGCCGTGTTATTTGTGCTTTGAGAGAAGCATCAGTCTCGGCATAGGCAGATAACAGCTCGTAGCATATATCCCTCTCAACCATTAGCCGCCAGCTTGCACCTGCGCTAGCACGTCCTCAGCATGGCCTGGTACTTTAACTTTACGCCATATTTTCGTAATTTTGCCATCAGGGTCAATCAAGAAAGTAGAGCGCTCAATCCCCATATAGGATCTTCCATACATTGATTTTTCAACCCAAATGCCAAACTGCTCACAAATATCTGTTTCATTATCTGCGCCTAATATACATTCGAGATTGTGTTTTGCCCGAAATTTAGCTTGTTTTTCAGGCGTGTCTTTTGAGATGCCAATCACTACCGTGTTTGCGGCATCAAACTCTGCTAGCAAAGAGGTAAAAGCGACTGCTTCTTTTGTACAACCCGAGGTATCAGCTCTTGGAAAAAAGAATAAGACAATGTTCTTGCCCTGATAGTCAGATAGAGAAAAATGTCCGCGATCGGTTGGTATGGTAAAATCTTGTATTTTTGATCCGATTTCCAGCATCGGTACTTGCTCCGCGATAATGATGTATTTTTTACTAGTATAGTGATTATCTCAGACTTAATCAAAGATCTAGCAGTTTAATTACAGCTATGGCAGAAACATATTCATGATGTATGATAACTAAGTTATTAAACATGACCGAATTTATCAGCTTATAGGCAACAAATGCTGTTTAAAAAACATGCTAAATCTTCGAGTATGAATGTCCTATTCGACTTGGCCAGTATTTTAGTGTCTTTCTTGATTTTAGGTCCGCTTGCTACCTTTCCAAATACCACTTTATATTCGGATAAGGGCGGTTTTTTAGAAACCATGATTGAAGAGCAGATTTCTGAGGCTTTGCCTGATTATTCAGTTGAGATTGAGCAGGTTGAAATATCGTCTTTTTTATCTCTATCTCCAGTCGAAACAAAAATTCATAATATACAGATATCAGGACCAAAGGGACAATTTACCTCTCCAGAAACTATTATTAGTTTTGATTTTCGCAGCGCTTTTTCAAAGGGAATGCCGTATTCAGTAAAGCTCAATGACGTACAAATCTCGCTCGATAGCACGGTCTTGAATCCACACTATGCAGATGCTGAGCTAAGTGACCAAACCGAAATTTTCTCACAATTTCTTTCTGATATTTTAAAAGAAAAAAATGTAATTGACGTCCCGAAACACCTTGAAATTTCTGTAGATGAGATAAGAGTGCTGGATGGGAATAACGCAAAGAACAGCAAGATTTTAGTCAAGGATGCAAGCCTAAAGGCGTCCCGGTCGGGATTCCATAATCTGCAGGCCATGGTAACTGCTCAGACGCAGTCTTCCGGGAAGTTAGATGCCAGCATTGAGGCTAATCTTAAGACCTTAGATTGGCAGATAACGACTAATATACAGACGGTGAAGATTGGGCAGTTTCGGGATTATCTGCCAGTTAGCGCTCAAGATGTACTAGCAGAAGGAATTTTTTCAGGTGAAGTAAATGCACAATTTAACGCAGCCCAATTATCGGCAGTGGATGGTCATTTTGATTCGCAAAAACTTGAGCTACACACCTCACCTCAAGAGCATATAGATGTCAGTCAATTTTCAGGATGGTTTGCCTATGATGCTTCTGAAAAAAATGCGACTTTTTCCAATCTTGTAATGAGCCTTACACCCAATATTAAGATAAAAGCAGCAATTCAAGTAGAAAACGCAGGTGACCCAGAGACCCTGATTAGGGCATCAGCGGAAATACGTGATACCCCTATTGAGGGAATCTTGCCCTATCTAAACGGCACGCCATTCCGACAAATTAATCAGCTCATCTCTCAATATACTTCAGGTGGGATAGTTGATTTTGCTACTCTCTCACTGTCTGCTGGCTCACTATCTGCAGATTCAATCTCTGCCGGAAAAGACGCCACAGAAGATAGTTTTGAATGGCATGAGTTACAGTTAGACGGTCAGATATCTGAACTTGGAATGACAGCAACTAACAAGCAATATAAAACGCTAAAAGCTAACACAAAAAACGACTTCTCAGCGCGACTTGGTAACGGGGGGCGTCTTAATAAGCTCATTCTAAAATCTACAATAACGGACGGTATCATTAGGCTGAACGGGTCAGATAATCTTGTTGAGAATATTTCTGGGAAATTAGATTTCTCCTTTGATGGTGATAAAGCACAAAACGCCTCTATCAGACTTACCCAAGCGGATGTAGGGGAGGTGCTGTTTACGGCTGAATTTCCATCAACAGATGTTGCGATGGAGCAATTAGGAGAAAAAACACGCCAGCAGTTTAGGCAAAGATTTCCGAATAGGAATAAATCTATTCTAACAGCGCTTTCATTTGAGACGGAGAGGCTTGATGCAGGATTGCTGTTTGAGGTATGGCCTGAACAAATAGGCACAGAAACAAGGCAGTGGCTTTCAAGACGAGGGCGTGGCGGCGAAATCATAGATGCAAAGGTAAAAGCCTTCATCGAATTACCTGTTTTGGAACAGCAAGCGTTATTCACAGCTGTCCCTGATAGCCTTCAGATAGTCGGATTATCTGGTAGTTGGGGCTGGGAAAATGTGAATTTTACATGGAAGGATGGGAGCCCAACAATCGGGTCTGTTGCGCTTCAGTCGCGTATTTTTAATAATAGGTTATCGGTTGAAATTCTGAATGGAAACCTGCCATTTCTAAGACTAAAAAATGGCCAAGTCGAACTTTATCCTGTTCTTGGATATGGTAATAAAACCCTAAAACGCAATTTAGAAATTGACGCAACGATTATTGGCGACATTCCAGCTTTCAACAAGCTGTTAGACGATCCAACTATAAACAGATTGCCAGATGAGATTAAAAATCTTAGCAACCCCACTGGGATGATTATCTCAAAAATAGTAACAAAATCCGAGCTTCAAAACAAAAAATTAAAGCTAAATTCTGTATCAGCAGAAGCAAGCCTGTCTGATGCCTCATTTGGCAATTTGCCATTAAACGAAACCATGTCTGAAGGCAATATTGAGCTTTCTCTTCAAGAAGACGGGAAAATTTTAATAAATGGATCTGGTAAAATTTCGGGGGTAGCATCCACTTTTACCGCTCAAAGATCAGAAGATAAAACAGTAAAGCTCGTTGTAAAAACATCGCCGTCTGAATATTTGTCTAATCGAATAGGTGATTTCACCAAGGTTGATATTTCGGGCAATTCTGCGATGAAGCTGCATCTTGAGTATGATACATATTCAAAATCAGGAATTGTAGATATTGCAGCGGATTTACAAGAAGCAGCCATTGATTTGCCGCTATTAAACTGGGCAAAGTTTCCAGGTGAGGTAGGAGAGGTAGAAGCCTTAGTTGAATTTAGCGATAATACGGTGAAGAATGTTACAATCACAAAAGCGCTATTTGGGACATCTCATGCAGAAGCGGTGCTTGAAATGTCACCAAATTTTGCAATTTCGAGAGCTACTTTAAAGAATGTTAAGTTTCCTGGGTATGATATAGATGAGCTTATAGTTACAATAGATGACGATAACGCGCTTGATGTGGTGGCTGAAGGGGGATTGATTGACACAACATTTTTGCTTCGCACCACAGGACTCTCTGGAAAAAGAAAAATTGCATTTGAATTCTCATCGGCAAGATTGCAACTCGCAACACATATCACACTACAAGGCGCTTTGGTCGGAGAAATCGATAAGTCTGGTTCAGGAACCGCACTTCTTAATGGCAGCTTGTTCGTTGAGCAATCCCCATTAATTGAAGAAGCAACAATTGAGGCTTCGTTTGACACACTCCATGAAACGCTTTCAGGTACCGGCCTTATTGGAGGGGCAGAGGCTACCCTTTCCTATTCAAGTACGGCTGCTGACACCTCTCAACTTGTTATTAGAAGCCAGAATGCAGGGCGAACCTTATTAGGCCTTAACGTACTGGATACAATTCGTGGCGGCGAGCTTTTGTTAATAAACACATATAAGAATAAAGAGTTTGATAATTTTAATACGAAAATAAGGGTGACTGATTTTAGTGTTATTGAAGCGCCAAAATCTTTGCGCGCATTATCCGTGCTCTCTGTTACAGGTTTATATTCCTTAATTGAAGGAGATGGCACTGAATTTGCGGTGGGAATTGCAGATATAGAAACGAATGGGCAAAGGCGTATTTTAAATGATGTTCGCGCAAGTGGAGAGGCTATTAAATTTCAATTAGCAGGGGAATATGACAGACAAACAGATGAAATTCAGGTAAGAGGAATATTAGCGCCTTTGAGCTTGTTGTCTGACGTAATAGGGTTCATTCCGCTAGTAAGCAATATTATAACTGGTCAAGATAAGACAGGGTTTCTAGCCACTCAATTCGAGATGTCAGGTCAACTATTTGATCCCGTTACCACCATTAATCCTGCTACAGTCTTAGCGCCAGGCGTTATCAGAAATATATTGTCACCTGGCTGGCTTACCAAAGAATCAGGCATTCGCCTTGAGCCAGTTCAACAAGACTAACGTTAAAAATGTTTATATAAGGGTTAAGATTGCGTGGCGCTTTTTACCTGCGGATAGTTGCAGTTTTCCCTCCGCACCAAAATCATCTGTCGTTAATTGAATAGCGTCATCAGTAATTACCTGATTATTGATTTTAGCGCCGCCGCCTTTAATCAGGCGTCTTACCGCACCTTTGCTATCTGCAAGTCCAAGCTGAACAAAGGCATCAAGTACTGAAAACGCATTTAATGCATCTGCAGATACATCCAATTGAGGCAAGCCCTCAGACATCACCCCTTCATTAAAGGTATCTGAAGCAGTTTTGGCGGCTGCAACCGCATTTTCTTCACCATGACATAATTTAGTGACTTCATTTGCCAGTATTATTTTAGCTTCATTTATTTCAGCGCCCCTAAGCCCAGCCAGCCGTTCAATCTCCTCCAATGGCAATTCAGTGAAAAGTTTTAGGAATCTTTCTACATCAGCGTCTTCTGTATTTCTCCAAAATTGCCAGAAATCAAAACTCGATAATCTCTCTTCATTAAGCCAGATTGCTCCAGTTGCAGATTTGCCCATCTTAGCACCTGAAGCTGTGGTAATGAGCGGGGAGGTAAGTCCAAATATTTCTTGAGTATCAACCCTGCGTGTTAAGTCGATACCAGTTACGATATTTCCCCATTGGTCAGAGCCGCCCATTTGCAGCTCACACCCATAGCGTCTTCGCAATTCCATAAAATCATATGCTTGTAGAATGGCGTAATTAAATTCAAGAAAAGATAGATTTTGTTCTCGCTCAAGCCTGAGTTTGACAGAATCCATGCTAAGCATGCGATTAATGGAAAAGTGACTGCCAAAATCCCGTAAAAAACGAATATATGATAATGGCTCAAGCCAATCTGCATTATCAATCATAATGGCGTCAGTAGGGTTATCGCCAAATTTGAGGTATTTTTCGAAGATTTTTAGAATGCCTGCTTTGTTCTGCGCTATGTCTTGATCAGATAAAAGCGGGCGCGCTTCATCTTTGCCAGAGGGGTCCCCAATTTTTGTAGTGCCTCCGCCCATAAGTACGATCGGCTTATGTCCAGTATTCTGTAATTGACGAAGCATCATTATTTGAACAAGAGAGCCTACATGCAGACTATTTGCAGTGCAATCAAAGCCAATATAAGCTGTTATTGGCCGTGAATCACATCTATTATCTAATCCATCAAGATTAGTTGCTTGATGCATATAGCCTCTGCTTGTAATACGATTTATAAATTCAGAATGATAGGCGTGCTGGCTCACAAAAAAATCCTTAACCTATTAATGTTTGAACGGGCTCGTCGGTATGGGTTGTGCGAGCATCCACATATTTTTCAACCTCATCCATTGCTTCATTAAGGTGTGCACTGAAAAACTGGTTTGCCCCGTCTATAATGCCAACATCAATCGTAACGCCTTTTTGCTTTGATATTTTATCAACAAGTTGAAGAATGCGCTCGCTTGTGACTTGTGAATTCTCCCCGCCTTGAACAATCAGGCCAGATACAGGGCAGGGCGCAAGAAACGTAAAATCATGGGTGCTTGCAGGCGGCGATACAGAAATAAAACCAGTGATTTCAGGGCGGCGCATCATAAGTTGCATTCCAATCCATGAACCAAATGAAAATCCCGCAATCCAGCATTCGCTTGATCCTGGATGCTGGTTTTGCAACCAGTCCATTGCAGTAGCTGCATCAGCAAGTTCGCCCTCACCATTATCGTAAGAGCCCTGACTTTTGCCAACGCCCCTGAAGTTAAAACGCAACACCGAAAATCCGCGCGCTTGAAACAATTTATATAAAGCAAAGGTAATACGATTATTCATCGTCCCTCGCTTATTGGGTTCAGGATGCAGGATGATGGCTGTTGGCGCATCTGGCCTGTTTCCTGGCATGTAACGACATTCTAACCGGCCTTCAGGCCCATTAATAATAACTTCTGGCATATAAAATCCACATTTGGTTTGAGCAGACGCTCAAAAGTTTATATACGAAGTGAAAATAAATACCAAGTATGTTGATAATTTTCTAAAGAATCTTAACTATTTTCTATCTTAACTATTTTTAACTATGTTATTTTTGGTGTAATAGCGTAATTAAATGTCAAAACTGTTAAAAATGGCTCAGAAACCGCACAGAAATGGGAAGGGAAGAGCAATGCTAGGCAAGCTTCGATCTGACTTAAAGGCAATAATGGAACGTGATCCTGCTGCGCAAGGCGTGTTTGCAGCTATTTTTTTATATCCAAGTTTTCATGTATTATTGTTTCACCGTATCGCACATCCTTTATGGAGATGGCATTTTAAATTTATTGCGCGTGCGATAATGTTGTTTGCACGCTTGCTTACAGGTATCGAAATTCACCCACAGGCAAAGATCGGTGCAGGCTTGTTTATCGATCATGGCATGGGTGTTGTGATTGGCCAAACAGCAACGGTTGGTGAGAATGTAACCTTGTATCACGGCGTCACATTGGGCGGCGTGAACCCCGCTGAAAATTCGGACACTCAGCGTGATGTAAAACGTCATCCAACTATAGGCGATAATGTGATTATTGGCGCAGGGGCACAAATTTTAGGGCCTATAACAATTCATAAATGCGCGCGCGTTGGCGGTAATTCTGTTGTTACAAAGGATGTTGGGGAAGGAATAACAGTCGTTGGTATTCCCGCAAAACCAGTGGCAAGACGGCGCGCTAATGAGCGTTTCACCGCGTATGCGGTCTCAGATATGACTGCAACAGACCAAACAGAAAAAACACTCTCTTGGATGTCTCAGCAGATAATACAAATGCAAGAGCAGATTGAGGTGCTACAAAAACGTCAAACAGTAAACCCATCCTCTGACCTTCATGAAACTGGTAGCGATAATACACTCAATATTAGCGAGTTGGAAAATAAATAGAGTTATCCAAGCCAATTCTTATGAGCGTTATTTATGAAAGTGCAAAAGAAAAGTGCATCTGCTTTGTTCATAAGGGTACAATTTTTTAGCGAAGTTATTTGGGGTCAGTTTATAGAGTAATGCGCCAGCCAGTTTATCTTGATTACAACGCTTCTGCACCGCTAAGGCCAGAAGCAGCTGAATATATGACTTCGTTAATGGGGCCTGCGCGCAACCCATCCTCTATTCATTCTTTTGGCAGGTCTTCCAAGCTTATTATGGAAACAGCACGCGGCGAACTTGCTGAATTAGCAGGAGGCGATGCCAGCGGATTTATGTTCACAAGTGGCGGCACAGAAGCAAATAATACAGCATTGTTAGGATTTGAGAAGGTTATCACCTGCATGGTTGAACATGATGCTGTTTTGGCGGCACGTCCTGATGCCCACAAAATAAATGTTGGAAATGATGGCGGAATTAACCTTTCTGAATTAGATTTAGCATTGCAACAGGCTAAAAATAGCGGCGGAGAAATACTAGTATCTGTTATGCTTGTTAATAACGAGACGGGCAGAATTCAGCCGATTGAAAAGCTTTTAGAGATGTGCCAAGCCTATGATGTTGCGTTCCATAGTGATATGGTGCAAGCGCTTGGGAAAATCCCTATTAAATTGGACGAATGGTCACGCTCTGGTCTTACGATGGCTAGTTTTTCAGCTCATAAAATAGGTGGCCCGCCAGGGGTTGGTGCTTTATGGATAGCGCCTGGAAGGCAGGTGCCGCAGCTTCTAAAAGGTGGCAGGCAGGAGAAGGGACGTCGTTCTGGAACAGAGAATATCTACGGTATTGCTGGGTTTGGTGCTGCGGCAAAATCTGCCTCTAACTGGCAGGATCATGCTAAACTTTGGCCTAAATGGCGCTCTGATTTTGTCTCAAAACTCCAACAAGCCTGTCCTGATATTGAGCTTACAACTAAGGATGCACCATGTGTAGATAATACGGTTAGCCTGTTATTGCCTGCGGTGTCTGCTCAGATCGCGGTGATGTCTTTAGATATGGATGGATTTGCGATTAGCTCTGGTGCTGCGTGTTCTTCTGGTAAGGTGCAGGAAAGTCATGTTATAAAAGCAATGGGGTTTGGCTCGCTGAGTAGTCATGTTATTCGTATTTCTTTTGGATGGGAGAATAGCCAAGATGACATTTCAGCTCTTGCAGATGCATTGATTGCGATATACAAACGCCATCAGGAAAAATAATTTTGATAGAAGCTGTAGGTTAGAAAATGCCTGTTATAACTTTTATAAAATCAGATAATAGTGAACATCAAATAGAGGTAAGAGACGGAGTCTCCTTAATGGAAGCAGGCCGCGATTCTAATATGGGAATCGAGGGAACCTGTGGGGGCAGCTTGTCCTGTGCCTCCTGTCATGTCTATTTCGATCATGCTGATTATGAAAAACTAGGCGTGCCTTCGGAGGATGAGGCGGATATGTTAGATCTGTCTTTTAATCTAACGCCTACCTCACGGCTTGGTTGTCAGATTCGGGTTAGCGAAGCACTATCTGGATTACGTGTGCATATTC
>JADHOL010000008.1 GCA_016779005.1 Alphaproteobacteria bacterium
CAGACGACCTATCTTCAACCAATTTTGGTGTGTCATACGCTGTATCAGATAGCTTAACAATTACAGCTGCTTCTGTTGCTGCTGATGGAACTCATGATGGTTCTACAGACTATAAATATGATGAGTCAGCCTATGGTATAGCTTACACAGTAGCTTCTGGTGTGACATTGTATGCAAGCTACTCTGACTTTACACAGTCTGGTGGTGGCGGCACAGATGTGTCTGGCACAGGAACAACTATTAATTTAGCAGTTTCATTCTAATTTAATAGTAAAAATTTTATATTAAGGGGTCAGTTGTCTGACCCCTTTTTTTGTTGCATATTGTGGTTAATCAGGAGATGTTAATTCATGTTTAAATACTTATTATTTATTGCTGTATTATTCGTTACAGCCTGTTCGTCTACGGAACCGCAGAACGCTTCTACAAAAAAACATAAAGATGGGTCGTTTTTAACTGGAAGAAGTGAGACTGGAATAACTCTAGAGGATATATCCAGAACATCTAATAAAAGTTCTTCCGGAATCCCAGTAAACGCATTATTATGGCGTGCCTCTCTTGATATTACTTCTATACTGCCAATTGATGATATTGATGTATTTAGTGGTACACTAATCACTGACTGGTATAGTCTTCCATCGCAGCCAAGTGAGCAAATCAAATTAGCCGTATTTGTTTTGGATAAAGAGCTTCGTTCGGATGCAATCCGTGTTGTGGTATATGTTCAATCACGGCAAGGGAATGTTTGGAAAGATGCTGGAATAGACCCTGAACTTGCCATACGATTAGAAGATTTGATTCTTACGAGAGCACGTGAGCTGCGCGCCTCTTCTGTTACTCAATAACATCTAGTTGATAATTAATGACTGAATTTATTCCATCTCAGCTCGAGGAAAAATGGCAGATAGCGTGGGAAAACGCAAATTGCTTTAGAGCTGAAGATTTCTCCAAAAAGCCAAAATATTACGTACTTGAAATGTTTCCCTATCCATCTGGGCGTATTCATATGGGGCATGTTCGAAATTACGCTTTGGGAGACGTTGTTGCGAGGTTTAAAAGGGCAAAAGGATTTAATGTTCTACATCCGATGGGATGGGATGCGTTTGGGCTTCCTGCCGAAAACGCGGCGATAGAGCGGAATACGCATCCAGCAAAATGGACAAGACAAAACATCGCTTCAATGCGGGATCAGTTAAAGTCAATGGGGCTTTCTTATGATTGGCTGCGTGAATTAGCAACATGTGAGCCAGATTATTATAGACATGAGCAGCTTATGTTTCTTAAATTCTTAGAAAAAGGCCTTGCTTACCGCAAGGAATCTTGGGTGAATTGGGATCCTGTTGAAAATACGGTTCTTGCAAATGAACAGGTTGTTGATGGGTGTGGATGGCGCTCTGGTGTTCCAGTTGAACGCCGCAAACTATCCCAGTGGTTTTTAAATATTACCCGATATGGTGACGAGCTATTAAATTCGATAAAATCGCTTGATAACTGGCCAGAGCGTGTGCGCTTAATGCAACATAACTGGATTGGGAGGTCCGAAGGGGCACAAGTTAACTTTAAATTAGATAAACATACTGGCAGCTTCTCAGACTTGGATGTGTTTACCACGCGTCCTGATACTTTGTTTGGTGCCTCTTTTGTTGCCATTTCCGCACATCATCCCTTGGCAAGTTATCTTGCAGAGGAAAATCCTGAACTCGCAAAATTCATTGCTGATTGTGATGCCCTTGGCACATCAGAAGCAGCCATCGAACAGGCGGAAAAGCGCGGATTTAACACAGAATTACAAGTACATCATCCCCTAATTAGTGGCAAAAAATTACCTGTTTATATCGCTAATTTCGTATTAATGGACTATGGAACAGGCGCTATATTTGGCTGCCCAGCGCATGATCAACGTGATCTTGATTTCGCTCGTAAATATAACCTGACTGTAACTGAAGTGGTTTGCCCCGAAGGTGAAGAGGCTGAGACTTTCTTAGTTGAAGATGTTGCCTATACTGGCCCTGGAACTATCATAAACTCGGGCGAATGGAACGGTCTTAATATAGAAGAAGCCAAAAATGTTGCTATTAAAGAGATTGAAGCTATAAGCGCTGGAACCAAAAAGGTAACGTTTAGATTACGAGATTGGGGTGTATCACGTCAGCGATATTGGGGATGCCCAATACCAATAATTCATTGCTCTGATTGCGGAATAGTTCCTGTTCCTGAGAAAGATTTGCCTGTTGTGCTTCCTGATGATGTTGAGTTTGGGGAATCTGGTAATCCACTTGATACCCACCCAACCTGGAAGCAGGTTACATGTCCTAAATGCGGGGCGGATAGTGTGCGTGAAACCGATACCTTTGATACTTTTTTTGAAAGCTCTTGGTATTATCTAAGATTTGTTGATCCTGTTTCTGACAAAGCCTTTAATGCGGAAAAGGCTGCTTATTGGATGCCAGTAGATCAATATATCGGAGGGGTGGAGCATGCAGTTTTACATCTTTTATATTCGAGATTCTTTACCAGAGCACTTAGCGATGTTGGATATTTAGATCTTGATGAGCCGTTTGCAGGTCTTATGACACAAGGAATGGTATGCCATCAATCTTTCAAATCTTCGGATGGTCAATGGTTATTCCCGAATGAGGTAAAAAAAACCAATAACGGGTTTGTTTCAGTAGGAGATAATCTGCCGGTTAAGGCTGGCCGCGTTGAGAAAATGAGCAAATCAAAGCGTAATGTTGTAGACCCTGAAGAAATAATAAAGTCATATGGTGCTGATACCGCACGATTATTTATGCTTTCTGATTCCCCGCCAGATAGAGATCTTGAATGGACAGAAGCAGGTGTTGAGGGATCATTTAGGTTTATAAGCAAAATTTTTAAACTATCTTCGGAAACGCCCGCTAGACCAGACCGTAACATTAGCTCAGAAGACTTAGAAACTTTTTCCAAAGACGCCTTAGAGCTGCTTAAAATAGCGCATCGCTCTGTTAAGATAATAAATGAGAATATAGAGAGATTTGCTTTTAATAAATGTGTTGCGCAACTTCACATATTGGTGAATGCCCTATCTTCATTCAAGCAGAATGTTGAAGATGCAGATCGCATTAAACACCATGTTTTAGAATTACTTGCGCAGATGTTAGCCCCATTTGCACCGCATATCGCAGAAGAACTCTGGTTTAATTTAGGAAATACAGAACTTGTCAGCACATCGCCTTGGCCGTATGTTTTTGAAGAACTTCTTAATGATGACAGGATTGAGGTTGCCGTTCAGGTAAATGGTAAAGTCAGAGTTAAGCTTAACCTGCCGGTAGATTTACCAAAGCAGGAAGCAGAGGCTGCTGCACTTTCAACTGAAGAAGTTAAAAAATATATGTCTGGCAGAGAGATTAAACGTGTCGTAGTTGTACCAAACAGGATTATCAATGTTGTGGGCTAAAAAACAGTTATATTTGACTTTATGGTGTATCGTTCTGCTTTTTACGAGCTGCATCGGTACCATCGACACGCAAAATGATGTCTTTGTAAAAGATAAAATATCCCAGATTACAGCCCAAAATCCTGAATCTCATATAGAATTATTATTTTACAAGAACTTCAATCATATTGTTCGAAACACGCCAATAAGTGCAAATTATATGCTTACCTATTCTTTGGATGTTTCCAACACACAGACACTTTCTGTCACCCAAAACTCCTCTAACTTGAAAAACACCTCTGTAACGGTAGAATTTAAGCTAAAAAATACGCGAACTGGACAGTCAATTCACCAAGGTAGCATAAGTTCTGAAGCGACATCAGGAGCTGTTTCTGGCTTATATGCACAAGAGCAATCCGAAAAATTTGCACAAGAGCGTCTTGCGATACTGTTAGCGCAACGAGTTTATCAGAACCTATATCTTTATTTCTTGGAAAACCCTGATAGCTAATTGCTTATGAAAATTTCTCCTAAAGATAGTGATACGCTTATTAAAAAACCAAGAGAGCCTTTTCTGGCTTACTTGCTTCATGGGCCAGATGCTGGCTTAATAGATGAGCGTGCGCGCGCGCTTGCGCAATTCTTCTCCCCTAATTTAGACGATCCTTTTTCTGTCTCAAAGGTAACTGGAAAAGAAGTTCAATCAGATCCAGCACTACTGGCAGATGCGCTAAGTTCTATGGCTTTAATAGGTACGACAAAGCTGGTTTTACTGAGCGGAACTTCAAGTGAACTTGGCTCCGCAGTAAAAGCTAATATCGACTATTTAAACACAGATTGCCGGTTAATTATCACCGCAAGAGACGCCACAACAAAACATAGCCTTGTTACCTTATGTGAAAAGCACCCCCAAATTGCATCTATTGCCTGTTATCCAGACGAGGATAGAAACCTGCAACAATTTGTTCGCAGCAATCTATCAGAACATGGCATTAATATCTCAAGCGAGTTGATAGATTATATATCCGAAAAGCTCGGCGGAGACCGTGCCATCAACAGAAGCGAGATTGAGAAGCTTGCTTTATATTCTGCACATACAAGAACCATAAAACACTCAGAAATTGATGTGCTTTTAGGGGATAATACATCACAACTTATTGATAAATTGGTCAATGCTGTTTTTGATGGAAAAACAGAAAAGCTTGGTTTCTTATTAGGGAAAACCAAATCAGAGGATATACAACCCATTGTTATTATTAGATATTTTCAATCCTATCTTAAAATACTAATCCAAGTTGGGGCTGCAAAAAAAGCTGGTTTATCAACTGGAGCTGCCATAAGCAATCTGCGCCCTCCAATCTATTTTAAGCGGAAAAATGCGGTCACCTACCATAGTAGCGTTTGTTCTGTTGAATGGTGTTTAGCCCTTTTGAATAGGTTTGTGTTGTTAGAAACACAATGCAAAAGAGGCACCAACCCAGACCCTTTTAGTTTGATAGGGCAATCCTTGCTCGGTATTGCAATTAGCCTATCTCGTCAACGTGTTTGAACCCCTAGTTTTTCTAATAACGCATCAAACTGCTCCAGAGATGAAACAGATATTCTAACAGCACCAGCCTCTCGTTTTGGATTCCATTTTATTTCAGTCTTCAGGCCAATTTGGCGTTCTATTTTTTCTTCTAAATCTTTGTTTTCTAAATGGGATACAGCATCTTCTGTGGTTTGCCTCCCACTAGTCTTATTGTTACGCTTCAATAGATTTTCGGCTTCGCGAGCTGTTAAACCCTGTTTGATTATTAACTTTGCTAAATTATCTATATCCGCATGGCCTATGATAGGGCGAATTTGACCGACCGATACGCTACCATTTTCTATCTGAGACTGTATCCAGTCTGGAAGCTTTAACAGGCGCATTAGATTAGCGATATGAGATCTTGATTTTCCGATCAGTTCTGATAATTCGTGTTGAGTGTAACCATATGTTTGAATTAATTGAGAATAAGCGGTTGCTTCTTCAATAGAGGACAAATCGCGTCTTTGGACATTTTCAACAAGTGCAATTTGAGCGGCTTCCTGTTCTGAAAATTCCCTAATTACAGCAGGAATTTCATAGATTTTCGCAATTTGAGCGGCACGCCATCTACGCTCACCGGCGATTAGCTGATATTTATTCACAGTATTCGGGGTTGGGCGAATTAATATAGGCTGTATAACACCCTGTTTTACAAGAGATTTTGCTAGTTCTTTTAAAGAATCATTATCGAATGTTCGTCGCGGTTGCCATGGGCCTGGATTTATCCATTCAATCGGAATGTTTTGAACAGAAGAAGAATTTGACAGTGGTTTAGAACCTGCCATATTCGTGAACTTATCTCCGAATTTAGAGTTTGATACAGGGATTTCCTTTAATGAGGAGCGTGCTTCTGCATCCCCTAGCAATGTAGATAATCCGCGACCTAAGCCACGCTGAATTTTCTTTGTTTTCTTAGGTGCTTTTGTCATAAGTTGACATTCTCCTGTTGCAATAGTTCTGCTGCAAGTGACGCATAAGCCTTCGAGCCTGGACAATTAATATCATACATTAGAACCGGTTGGCCAAAGGATGGCGCCTCCGAAACCCTAACATTACGGGGAATAATGGTTTGATATACCTGTTTACCAAAATGTTCTTTAACGTCATTTACAACCATTTCAGATAGATTATTCCGACTATCAAACATAGTGAGGACAATGCCTTGAACAGATAGGTTTGGATTCAGATTTTTCTTTACCAACTCCACAGAACGCAATAATTGGGCTAAACCTTCAAGAGCATAAAACTCACATTGTAGCGGCACTAATACAGAATCAGAAGCTGAGAGTGCATTTACAGTAAGCAGCCCAAGAGATGGCGGACAGTCAATTATAACAAAATCATAGGAACTAGAAATCGGGCGCAGTAGCTGGTCTAATATATATTCTCTATGTTCTCTATCTCTTATTTCAACCTCAGCTGCTGCAAGGTCTGTATCTGCTGGAATTATAGATAATTTTGGGACTATTGTTTGCTGTATTGCATCACTTATAGGTGCTCTTTGCGTCAAGAGATGATATATCTGGATGTCCCTTTGGATATTATCAATACCAAATCCTGTGCTTGCATTACCTTGCGGGTCCAAGTCAATAAGCAAAACCTGTTTATCACAGGCAGCTAGAGCCGTTGAGAGATTAACAGCTGTTGTGGTTTTTCCAACGCCGCCTTTTTGGTTGGCAATCGATATTACCTTGGTCATTAAATTTCCCTATAATGCATCGTAACCCTATGATACATCGTCACATTGTAATTCTAGAATACAACCATCTTCAGATGTGATAGATGCATGCTGGTTTGCTACTCGTATTTTCTGCCATGAATCTATATTAATCAACTCAGAACTTACATCTCTTCCTTTGAGAAGTAAAAATCGCAATTTTGGGTGATGCTGCTTTTGTGTTAAAGCCAGCAAGCGCGGCAAAGGCGCAAATGCACGTGCTGTTATTATATCAGCTTTCAAACTAGGCATCTCTTCCAGCCGTGTTTCATGAACCGATGCATTTAAATTAATTCGTGATATAGCCGTTCTAAGAAACGCACATTTTTTTTGGTCTGATTCCACTAAATGTATCTCGTGATTGGTTAGAATAGACAGAACAAGGCCAGGGAGCCCCGCACCAGAGCCAACGTCAAGAATGCAGCAGGGGTTTTTGGGAAGAAAACGACAGAGCTGAGCACTGTCAAGAATATGCCTATCCCAAATTTCATTTATTGTTTTAGGTGAAATAAGGTTCAGGCGTTTCTGCCATTTGAATAAAAGATCATGAAAGGATGAAAGCTCGGATAATGTTTCATGTGAAACATTATAGTTATCCTTTAACACGGAAAGGGCATCGCTCATGGCTCTCAATTACCGTGCAACGACATTATTTTGATGTTGTGCTCTGGTTGATTTTGAATTCCGGCGAATATAGCGCAACACGCATATAATAGCTGCAGGCGTAAGACCTGCTATTCTGTTTGCTTGCCCGATGGAAGCAGGCTTAAACCTATTAAATAGCTCAATTGATTCAGAAGAAAGCCCTCCTATCGCAGAAAAGTCAATATCATTTGGAATTTGCAATGCATCGTCGCGCCTCATCGCTTCGATATCTGCTTCCTGACGTTTTACATAATTTGCATAGCGGCAATTTGTTTCAATTTGGGAATGTAGATATGTTGGGATATCTTTTATTTGCGGCCATAAAGAAACACAATCTGATAATTTTATATCATGATTAGAGAGTAGCTCTTCTGCTTTTGAGATATTGCCATTCCTTGGAGAGGGCAGATTATGAGCAGATAGATCTGATGGTCTGGCTTTTAAATTAGCTAATATATCTCGTGCATCATCTAGCATTTGCTTTCTGGCTTCAAATGATTTGCGCCTATCATGGCTTGCGCATCCTAACTCTATCGCTTTGGGGGTCAGTCTTTGATCTGCATTATCAGCGCGAAGTAATAATCTATATTCTGCTCGCGAGGTAAACATTCTATAAGGCTCTGACGCCCCACATGTTATAAGATCGTCAATCATAACGCCGATATAAGCTTCTGCTCTGTCAAGAAAAAATCCTGTTTGCATTCCTTGTATTGTGGCAGAGGCACATAAGGCTGCATTTATTCCAGCCATTAATCCTTGCGCTGCTGCTTCCTCATAACCGGTAGTGCCGTTAATCTGGCCTGCCAGATATAAACCTGGCAACATTTTTAGCTGCAAGGTTCGATCTAATGCCCTTGGATCTATGAAGTCATATTCAATAGCATATCCAAATTGGAGTATCTTAGCCTTTTCCAGAGCTGGGATAGTTGCTATCATTTGAGTTTGCACATCACGGGGAAGACTAGTGCTAATACCGTTTGGATATACGGTATCAAGTCCTAATCCTTCTGGCTCCAAAAATATTTGGTGCGAAGATTTTTCTGAAAACCGATTGACCTTATCTTCAATAGACGGGCAATATCTTGGTCCTCTGCCTTCTATTTGACCACTATAGACTGCTGATAAATGCATTGATTGTGATATTATTTTATGCGTTTTTTCAGTTGTCCTAGTAATACCACAAGAAATTTGAGGAATAGTTATCTTATCTGTTAGATAAGAAAAAGGTTCTGGTTTTTCATCTGCTGCCTGCATCTCGAGTGATGCCCAGTCTATGGTTGATTTATCAAGCCTTGCTGGTGTGCCTGTTTTCAGCCTACCAACTGGCAAGCCAAGCCCGCGTAGCCGTTGCGCTAATGCATTAGAGGGCGCTTCTCCAATTCGTCCAGCTTGCATTCTCTCTGATCCAAGATGTATTATACCGCCCAAAAACGTGCCTGTCGTTAACACTACTGATTTCGATAATATCTCACTTCCATCTGTTAGCGTTATACCAACCACACGTTTGTTTTCCACCAGAAGATCAGCAACCGTACCTTCCTGAAATGACAGGTTTTCCTGAGCTTTTAGAGCCTCCTGAACTGCTTTACTATATAATTCTCTGTCTGCTTGTGCTCTCGGGCCATGAACGGCTGGACCCCTTGATTTGTTTAACATCCGAAATTGAATGCCAGACTTATCTATAGCCTGTCCCATAATGCCATCAAGCGCATCAATCTCACGCACCAAATGGCCTTTGCCTAATCCCCCAATAGCTGGGTTACAAGACATCTCACCAATTTTATCTAGATCCATAGTTACTAGAAGTGTTTGTGCGCCCATTCTAGCAGCAGCGCTCGCAGCTTCAGTGCCTGCATGACCGCCGCCTATGACAATAACATCAACCCTCTTAGTAACCATTTATTCTGTGCTTTCTGAGCGTTCTTATCATTGAATGCCGATTTATGCGATATGATACTAAATTGCGTAACCAGATGTCAAAATTTGAATTATACATTATTTGCCAATACAAAAGTTAGAAAAAATATTATCTAGCAAATCCTCTGCATCGACGGTGCCAGTAAGCCGGCCAAGTGAAACGCACGCATATCGTAACTCTTCAGCTACAAGTTCTGGTTGTTGTTGAATATCTAAAGCCATAGCGCGCTCTAATGCGGCAGATACCGAAAGGCAAGCTGACTTATGCCAAGAACGCGTTAATCGCAAATCACTGCTTGAGGTTGGAATATAAGATAGTATTTCAGCTAGCTTTTTAACCAATATATCACCGCTATTTTCTGTATTTTGATTTTGAAAGCTCGCAATTATTGGCTCTGCATGTTCTAAGATAGGTGTGTTAGCATGATTGATTTGCTGCTGTATGGCATTATCTGTTACAAGATCCGCCTTATTTAACACAACCAGCTTTATAGCTGAGCCCCATTTCTCAAACTCTCCAATCATTTCTGCCCAATCAGGGTTTGATACATCTAACACCAAAATAGTAACATCAGACTCCGCCGCTACTTTTTTTGCCCGTCTTATACCCTCAATTTCTACGAAATCCTCCGCCTCTCTAATTCCAGCTGTATCCGTTAGGATAACAGGTATCCCGCCCAAATCTAAGCGAACCTCTATAACATCACGCGTGGTACCTTCTATCTCAGATACGATTGCTACTTCGCGCTTTGCTAATACATTTAAGATAGTTGATTTTCCAGCATTTACAGGTCCTATCAGAGCTATCTTTACCCCATCTCGTATTTGCTCAGATAATTCACTATCGCTCACAAGCAGATTTATATTATTCTGGAGCTCTTTTATTGTGTTCACATACCCGTCCAAAACATCATTTGGTAAATCTTCATCCGAGAAATCAATGATTGTCTCAAGTCTTGATGATATCGAAACAAGCTGTTCTCTATAGATCAGCAACTGATTGGAAAGTTTTCCAGTCATGACATTCATTGCTTGCTGATGTTGTAGCGTAGTTTGAGCGTCTATCAAATCGGCAAGACCTTCTAAATCAACTAACCCCATCTTACCATTATTAAATGACCTGCGGGAAAACTCACCTGGCTGTGCTGGTCTAAGGCCAGGAATATCAGCAAGTTCAGACAATAAAAACTGAACCACTGCTGGGCTTCCATGACATTGTATCTCGGTAATATTCTCACCTGTTGGAGATGCGCTTGACGGAAATAACACAAGCATTACATCATCTATTATCTGGCCGCTATCGGCTCTAAGGCGTCGATACTGCGCACCTGGCTTGTCTAGAACTTGCATGCCCGTAACCCCAAAATGGGATAATACGTCATGCGCGCCAATACCAGATATTCTGATAATAGCGATAGCAGATTGGCCTGGCGGTGTGGCCAGCGCAAATATAGTGTCAGATACACTCACCTAATTTCCAGCTCTTTGACAAGTTTATTAAACAACGTATTATTACCTATAATATGGCTCATAATGTGCCCACAAATCACTTATTATTCACCTATTGTTTACCTATTATTTACCTAGAGCTGATTAACATCTATATTATTGGATGAAAACACATAAATGAATATGATTAAAACAGAACTAGGATATTTTTGGCCTGTTACGTCTCCTACAGGGTTAAAAGAGTTGCGCTGGCAACAAACACCCTTTTGCGAGCCACTAAGCCAGGAGAACGAAAATGTTTCACATGAAACACTCGAGCAGCTAGACAAATATTTATCAGGCAGGCTTACTCATTTCTCTATACCCATCGATTTTTCGGACTGGTCTTCTGCAATGACGCGCTGGTTTAACACTCTTGCCTTAGTTCGGTATGGGCAAACCACTTCTTATCAAGGCTTAGCCAAACAATGGGGCAACATAAAAGCAGCACGCGCTGCTGGTCAGGCCTGCCGGAAAAACCCAATTCCGATAATAATTCCCTGTCACCGCATACTAAACACAGATGGCTCTATAAGCCAATATAGCGGCGGGAGTAAGGAAAACCCAAGCTCGAGCGAGAATTTAGAACGAAAACGATGGCTCTTAGATTTAGAAGCTAAAAATAGCTAGCTATTCATATGCTCGAAGAAATCTTCATTTGTTTTTGCATGGCGCAATTTATCCGTTAGGAACTCCATAGCATCTACTGGGCCACTCTGCATCAAAATGCGACGTAACATCCACATTTTATTCAATGTTACCTTATCGACTAGTAATTCTTCTTTTCTGGTTCCAGATTTAGTCACATCTATAGCTGGGAACACCCGCTTATCTGCTATTTTGCGATCTAAGATAAGCTCACTATTACCGGTACCTTTGAACTCTTCAAATATAACTTCATCCATTCGAGACCCTGTTTCAATAAGGGCCGTTGCAATTATGGTGAGCGAGCCGCCCTCCTCAATATTTCTTGCCGCGCCGAAAAAGCGCTTAGGTCTCTGCAATGCATTTGCATCAACACCGCCAGTTAATACCTTACCTGATGATGGTACAACAGTATTATACGCTCTTGCCAGCCGTGTAATACTATCAAGTAGGATAACCACATCGCGTTTATGTTCAACCAAACGTTTTGCTTTTTCCAAAACCATATCTGTTACTTGAACATGGCGTACTGCTGGCTCATCAAAAGTAGATGAAATAACCTCTCCTTTAACAGATCGTTGCATATCTGTTACTTCTTCAGGGCGCTCATCTATTAGCAACACTATTAAGTACACCTCTGGATGATTTCGAGAGATTGCATGCGCGATTGATTGCAACATCATGGTTTTACCAGTGCGAGGCGGCGCCACAATAAGGCTTCTTTGCCCTTTTCCAATAGGCGCTATCAGATCCATAATTCTCGGCGTCTTATCCTTATTATCAGGATCAAACGGTAGCTCCATCGTTAATTTTTTATTTGGATAAAGCGGGGTAAGATTATCAAAATTGATGCGATGTCGAACCGAATCTGGTTTTTCAAAATTAATAAGATCTACTTTTAAGAGTGCAAAATAACGCTCGCCATCTTTTGGCGCTCTAATCTCTCCTTCGACGGTATCACCTGTGCGAAGACCAAATCTTCTCACCTGACTTGGGGAGACGTAAATATCATCTGGTCCTGGTAGATAGTTAGCCTCAGGAGAACGAAGAAATCCGAACCCATCCTGCAACACCTCAAGCACCCCAGTACCACTAATAACCACTTCATTTTCAGCCAGCTGCTTCAGGATAGCAAACATCATATCCTGTGTTCGTAGCGTGGACGCGTTTTCAACCTCTAATTCTTCAGCATATGCTAACAATTCGGAGGGAGAGCGGGATTTCAATTCTTGTAAATGCATGGGTGTAAACTTATCTGAATTAAGTTTAAAGGTAGGAAAGCATCATGATATCTGATTAATACAGGTAATGTCAAATTAGATATTAATTTAGGTACGAATCTTATCAGAAAGGCTCAACAACTGCCAATATTACAATTGCTATCATTGTCAGTGTTGGGGCTTCATTCCAATAACGATAATATTTATCTGATTTTGGAGTCTCATCAGCTTCGAGCCTGCGTCTCATCCCAGCAAATTTCATATGAAAATAGGTCATAAGTACTACACACACAATTTTTGCTATCATCCAATATTCTTGCAATAAGGACGGATTAAGATGCAATAAATATAACCCTAATAACCAACTTATTATCATGGCTGGGTTCATAATACCCTTCAATAAGCGTCGCTCCATTAATTTAAATGTCTGAGAGCGAACAGAGCCAACATCCACTAATGAGTGATACACAAATAACCGCGGCAGATATAACAATCCAGCCATCCACGCTATGATAGCAATAATGTGAAATGCCTTAACTAATTGATAATCCAATGTTTTTCTCTCTTATATAAGAAATAATCTCTGCAACATTTTGCTCTGGCGTCTCTGGCACGATACCATGTCCCAAATTGAATATATAGGGTCTATCTGTAATTAAATTAAGAAGATAATCAACCTCCTTTTTGAGCACATCCCCGCCAGTAACAAGGCATAATGGATCAATATTACCTTGAATAACGACCTCTTTAGGTATCGATTTATGCACAAATTCAATATCTGTTAGATGATCAACGGCAACACAATTAGGCTGAACAATATCTACAAACTCAACAATACCTTCTCCAATAGATTTTGGCAGACAAATAATAGGGATGCGAGGATATTTTTGTCTAAGTGTTTGCGTTATTGTTTTTGTTGGCTGATATACAAACTCATTGCGAAATCTTGCTGGTATCGAGCCAGCCCAGCTATCAAACAACATGATAGCATTAACGCCTGCTTTTATTTGAAGTTCTAAAAAATGAATTATAGCGTGTGTTAAGATATCAAAAATTTGTTTTGAATTAGCGTGATCTGCCCATAAAAATTTTCGTGCATTTGGAAAATCTTTAGATGAGCCACCCTCTATTAGGTATGTGAATAACGTCCATGGGGAACCTGAAAATCCAATGATTGGCGTATCTTTGGTGTTCTCACTCTTATCTAATTTAACCCGCGTTAGCTTTATTGCTTCACTTACAGGTTGTAGATTCGTAAGATAGGTATCCCATTTGGGCAATAATAATGGCTCACCTAGATTTAATTTATGTAATTTTGGACCTTCATTTTTAACAAATATCACCTGATGGTTCAGCATATGCAATATAAGTAAGATGTCGGAAAAAATAATCGCTGCATCCATACCAAATTTCTGAATTGGCTGGCAGGTCACATTACTGGCTTTTTCGGGATTCAAACAAAACTCTATAAAATTCTTCTCTGTGCTTCTTACATTTCTGTAATCTTGCATATACCTTCCAGCCTGTCTCATTATCCAGATAGGGGGTGTTTTTGTTATCTCGCCATTTAATGTTTTTATAAAATTCATTATACCGTCTAATATATTATTATTTATAATAAGGATGTAGTAGCTGTTGGTTGTTTCGTAAATCATAAAAGCAACACAGCCATAGTTTTTCACAGCTATATACACATATATAATATGAAATTCGCTATCGTTTCTGTTACAAAACTACTTTAAATCAACAGGTTATATAATTACCAAAAAACATACTACCATTTTTGAATTATGAATGAAGTTTTTTATACACATCAGATTATAAGCTGGGAAAAGCTGTGCCTAAATAGGATGGATCTTTATTTCATCGCGCTATATAAAACTTATCCACAGGAGACAGTTGAGTTATCTACAAACATGGTTAAAGATATCTGAGCGATGAACAACCCTAACACACGATTATTTGTAACAGTTGAAACCAGATAGTGATGACTAAGAAAAACGAGTTACATCTTCATTTAATTTCAGATTCTACGGGCGAGACAGTTCATCAATATGCGCGCGCTGGCCTTGCTCAGTTTCCAGATACCAATATAACAGAGCATATTTGGACATTGGTTCGCAACAAAGCCCATATTGACGCAATCGATCGTAATTTAGAAAAAAATCCAGGTATTGTTTTATTTTCCGTTGTGAATAAGGAAGTAAGAGAAATGTTGGAGGCTCTTTGTACAGAAAAAGGAGTTCCAAACTTATCCATTCTCGACCCTGTTGTAGATTTGTTCTCGAACATATTGGGAACACAGCGTACCCAGCGTGTAGGCGGCCAGCATAAATTAGATACTGCCTATTTTCGAAGAATGGCTGCCGTTGAATATGCGGTAGTTCATGATGACGGATTGAATATTGAGAATCTTCATGATGCGGACATGCTATTAGTTGGGGTGTCTAGAACATCCAAAACGCCTACCTCCATGTATTTGGGACATAGAGGTTTTAAGGTTGGAAACTACGCTCTGGTTCCAAATGTGCCATTTCCAATAGAAAAATTACCTCATAAGAAGCTTTTTGTTGTTGGATTAACAACAGATCCAAAACGATTAATGCAGGTGCGAAAAACACGCCTGCAACATTTATCAGATTCAACAAACCCCAATTATGCAGATATTGATATTATAACCAATGAGGTAAGAGAAGCCCGAAAGCTATTTAACAGACATAATTGGCCGGTTATTGATGTCTCACGGCGTTCTGTAGAAGAAATCGCAACTTCTATCATTCATCTCCATCGAAAATGGTTAGGCCAACAAGAATTAGATCAACAAGAAAATGTATGAAATAAAAAATAAAGAAATTATACTAGCGTCTGCATCCGCCTCACGCCAGGCTATGTTACAGAACGCAAAGTTACGTTTTACATCCCAGCCAGCCCATATTGATGAAGAAGCTATAAGACAAAGTGCACTCTGTGAGGGTGTGTCTCTTGCAGATTGTGCAACGTTATTAGCTGAAATTAAGGGGCGCCGTATTGCCGTTGCAAATCCAAATGCTTTTATTATTGCAAGTGACCAGCTTTTGGATTTCGATGGTCAGTGTTTCTCAAAACCTGAATCATTAGATAAAGCAAAAACGCAACTATCAGAATTACAGGGTAAAACACATAAGTTGCATACGAGCGTTGTTGTATTTCTAGATGGCGAGCGGATATGGCATCATTTATCGTCACCGGTTATAACGCTTCGCTCTCTATCTGAAGTTGAGATTGATAATTATCTGGATGAAATCGGAAATTCTGCTTTGCAAACCCCCGCCTCTTACCAGATTGAGAATCTAGGGTGTCATATTATAGCCCAATTTAGCGGTGCATTCTATGATATTCTAGGACTACCTTTACTTCCGCTATTAGGATTTATGAGACTACACGGTCTATCACCTGCTAATAAGATAATTGCACAATGAGAATCATCGGCCTAACAGGTTCCATTGCAACGGGTAAATCAAGTGTTAGCGATATGTTTAGGTATTTGAGGATACCTGTGCATGATGCAGATAGGTCGGTTCATAATTTTCTAGGCCCGCACGGCCTTGCGGTATCAGATATTATCGCCGCGTTTGGAGATGTTGGTAATCTTGATAATGGGATAGACAGGCAGAAATTAGGAGATATTATATTTAGCGATCCAGAAGCTAAAAACCGATTGGAGCTGATAGTCCACCCTCTTATATGGCAGGATAGACAAAAATTTTTTAAACATATGAGACTTCAAAACAGAAAAATAGTGGTTGTTGATATTCCCCTATTATTTGAAACTGGAAGCGATATGGTTTGTGATAACATCATTTGTGTTTGGGCCCCGTATTTTTTACAAAGGCAACGAGCCTTGCACCGCGCTGGTATGACACAACAAAAACTTGATGCCATTTTAAATAATCAATTACCTCAACACAAAAAAATGCAATTAGCAGATTTTTGTCTGCCTACAGGACTTGGAAAAGCATATACATATAAATTGCTGAAGCGTTGGTTGCTATCTAATTTAAGCGTTTGATCTTAGGAGGTTTTTATGCGTGAAATAGTTTTGGACACAGAAACAACAGGTCTTGATGTGTCTCAAGGTCATAGGATTATTGAAATTGGCGCATTGGAAATAATGAACCTTGTTCCATCTGGGAAAACCCTTCATTTATATATTAACCCAGAACGAGACATTGACCCAGACGCCATAAAAATACATGGCATTACAGATGAATTTGTGTCTGATAAGCCGTTATTTAAGCATGTAGCACAAGAGTTTCTGGATTTTATTAAGGATGACAAGCTTGTTATCCATAATGCCTCTTTTGATATGGGCTTTTTAAATTTTGAACTTAACCAAGCTGGTTTTCATTCAATATCAAATGAAAACGTAATAGATACTCTAAAAATAGCACGTCAAAAATTCCCAGGGGCACAGGCCTCTCTAGATGCGCTTTGCAGACGATTTCAAATCGATAACACTCACAGAGACCTTCATGGCGCATTAATCGATGCTGATTTACTCGCATCTGTATATGTAGAGTTAAAGGGCGGACTGCAACCCACTTTATTATCGGATAATACCGCTACCAAGTCCGAGAACATTATTAATAATAACTCTAATATTGATAGCGACTTTTCATTTATTAGCAAAAAACAAAGGCCAACCCGTCCCCACCATGTAACGCAAGATGAGCTGGACAAACACGCTGAATTTTTGAAACTAATAACAGACCCTATTTGGTTACAAACTGATTAAAACCAACAACAAAAAACGTTAGTTTTTGCTAGTTTCACTTGGTTTAGCTTCACTTTGATTAGCCTGACTTTGTTTGGCTTCATTCTGTTTGGCTTCTATGTTTGTTTTGAATACGGCCACAAAATCAATAGGCTGAATATTTAGGGGCAAAAACCCACCCTCCCTTGTAACATTAGCAATTGTCGCTCTTGCAAATGGGAATAATAACCTTGGGCCTTCTATCATAATAAAAGCATTTTTTTCCTTACCAGAAATATTGCTAACACTTACAACACCGCCATAGCTTAATTCCACAAGAAACAGAGGCTCTGACGCTATTGTGGCCTTTGCATTGAGATGTAAGATAACTTCGTATTTCTCATTATCAAGCGCATTAGCACCGACATTTACACTAACCTCCACATCAGGTTGACCTGTTTGCTTGGTGAAAATCTCAGAAGCCCTTGGATTCTCGAAAGATAAATCCTTTATAAATTGCGCATGCATTGTTAGAGAAGGCGGCGCCTTAATTTGATTTTCGTCATCAGCCATAAAATGCTCCTGTAAAATAAAATGCAGATGCTGCAATTTAACATGGTTAAAACATGCTGTTACAAAAAAAACCAGCTATACACAATTTTTATTTCTCTGTGTAATCCCCATCGATTGTAATTATAGGTGACGTGGTTTCTGAATTTTCTTTGTTGGGGTCATTATATTCATGTTTCTTTCTCAAATCAGCAAATAGTCTGATATCTGCAAAATTAGCAATAATAATGCTACCAATAAGAGTTCTTAATATCGGAATCATGCAAATAAGACCAATTAGATCTGTTAAGTAACCAGGTATAACTAAAAGTAAGCCACCTAATAGGATAGATAATCCCTCGGCAAGCTTGGATAAACCAGGCTTGTTATTCTGCCGCTCTGACTGCCACGACATGAATACACGCCTGTTTAATCGCCTTATGAGGTATATTCCTATGAATGCTGTAAGGAAAATACCAATAAAACTCAGAAACCCACCGACAATATTTCCAACAAAAATTAAAGCTTCAAATTCAACCCAACCATAAAGTATAAATCCCAAAAGAAAAATAAATCCCGATTGTTTGCGCATTTTTAGTTCTCTTTGGTTGTTCTTGTCTTATTTATCCCCTATTTGTAGAGTTATAATACAAACAAGGCAGAATTAAAACTCTGTGTGAACTTCGTCATAATAAAATGGGAAATACCATGCCCTTCATTGATATTCTAATATTTGCTGTTATTGCAGTGTTTTTAATTTTCAGGCTTCGCTCGATTCTCGGAAATCGAGATGGTTTTGAAAAACCTCAAAAAACAGTACAAACAGAATCATCTGCAGATAATATTATTAATTTCAAGGGCAAAACACCTGTTGCAGAATCAGCGCCCTTAAATGGGTCTGGATTAAAAGAGTTGAGAAAGCTTGACGCTTCTTTTAAGGATGAAGAATTCTTAAGCGGTGCAAAAGCAGCATTTCCCCTGATTTTAAATGCTTATTCTGAGAGCGATCTGGGGAGTTTACGGCGTTATGTTGGCTTTGACTTGTATGAAGAGTTTTCAAATGCGGTTCACCAAAGAGATGCCGCAGGTGAACATTTAAAAATCGATATTGAAACTGTAAATGACGTTCAGTTGCTTGACGCTGAGATTTCTGATGGAATTGCAACGGTCACTGTTAAATATGACACAATACAATCTCGCATCCTCACCGATGCTAGCGACACGGTAATCGAAGAGGATAGTATATCTAGCGAACAAATAGAAGATATCTGGATATTTGAGCGAGATATTCGAAGTACGGATCCAAATTGGAGATTGGTTGAAACTGGAACAGCTGAACCAGAGTAGATAATCATTAACGGCACTAAAAACCAAATTTTGTGCAACTAGGCTATTAAATGGTCATTAAAAAGCAAAATTCTGACAACACAGATTTATGGGAGAAAATAGCAAAAACAGTTGCTCCCATAAAATCTGATAAAATATCCCCCACTAATATTGTGGATAATCAGTCCAAAAAAGCTGGCTTAAAACCGGTGGCCAAGTCAGCCAAAAGTAAAATTCAGCCTCAAAAACAGATAAGCCCAAATCAGCAAAATTCAACATCTAATAGACACACCCCCTCTGATTTAAGATATCAGGAGGCATCTGGCATGGATGGCGCCAGCTCTAAAAAATTAAGAGCAGGAAAATTTGATGTTGAGGCAACATTAGATCTTCACGGAATGACGCAGCAAAGCGCTTATCTATCATTACAGCGTTTTATTCAAACGTCAGTCTTAAATCAGTTTCGCACCATTTTAGTTATAACAGGCAAAGGCTCTGAAGGCAGAGGTGTTTTAAGAAATCAATTCCCTGAATGGCTAAAGACAGATGCCTGCGCCCAACACATCTTAGCGTTCGGACAAGCGCAAGCAAAAGATGGTGGAAGTGGCGCTTTTTATATAAGATTGCGACGAAATAGAGGCGCGCGTAAATGACCCCTTTTGGTGAACATATGCGGTTTTTGAGGCTTAATTATAATAAGACGCTACAGCAGCAAGCAAATAGATTATCTGTATCTGTTGCTTATCTATCTGCGCTGGAACATGGCAGAAAAGGGCGCCCATCCCCAGCGTTGATCGACCAAATTTGTGTGTGGCTCGGGCTGATATGGGATGAGGCAGAGCAATTAAAGAGGCTTGCCCTTATTTCTCACCCAAAACCAGTAATAAACGCATCTCACCTAGGACCCAAAGCAATTGCGCTCGGTAATATATTAGCAAATAACATAGATAGATTGTCAGAAACCCAGTGTAGCGAGTTAAGGTTTCGCCTAGATGAGATGCTCTCATCAACGCCTGTAGGATATGTGCACCCAAAACCCTAGAATATATTATGCTGAAATATCATACCAGAGTAACATGCCACAATATCAAATTAGAGTATCTTGCTAACGCAGTTCTGGTCAAATTTTAAAAAAACTGATAAGTCTGATTGAGAATCCAATAAAGTATTAACTTCATATGAAATATGGAAGAGCAGCGTTATGCGTAAAGCAGAATTAAGCAGAAAAACCAATGAGACGGATATTGCAGTATCTCTTTGTATTGATGGAACAGGAACGCGCGAGATAAGCACTGGGGTTGGTTTTCTGGACCATATGCTAGAGCAATTAGCAAGACATAGTTTAATGGATATCAAGATTACGGTTTCTGGCGATGTGCATATTGATGACCATCATACCACAGAAGATTCAGGCTGGGCGCTGGGTCAGGCATTCAAAGAAGCCTTGGGAGATAGGCGCGGTATTACCCGATATGGCTCGAGCCTATTACCTATGGATGAGACTATGTCGCAGGTTGCAGTTGATCTATCTGGCAGGCCGTTTTTGGTCTGGCGTGTCGTGTTGCCATCTCAAACGTTAGGAACCATGCAAACAGAATTATTTCGGGAATGGTTTCAGGCATTTTCAATGGCAGCTGGTATAACGTTGCATGTGGAAAATTTCTATGGCGTAAACACCCATCATATAATTGAGAGCTGTTTTAAGGCATTAGCAAGAGCATTAAGGCAAGCAACAGAAATCGATCCCCGCTCTTCTGAAGAAATACCATCTACAAAAGGGACCCTTGGCGGGAGTTTGTGATATGAAATCACTCGTCATAATTGATTATGGCTCTGGAAACTTACATTCTGTTCAACAGTCAGCCCGGCGTGTTGCTGATGAGCATTCCAAGGAATGGCAGGTTAAATCCTCTTGTGAGGCAAAAGACGTGGCAGACGCTGATCATATCATTTTGCCAGGCGTAGGACATTTTGCAGATTGCAAACATAATCTGTCGAAAATACAAGATATGGAGCAGGTTTTAGAAAAGCGCGTCCAAAGAGATGCTATTGCGTTTCTAGGTATTTGTGTTGGTATGCAACTAATGGCATCAAAGGGCTTTGAAGGGAACGCTGTTTCAGGTTTGGATTGGATTAGTGGTAATGTGGTACCTCTAAAACCAGAGCCTGTAGCTAATTTTAAAATTCCTCATATGGGATGGAATAAAATAATGTTGCAAAATCATCATCATCCGTTCTCATCCCAAATAGCAAATACATTATTTTATTATTTTGTTCATTCCTACCATTTTGTGCCAGATAATCCTGAAGATTGCCTTGCCGTAACAGATTATGGTGAGACAGTGACAGCGATAATTGCAAAAGAAAATAAAATTGGCACACAGTTTCATCCAGAAAAAAGCCAAAAGGCTGGCTTGAACTTACTATCCGCATTTCTGAACTGGCATATTTAAATGAATGATGAATTTATTATAGCTGATAAAATTTTAACATCTCAATCCCGCGAACCCATCTTAACAGTTGAGACGTTAGATGACTTAGATGCGAGTGATTTGAGCGAGATTTGCGATGCAACAGAAGAAGCCATTCAGGCAGGTGGCGGCTTTGGTTGGGTCTCACCCCCCTCACGCTCGGTTTTAGAGAATTATTGGCGCGGTGTTTTGCTGATTCCAGATAGGGTATTAATTATTGGAAAATTAGATCACGTAATTGCCGGTTCTTGTCAAATTCTGAAACCCCCTCAAAATAATGAGGCACAAGCCTTTAGCTGTCAGTTAACAACTTTTTTTCTTGCGCCATGGGCACGTGGTTATGGAATGGCAAGTCAGCTCGTGATTGAGGCAGAAAATTATGCAAAATCAAATGGTTTTAACACTATTAATCTGGATGTAAGAGCAACACAAGATCGCGCCATTCACTCCTTTGAGACGTTAGGTTTCACAAAGATTGGAACCCACTCAAATTATGCATTAATAGATGGTGAGTACGTTACAGGCTATTATTTTACGAAACAAATTTAGAAGAACAATATGCATATATATCCGGCAATAGATTTAAAAAATGGACAGGGCGTTCGATTACTGCATGGTGATTTTGAAAAAATGACATTATATGCACCAGATGTGGCAGTGCAGGCTGATGAGTTTGTATCTGCTGGATGTAGCTGGATTCATGTTGTTGATCTAGATGGTGCATTACAAGGAAAGCCAGTAAATATAAACGCTGTAGAGCAGATTTTAAAAGCTGGATCAAAAGTTCAGCTAGGGGGCGGAATTCGGGATTTAAAAACGATTGAAGATTGGCTCTCAATAGGTGTTGACCGTCTCATTCTAGGAACAGCAGCTTTAAAAAATCCAGCATTGTTAAAAGAAGCTGCTCAATTATTTGAAGGAAGAATTGCAATTGGTGCTGATGCCAAGGATGGTATGATAGCAGCAGAGGGGTGGTTGGAGGTAAGCAGCGTTCCTGTAATAGAACTTGCCAAGCGATTTGAGGATTGCGGTGTTGCTGCAATTATTTTCACAGACATTAGCCGTGACGGAGCATTAACAGGTGTAAATGCTGAAGCTACAGCGGCCCTAGCACAGGCAATTGATATTCCTGTAATTGCGTCTGGCGGGGTTAGCGGAATAGAAGATATAAAGGCATGCGCAAGACTGGCCCATTTTGGTATTGATGGTGTCATAACCGGGCGCGCATTATATGATGGTCGCTTATCTCTTCAAGATGCAATTGAAACAGCAGCCCGGTTAGCGCTAGAGGATAGATAGTATGCTCGCTTCTAGAATCATTCCATGTCTTGATGTGCATGCAGGCAGAGTAGTTAAAGGCGTTAATTTTGTTAATTTAGTCGATGCGGGCGATCCAGTTGAGCAAGCAAAATTATATGATGCAGCAGGTGCAGACGAGCTTTGTTTTCTTGATATTACAGCAAGTCATGAAAATCGCGAGACGATTTATGATGTGATTTCCAAAACAGCGGAAAACTGCTTTATTCCTTTAACAGTTGGGGGCGGCGTAAGAGAAGTTGCAGATTTCAGGCGCATGTTGCTATCAGGTGCAGATAAAGTTTCTGTAAATTCGGCTGCGGTTGGCGATAAATACTTGTTATCAAGAGCAGCTGACAAATTCGGGGCACAATGTGTTGTTCTTGCAATTGATGCGAAAACCAATGAAAACGGTATGTTTGAAGTATTTACGCATGGGGGCAGAAAGCCAACAGGGATAGATGCAATAAAATGGGCAGAAGAAGCTGTTAAATTAGGGGCAGGAGAAATCTTACTTACCTCTATGGATGGCGATGGCACCAAAAAGGGATATGATTTACCTATGCTAAAAGCTGTCTGCGATGCTGTAACGATTCCAGTTATAGCATCTGGAGGAGCGGGTAGGGTTGATCATTTTGTTGATGCTGTGAGCGTTGGTCATGCCTCTGCTGTATTGGCAGCTTCTGTTTTTCATTTTGGAGAAATATCCATAAAGGAAGTTAAAGAAGCCATGAGTAATGCCGGAATAACGATACGACCGGAATAACGATACGAAATGAGTTCTTGTAGCAATAAGCCAAGTCTATATAAGCCAATCTTACATAAGAAGGAGCTAGAGATGACCTTTTCAGCGTTAGAGAAATTATTAAAAACGATAGAAGAGCGCAAAACAGCACATGCTGATAGTAGCTATACCGCATCACTATTAGCACATGCTCCAGAAAAACCAATCCGCAAGCTTGCCGAAGAAGTAACAGAGCTATTAATAGATGTTATGAAAGGGGACAGTAACGGCGCAACAAAAGAAGCTGCTGATGTGTTGTATCATTATCTGGTTGTACTTGCAGCAGCAGATATTTCGTTCTCGGACGTGTTATCTGAATTAGAGAGCCGTGAAGGTGTTTCAGGTCATGCTGAAAAACAAAACCGACCTAAAACTTCAATATAAAATCATGAATGGAGGCCAGAAATGACACATCCTTTATATGATACCAATAATATTTTTGCTAAAATTCTTCGCTCCGAAATCCCATGCAAAAAGCTGGATGAATGTGATTACACATTAACCTTCCATGATATAAATCCACAAGCCCCCATCCATGTATTAATTATTCCCAAGGGGGCCTATATAGATATGGATGATTTTGCCCAAAATGCGTCATCAGAAGAACAAGCTGCTTTTTTGGTAGCGATAGGAAATGCAGCCAAGCTAACGGGGGCATCTGAAAATGGCTATCGTCTAATAACCAATATCGGCGGCTTTGGTCATCAAGAAGTACCGCATCTTCATGCGCACATACTCGGCGGAGAGCCTATTGGCCCGATGCGCGCTCGCTAATTATGCATATGCATTCATAAGCCTATACCAAGCTTAATCATCTCTTCGCACTTACAGGTTAATGTGGAATCTCATTATGACAGTTTGTAAGGCAAATAATCATGAATTCCACTGTAAAAACGGTCTCTTTTAGTGGGCTTTTTGCAAATGACGTACTTGTGCAGGTTCATATATCTACCGGTCTTCCAAGTATAACTATTGTTGGATTAGCCTCAAAATCAGTTGCAGAATCTAAAGAGAGAGTAAGAGCAGCCTTGTCAAATATGGGCCTGGCCCTGCCACCAAAGAGAATATCAGTTAATTTATCTCCGGCAGGAATGATTAAAGAAGGCGCTCATTTTGATTTGCCAATTGCACTTGCAATTATGATAGCAATGGGCGCTTTGCCTCAGGAATATTTGGACGAAACCATTATTCTAGGAGAGCTGTCACTTGATGGCTCTATATTATCCGTATCTGGTGTTTTGCTGGCTGCAATGTCTGCATCCGAAAAAGATATGTGCCTGATTTGTCCTGAATCAAATGGCGCAGAGGCCGTTTGGGCTAACGAGCTGAAAATAATTGCTGCCCCTACGCTACATGCTTTATGCAATCATCTTCGTGGAATTTTGCCGCTTAATTACCCGGTTGCTAAGCTGAGTGAACCTGAAAAACAAAAATCTGATATGGCAGATATAAAAGGTCAGGAAACCGCAAAGCGCGCTTTGGAAATAGCCGCGGTTGGCGGTCATAATTTGCTAATGATAGGCGCACCAGGGGCTGGAAAATCAATGCTCGCAGAAAGAATGAAATCCATATTACCAGAATTATCCGCAGCCGAAGCTCTATCAATTACAATGATTCATTCCATTAACGGCACGCTTCCAGAGCCAATCAAACGATCAGATACCCTGCTTCTTTTCAGTTAATTGCAGCGATGAACCCGTGCAGATGCGGGTTTCTTTCTGATCCAAATAGGGCATGTTCTAGAGCGCCAGACTGCGCGGTGCAATATCAGAATAGAATATCTGGACCAATGTTAGATAGATTCGATATGATAATTTTTCTGGGTAGCTTATCAGCAAGTGAACTCTTATCACTTGAAACAGGCGAGACAAGTGCCCAAATCCGCACAAGAGTAAAAAACGCACGTGCGCAGCAAAGTTCCAAACACAGAAAACAGGCACAATTAAACGCAAAATTATCAGCTGATTTTGATTTTGAATTAACAGATGAAGCGAACGAATTATTGCATAAATCTATTGATAAATTTGCGCTTACGGCGCGTGGTTTTCACAAGATATTAAGAGTTGCAACTTCGATACAGAATTTGGAAAATAAGGATGTGTTATACCCACATCATTTGGCAGAGGCGCTTAGTTATCGAATTCAATCTATTAGGACATAAAACAAGAAGTAAAACCGAGCGGGGCTTTTCTAGTTTGCTCTTAGTTTTGCAGCATTCTTTTCAATTATTTCCCACGTTAATTCAGCAATATTAACATTTGAGAATCGTTCGATTTCTCGTATTCCGGTTGGTGACGTAACATTAATTTCCGTTAAATAATCGCCAATAACATCAATTCCTACAAATAATAGCCCGCGCGCTTTAAGCGTTGGTCCAATCTTCTCACAAATATAGTGATCTCTGTCTGTAAGCTCACACGGCTCTGCCCTACCCCCAACATGCATATTGGAGCGCGCTTCGTTTTCTGCAGGAATTCGATTAATAGCACCAACAGCCCTACCATCAACAATCATAATGCGCTTATCACCATTTCGCACAGCTGGTAGGTATGCTTGAATCATTAAAGGCTCTCTACTGATGCCAGAAAACATCTCCAGCAAAGAATTTAGATTTTGGTCATTGGCTTGAAGCCTGAATACACCAGCTCCGCCATTTCCATAAAGTGGCTTGATAATAATATCCTTATACTTCGCTCGAAAGGACATTATTTTTTCAAGATCGCTGCTGATTAATGTAGGAGGCATTAGATCAAGAAAATTAGTAACCAGAAGTTTTTCTGGTGCGTTTCGAACTTCTCTTGGGTTGTTAATTACTTGCGTTGTTTTTGGAAGCTGTTCTAGCAGATGAGTAGCTGTAATATAAGCCATATCAAAGGGGGGATCCTGACGCATTAATATGACGTCAAATATTTCTAATGGGGTGGTTTTTGAGGGGCCAATGGTTACATGATTGCCAACCACATCCCTTAATGTTACCGCCTGTACTTTTGCGCTAACCACACCCTCTTCCCAGCTTAAATCCTCTGGCCGATAAACGTGAACAAGATGTTCTCGCCTCTGTGCTTCCAAGGCAAGTCTGAAGCTTGTATCCCCATTAATATCAACCTCATCAATAGGATCCATTTGGATGGCAATATGAAGGTTTGTCATGTACTAATCGCGCGGGTCATCTTGAAGAATAACATAATTTTCCACTCGCTTTACGTAGGATAAATTACGGGCATGCTCTATCACCCTGTCACGCTCAGCTTCATCTTTCGCAATTCCAGTAAGATAGACAATTCCGCTAACAACTTCGATAGAATAGTTAAGTGAGTTTATGTTCAAATCGGTAATTAATAACCGGCGAAGATTAGCAGCTGCAGCTGCATCCTTAGCCCTATCTTTCAGAGATACTTTTTCAGCTATTTCAATCTCATTTATAACAGAACGAACCCCGCGAACTTCCCAAGCTAATTTACTTGCTTTTACTTTTAGTTCTTGATTTTCGATCCTACCTATCAGAAGAACATTACCATCATCTACCTGAATTGATATTCCCTCAACCAAATCCATATCTGTCTGAACAAATTTATCTCTGATTTTAAGAGAGATAGAGGTATCATTTATAGAAGTAGCAAACCCTTTTTCTGAACTTGAAGCCCCGATAGCAGCAACACCCCCTGCTAAAATAGCACCAGCACATCCAGACAGCTGAACGGCAATTATGGTAAGTATTATCGCTGAGAAAATTCTGTTAAACATCTACGTATTTCCTTTGATACGAATTATTCATAATCAGATATTCAATATCTTATATCAGAATACAGATTCGGATTCCATGACATCTTTTTTAATATCGAAGTAAAACCAGCCATTCCATAATATAATGTCACTTTCTATCGAAAGCATACAATCATTATAGCGGTTGTTTTCACTATAGTTAGAGAAGAAATAGATAATGGCGCGCTTTAAGTGTTGTTGTTGCGAGAATGAGGGCAAAACGGTCTCCAGCCCAATTAGCCATTCTTTATAAGGGTTGGTATTTGCGCATTATTATATCAATTTCACCAAAAGGGGTTCTGGCTCTTTTTTTGATAAGTCGCCAGCCCATTAATCGATATAGAAAAATAATTAGTATTTCTGCACGCCTGCCATTCTTTTCCGAGCGCTGCCGTGCTGTATTCATCTATTTATGTTCATCTATTTTTTGTTTTCGAATTCATAATGGTTAACGCAAGTCCATAGACTTGTTTTTTTTGCATTCCAGTTAAAATTGAAACCTCGTTAACAGCATCTCGCAAGCTTAATCGTTGCAGTGCCTCTTTTAATAACACATCGATTTGAATAGAATCTTTTGGTAATGCCTCACCAAGCTCACCAGCAATAACAAGAACAATTTCTCCTTTGGGGGGTCCTGATTTTTCATAATGAGATATAAGCTCTTCTAAAGGGGCGCTTCGAACTTCCTCATAAAGCTTTGTGAGCTCCCTTGCTACTACAGCACGCCTATTTCCATAAATAGACAGCATTGTTTTCAAGTGGGTAAGTAGCTTGGACGCTGTGCTAAACCAAATTTGTGTTAATTGAGAATTTGATGTTTGCAGGATAGATTTTCTGCTGGCAGCTAATGTTGCGGGCACAAATCCGTTGAATGTAAATTTGTCTGTCGGTAACCCAGATACTGTTAGTGCCATAATGGGGGCAGTAGGCCCTGGCATTGCTGTCACGCGAATATTCTTCTCATGGCACGCCTCAACAAGTTTAAATCCAGGGTCTGAGATTAAAGGGGTGCCAGCATCACTTACCAATGCAACAACCTTTCCTTGTTGCAGTTCAGACAAAAGAAATGGTCTTATCGATGCCCCATTATGGTCATGATAACCAATAAACTTTCCAGGCACTTCTATATCCAACAGCCGTAATAATTTCTTTGTAGTTCGGGTATCTTCGCAGGCTATAATATTGGCATCTCGAAGAGCGTTGGCTGCTCTAACAGACATATCTTCGACATTACCAATAGGGGTTGCTATTATCACTAACATTAATTTTTTCCCTAAAGGATGTTTTTGAAGTATATATTAAACAACGGAACAGAATATTACATAACCTGTTGGTTGAATTTAGGGTAGATGGCTTTTTAAACTAAATAAATTACTATGTAATGAGCTATAATTGAAATTTCGGAACGAATTTATGATGTTCACTATATACACTAAAACAAATAGTACTTATTTCAAACTGTTTGTGGGCCTTACCAATTTTTGTAACGTTACAAATATGCGTAATATTCCGTTCTTTATAGTGTCATTGTTTGTTCTTATAGGATGTCAGGAACAAGGAACAGGCCCGGTTGTAACAACTATTTATATTGAGGACGTTGACACGCTTCCCCCTAGCGCAACCATCGATCCAAAAACAGAAATAGATAAAAACAATCAAATTGAGGAGGCTTCAACTGCTCCTGTTACGCAGATTGATAATGAGATCGACAATGCGATAGAGCACATTGAACAGACAGCGGGCGTTTTTGAACAGAAACCAGTTGATGAAGATGTTGTACCAGCTATTAACGCAATACCAGAGGCAGAGGTTCAACTTGCGTTAGCGCCAACAGCTCCAACACTAGGAGATAAGTTCGATGCGGTACCGCCGTCAGATAATACGCCACAAATACAAACTCCAGACGAGAATAATGACCAACAAACCAACTTGAAAAAGGCTGCATTAGAGGCAGCCTTTGAGATGCTGGCACGAAGAGCAAAGCCAATTCAAATAGACCCTCAAACCCGAATTGAGGACATGGACGAAGCAGACAAAGCTGCAAAAAAATCTAGGTTTAAAATAGGTTTGTTAGTTCCGTTAACTGGTTCTTTTTCCTATCTTGGAAATACGATTTCAGGGGGCTCTGAGCTAGCCTTTTTCAAAATGCGAAATCCAAATATCGAATTGTTGTATTTCGATACAGCTGGCGGCGAACAGGCTGTTAATGCAGCCAACGAGGCTATTTCTAATAATGTCGATGTTGTAATCGGCCCGCTATTTTCTGATTCAGTTTCTGCTGTTAAACCACTATTAAAGGCGTCCAATATTCCGGTTCTGTCATTTTCCAACAATATAGATGTTGCAGAGCCAGGTGTTTGGGTGTTGGGCTACTTGCCAGAGCAGCAGATTTCTCAACTAGTTGATTTTGCAGTAGCAAGAGGAAAACAGAATTTTGGTATTTTGAGCGCCAACTCTCAACTTGGAAAAAAAATAACCAATGCCGCTATAAACCAATTGGCTGACTATGGGTTATCAGCAAGAACCGTCTTTGAGCTGGATAATATTTCTCAGATGGAACAAGAAGAATTGCTAAGTCAGATAAAAACATTCGCCAAATATGTAGATACAAGCAAAGACCCGCTTACGCTTCCGCCGCCAGCATATGATACCGTAATCATTGCAGGCGACACAGATTTCATCTTACAGGTTGCACCCATTCTTTCTTATTATGATCTTGGTCCTGATAGAGCCTTATTTATGGGAATTGATAAATGGAATCAGCCGAAAATGTTAAATGAACCTTCTTTGCAAAATGCCATTTTAACATTGCCAAAAAGGCCAGCAGAAGAAAAGTTTAATAATGTTTGGCAATCTGAATTTACGTTTGAATCAAACGATCTTGCAAAGATATCATTTGATGCAAGCGCCCTTGTGATAGCAACGGCTGTCGATAATGCGCCTATTCCATTGGTAGATGATCTTGCAACTCAACCCGGATTTATTGGATTTAGCGGACAATTTAAAATGTCAGAATCTGGACTAACAGAACGCGTGTTTGAAATAATGGAAATATCAGATAATCTTCTTGTTCAACCCTCAATTCAATAATTTTGATATGATAGAATTGAGATGCAACCGGCCTTTGGGTGTAACTTTAATATGGTTGTTATGTAGAGCAATTAAGTTATCTTCCTTGAATTGTTGTAGCCAGTTTACGTTAATAAGGCTCTCTTTTTCAAAAAGCCAATCTGGTAGATTTATACCAGATGACAGTCTGAGGCCCATTAAAATAATTTCTCTAGCAAATTCCACTTCATCATCTTCATTATGAATATCGATACCATGTTGCCTATCTTGAATAGCGCTCAGCCACCCCTCTGGGCTTCTTCTTGTTTGACTATGCAATCGCCGATTATCTGGAAGTGTAAATCTGCCATGAGCGCCAGGACCTATTCCAAGCCAGTCTTGAGCGTTCCAATATATTAAATTATGGCGACAGCAAGCATCTGGTTTTGCGTAGTTTGAAACTTCATATAACTCAAACCCGTTACTGGAGAGCATATTTGTGGTTAATTCATATAAATCAGCCATAATCTCATCATTGCATGTTAGGATTTCTCCTTTGTTACTGCGATTATAAAACTGTGTTCCAGGTTCAATTGTCAGCTGATAAGCAGAAATATGAGATAAGCCTAATTGTATAATTTGTTCAAGCTCATCCATCCATCCAGAAGCTGTTTGTTCAGGCATCCCGTAGATAAAGTCAGCGGAAACATGGTTAAACAATCCCATAGCCGCATGTAACGCATTGTAAATATCTTGATTACTATGCGCTCTTCCAAGGAAGTGGCGTGTTTTTGGATTCAAAGATTGGGCGCCAACAGAAATCCGGTTGATGCCAGCAGATTTAAAAGAAGCTAATTTTTGAGTCTCGGTTGAAGACGGGTTAGCCTCTGCTGTTATTTCAACATTTGAAGCAAGGGGAAATAATGTGTCAATCGTCTCTAATATTTCTTCAATAATAGAGACAGGCATTAAAGTAGGCGTTCCACCGCCAAAAAAAACCGAATCTACCTGCCCAGGGTTTTTTGCCTTTTCTTGATATAATCTGGCCATCCAGTGAAGCTCAGATATATAGGACTGCTTCCATTTAGGTATATCTATATCTTTATTGACATGTGAATTAAAATCACAATAGGGGCATTTCGACACGCAAAACGGCCAATGGACATAGATCCCAAATCTATTTGAGGGTGAGGCTATTTCTGAAAGCATGTGCTTAGCAATTTCTGAAATGCAATGGAGCGATGGCTCATAGCATGCTTTTTATTAGGGTCCATTTCGCCAAAGCTTTGTGTATACCCATTAGGCACAAACATAGGATCATACCCAAATCCCCTATCTCCTTTTGCTGGCCAGATAAGCTCGCCTGCTAAAACGCCTTCAAAAGTTTCAAGCGCACCATCAGGCCAGCACAAACTAAGGGCACAGTGAAAATGGGCGGTTTTATCATATTGACCACTCATCAACAGAGCATCTGCAACCCGCTTCATCGCACTTTCAAAATCCTTGTTTTCGCCTGCCCATCTTGCGGAATAAATACCAGGCGCCCCGCCAAGAGCAGATACAGAAAGACCGCTATCATCAGCAAGTGCAGGCAACCCAGATACGCTTGCCGCAGCCTTTGCTTTAAGTTCAGCATTTTCAATAAAGGTTTTACCGGTTTCTTCTGGCTCTGGTAATCCAGCTTCTCCTGCAGAGATTACAGACACTCCAAGCGGCTCAAGCAGGTCAGCTATCTCGCTAACTTTGCCAGCATTATGGCTTGCAATCACAATTTTTGACTCAGTAAACTGCCGCGCCATTTTTTTATGGCCTCTCCTGACGTGTTGCGTTTAACTGCTTATCAAATAGAATAGCACATCCTTGCTGCGCTAGCAGCCACATGTCGTCAAAACGGGATTTATCGAAAGGGGTATCTTCTGCTGTCGCCTGAAATTCGACGACTTGATTACTTGTTGTCATGACAAAATTAGCGTCTGCTTGTGCGGTACTATCTTCTGCATAATCCAGATCTAACACAGCTTGATTATTATGAATGCCACAAGAAATAGCAGCTACCTGTTCGATAAGAGGCGATGCCGTTATTTTTCCCTGAAGCAGAAGAGTTTCAATAGCAATCGCTAATGCAACCCAGCCGCCGGTAATGGCAGCGGTTCTAGTACCACCATCTGCTTGTAAAACATCGCAGTCAATGACGACTTGTCGTTCCCCTAACTTGGATAAGTCTGTTACTGCGCGAAGGGAGCGCCCAATAAGGCGCTGAATTTCCATAGTTCTGCCAGACTGTTTTCCTTTATGTGCTTCTCTATCCATTCTGCTATGGGTGGAGCGTGGAAGCATTCCATATTCTGCAGTAACCCAGCCGCGCATTTGTCCTCTGAGGAATGGGGGTACTCTCTCATCTATGCTAGCAGTGCATAAAACATGAGTATCACCAAATTCAACCAGACAGGAGCCTTCTGCATGTTTTGCAAAATGCGGTGTCAATTGAATAGCACGTAATTCGTTTAAGGCACGTCCAGAAGGTCTGGTAGTAAGGTCTAGAGACTGGTTCATATTAACTCTTATATTTTATTTTATCGGTTTTTCAAAATAGGGGTGATATGCTAATCAGGCAAGCTAAACTAGCTAAATTAAGATAATGCCCTATTTTAATCACCTGTTTTAATCACCTGTTTTAATCACCTGTTTTAATCACCTGTTTTAATCATAGGTTCGCTATATCATTAGATTTGCTATATTGGGAATGGACGATGAATAAATCAAATCACCTTGCTTTTCTGAATAACCGTTCTCATGCGATTTTTAATCAGATTGTAACGAGTTATCTTGAAACTGGAACGGCGGTTGGCTCTGCTAAGATCTCACAAACTAGGGGCGGTGATTTCTCATCTGCTACTATTCGCTCTATTATGGCTGAACTTGAAAATGCGGGCCTGTTATATCAACCCCATATATCAGCGGGTCGTATTCCAACACATGCTGGCTTACGGCTTTTTGTAGATGGCCTTATGGAAATGAGAGGAGAGCTTACAAAAGAAGAACAGCTTTCCATTGATGATGCCTCTCAATCAAAAGGCTTAAGCGTATCTCAGGTTTTAGATAATGCAACACATGCATTATCTGGCTTGTCAAAATGCGCCTCTCTGGTTGTGTCCCCAACAGAAGAGTTAACGATAAATCACATAGAATTTATAGAAATAGGCGGCCATAAATTACTTGTTATATTAGTGTTTTCAAATGGTCATGTGGAAAATAGACTTATCTCAAAACCAGAATTAGTGCCCTCATCTGCGCTTCAAGAAGCTACCAATTATATGAATCATTATTATCGGGGAAAATCTATTTTAGAAATAAATGCGGAAATACTTCAAGATTTAGACCATAACTCTAATGAGATTGATACTTTGAGTTCGCAACTAGTGGCCCGTGGTATTGCTGCATGGTCTGATGGCGAAGGAGGCAATGATGCGTCCCTTATATTACATGGTCAGTCCAATTTGCTGGCAGATGTGAAAACTAAAAGTGATATAGATCAGCTTCGAAACCTCTTTGATGTGATTGAACTTAGAAAACAAATGCAGGAGCTTGTTGAAGAAGTAAGCTCGGCTCAGAGATTACAAATTTATATCGGATCGGAGCATCCCTTATTTGAGCAGACAGGCTGTTCTATGGTCTTGTCCCCATATCGCGATATCAAACATAATATTATAGGTGCGATAGGGGTTATTGGGCCAAGACATATGAATTATGCTAAAATCATACCGATGGTTGATTATACATCAGAGGCGATATCTCGTTTTCTAGAATAGGAAAGATTATCATGCCGAGGTGTTAAGAATTTTAATTTAATAAAAAACGCCCTTGCCCCTTGGCAAGTAGCATTATAATTCCCAAATACCAGTCAGTTGTTATCATGAAAAAAATTCGGGATTGATATGCCAGATAAAAAAACACCATCACCAGAAAATATTGCACACGAACAAAACCCCTCTCCTGATAAGGAAGAACAGTCAGTTGATCCTTCTTATTCTTCGGCAGAAAACGGCTCTGAAGCAGTAGCAGAAGAGCAGTTGGCTGATGAAGATATGGAGGAAGCAGCAGAATCTTCTGGTTCTGCAGATGAGATGAAGGATCAGCTTTTAAGAGCGCTTGCGGATGTTGAGAATATGAGACGCCGCAGTGAGCGAGATGTTGCACAAGCCAATAAGTATGGGCACCTGTCATTTGCCCGCGACTTGCTTTCTTGTTTTGATAATTTATCGCAGGCGGTTTCTCTGGCACCAGAAGATAAAAGCGATTTTGACGAGAATTTAAAAAATATACTGGTTGGGGTAGAAATGATTTCAACTGAAATCGACACTATCTTACAGCGTCATCACATCACCAAGATTAATCCGATCGGTGAGAAGTTTAACTATAATCATCATCAGGCAATGTTCGAAGTGCCTAATAATGAGGTAGAGGCTGGAACAGTGGTTCAGGTGGCACAACCAGGATATTTGCTCCATGACAGACTTATTCGCCCAGCGATGGTTGGCGTTTCGAAAAAAGTTAGCTCGACAGAAACAGATGATAGCAGTTCTGTTGATAAACAGGCATAAAGGTAAATTTTAGGCTGTCTTTCAACTTGATGGCCTTGCATGCTGGCAAACAGCACTTATATGTGGATTAGATGTGGATTTTTAATAAATAAATTATCCCTTGCCACAAGAATTGATAGTTTTAAAGGAATAAAAAAATGGGTCGCGTAATTGGAATTGATTTAGGAACGACAAACTCCTGCGTTGCTGTTATGGATGGCAAGGCACCTAAAGTAATTGAAAATGCTGAAGGAAGCAGAACCACGCCATCGATGGTTGCCTTTCTCGAGGATGAGGAGCGGGTAGTTGGTCAAGCTGCAAAAAGACAGGCTGTAACCAATCCTGAGAAAACAATCTTTGCTGTTAAACGGCTGATAGGTCGCCGGTCTGATGATGCAACAACGAAAAGTTTTGCAGGTTTGGTTCCGTTTAAAATAAAGCCAGCCAAGAACGGAGATGCATGGATTGATATTGACACTAAGGAGTTCTCTCCTTCTGAAATCTCTAGTTTTATTCTTCGCAAGCTTAAAGAAGATGCTGAAAGTTACCTTGGCGAGACAGTAGACCAAGCGGTTATTACCGTGCCTGCTTACTTTAATGATGCACAAAGACAAGCAACAAAAGATGCTGGAAAAATTGCGGGACTTGAGGTTCTAAGGATTATTAACGAGCCTACAGCTGCTGCACTTGCTTATGGTCTAGATCAGCAAGAATCTGGAATTGTTGCTGTGTTTGATTTAGGGGGCGGTACGTTTGATGTGTCCATTTTGGAGATAGGGGACGGCGTCTTTGAGGTTAAGTCAACAAATGGCGACACCTTTCTTGGCGGCGAAGATTTCGACCAAGCCATCATTGATTTTCTGGCTGATGAGTTCAAAAAAGAGACAGGCATTAATCTGCGAGATGATAGAATGGCATTGCAGCGTTTAAAAGAAGCTGCAGAAAAAGCAAAGATAGAATTATCAAGCGCAGTTCAAACAGATGTCAATTTGCCATTTATAACAGCTGACCAGTCAGGCCCGAAGCACTTAAACGTTAAGATGACTCGTGCCAAGCTTGAAGGCCTTGTTTCTAGCTTGGTTGAGAGGAGTCTTGAGCCGTGCCGAAAAGCACTAAAGGATGCCGGTCTTGCCGCTTCTGAAATTGACGAAGTGATTTTGGTTGGTGGTATGACAAGAATGCCTAAGATTGTTGAAACTGTAGAGAAATTCTTTGGTAAGGAGCCCCATCGCGGTGTTAATCCAGATGAAGTTGTGGCATGTGGCGCTGCTATTCAGGCTGGCGTTTTAACAGGTGACGTTAAAGATGTACTTCTATTAGATGTCACCCCTCTTTCTCTTGGAATTGAAACATTAGGCGGTGTGTTTACTAGACTAATTGACAGAAACACAACAATTCCAACTAAGAAAAGTCAGGTATTTTCTACCGCAGATGACAACCAGTCAGCTGTAACAATTTCGGTCTGTCAAGGTGAGCGCGAAATGGCGAATGATAATAAGCCTCTTGGTCAGTTTAACCTTGAAGGTATACCAGCCGCGCCAAGAGGGGTGCCTCAGATTGAGGTTACATTCGATATTGACGCTAATGGTATCGTTAAAGTCAGTGCCAAAGATAAAGCCACTGGAAAAGAGCAAGCTATTTCGATCAAAGCATCTGGTGGATTAGAAGAAGATGAAATTGATAAAATGGTTAAAGATGCTGAAATATATGCTGAAGATGACAAAAAGCGAAGAGAGACCGTGGAAACACGCAATCAGGCAGAAGCATTAACCCATACAGCAGAAAAGACACTTTCTGACCTTGGTGATAACGCAGATGAAGGATTGCGATCTGAAGTACAAGCTGCAATAACAGATGTTACGGCTGCCTTAGAAGGTGAAGATGACACACTGATTAAGGAAAAAACAGAGGCTCTTTCAACCGTAATGATGAAACTTGGAGAAGCAGCCTATAGTGCTGAGGGCGATGCAGAGCCTGCCTCAGACCAAGCTGCAGGTGAGACATCTGACGAAGTAGTTGATGCTGAGTTTGAAGAAATTGACGATGAAGATGATGATATAAAGAAAGCTAATTAGCCTTTATTAGCTGAAGGCCATGCGCATTCTATCTTGTGTCGAGATATTATGCACATGGCTGTTTTATTTTCAGACTTTTCATAAATGAAGTAAGTCTAACTAAAGTTGGTTAACCGATATGGCAAAGCGAGATATTTATGAAGTTCTAGGCATCAGCCGTGATTCAGATGAAAAAGATATAAAATCTGCGTATCGTAAATTGGCGATGCAAAACCATCCGGACAGAAATCCAGATGATGACGTGGCAGCAGAGCGCTTTCGTGAGGCCTCTGAAGCATATGAAATTTTAAAAGATCCCCAAAAAAGAGCGGCTTATGACAGATTAGGTCATGCGGCATTCGACCAGTCTGGCGGCGGTTTCGGCGGCGGCTTCTCCTCAGGGGGCGGTTTTGGCGGGGGTGGCTTCTCTGATATTTTTGATCAGATGTTCAGCGAATTTTCGGGTGGCTCAAATGAGGGAAGGCAGGGCCGAAAAGGAGCCGATCTTAGATATGATCTATCTGTCTCGTTGGAAGATGCCTTTACAGGGTGTAATCAGGATATACAAATCACCGTATCTGCTACGTGTGATGATTGTACTGGAACAGGGGCTGCTAAGGGAAGTAAGCCTGTAACCTGTACGCAATGTGGCGGTCATGGAAAGGTGCGCGCGCAGCAAGGGTTTTTCACGATTGAGAGGACTTGTAGTGCGTGTCAGGGTGCAGGACAGACTATATCAAACCCATGTAAATCTTGCCGTGGACAAGGCAGAGTGCAGAAAATTGAGACATTATCTGTAACAGTGCCTGCAGGTGTGGATACCGGTACAAGGATTCGTCTGTCAGGAAAAGGAGAGGCTGGATTAAGAGGGGCGCCATCAGGAGATTTATATATTTTCATTTCGGTTGACGAGCACCCAATTTTTCAACGCGATGCCGATACCCTATACGTAAAAGTTCCTCTTCCAATGGTTACAGCGGCTCTTGGAGGCTCAATAGAGGTGCCGACATTAAGCGGAAAACTAACCAAACTTAAGATTGAAGCTGGCACTCAGTCAGGCCGAAAGTTCAGGATGCGAGGCAAAGGCATGCCTGGTCTTCGTGGCAATAGAACGGGGGATCAGATTGTTGAAATTCATGTGGAGACTCCAACAAAACTTACCCATGAGCAAAAACAATTACTAAAAAGTTTTGATGAAAAAGGCGATGTTTCTCCAGAGACAGATAGCTTTATGAAACGGGTTAAGCGCATATTTGGAAATAGCTAGCCCCCCTAGCCAGTACGCTGTTTCCCTGCTAACACTTAAAAAAAACAACGGATAGGAAAAAGATGTCTGCTCCAATCAAAGTTGCGCTTCCTGGTTTTGGGGGGCGCATGGGACAAATGATTGCTGGTCTTGTTCAAACTGAAAACCAGTTTACCATAACAGCGGCAACCGAAGCACCTCATTCCAATTTAATTGGTCACGATGTTTCTGAGAGTTTGGGTATTCAAAAGACAGGTGTAGAAATATCCTCCTCTGCTGATATGTTAGGCAGAAATAGTGACGTTATTATTGATTTCACACGCCCCGAAGCCACGATGGAACATTTAAGAATAGCCGTTGAGACGAACACATCAATGGTAATTGGCACAACTGGCTTAAACCAAGCGCAGGAAAAACAAATAGAAGATGCCGGCAGACACATACCTATTATCTATTGTGCAAATACATCAATAGGGGTGACACTTTTACTACAGCAGGTAAAAAAAATTGCATCCATGTTAGATGAAAGCTGGGATATCGAAATTCTTGAGACTCATCATAATCAAAAAGTTGATGCACCATCTGGAACTGCGCTGGCATTGGGTGCGGCAGCAGCTGAAGGCCGCTCTGTGTTACTAGGGGATGTTCGTGACAGCGGACGTGATGGATTGACGGGTGCACGAAAACAAGGTGATATCGGGTTTTCGGTTATTCGGGGCGGCGATGTTGCTGGGGAGCATTCGGTTATATTCTTTGGCAAGGATGAACGCATTGAGCTAACCCATAAGGCAAAAGACAGGGTTATTTTTGCTAGAGGGGCATTAAAAGCGGCTCAATTTATTGTCGGTAAATTAGGCCAGCAAGGCCTAAACGGCTATTTTACAATGGATGATGTGTTAGGCTAGACCGCACCGCGCATACGCTCAAAACTTTCATTTAAGGCATCTGCAAGAGAAGATTTTTCTCTTGGGGGCAGGAACGAGCCAATTTCCAGCTGTTCTGAGTGATATTTAAGAATGAGCTTATCTGACCGTCCCTCTCCTTTTATACAGCTGGCTTTTATCCAAGGTGATGGGATATTAAAATGGCGCTTATCCCCGCGCCAGCCTACTTTTTCAACAGCGGTTGCCTCTGGCGTTATGGAAATTTGCTCAAAATTTCTGCCTGCATTATAATTCATTCGAAAGACAAGCCAAACCAACCCTATTTCGATACCTAAAAACCCAATAACAGGCCAAGCACCCAGAGAATAAAATAATAATGATAGGATAAATATTAATCCAATAAACCCCATCATAAGATATAAATATCCACGACTGCCAAGGGAGCGATATGGCCATAATGTAATTGTTATAATCTCTTGTTTGCTATCTGGCTTTTCATGATGCCAGTATGTTTTTTCAGGATTATGAACCATATTTTTTGCTTTCTTATTATGGGCTCTATATATCTACCATAAAATCAGGGACTCGAAAAAATGGTATTTAAAGCTTTATCAAAACCACGCAAAATGCCTTTGGCGGATATAGAATATCTATTTCAAATATTATCAAAGGCAAACCCAAACCCAAAAACAGAACTAGAATTTAACAGTCCTTATACGCTTCTTGTTGCCGTTGTGTTATCTGCTCAGGCAACAGATGTAAGTGTGAATAAAGCAACAAAAACGCTTTTTCAAACAGCATCCACGCCAGAAGCAATGGTGACATTAGGCATTCCAAAGATTAAACAACATATCAAAACAATTGGGTTATATAATACGAAGGCTGAAAATGTTTATAAACTGTCTCAGATACTGATTGATACACATAATAGCGGCGTTCCAGAAGATAGAAAATCACTTGAGGCATTGCCAGGTGTGGGCCGTAAAACAGCTAATGTTGTCATGAATGAGGCGTTTGGCGTTCCAACAATTGCTGTTGATACACATATCTTCAGAGTTGGAAATCGAACAGGGCTTGCCCCTGGAAAAACCCCAGATGACGTGGAAAAAGAATTACTTCGACGTGTTCCAGAAAAATGGAAAAAAGGCGCTCATCATTGGCTAATCTTGCATGGTCGCTATATTTGTAAGGCTAGAAAACCAGAATGTAGTGCCTGTTCAATTTCGCATTTATGCCGCTTTAAAGATAAAATTCTTAGCTAAGAAGAGATAAGCCTATTTAAGAATTTAATGCTTGAGTAAGCTCTGATTCGCAAGCTTGCTCATTGGTTGTATCGCCCAGCATCTTTGCTCGTATATCAATAAAGGTCACACTATAATCATATTCTTTTTGTCTTAGATAAAAATCGATTATGCATTCGCCAACCTCATACTGCCATAATTTCATCTGCCCATTTTTGAGCATAAAATCTGGCACCCCCATGATAGATTTAAGCGCGCTACTGTCAGTATTTAGCAATGCCCCAATTCTTATACGCTCTAATGGCGGGGGTGCCTGAATGGAAGGGGGCATTGTGATTAAAGAGGCTATTTCAGCGCTAGTTAGCGGTTCTGGTAATGAAGGGGCTTTGCCTTGTTGCTTCAATTCAGGCTCCGCTATCTTTTCTTGTGATATATTCTCTGGAGATATTTTTTCTGGAGATATTTTTTCTGGTGATAGAGCTTGTTTTATTACCGGCTCTGGTTCAATAGTTTCTGATTCAGGGGCTTCTGATTCAGGGTTCTCTGATTCAGGGTTCTCTGATTCAAGGGCCTCCAATTCAAGGGTCTCCGATACTAGCTCATCTTGCTTGTCTTCTGACAGACCAGTTTGTGCGGTCTGAATATCTGGTTGCACATCATTAATTGGGGCTGTCTCATCTTGCGCAACAGAGGGCATATTAGCAATGGTAAATACAGGCTTCTCATTGCTCACAGGTAACCCCTCGCAGGCCGCAAGTAAGATAGGGATTGCAAAAATGGATATATATGTAAGATGGGGTTTAAGAAAGGCTAACAACCACTTCAAATACATGGGCAGTTAAAGTGTTTCATATACGGCCATTGCAGCGGCATTTACAATATCATTTACCTGTGCGCCCATTTGAACAATTTGGAATGGGTGCTGTGATCCCATGAGCATTGGTCCAATAACAGACCCCCCCCCAAGCTGTTGCATAAGCTTAAATGAAATATTCGCAGAATGCAGGCCAGGCATTATTAAAATATTGGCAGGCCCTGTTAATCTGCAAAAAGGATATCTTTGTTTTTGCAGGTCATAATTAAGGGCAACCTCTGCACTCATTTCACCATCATATTCAAAATCAACATCCATTGAATCAAGTTTTTTGATAGCTTGAACAATATGGTCAGTTGAAGGACCCGAAGGATTTCCAAAATTAGAGAAGGATAATAATGCAACACGCGGCGTGTGACCCATTAATTTGGCTTGCTTTGATACAGAAATTGCTATTTGTGCAAGCTGGTCAGCTGTAGGACGCTCATATATTGAGGTGTCACCAAGAAAAACAGTTCGGCCTTTTGAAATAAGCATCGAACATGAAACAAAGATTTCTTCGTCTTTTGAATCTATGACACGTCTAACATGCTCAAAGCTAACTTTGAATGAGCGAGTAACGCCTGTTACCATGGCATCAGCTTCTCCGTTAACAACCATGCACGCACCAAAAATATTCCTATCTAGATTGACCATTCGCTGACAATCTCTGTAGAGATATCCCTCTCGCTGAAGCTTTGTATAAAGCGATTCTGTATAAACATCATTCTGGTCTGATATTTTTGCATTTGTGATTGGTAAATCATCAGCACCATCAAGTCCAAGTTGCTCAATGGCTTGTTTTATTCTGTGCTCTCGGCCAACAAGGATTGGTTGCCCATAGCCATTATTTCTAAAAGCAAGTGCGGCTCTTATCACCACTTCTTCTTCACCTTCTGCAAATACAACTCTGGCATTTTTAGCATAAATTCGTTTATAAATTTCTTGCAAAAAGGACGCTGTTGGGTCAAGGCGTGCCGATAATTCATTTTTATAGGCTTGCATATCCTTAATAGGTTTTCGGGCAACACCTGTATCCATGGCTGCTTGTGCCACTGCACTAGAAATGGCAGATATAAGACGGGGGTCAAACGGCGCAGGAATTATATAATCTCTGCCAAATTTAAGAGGTTGCCCAGAATAAGCATTATTTACTTCATCTGGTACATCTTCTCTGGCTAGCATTGCGATTGCATTCGCCGCAGCGATTTTCATCTCTTCATTAATTGCGGATGCACGAACATCCAATGCCCCTCTGAATATATAGGGAAAACCAAGCACATTATTAACTTGGTTTGGATAGTCAGAGCGACCAGTTGCAATAATGGCGTCTGATCTGGCGGCCTTTGCATCTTCAGGTAATATTTCAGGGTCTGGATTAGCCATCGCAAAAATAATGGGCTCATCCGCCATTTTTTTAACCATCTCTTTGGTTACAGCGCCAGCAACAGAAAGCCCTAAAAATACATCTGCACCCTCTATTGCTTCGTCAAGGCTGCGCGCATTTGTTTTTACAGCATGCGCAGATTTCCATTGGTTCATTCCTTTTTCGCGGCCTTGATATATCACCCCAGTTCTATCAACCAAGATGATATTATTGTGAGGCACGCCGATAGCCTTAATAAGCTCAACGCACGCAATTGATGCAGAGCCAGCCCCATTACATACAACTTTAATATCTTTGAAATCACGTCCTGTTAAATGTAATGCATTCATCAAACCAGCTGCTGTAATGATGGCAGTACCATGCTGATCATCATGGAATACAGGAATATCCATAATTTCACGCAAGCGCTGTTCTATAATAAAACATTCAGGCGCGGCTATATCTTCAAGATTAATGCCGCCAAATGACGGGCCTAATAAGGATACAGCCTCCACAAACTTATCAGGATCTTCGGTGTCAATTTCCAAATCGATGCCATCTAGATCAGCAAATTTTTTAAATAAAACCGCTTTTCCTTCCATCACAGGCTTTGAGGCGACAGCTCCAATATTGCCTAGCCCCAGAACAGCTGTACCGTTTGATATAATCGCAACAAGGTTTCCCTTTGCTGTATAATCATAGGCCGTTTCGGGGTCTTTATTTATAATGAGACACGGCTCTGCTACACCTGGCGAATAGGCTAGTGATAAATCACGTTGTGTATTGAGAGGCTTAGTAGGCGTTATTTCAAGCTTTCCAGGCCTTCCAGTTGTGTGAAAGGTTATGGCATCTTCTTTTAAAATCTTGATTTTATCGATCATTATGTTCCTACTTGTGTTGATATTATATAATTGTTGGAATACACTATTTTGATGGTTTTGATCCCTGTCTTTTAACGTATTTAAAACTCAAACAATCTTTGGCTGAAATCATAACATACCATGTCACAATCACAAATAACGAGCGTGAGTTTTTCATCTAAGCCTACGCCGATGATGGCACAATTCCTTGATGTGAAATCACACTATCAGGATTTTTTGCTTTTCTATCGCATGGGTGATTTTTATGAAATGTTTTTCCACGATGCAGAAATCGCATCTGCATCACTTGGTATCGCATTAACTAAAAGAGGACAGATGGATGGCAAAGACATTCCTATGTGCGGTGTTCCTGTTCATGCGATGGATGGGTATCTGGAGAAGTTAATTCGACTTGGGCATCGTGTTGCGGTTTGCGAGCAGGCTGAAACGCCAGAAATGTTTAAGAAACGAAGCGGAAAAGGACCCTTGCCACGTGCTGTTGTTCGAGTGGTAACAGCTGGCACCCTTAATGAAGACGGTCTGCTGGCTCCGACACAAAATAATTATCTTGCTGCGATAGGCCATGCAAATGGCGAATTTGCTATCGCGTGGGCTGATATGTCTACGGGCAGTTTTCAGGTTCAAGCTGTTAAGCTTGAATCAATTCTAACAACGATTGAGCGGCTTAATCCAGCTGAAATACTTTTTCCAGAAACCCAAGCTGCTATTGTGGATTGTCTTAAAGGTTTCTCATGTGCCTTTCCACTTCCTAATGACAGCTTTGAGAGTAGCAATTCAGAACAAAATATTAAAACGTTTTTTGGTGACGATGCGCATCAAACAGCGTTTTCGCGTGCACAGTTTTCCGCAATTAACGGCATTTTGAATTATTTAAGCCAAACGCAAATTTCTGAAAAACCATTTTTAGTGCCTCCTATTTTGATAGATAAAAACAGAATATTAGAGATAGATCCTGCAACCCGCAGATCACTCGAAATTACCAGAACTTTATCGGGTGAGAAAAAAGGGTGTCTGTTAGATACAATAGACAAGACTAAGACAGCGATTGGCGCGCGATTGCTTGCAAGTAGGATAGCATCACCATTGGCTGTGAAGCCTGAAATAGACGAGCGTCTAGATCTTGTTAGCTGGTTTCTAAGTCAGAATATTATAAAAACGGAAATAGGCGAACTTTTAAAAGGACTTCCTGATTTTGAGAGATCACTTGCCCGTCTATCGGTTGGCAGAGGCGGGCCCAGGGATTTGTTTTCGCTTGCAACCGCCATCGAAAAAGCCCAACAAATATCAAAAATTATCGAACAGGCCATTACCATATCAAGTCCAGAATTACTGGCAGATATTGGCAGGGTTGTAAGCAATCCATATTCTCTGTCTCTTAAAATAAAAGACGCATTGGCAGAAAATTTACCGCTGCTACCAAGAGAAGGTCAGTTTATTCGCGCTGGTTTTGATACGGCACTTGATTCCCTATGTGATTTGCGGGATGAAAGCAGACGCCATATTGCGTTGCTACAGCAAGAATATTCTGAAGCTACAGGTATTTCGTCACTTAAAGTGAAACATAATAACGTACTTGGCTATCACATAGAGGTGCGCTCTAATCACGCTGACAAACTTATGTCAGAAGAGCAATTTATTCACAGGCAAACCACAGCTCAAGCCGTTCGTTTTACAACTACAGCGCTAGGCGAATTAGAAAGGGAGCTGGCAACAGCCGCAGATAGAGCCCTTGCAATTGAGCTGTCATTATTCAATGGGCTGGTAGAAGAAACGCTGGAATGCCAAGCCTCTATTGCCAGTTGTGCGTCGATCATCGCGCAAATTGATGTTGCGATAGCAACAGCTTTGCTAGCTGAACAGCATCATTATGTTCGCCCTGATATCAAAAATGATACCCAGTTTATGATTGAAGCTGGCAGACACCCTGTGGTTGAAACCATGTCAGGCCAAGATACGCCCTTTATGGTAAATGACTGCACGTTAACACAAGGTCAAAAAATTTGGCTTGTTACCGGGCCTAATATGGCTGGTAAATCTACCTTTCTTCGGCAAAATGCACATTTTGTGATTTTGGCGCAGGCTGGATTATTTGTTCCCGCAAAAAAAGCAGAGATAGGGATTGTTGATAAATTATTTAGCAGAGTGGGCGCATCAGACGATTTGGCAAGAGGCCAGTCCACATTCATGGTAGAGATGGTTGAGACTGCTGTTATTTTAAATCAAGCAACCCCAAAATCACTTGTGATACTTGATGAAATAGGCCGCGGCACCTCTACCTATGACGGACTTTCTATTGCGCATGCTACATTAGAGCATTTGCATAATGTTAATAGATGTCGCGGGTTATTTGCCACTCATTATCATGAACTTACTATTCTAGAAGATACGCTTGCTGATGTTGAGAGTTATCATATGCTAATTAAAGAATGGAACCAGCACGTTATCTTTCTTCACCAGGTTGCTAAAGGCAGGGCAGGACGATCTTACGGAATCCATGTGGCTAAGTTGGCGGGCTTGCCAGAACTTGTTATAGAGCGGGCTAAAAACATTTTATCAGAATTGGAGCGCCAAGGATGGAGAGATGGTCAATCTGGGGCTGATAATAGCGTTAATCTGCCGCTTTTTAGCCAGACGCTAATGCCAACCACAGCACCAGAAACTAATGTTCAGCACGAAGAATTACTAGCATCGCTTCAGGCTCTTCAACCAGATGATTTATCCCCAAAAGAAGCATTGAATGTGTTATATGAACTTCACAAATTATACAAAGAAGGTCACGAATAATGGCAGAAAGCCATGCAAATACTGTCAAGAAACCGCAAAAAACTATCTTGCCGGCCTTGCCTATTAGCTCGGTTGAAGCGGAATATTCTGATATGAATGCTTCATGGATCTCAACCCAATTTTTAGATTCCCTAAAACAAATCCAATCTGAAATAGAGGATGCTGAATTTAGAAAAAAATTCTTAGATCTCCTGAAGATAACGCTTAACGATGCAAAAGATAAACTGGCCGAAAATCTTTATAAAACAAAAGATGGGGCGGAATATGTTGGTGCCCATGCAGTAATCATGGACCATATAATATCAGTTATTCATGCAACAGTTGCGGCTCGGTTTGGTGCCGTACAATCTGTTAAAATTAATGGTTTGTCTATCTTGGCGGTTGGCGGCTATGGCAGGGGTGAGCTCTCACCATATAGTGATATTGATTTATTATTTTTATATCAGAAAGACCGATTATCACAGCATCAGCAGGTAATTGAATATATTCTCTATCTTCTTTGGGATCTTGGTTTGAAAGTTGGCCATTCATCGAGAACGATTGACCAATGTTTAGAAGCCGCAGGTGAAGATGTCACTATAATGACGACACTTCTTGAGATAAGACACATTCACGGCGATGCTGGATTATTCAAAAATTTTGAAACACGTTTAAGGATATGGATGGCAAGTAAGCCGGTATCCTATTTTGTTACTCAAAAATTGCAAGAAAGAGATACCCGTCACAAACAGCATGGTGCCACACGCTATATGGTTGAGCCTCAAATAAAAGAGGGAAAAGGGGGATTGCGGGATCTCCATACGTTATTTTGGATCGCTAAATTTGCCTATAAAGTAAATTCTGTTGAAGAGATAATAGAACGCGGTGTGTTACGAGTTGCAGAGGCAAAAAACTTTGCTTCCTCTCAACGCTTCCTATGGACTGTTCGCTGTTTTCTGCATTTGCGCTCTAAACGCGAAGATGACCGCCTTACTTTTGATGCCCAGATTGATATTGCTCCATTGATGGGGTTTTCTGGTCGTGCAGGTATGCGGGGCGTAGAGCGTTTCATGAAACGCTATTTTTTAGCAGCACGACAAGTAGGTACGCTCACAAGAATATTTTGTGCGGCAATAGAAAGTGACTTTGAAAATAAAGGTATATTTGGACTGGGAAGAATTCTAAATTTTGCCAGTTTCTATAACCAGTCGAAATTAGCACCATTTGAGGTGGTAAAAAACCGAATAAGCTTGCCATCATCAATTCGGTTTAGGGACCAGCCTGATTTGCTTATGCGTTTGTTCCATCACGCTCAGTTTTATAAGTCAGACATTCATCCTGAAACATTTAGGCGAATGACAAGGGCTATTAAATCCTGCTCAGTAGCGCAGCTCCAGACAGAAGAGAGCAAACGATTATTCTTGGAGGTATTAACAGCAAGAGAATCAGCAGGTCGTGTGTTGCGATTGATGAGTGATACTGGATATCTTGGAAAATTCCTGCCCGAATTTGGCCATATTGTAGGTATGATGCAGTTTGATATGTATCATAGCTATACCGTGGATGAACATACCATTAAAGCTGTTGAAATCCTGAATGAAATCGAAACAGGAAAGATTAAAAAAGAAGCCCCGCTAGCCTGTACTTTAATACATCAGACCGATGCTAGAAGAGTGCTATATATGGCGGTATTTTTGCATGATATAGCCAAAGGCAAAGGCGGCGATCACTCTATCTTAGGGGCTGAAATTGCTGAAAAACTTTGCCCGTGGTTTGGGTTTTCCGATGATGAAACCGAAACGGTCAAATGGCTTATCAGGTGGCACTTATTGATCAGTACAATAGCGTTTCGGTACGATCTGAATGATCCTAAGACCATTCAGGATTTTGTTGCGGACGTTCAATCTCTTGAGAGGTTAAAGCTTCTTCTTGTTCTAACGGTTGCGGATATAAGGGCTGTTGGCCCAAATATTTGGAATGGATGGAAGGCAAGCCTAATGAGGGCGTTATATTACGAGTCAGAGCGTGTCCTTGGTGGGCTTGCGCCTAGTCAGGCAGAAAGCGGTTTGTCAGAGCATGAAAAATCAAAGGCAAAAACGATAATCCAGCAAGAGCTAAACTGGACTGACGAGAAGTTCGATGCCTATCAAGAGCTTTTTTATCCTTCTTACTGGTCGACATTTGATGCTCAAACACATCTACTTCATAGTAAATTACTAGAGCGCTTTTATGATGAAAAACACCCGCTTTGTCTGGAGTTAACTGTTAAAGAAGATAGCAAATCAACCATGCTCACCATTATTACTCAAGATCATCCAGGGCTTTTTAGCAGAATAGCTGGTGCTGTTGCTATGGCTGGATGTCAGATTGTGTATGCCAGAATAAACACCCGTAAAGATGGTACCATTCTGGATGAATTTATGATCCAGACACATGATAAGTCAGCTGTAAAGGAAGAAGAAACCTTATTTAGAATAAGAAAAATGATAGATGATACGCTGGCAGGTAAATTCATATTAACAGAACAGCTTGGCGAGAAGACAAAAGCAACATCCAAACGTCAGAAGGCAATGCTAACAGCGCCTCGGGTAAGTGTTACTAACGAAATGAGCAAAACCCATACGGTATTGGAAATTAGCGGCTCTGATAGGCCTCAGCTATTATATGATGTCACTAGAAAAATTGCACAATTAGGGCTGCAAATTAATTCAGCGTCTGTTTCGACTTATGGTGATAGGGCGGTTGATGTATTTTATGTAAAAGATATTTTCGGAATGAAAATAGCAACAGAAAAGATGATTGAAAAAATACGCACCTCCTTGCTGCAGGTATTAAAACAGTCAGATAAAGAGTAAGTATGAGCTCGCCTAGGAATTCAGCAAATTCAATAATGCGTGGGTTTAAGCAAGTTGGGTTTTTTACAGGGATCAGCCGCATTCTAGGCCTTATAAGAGATGTGTTGTTTGCTCTAGTTCTTGGCGCTGGCGCTGCCTCAGATGCATTTCTAGTCGCCTTAAAACTCCCAAATCTGTTTCGCCGGATTACTGCGGAGGGCGCACTAACTAATGTGTTTCTGCCAGCTTATGAGAAGGAAGTAGCTGAAAAAAGCGAAAAAACAGCACTTCACCTAGTAACAGAGGTCCAAATTCTACTTGTTGTAAGTCTGTCTGCTCTGGTGGTTATCTTTGAATTAGCAATGCCGCTTATCATACAGATTTTGGCACCTGGCTTTAAGTCTACGACAGATAGATTAGAAGCAGCTGTTTTTCTTGCAAGAATTACCATGCCCTATTTGGTTATGATATCTCTGGTTGCCCTTTGGTCAGCATTGCTAAACACGCATCGATTATTCTGGCCGGGTGCAGCGGCCCCTATATTACTTAATCTAGCGCTAATTTCGGGCGCTATATTTGTCGCTCTAACAGCAGGGAGCCTTACAGAGACAACCCTATTATCTCTTACTATTCCGCTGGCGATCTCTGTTGTAGTGGCAGGAATACTACAATTATTATTGTTAAAGATAGTGCTGGTTAGATATCGGATAAATCCAATTTGGCGATGGGCAGGAATCAGTAAAGCTGGCCGGAAAATGTGGCATTCTTTTGTACCAGCGGCGTTTAGTGCTGGAAGTGTTCAGATAAATATTTTTGTTGATATGATACTTGCATCCCTTCTGCCGGTGGGTGCAATTTCATGGCTTTATTATGGTGATAGAATAACCCAATTACCGCTTGGAATTATTGGTATCGCACTTGGAACAGCATTGCTTCCGCATCTCTCTCGCTTATATGCAAATGGCGAAAAGCTGGAAATGGGTAACGCTCTTAGTAATTCCCTTTATCTTGGTAGTTTTTTTACACTTCCTGCAACCATAGCTCTGCTATTATTATCACCGGTTATCATTTCAGGCGTGTTTGGCTATGGGGCCTTTGATGATGCAGATGTTCATGCAACAGCGTCTGCGCTTATTGCGTATGCCATTGGGTTGCCTGCTTTTGTCGCACAAAAATTATTTCAATCTGTTTTTTATGCATCAAACAGGCCATTAATTGTTCTAAGGATAAGTCTTGCAACCGTATTTGCAAATATAATTCTCAGCATTATCTTGATGCGGTTTTATGGTCATATTGGATTGGCATTAGGCACCTCAATTGCCATTTGGCTCGGGGTTTTGTGTCAGGCATACCTGCTTTTCAGAGAGGATTATCTCGATATAAAGAGCTTTTTAAAACTGCTACCCATTATTCTGTCCTGTGTAGGAATGGGTGTTGTTCTAAAATTGTCAGAGAGCTGGCTTATGGAATTTCAGATGTTAGATATATATATTTTAATAATTTTAGTAATTATCGGTTTAGCTGTCTATTTCAGTCTTGCCTTCTGGACTGGCTTTTTACCGTCAGGGTTGATAAAAAAAGCATCTCAAAACTAGCAGAAATAATAATGAAACATAGTTGTGTTATCTTACAATAGGTGTATGAAACGTAACTATAAAATAGATAAGAAAATAGGATAAAGTAATGTCTAATGGGCGTGTTTTTTCTGGACGTGTTTTTTCAGGTGTTCAGCCAACCGGCAACCTTCATTTAGGAAACTATCTTGGCGCTATTAAAAATTGGGTTGGCTTGCAGCATGATCATGAAACAATTTATTGTATTGTTGATTTACACGCAATAACAGTCCCGCAAGATCCTGCCGCCTTGAAAACGGCAACACATGAGGTTGCAGCATGTCTTATCGCATCAGGAATTGATGCACATAGCTCTATCTTATTTAATCAGTCGCAAGTGCCACAACATGCAGAATTAGCATGGTTATTTAACTGTGTTGCGCGTCTTGGCTGGTTAAATAGGATGACACAGTTCAAAGAAAAAGCTGGAAAAAACAGGGAAAATGCAACAGTAGGATTATATGCTTATCCAACATTAATGGCAGCCGATATACTTGCCTATAAAGCAACACATGTACCTGTGGGAGATGATCAAAAGCAGCATCTTGAACTAACAAGAGATATAGCGACCGCTTTTAATTCAATGTTTGGAGAGGATTTTTTTCCGCTACCTGAACCGATTATTCAAAAAACAGCTGCACGAATCATGAGCCTAAGAGATGGGAGCTCTAAAATGAGCAAGTCTGATCTGTCGGACTTCACACGAATTAACCTTAATGACGAAGATGATGTGATCTCTCAGAAAATCAAAAAGGCGAAGACCGATCCAGAACCTCTGCCAGATACATTAGATGCTCTTGAACACAGACCAGAAGCAAGAAATCTTGTGGGTATTTATGCAGCGTTAACAGATCAATCTGAAGCAGAGGTATTGTTAGAATTTTCTGGAGAGGGTTTTGGAAAATTCAAGCCATTACTTGCTGATTGCCTAATTAATACAATTTCACCTATTAGAGATGAGATGAATAAGCTTTTGGCTGATACATCAGAGCTAGATCGCATCTTAATTGAAGGAAGTATAAAAGCACAGGCCATTTCAGAATCTATAGTGTCTGCATGTAAAGGGATTATGGGATTCGTCCATTCTGGCAAATAGAACGTATCAGTAATATGTTGGTACTTTTCAAGGTTGCGTTTAGTTGATACACTATAACAAAGCTGTCATTTCTAATTTGATGGCGAGGAGAAATGAATAACCATGTTTATACAAACAGAAGAAACGCCAAATCCAGCAGCGTTAAAGTTTATTCCTGGTGTTGATGTAATGGGAACCGGAAATGCTGAGTTTAATTCACCAGAAGAATCCAAGAACGCACCGCTAGCAAGACGGCTGTTTCAGATTGATGGTGTTCAATCAGTATTTTTAGGGGTAGATTTTATTGCTGTTACAAAAATAGAATCACTTGAATGGTTCTCACTAAAACCAGCCATTCTGGCTGGCATTATGGAACATTATGCATCTGGCCTGCCTGTCATCGAGATATTCAATGAAACGGTACCCTCCTCATCTGAAGAGGATAGTGAGACAGTACAGCAGATTAAACATCTAATCGATACTAGGGTTCGCCCAGCAGTTGCAATGGATGGCGGTGATATTATTTTCTCATCTTATGAAGATGGGGTTGTAACCTTGCAAATGCGTGGAGCCTGTCAGGGATGTCCAAGTAGTGCCGCGACTTTAAAAATGGGAATTGAGAATATGCTTCGTCATTACATTCCCGAAGTCAAAGAAGTAAGGCCAGCTGCGACCTAATTCTTAGATAGCATGATTGCGGGGATAAATTGAAATGATACGGTTCTTTCAACCCAGTATTTTAGGAGCTCTTCTATTAGCTGTGTTTGCAGGACTATTAATGCCCCTTTATTTTGAAAAGCCCCGTTTTTCTGTTAAACAAATACAAACACAACCTCAACCGCAGCAGCAAGAAGATTCAGCTCGTTCTGTTTATGATTACAAACTGGCTAATCCAGATTCGAATAAATTTAGCGAAGATTGGTTTGAGCTCGTTTCAAATGATACCGTTTTAGAATTTCTTCCATCAGGTTTTCAGAAATTTAGGTTCGGAACATCTGGCCTTTTGGAGGTTCCAAACCTGTTTGTACCTATTGTTCCTCGGGGACTAGATACCCTACCCGTTGGAGATAAAAAAGCAATTTTCATTAGGTTTATGTTGCCCTTGATTCTAAATGCTAATCAAGAAATCTGGGAGCAAAGAAAAATTCTTGAAGTAGCGAAAAATACAGCCGATTACCAAACGATAATAAATATCGCAAAGATGTATAAAATTAATACAGATGCGCTGAATAGTGATGCATTAGTAAGGTTAGCGAATGAGCGCGTTCTTCCTGTTCCAACTTCGCTTGCTCTGGCCCAAGCTGCGATTGAGTCTGGATGGGGAACATCTCGTTTTAGTATTCAAGGTAACGCCTTGTTCGGACAATGGTCTTGGTCACCTGGATCTGGTCTAAAACCCTTAGAAGCCTCAAACAGTCAAGCCGTAGTTCGCAGCTTCCCCGACCTTCAAGGCTCGGTTACAGCATATATGAAGAATCTTAATACCCATCTTGCTTATCAGGAGTTCAGAGAACTTCGAAATTCATATGTTTCTGATGGAAAATGGCCAGACGGATTAGATTTAGCATCTGCTATGCACCCTTATGCGGAAATAGCGGATCATTATGTAGATTCCATCAAAAACATAATAATGCAGAATAATTTAGGGCGTTTTGATTATAGTGAATTGGTTAATTAACGAGAAACTGTCTGCCAAACCAGCGCCAACGTCCATTGTCTGCTGGCATAGTACAATTTATACGTGACCTTGGGCCTTTCATTGCCCCTGGAAGCCGTATCTCAGCTCTGGGACCCAATACTTCAACAGTTAGCTTACCATATTCGCCTGAAAAGCATCTAAGCTGGCTGATAGGCATGAGGGATTGATCTACCGTAAAACCGTATGAGGGAGGGTTTTCACTTAAAACCATATCTTGAGGGGTTATATCTGTTACTCTTAGCGGTTTGCCATCAAGAGCAAGTTTAAGTCTATCAATCGAGCCATAATTCTCATTAAAGGCAAATCTGGGTAACTCAAACATAGCATCACTCGCAAATAAAACGCCAGAGTTCTGGCCAAACGCAGCAATGAACCCGGCATCCTTGACAGCTTTTATAACATCTAGTGAATATTCCCCATACGGGTATGCAAATAGCTGTGGATATTGGCCTATTTCCTCTAGAAACCGGTTATTGGAAAGCGTGAGTTCCTGCTCCACCTTGATAGGAGATAATCGATGCATATGAGGATGTGATTTCGTTTGAGAGCCTATGGTCACGCCATTTTCAAGCAATTCGCGTATTTGATCCCAGCTCATATAGTTTCTCAGATTATTATCAACAGGATCGGTTGCAACAAAAATCGTAAATGGAAAGCCATATTTCTTTAATCTGGGCCATGCTTGTGTATAGACAGACAGATATGCATCATCAACGGTAATGGCTACTGTTTTATCCTTAACCACACCGCCAGACTGAAGCGTTTCAATAATATCTATTAAGGGAGCGACCGTGTAGTCACCTTGCGCAATAAATTCAAGGTGGGATTCAAATTGTTCGATTGAAACATTTGTAGTTGGATATCGACTCTCGCCAAATCGATGATACATAATCACAGTTGCATAATCTTGCTTCTCAGATGCACCTGCCTGACTAAAGGCAGGCGTGATAATAGCGGTATTAAATAGTCCAAGAGACGTTACAACACACGAAATTAGGATAAATAAGCGATAAATATACATAAGACACGCAGTTTCTTTTAAAATTCTTTTTGCTTTATATCATAATTTATTGGCATAAAAACCCTTCATCGTAACTGATTGATAAACAGATAGATAAGTGAGACAAAAAAATGATTTTACTTGCCCTTGAATCATCAGCTGATTCGAGCTCCGTTGCTATTTGGCAGGATGCAAAAATATTGGCTCACCAATTTGTTGAAGCAAAATATGGCCATGCTGAGAGAATAGTAATGCAGGCAGAGGCTGTTTTACGCCAAGCAAAAATTAAAATAAGCGATATAGATTATTTTATAGGTGGAAGAGGCCCAGGCTCTTTTACTGGCATTCGAACCTGCCTGGCTGCAGTTATTGGTTTTAGCATTGTAGCAGATACACCATGCTTTGGAATTAATGGATTATCTGCTCTTGGCTTTGCTTGTTCTACGAGTCTTAAGAACACTGATATCCAGAATGAAAAATTAGTTGTTTTAGCAATTTCTGATACCAGAAGAGGCTCCTTTTATTGTCAGGAGTTTAAAGCTGAAAACCTGATCCCAAGTGATATAGAAGATTTAACGCTGCCAAAATTATATGAAAAAATTAAGGCATTGGCAAAATCTGGTTTTTTAGTAAGAATCTGCGGCGCCCTCTCAGAAGACATCCTTAAATGTGATGATACTTTAGAGAAACCAGAGCTAGTCCATTATTATCGTTATAGTCTTGCTGCCACGGATATAGCTCATTATGCGGCTTGGCAGATAGAAAATGGCAGAGAATTATCGCCTGCAACCCCCTTATATTTAGCGCCACCAAACATAAACCAACCTAAAAAACCATTGAGCTGACAATTGAGCTGACAATTGAGCTGACAATAACACAGGAGACATCAGCGATATGGTAGAGTTTGAGACAATAAGCACACAAAACAAGCAGTCAGTTTTAGGTATTTATGAGAAAATTTATCTGGGCGATTGTGATTTAAAGGCGCTTTCAGATATGATGGATAAGCCGCCTCATATTGGGTTTTGTGGATATAGCGATAATCAGCTAGTTGGGTTTATATCTGCTAATCATGTTGTAGATGAATTAGATATTATTGAGCTTGGCGTAATAAGTGAATTTCGAAGGCGGGGCATCGCACATAAATTCCTGACATATCTTCAACATTATTGCGTTAACCAAAATATAAAAAAAATTTTTCTTGAAGTTGCTGAAAATAATGCAGCAGCTATTGGTCTGTATGAAAAGACAGGGTTTAGTAAAATAGGTATTCGAAAAAATTACTATTCACGCAAGGGCACTTTAATAGATGGCTTAGCATATTGTTGGAATTCAATGCGTTAAAAAACCACATCACTATTTCAACTTGCACTGTTTTGCAACTTGACGTATTCACCCATTAAAAGTCTTATAATTGCTATGATATTGATTGTGTATTTATGAAAAACCTATTTGTGAAAACTTATGGCTGCCAGATGAACGTCTATGACTCTGACAGGATGAAGGATTCGCTTGCGCCTCTTGGGTATCAGGAAAATCCAGATCTGCAAGATGCGGATATGATTGTGATTAATACATGCCATATTAGGGAAAAAGCATCTGAGAAGGTATTTTCAGAGCTTGGTCGTCTTCGAAAAGTTAAACAACGCGCTGCTGAAGAACAAAACCGTGAGGTTAAGATAGTAGTTGCTGGATGTGTGGCGCAAGCTGAAGGAGAGGAAATCACAAAGCGCGCCCCTTGGGTTGATATTGTGGTTGGCCCCCAAACCTACCACCGACTGCCAGATTTAGTTGCTAAGCTTGATCCTGTTCAAAGAACGCACTTAATTGATACGGAATTTCCGCCAGAAGTGAAATTTGATTTTCTGCCAGAAAAATTGGGGAAGCGTGGCCCTGCTACGTTTTTATCTGTTCAAGAGGGATGTGATAAGTTCTGTAGCTTTTGTGTGGTTCCATATACGCGTGGCGCTGAATTTTCACGCTCTGCTGAGACAGTTATAGAAGAAGCAAAAAAATTAATTTCAAATGGCACAAGAGAGCTAACGCTACTTGGCCAAAATGTTAATGCATGGCACGGCAGTGGAGGGGATGGCAAAGAATGGGGATTAGGCAGATTAATCTATGCCTTAGCAGAATTGCCAAATCTAGAGCGAATTCGCTACACCACCTCTCACCCATTAGATATGGATGATGAGTTAATAAGAGCTCATGCAGAAGTAGATAAGCTAATGCCTTATCTGCATTTACCAGTTCAATCTGGCTCTGATAAAATACTTCAAGCTATGAATAGGCGGCATACAGCAGCCCAGTATCTTACCATAATTGACCGCCTGCGCTCTGCACGAGACGATATAGCGATGTCTGGTGATTTTATAGTTGGCTTCCCAGGCGAAACAGATAAGGATTTTGCAGACACGCTTAGTCTGATTGATAAAGTTGGGTATGCATCGGCCTATTCTTTTAAATATAGCATCCGCCCTGGAACCCCTGCGGCTGGTAAGATAGAACAGGTATCAGAAGAAATTAAATCAGAACGACTAACATCACTTCAGCAATTACTGGATTCTCAGCAATTTGCTTTTAACAAAACTTGTGAGAATACTGTTTTTGACGTTCTGGTTGAACAAAAAGCAGGACGAGAAGGCCAGTTAAATGCCAGAACGCCTTATATGCAGTCTGTTTATTTCGAAGGACCAGACAGCCTAATAGGTAAAATTGTTCAAGTTAAAGTTTCAGAGGCCAGACAAAATTCATTGTCTGCAGATATTATTCGTGAAAAAGAGGCTATATAATTGGCTAATGTGGAAGAAAAATCTTTAAGATTATCCTTTGATGATAATGATATTTTACTATTGGTGTGCGGACAACATAATGTCAATCTTGCGAAAATTGAAAAAACATTAAATGTGAGCATTGATAGTTTTGGAAATGAATTGAGAATCAAGGGCGTATCTGAGCAAACTAAGCTTGCAGGAGATGTTGTCCAGCGATTTTTCAAGCAATTATCATCAGATCCTGATCCTAAATCCGCCGCTGGTGGCCCTCTTATTGATGATATATTGCGGTTGGTTGAATATGGTCATGATTTATCAAAACCAGTAACAAGCGCGCAGATTTTTGCATCAACATGGCGGAAGAAAATATTTGCGCGAACACAAGGTCAATCCGAATATTTCAATTTGATGCGAGAAAGTGAGGTCGTTTTTGGACTTGGCCCTGCTGGCACTGGAAAAACATATATGGCGGTTGCAATGGCCGTTGATTATTTAAAAAGTAAGAAGGTTGAGAAGTTAATTCTGTCAAGACCTGCTGTGGAAGCCGGAGAGAGATTAGGCTTCTTGCCAGGTGATATGAAAGAGAAAGTCGACCCCTATCTCAGACCTCTTTATGATGCCCTTTATGATATGATGCCTGCAGATAAGGTAGAGAGAATGCTTGGTAATGGTGAGATTGAAATAGCACCACTTGCATTTATGAGGGGGCGCACATTAAGTAATGCATTTGTGATAATTGACGAAGCACAAAACACAACATCTGTGCAGATGAAAATGGTGCTAACACGTCTTGGTCAGGATTCAAGAATGGTAATAACAGGGGATCTGTCACAAGTTGATTTACCCTCTAATCAGCTATCTGGTCTGGCGGATGCAACCGCAAGGCTAAGAGATATTGAGGGTGTTGGAATTTATCGATTAACAGGTCAGGATGTGGTAAGACACCCGGTAGTGGCACGAATATTAAAAGCCTATGATACAGAGCAATCATAAGTATCATCTGCGATTGATTTTTAACTAATCATGTAATTTTCTGGACAAACCCTGTTTTTTTATAGCATCCTGTTACTGTTATTTAATTTTATTAGAAATAAGATGCACATAGAACTTATCGCAGAGCCTACCGAAGACCCTGACAGTCCTGAGCCTGAACCGGGAAATCACACTCATTTAGATCATAATGGCACCTATTTTGTCGTCGAATTTAAGGCAGGGTCAGCCTCTATCTCGTTACTTGATGAGCGCTGGATAGATAGTTTTAACCTCATAAATATGAGCGAGCTTCAGTCTATTATAGAGAAAACGATTGGATCTGGGCCCCACCTTGTTAGCGTGCCAGATGGGCTGATTACAGTTGCAATAATAGCATCAGATGATGCGCATATGTGTCAGTTAAATGGTGATTTTAGGGATAAAACAGACCCAACGAATGTATTGTCTTTTCCAGATGGTACCTTTGAGGAAATAGAAGGTGAATTTCATCTTGGTGATATATTTCTAGGTTATGAGACAATTAAATCTGAGGCTAAAACGCAAGATATTCCGCTCAGGAACCATCTATTGCACTTAATCGTGCATGGCATTCTACATCTTCTTGGATATGATCATCAAGAGGAACATCAAGCTCAGATTATGGAGCAAAAAGAAGTGTTACTCTTAAGTTTGTTTAATATTCCAGACCCCTATTCGTTATGAGGAATAAAAAGCCTATGACTTTCCTAAAGAAATTTAAAATGGGGCCATTTAGTTTTCGAAAGCAATCTGTCAGAGACGAATTATCAGAGCTGATCGAAAATTCCATTAACACAAAGGACAGCTTTGATAATCATGAAAGCACCTTATTAAGAAACATTCTAAATCTAAAAGATTTAACAGCTGAAAGCCTTATGGTGCCAAGGGCTGATATTGTGTCAATTGATCTTACTGAAGATGTTGATAGTGTAATGGCGCAAATTTGTTCTGCTAATCATAGCCGTCTGCCAGTTCATAATGGGTCTATGGATGTTATTCAGGGAATGATCCATATTAAGGATCTCATGCCTCATCTGCTTGCAGGTTCTAATCCAGATTTAAAGAAATTAATGCGCCCAGTTTTATTTGTATCCCCTTCTATTTGGGTGATGGATTTGCTTCATGAAATGAGATTAAAAAGACGTCATCTTGCCTTGGTCGTTGATGAATTTGGGGGGGTTGATGGTCTGATTACCATTGAAGATTTAGTTGAGGAGATTGTCGGTGAAATCGAGGATGAACATGATGAAATGGAAATGCCTCGTTTTGAGTTGATTGATGATGATTCCGCAATATCAGATGCTCGCCTTGAGCTAGAAGATCTTGAAAAGCTGGTTGGACCTTTGGTAGATGATGCAGAGCGTGAAGAAATTGACACAGTGGCTGGTTTGGTGTTTTCTTTGGCAGGCAGGGTTCCTGTTCGCGGGGAGGTAATTCGCCACCCTTGTGGGCTAGAATTCGAGGTTCTCGAAGGCGACCCTCGTCGTATTACATTGTTAAAAATTGATGGTATTCATTCGGTTAAAACGCAAGAAAACAAACATTCCTAGTTTCAGAAATGAGATAAGGTGAATAAAGCCGACTCCAAAATAACACAGCTATCGAAATGGCTGCACCAGCGCGGAATATTCACGCAAATAGGGGTGATGGGACTATTAGGGGCATTAGCCTCCTTGTCACTACCACCGCTATTTTTAGCCCCAGCGGTGCTAGCATTTATTCCGTTTTTTATTCATGCATCGAGCTGTAAATCGACTTGGCAAGCAATATTGCTTTTTTGGGGATTTGCTTTTGGCTGGTTCACAGCTTCGCTTTATTGGATTTCAGCCTCGTTGTTTGTAGATATTTCTTGGGAAGTTTTGATACTGCCTCTCAGTTTGTTTGCGCTTCCAGCTTTCTTATCTGTGTTCTGGGGGTTGGCTGGTTTTCTTGTTTATAAAATGGGGCGCACAGCTGAAGCACGGCTGGTATATTCTGCTCTTTTCATTGGTCTTGCAGAATTATTGCGCTCGGTACTATTCACAGGATTTCCTTGGAACTCGCCATCGCACCTTATCTTAACACATGACAATCTATCTCAGATTGCATCACTAATAGGACAGAACGGCTCTGTTTTTCTTGTTTTAATATCTATTGTCGGTGGATGCTTTTTATATCTTCGCTTTTGGAAAATGGGGGTGCTCTGTCTTCTGCCTCTTCTGGCTAGTATTGTTTATGGGGGTTGGCGGCTGGATAGTTCCTCTGTTCCAGTAAATGCAGAGTTTGTTCAGAATCCAGAAATTCTAGTAAGAATGGTTCAGCCAAATGTCCCTCAGAAAGAGCGATGGAAATCAGAATTTAAGAATGAACAAATAGATGCGTTATTTGCGTTATCCATATTAAATAAAGAGCTCCCATCGCTGATTATTTGGCCTGAGGCTGCATATCCTTCTATATGGCCAAATTCCAAGGCACAATTTACGAGTTTGGCTAGCAGCGTCCTTCCAGAGAATACACAGCTATTATCAGGAATGCTGCGATTTGATGAGGAGAATAAATTATATAACTCAGCATTATTATTTAATGCAGATGGACAATTAACAGGAAAAATTGACAAACAAAAACGGGTTCCATTTGGCGAATATATTCCATTTAGAAATAGTTTCATATTTCAGAATTTGAACTTATTCGGAAATAAAATAGATATTAGTGCTGGCCCAAATTCGGGGCTATTATCCACACAAGAGAATATCAAATTACAGATATTTATTTGTTATGAGATTATTTTTCCAAATCTTGTCTCATTGCAGGGCAGGCCTGATATTATTATAAACCTTACCAATGATGCTTGGTTCGGCAATACGCTTGGACCTTATCAGCATTTAAGCCAGGCGCGTCTTAGAGCGATCGAAAAAGGGGTGCCACTTGTTCGAGTAGCAAATACTGGAATTTCAGCAGCCTTTAACTATCAAGGGCTGTTGCTTGGAAAAATAGACTTGATGGAACAAGGTGTTTTGGATGTTCTGGTATCTCTTCAGCAACAAAATACGATTTATAGCCAATATAGGTGGAAAATCGTTGTTTCCATTATTTCTATACTTATTTTATGTTCAGTTTTGCTTGACGTGAATTTTTTAACAAGGCAGAAAACCAAAAACATAAACTAAGGGTATTAAAAAATGTCTCATTTATTCACTTCTGAATCCGTGTCCGAAGGGCACCCAGATAAGGTCTGTGATAGGATTTCGGACACTATTTTAGATCTGTTTTTGGCATATGAGCCTGAAGCACGCGTGGCCTGCGAGACTCTCGCTACAACAAATCGTATTATATTGGCAGGCGAGGTTAGAGCAAGTACAGCAGTGCTGCCAATAATCATGGAAAAGATAGAGCCAGCAGTTCGTGCTGCGGTCAAAGATATTGGCTATGAGCAGGAAAAGTTTCATCACGCTCATTTTGAGTTCCAGAATTATCTTCACGAGCAATCAGCAGATATATCGCAAGGGGTAGATAGCGGCTCTCATAAAGATGAGGGCGCTGGGGATCAGGGATTGATGTTTGGTTACGCATGTACAGAAACAGAATCACTCATGCCAGCTGCAATTCATTATTCTCATGCAATCTTAAAAAAGCTTGCTTCGGTTCGCAAGCAAGATTCAGACTCTATCCTTGGGCCTGATTCCAAATCACAAGTCACGTTGCAATATAGTGATACTGGCAAAGTAATCGGTGTAGATACTATTGTTTTATCAACCCAGCACGCTGTGGGTGTCACTACTGAAGAAATTCGTAAACTCGTAACCCCGCTAATTGCAAAATTGCTGCCAGAAGGCTGGATGGTTAGCAAAGACAGGTTTTTGGTAAATCCAACAGGAAAGTTTGAAATTGGTGGCCCCAATGGGGATGCTGGTCTTACAGGCAGAAAAATAATAGTTGATACTTATGGCGGTGCTGCTCCACATGGTGGCGGCGCATTTTCAGGAAAAGACCCAACAAAGGTAGATAGGTCAGCAGCCTATGCAGCAAGGTATCTTGCAAAGAATATTGTTGCAGCAGAGCTTGCAGAGAAATGCACCATTCAAGTTGCGTATGCCATTGGCGTCTCACAACCTGTATCTATATTTGTGGATACCCATGGAACGAGTCAATTTGAAAGTAAGAAAATAGAAGATGCGGTTAGAGATGTTATGGACTTATCTCCCAGAGGGATTCGCACCCAGTTAAAACTCAACAACCCTATTTATGCATGTACATCGGCATATGGACATTTCGGCAGAGATTTTGAGGAAATGGGCAAAAACACCTTTACATGGGAAAACACAGATTTAGTAGATAAGCTAAAATCACTTGTTTAAACCTAATCCTTAAAAGGGTAATTCAGGAATAAATTTATGGAAGCGTTTTTACCTTTCTATGGCCGAAGAAAAGGAAGGCCGCTTCGTAATACATCTAAGCGATTATTAGAAGAATTACTCCCTGCTTATGTGGTGCCAGATAATACATCAGACCCCGCTCAATTATTCACACATAACCCAAGCAAACTGTACCTAGAAATCGGGTTTGGTGGGGGGGAGCATTTAGCAATGGTAGCAAAAAACCACCCAGAAAATGCCTATATAGGGGCAGAGCCGTTTTTAAATGGTGTAAGTTCTTTTCTGAAATACTGCCAGAATGAAGCGCTAAAAAATGTGCGTATTTGGCCAGATGATATTCGCTTGCAGCTTTCATCATGGCCGAATGAATGCCTTGATGGTATTTTTATTATGTTTCCAGACCCTTGGCCGAAAATCAGGCACTCTAGCAGACGCATTATCAATAAAGATAATCTGGCTGCTTTTGCTAGATTAATCAAGGTGGGTGGGAGTCTTCGAATGGCAAGCGATCATGCCAGCGCAAAAAACTGGATTTTATCTGGGATGTTAGAAAACCCCTATTTTGATTGGACAGCAGAAAGCCCAGATGACTGGAATATGCAACCTCAGGACTGTCCTGAAACCAGATATATGAGAAAGGCTCTAAAAGAAGGGCGAAGACCGGCTTGGTTTGAGTTTAAAAGAGTATTGGTCGAGCCAAGTTAAGGGGTATTGGATTAAGTGCCATTATATTATAAAAATCTCTGAGCAACCCAGAAAGTACCCCAGAACATAAATCAGAACATAAATCAGAACATAAACCAGAAAGTACACCAGAAATTATATCAGTAATCTTAAGATACTTGATAAAGAAAGTGGATTGTGATATTTAACAGATATATTTTCGCGTCAACAGATGTGGTGGGCTATTGCCCGCCTTTTTTATTGGCTGATAGCACAGAGTTACAAACATATAAATGTCGCATCCAAAACTGACACAAATAATCGAGCCAGCACTTGCAGATATAGGGTACATATTAGTGCGTTTAAATTATACTGTGCCTGTAGAGAAATCTAATAAGCAGACACGTGGAAGCTTGCAAATTATGGCTGAGCCGACCGATTTGTCTGAAATGACAGTAGAAGATTGCGCTAAAATTAGTAGGCATATCGCTACTGTTCTTGATGTGGAAGACCCTATTCAAGATGCATATAATCTTGAAGTAAGCTCTCCTGGCATTGATAGGCCATTAACTAGACTTGCTGATTTTGATAGGTTTAAAGGGGAGTTGGTAAAGGTGCGTATGCGTGTAATGCAGGATGGAAGAAAACGATTCCGTGGCAGAATTGCTGAAATTGACGAGAATGAAAATATTATTTTTGAGGCTGGTTTTGGACGGGTTACCCTTAGCCTTCAAGATCTTGAAACAGTTCGCATTGACCCGAGTAAATATTTTTCGACCCCAGCAAGGTCATCATAAACAAGAAAAGAGATTACAATGGATACATCATCAGTTCCAGGATTAGAGCTTATTCAAATTGCAGATGTGGTTGCGCGGGAAAAATCAATCGATCGTGATGAGGTTATCACGGCTATGGAAGAAGCTATTCAAAAAGCAGGTCGCTCAAAATACGGTCAAGAACATGATATTAGAGCAATGATTGACCGTAAAACGGGTACAATTAGCCTTGAGAGATGGACAGAGGTCGTTGAAGAAGTTGAAGATGATGCAACTCAGATGTCGATTGATGAAGGAAAAAAACATCAAATTGAGCTAGGAGCGTTTTTGCGTGAGCCGCTACCCCCCATTGAATTTGGTCGAATCGCCGCTCAGACAGCTAAACAGGTAATTTCCCAAAAAGTTAGAGATGCAGAGCGCGCAAGGCAATATTCAGAATATAAAGATAGAGTTGGTGAGATTGTTGTCGGCACTATTAAGCGCGCTGAAAGCTATTCTATTACAGTTGATCTTGGCAGGGCAGAGGGTGTTATCAGACGTGAAGAGATGATACCTCGTGAAAACTTAAGGCAAGGCGACCGAATTAGAGCTTTTATTTTGGATGTTAGAGAAGAGGTTAGAGGACCTCAGATTTTCCTATCTCGTGCCGCAAATGAATTTATGGCTAAATTATTCACTCAAGAAGTACCTGAAATTTATGATGGTATAATAGAAATCAAAGCTGTCGCAAGAGAGCCTGGAAGCAGAGCTAAAATATCTGTCTTATCTCGTGATACGAGTATTGACCCAGTTGGTGCTTGTGTTGGTTTGCGCGGAAGCCGTGTGCAGGCAGTTGTTGGTGAATTACAAGGAGAGAAAATAGAAATCATTCCGTTTTCAGAAGATCCCGTTGGCTTTGTTGTAAATGCATTGGCGCCTGCAGAGGTTACCAAGGTTTTGATGGATGAGGTAGCCAATAAAATGGAGGTTGTAGTTCCAGATGATCAGCTTAGCCTTGCTATTGGTAGGCGCGGTCAAAATGTACGTCTCGCCTCGCAACTTACAGGCTGGTATATTGATATTTTAACAGAAGCAGAAGAATCTGAAAAACGCCAAGAAGAAATTAAGACACGTTCTGATAGATTTATTGAAGCCTTAAATATCGACGATGTAATTGCACATCTGCTTGTTGCAGAAGGGTTTGTGATGGTTGAGGATATTGTTGTTACGGACATTGAAGAATTAGCTGAGATTCAGGGATTTGATTCAGATATTGCAACTGAAATTCGCAATCGTGCGGTAGAGTTTGTTGACGTTGAAAATAAACGTATTGAGAGCGAGCTTGCACGCTTGAAGGTTACAGATGATTTGCGTCAATTTGAATATCTGTCTCTTCCAATGATGCTTAAGCTTGCTGAGAACGAAGTTGTTAGTCTTGATGATTTGGCAGAATTAGACAGTGAAGAATTAATGGGTCTTATTGGAGAGCTTGGTCTTGATGACGAGGCAGAGGCAGGAAATATTATTATGGCTGCTAGAGCACATTGGTTTGATGATGAGCCTGTTGATGAGGATGCTTTAGAATCATCTTCTGAGACAGATGCATCCGAGCCCTCAGGTCAAGAGGCATGAAACTAGTCATATATGGCACAACGAACCTGCATTATAACCGGCGAGTCGGATAATTCTTCAAATCTCATAAGGTTTGTTATTAGCCCTGATGGTTCGCTTACCCCTGATTTAGCTGAAAAATTGCCAGGTCGGGGTGCCTATCTTATGCCAAAACCCGAATATATCACACAGGCCCTTAAAAAAAATAAATTTGTCAAACATATCGACTTTCAAAAAAAAGTATCTCTTGAAGAAATAGAGACATTTACAGCGCTGGTTGGGAATTTATTGCAAAGGCGCTTTGTTGAACAACTTAGTTTGGCGCGAAGGCAAGGCAGTGCCATTGCTGGCGCAGGAAAATTAAAGGAAAACGCCTCGTTAATCGGTCTATTAATCTCAAATGATGCATCTGTTAGAGAGGCAAGACAGTTAGAATCTGCAACAAGCCCGAATTGGGTTATGAGAGATATTCCAGCTGAAACATTAGGAGAGGCATTCGGGCGAAATTCTATTGCATATGTTGGGCTACTTCGCTCAAAAAATGCAAAAAGTAAGTTTGATGGACGTAGCATTCAGCATTCTTTTCAAAGATGGAAGCCATTTATTCATGTCATCCCTTGTCATGAGGGCACTGACGGGTGTATCAACGAACCAGATTTAGATGCTAAATAAGCTTTAGGGTAAGCAAGAAGGGCGTATAATGAGCGAAGACACGAACAAGACCAAGACGTTAAGTTTGTCAGGAACTGGCAAATTATCCCTTGGTGGTTTGGACTCCCCGCCTCGTCGAGGTGCTGAAGTTAGTGCTAGAAGAGGCAAAACCGTGCAGGTAGAAGTGCGGCGCAAACGTGCGCCTGCTAGCCAGATACAAAGAACGCCTTCGGCATCACCAGGGCAGACCCCCCCTCCGCCTCCAGCGCCAGTATCAACACCTGTTGAAGTTGAGGCAGAAAGCCAGCTACAAGATGGTCTTACGGCTACAGAACGCGCTAATCGTATAGCTGTTCTGAAGCAGGGTATTAAACGCTCTGAAGATTCTGTAGCTGCGTTAAAAGAAGAAACAAAGAATTCAGGCTCAGCTGAAGCAGAAGGATCTGATGCATCAGATGTAGCAACAAAAGAGCCAGAAAAAGAAGAAGATCCGTTATCTATAAGACGTCGTGCAGAATTAGCCGAGCTAGAAGAAATAGAAGCGCAATCAAGAGCCAAAAAAGAAGAAGAGCTTGCTAAAATTGAGGCTGAAAATCTAAAACGGCAACAATCAAATCCCGCACCTACTGATGTGGTTAAAGAAGCGCCTCAAACAAAACGTCCTAGCGAGGTTCCATCGAACCGGCGCAAACGTGAAGATGATGTTGAACAGCCTCGAAGGTCCCCTGGTAGAATTCGTGAAGTTGATACAAGAAGAAAGAGTAAATTAACGATCTCAGAGGCGCTTTCAGGCGCAGAGGGTGGCAGACAACGCTCTCTTGCTTCTGTTAGGCGACAGCGTGAAAAAGCGCGCATGCGTGAAGAAGCCCAGCCTCAGGTAAAGCAGGTAAGAGATGTTATAATTCCAGATTCCATAACTGTATCTGAGTTAGCGAACAGAATGGCTGAGCGCGCTGCTGATGTCGTAAAAGAATTGATGAAGCAAGATATAATGGTTACCGCTACCCAAACTATAGATGCAGAAACAGCAGAATTAGTAACCATAGAATTTGGTCACAAAGCGCTTCGCGTCTCTGAATCAGATATTGAAATCGGCCTTTCAGGTGAGGCAGATTCCGAGGATAGCCTTAAGACTAGACCACCTGTTATTACGATTATGGGGCATGTTGACCATGGCAAAACCAGCTTGCTGGATGCTATTCGAAAAACAGATGTAGCGGGCGGCGAGTCTGGTGGTATTACTCAGCATATTGGTGCCTATCAAATCAAGACGCAAGCTGATAACATTATTACGTTTATTGATACTCCTGGGCATGAAGCTTTCACTGAAATGCGATTACGCGGCGCCTCTACAACAGATATTGTTGTTCTTGTTGTGGCTGCGGATGACTCTGTAAAAGCGCAAACAATTGAAGCCATTAATCATGCAAAAGCTGCTAAATGCCCTATTATTGTTGCTGTAAATAAATGCGATAAGCCAGATGCGGACGCACAGCGTGTTAGAAGTGATTTGCTTCAGTATGAAATTGTCACTGAGGATTTTGGTGGTGAAATTCAATGTATTGATGTTTCAGCTCATACAGGGCAAGGCCTTGATAAGCTAGAAGAGGCAATGATGCTTCAAGCAGAAATTCTGGAGCTAAAAGCAAATCCAGAAAGACCTGCTGAAGGTTCTGTTATTGAAGCAAAAGTAGAGCGCGGACGAGGCTCTGTTGCTACTGTATTAGTACAACGAGGCACGTTAAAGGTTGGAGACATCTTTGTTGTTGGCGCAGAATATGGAAAGGTGCGTGCTCTTTTGAATGATAGAGGGGCAAATTTAAAAGAAGCCCTTCCAGGCCAACCAGTTGAGGTTCTTGGCTTAAATGGAACCCCAATGGCAGGGGATCAGATTGTTGTTGTTCAAACAGAATCACGGGCACGCGAAATTGCGGATTATCGGAGCAGACAAGCACGTGATAAAGAAGCCGCTGTTACAGCGCGCGGATCTGTTGAGCAAATGTTATCTGCAATTGCAGCAGGAGAGGCAGAAGAGCTTCCGGTAGTGATAAAAACAGATGTTCATGGCTCGCTAGAGGCCATAAAAGTTGCTCTTGATAAGCTTGCAACAGAGCAAGTAAAGGTTCGTATTTTAACAGGCGGCGTGGGCGCATTATCTGAGTCAGATATCTCGCTTGCGGCGGCATCACAAGCGATTGTAGTAGGATTTAACGTTCGCGCTATTCCACAAGCACGCGATCTGGCGCGCCGTGATGGGGTTGAGATTAGATACCATTCCATCATTTACGAAGTAATAGATGAAATTAAACTGGCAATGGGCGGTCTATTAAGCCCAGATCAGCAAGAAGAATTTATCGGATATGCAGAAATCAGAGAAGTGTTCTCTGTATCCAAACTTGGAAAAGTTGCTGGTTGTTATGTGACTGAGGGCGTAATTCGCCGAGGATGTAAGGTGCGTCTGTTAAGAGATAACGTCGTAATTCACGAAGGCTCTCTCAAAACATTGAAGCGCTTTAAAGACGAAGTCAAAGAAGTGAAAGACGGAACTGAATGCGGTATGGCATTTGATAATTATTCTGATATACAACAAGGCGATATGATCGAATGTTTCGAGGTAAAAGAGGTAGCACGCACGTTATAGTGTAGGGGCCAATGCTGAAATTAGAATTTGTTTTCTATAAGATTGGGCAAAGCAAATGTCGAGAAAATCTAAAGCATCTGCAAAACCACCAACGAAACGCCAATTGCGTGTTGGCGAGGAAATTCGGCATAGTTTAGCAGGTATATTTATTAGACAAGACACCTATGTAGAAGAGCTCAGAGGCATTTCTATCACGGTAAGTGAAGTATCTGTTAGCCCAGATCTATCTAACGCTAGAGTTTTTGTCATGCCATTAGGCGGCGAGGATATAGAAACTATTCTTCCTGCCCTTAATAAAATGGCTCCATTTTTTGGGCATCACGTCTCGCAGAAGGTGCATCTAAGGCGCATGCCGAAACTGAAATTTTTGGTAGATGGAAGTTTTGATCATGTGGATAGAATTACATCATTATTCAATAATTTGCCTGAGCCTGAAAATGAGGATAATTCTATTAGCACTGATACTGAAATGCAGATAAATCTTCAAGCAGATAGCCCATCTCAGATACCCGAATCATAAGAGTAGATTAATTATGTCATCTGCTAGGGCTATGATACATGGCTGGATAAATCTCGATAAACCTGTCGGAATAAGCTCTGCTAAAGCAGTGGCGATTATTCGCAAGCATCTAAATTGTTCTAAAATAGGCCATGGCGGCACGCTTGATCCGCTTGCAAGTGGGGTGTTGCCAATCGCACTTGGCGAAGCGACTAAAACAGTCTCCTATGTGATGGATAGCGCAAAGACATATGAATTTATGCTTGTTTGGGGGAATGAGACAACAACTGACGATAGTGAGGGCTCCCCCACACGGGTTTCTGATAAAAGGCCAACAAGAGAAGAAATTAACAGCTGTCTTAATGAATTTATGGGCGTAATAAAGCAAGCACCGCCTATTTATTCAGCTGTAAAAGTAAATGGCAAGCGCGCTTATTCTATTGCACGTTCGGCAGAAAAAAAAGGCGAAGATAGCCAATTAATATTAGAGACTCGTGAGGTTATAATTCACGATTTGGTGCTTACATCGCTCAATCAAAACGAGGCTTCATTTACTGTTTTCTGTGGAAAAGGAACTTATATCCGCTCGTTAGGAAGGGATTTAGCCCGCAGATTAGGAGCCGCAGGTCATATATCTGCGTTGAGGCGCCTTTCAGTCGGAAAATTCGACGCAAAAGATTCGATTTCACTGGATTTTTTAACAAGTTTGAGAGATAGTGCCGACGCATATAAAAATGTGATTTCATTATTGACAGCGCTAGACGACATCCCGGCATTGTCAGTAACACCCGAAGATGCGGTGAGAATAAGAATGGGTCAACGTGTTCCCTATTATCAGGAAGGCGCGATCAAAGACCAAATATGTGTTGCCATTTGCGAGGGCGAAGCTGTTGCATTAATAACACTTGATTTGGGCGTTATTCATCCTGTTAGGGTATTCAACTTATAGCCTATACGGCCAAGGAGGTAGTAGATGTCGATAACAAAAGAAAAAACCGCAGAATTAGTAACAAAATTCGGCGCTAGTGATAATGATTCAGGCTCTGCTGCTGTGCAAGTAGCTATTTTAACAGAACGCATTGCTAACTTAACAGAGCATTTGAAAATTCATAAGAAAGATTTTGGCTCTCGAAGAGGATTGCTAATGATGGTTGGACAACGCCGTCATTTATTAGATTATATTAAATCGCGTAAAGAGAGCGATTATAAAGAGCTCATTGCAACATTAGGTCTTCGCAGGTAATTCTGCTACCCCTCTGATGATGGTGATTTCTGAGCGAACTTCAAAAAACAAAAGCAAGCCCGCTTAATTTCTAAGGGGGCTTTTTTGTTGTTGCAATTCAATATTTACCATGTCATACAGCCCGAACACAAACTTAATTATTCGCCGCAAAAGATGGAGAGATGCGGACGCTTGACCGAGCAAGCATTTTGAACAGCCAGACAGAGATTGTTGTTCAGTTTGATTCCCACTTTGATTTTAGAATTTTAATTCGAAAGCACAGGGACTTCTCTCAGGTTTTCACGAATCTCAGCCAGTTAATTATATAGTGGCTATAATGATGAACGAACGGAGTTATGAATGTTCACAATCTATAAAAAAGAATTTCAATGGGGTGACAAGACTGTTGTAATAGAAACAGGAAAAATAGCCAGACAAGCAGATGGTGCTGTTTTAGTTTCTATGGGTCAAACAACGGTTTTATGTACAGCGGTTGCCGCAAAATCAGCAAAGCCTGGGCAGGATTTCTTCCCTTTAACTGTAAATTATCAAGAAAAAGCATTTGCAGCAGGGAAAATCCCTGGTGGCTTTTTTAAGAGAGAAGGGCGTCCTTCTGAAAATGAAACGCTGATATGCAGATTAATTGACAGACCTATAAGGCCATTATTTCCAAAGGAATTTAAGTGTGAGACACAGGTAATATGTACTGTCCTGTCGCATGATATGGAAAATGCGCCAGATATCGTAGCTATGATAGGAGCTTCTGCGGCGCTTACAATATCAGGCGTTCCATTCTTTGGCCCTATCGGCGCGGCTCGCGTGGGATTAATTGGGGGTGCCTTTATTTTAAACCCAACAATCACCCAGATGGAAACCTCTACCTTAGATCTTGTTATGGCAGGAACGTCTGAAGGTGTTTTGATGGTTGAATCAGAAGCAAGTGAATTATCTGAAAAAGTAATGCTAGATGCTGTGAATTTCGGACATGAGCAAATTCAAACAGCGATTAATGCGATAATTGAATTAGCAGAATCAGCTGCTAAAGAGCCACGGGATCTGCCACAAGAAGCCCCTGAAGCTGAGGCGATGAGAAATACCCTTTCTAGCTTGAAGTCTGAGGTCGAACAAGCCTATGCAATTTCTGATAAATCAGAAAGACAAGGGGCACTATCTGGCATTAAAGAAAAAGCAGTTGGACTTGCAGGCGCAGAGGCTGACGGCGTGTTGGTTGGCGGTATTATGAAAGAGCTTGAGGCAAATGTTGTGCGCTCTGCTATTCTAAAAACGGGAAAGCGTATTGATGGGCGTGATACAAAAACAGTCCGTCCAATCGTTGCTGAGGTAGGGTTATTGCCAAGAACACATGGTTCAGCATTATTTACAAGAGGCGAGACACAAGCCTTAGCGGTAACCACGCTTGGTACGGGTCAGGATGAGCAAATCATTGATTCACTTGAAGGAGAATCACGTTCTAGATTTATGCTGCATTATAATTTCCCGTCCTATTCTGTAGGCGAAGCAGGCAGGGTTGGAAGCCCGGGCAGGCGTGAAATAGGACATGGTAAGCTTGCATGGCGCGCCATTCATCCAGTTCTTCCAGAAAAAGAAGAATTTCCATATACGCTTCGAACTGTATCAGAGGTAACTGAATCAAACGGTTCATCCTCTATGGCAACTGTCTGTGGAACATCGCTTTCTATGATGGATGCTGGCGTTCCGTTGAAGCGTCCTGTAGCTGGTATTGCAATGGGATTAATCAAGGAAGATGATTCTTTTGCTGTATTATCAGACATACTTGGCGATGAAGATCATTTAGGGGATATGGATTTTAAAGTAGCTGGCACGCAAGACGGAATTACGTCGCTTCAGATGGATATAAAAATCACATCGATAACAGCTAAGATTATGGAAATAGCGCTAGATCAAGCAAAAGATGGCCGATTACATATTCTAGGAGAAATGAGCAAGGCGCTTAATACTGCTAGAGATAATCTATCGGATAGTGCTCCTAAGATTACGACTTTAAAAATACCAGTAGATAAAATCAGGGATATTATCGGCCCGGGCGGTAAAGTTATCAGAGAAATATGCGAGCAAACAGGTGCCAAAATTGATATTGAAGATGATGGTACGGTATCAATTGCAGCTTCCTCACAAGAATCTTCTGATGCTGCAATCGGCCGCGTTAAGGATATCGTAGCCGAACCAGAGCTTGGTGAAATTTACACTGGCAGCGTTGTGAAAACAGTTGATTTTGGCGCGTTTGTTAATTTCCTTGGACCAAAAGACGGGCTTGTTCACATCTCAGAAATGCGCGAAGAGCGTGTCTCCAAAACAACAGATGTGTGTAAAGAAGGTGATAGCGTAAAAGTCAAAGTTATTGGTTTTGATGATAGAGGAAAAGTTAAATTATCCATGAAGAGAGTAGACCAAGAAACAGGCGCAGATTTAGAAGCTGTTTCTAAAGATGCAGAAGAAGAGGCATCTGAATAATATATTCTTTTTTTTTGAAAACTTAAAAAATATAAAGCCAGCTTTTATGCTGGCTTTTTCTTGCGCGAGATTTAAAAGGATAATGCAATAGCCTTAAACATCACTTGGCGGCACGCCTACATTGTTAAAGCCCCCATCTACATAATGGATTTCCCCTGTCACACCGCTTGCAAGATTTGATATTAAATAACAGCCTGCGCCGCCAACTTCAAATATGTCAGGATTTCTTCCCAAAGGTGCATTTTTCTCACTATGACGGAAAATACCGCGCGAGCCGCTTATGGCGGCACCAGCAAGTGTTTTCATCGGTCCAGCAGACAGACCATTAACTCTTATATTTCGGCCGCCAAGATCAACAGCCAGATATCGCACAGATGCTTCAAGAGCTGCTTTTGCAACCCCCATTACGTTATAATTCGGAGTGGTTCTAACACTTCCCAAATAACTCAATGTAAGAAGCGAGCCACCATTTGGCATCATTGGAGCAGATGCTTGCGCCAATTCAGTAAAGGAAAAGGCAGATATTAACATGGTCTGCCTGAAATTCTGTCGTGACGTGTTATAATAAGCACCGCTTAATTCTTGTTTATCTGAAAACCCAACTGCGTGAACTACAAAATCCACCTCTGACCAATACGTTGATAGCTGTTCCATCGCTCTTATAGCAGCCGCTTCTTCACTTAGATCACACGGTATCATAATGTCTGATTTGACTGATTCTGCAAGAGGCGCAATTCGTTTCTCAAAGGCTGGTATTTGATAGGTAAAGGCTAGTTCAGCGCCTAAATCAGACGCTTTTTTGGCAATGCCCCATGCGGCAGATCTCTCATTCGCCACACCGACTATTAATCCACGTTTGCCAGATAAAATCGTCATGCCTATTTATCTATCCTTTTAGTTAGCCCAGTAATTTATCCCAGTAACTTATACAGGTAATTTACCCAGTAATTTATACAGGTAATTTAGCCAAAGCAATCGTTGCGTTTGTGCCACCAAACCCAAAAGAGTTTGATAATGCAACAGGAATATCTATATCATCTAGGCGCTCAGCAACTACTGGCAAATCGCCTATTTCGGGGTCAGGAGTTTCGATATTAGCAGATGCAGCGATGAAATTATGTTGCATCATTAATAATGTGTAGATTACTTCTTGCACACCCGTAGCCCCAAGGGAGTGCCCTGTTAATGATTTGGTTGAGGAAAGATAAGGTAGTTTTCCAAGTGGGGTGAATACTTCGCTAACAGCTGCCAGCTCTTTGGCATCTCCTGTTGGCGTGGAAGTGCCATGCGCATTGATATAAACCACATCTGCTGGCAGACCATTACCATTAAACCCTTCTAATGCTAATTGCATGCATCTGACCGCGCCTTCTCCAGAGGGGGCAACCATGTCATACCCATCAGAGTTAGCGCCATATCCAACGATTTCTGCATATATCTTTGCGCCTCTTGCTTTGGCGTGCTCATACTCTTCCAAAACAATCATTCCGCCGCCGCCTGCAATCACAAATCCATCTCTGTCAGAATCATATGCACGGCTTGCTAGATGCGGGGTATTATTATATTTAGACGACATTGCGCCCATTGCATCAAATAAAGATGATAAGGACCAGTCTAATTCCTCTCCGCCACCTGCAAAAACGATATCTTGCATTCCGTATCTGATGGCGTCAGTACCAGCGGAAATGCAATGCGCTGAGGTTGAACAGGCTGAGGTGATGGAATAGTTTACCCCTTTAATTTTAAAGAAAGTCGCAATACAGGCAGATACAGTAGAAGACATACATCTTGGCACCATGTAAGGACCAATGCGTTTTGGGCCTTTTTCGCGTGTGATATCTGCTGCTTGTACAAGGTTTGCTGTAGAAGGGCCTCCAGAGCCAGCAATTAATCCTGTGCGCGGGTTTGATATATCGCTTTCCTCAAGGCCAGAATCTGATATTGCCTGTTCCATTGATAAAACCGCATATGCAGCGCCCTCGCCCATAAAGCGCATTTGTTTTCTGTCAATATGCTCGCTTACATCCATTTTTACAGAGCCCTTTACTTGAGAGCGAAAGCCAAGCTCTGCATAGTCAGGGGCAGCGACTATTCCAGAAGTGCCATTCATTAATGATGTGCGCACCTCTTCTGCATTGTTGCCGATAGACGAGACAACCCCAATTCCTGTAATAACAACTCTTCTCATAATTATGTCTCCGCTCTAAATAGACCTACGCGTATATCTTCTGCTTCAAATACAGACTCGCCATCGCATAGCACTTCACCATCTGCAATTCCTAATACAAGTTTGCGCAGAATCACTCGTTTCATATGAAGCTTAAATGTAAGTTTCTTAGCAGTTGGCAAGATTTGGCCTGAAAATTTAACCTGTCCAACAGATATAGCGCGTCCTCTGCCAAGGCCACCTGCCCATCCAAGATAAAAACCGACTAATTGCCAAAGTGCATCCATTCCAAGGCACCCTGGCATTACCGGGTCATTTTCAAAATGACATTCAAAAAACCAAAGGTCTGGATGAATATCAAACTCTGCAATAATTTCACCTTTATCGAAATTGCCGCCAGTATCTGAGATGGATGTGATTCTGTCACACATCAGCATTGGCGGCATAGGCAATTGTGGGTTGCCTGGCCCAAATAACTCACCTTTCGCGCATAAAATTAAATCGTCATAAGAAAAACTTGATTGTTGGGTGGGAGTCATTTTCGTTCCTTACTGTTCAGTAATGTTTAGATTTTACTGGCTTGGGCTAAAATTACCTGTAAATGGCAGTTTAAACGACCTCAATTAAGAGTTTCATCCTCTAGCAATCCCCAGAATTCGTCTCGTCTTACCCATCCTTTTAGCTTGGGATGTGCAACTCTGCAAAACTGGGATTTGCAATATTGTAACTCCATTAGCACATTTCTCTCAGCATACCCCACGATTTTTGAATTATCTTCAACTGATTTATACAGTTTTGCAACGCGGTCGGTTATCAGAGCTGTCCGTCTTCCAGTTAAGAGCTTGGTATGCATCCATCCCGTGGTTCCGTCATGGTCAATAACTTTCCGCCATACCTCATATTCAGCAATTACTTTTAAGGGCAGGCCTTTGCGTTTATAAACCCAAGCAATAGGATACTCATTCCCAGGGCCTACACGCATATTGGCCGTATCTGATTTTAGGGACAGAAATCGGGGTACTTCGTATCCAGAGCCACGAACAACAACACGGATATCTTGCGCATTTGCATTGTGTGAGCCAGCCCATCCGACAGCCAGAATAACACTTATTATCATCAAACATAGGAGCTCTGAAACCCGTTTTATTACTGGTTTGCGGGCAAAAAGAGCGAATTGATAGGTGCTTTTTAAGATCAAGATTTTTCCTAATAGCATGTTCGTTGTGGCAATATCGTTTATTATACAAAAAATAAATCTGGACGCGCGGATAAAGCAAATTTAAAGTTATTTTAGTGGGTAGAATTATAAAAATTTGTTTGAGCTATTATAGCAGAAATATGCATTATAATGCGAGTATCTTCTGTATCATGGCAAATCATATAAGGTTTAATTTAAATGAAGACAAACATTATTCTAACGCGTCGGCTACCAGATACGGTTGAAACACGCATGCGTGAGCTATTTAATGCCACGCTCAATCAGACAGATCAGCCATTTACCCAAGAGCAGCTTATACAGGCTGTAAAAACAGCGGACGTTCTAGTGCCAACGGTCACAGATAGTCTGAGTGCCTCTGTAATAGAACAAGCAGGTCCTCAGTTAAGGCTTATCGCCTCTTTTGGTACAGGCGTTGACCATATTGATGTCAAAGCAGCGCGCGAGAAAGGCATAACAGTCACAAACACCCCTGGTGTTTTAAGCGAGGATACAGCAGATGTTGCTATGTCCTTAATTCTAGCGGTGCCGCGCAGAATTGTGCAGGGAGATATAAAGGTTCGTTCTGGGCAATGGGATGGCTGGTCGCCTACAGGGATGCTTGGACACCGAATTAATGGCAAAAGACTTGGCATTATTGGCATGGGTTCCATTGGACAGGCAATTGCAAGAAGAGCCAAAGCATTTGGTATGTCAATTCATTACCATAATAGGAAAGCGGTTCATCCCTCGATTGAGGCAGAGTTAGAGGCTACATATTGGGAGACGATTGAGCAGATGCTTCCTCGTGTAGATATTATATCTATTAATTGCCCAAGCACGCCAGCAACGCATCATCTTTTAAATAAGGAAAGACTAGGTTTATTATCTCCTCATTCCTACCTTGTAAATACAGGAAGAGGGGATGTGATTGATGAGACGGCACTGATTGAATTATTAAAAGAAAATAAAATCGCTGGCGCTGGATTAGATGTATATGAGCATGAGCCTGTAGTATCATCAGCACTTATAGATTTACCTAATGTGGTATTGCTTCCTCATATAGGCTCGGCCACTATTGAGGGCAGGCACGCAATGGGTGATAAAGTTATCATCAATATTCAAACTTTCCTTGATGGACATACACCGCCAGACCGGGTGGTCCCAGCGATGCTTTAGCCAAGCATAAGGGCAGCAAATAATAACTATATCACACTATAAATTCCGATATATCCCGATATATTGACGTTATTTGGAGCAGATGGAACATTTATCCTTCTTGCTTGTTTGAATCGATGTAAATGAGCCTGAAAGCCCATCAAATAGCAATAATCTGTTTGAGTTTAACGTGCCTGCCTTGGTTATCCACTTAATTGTTTCAAGCGCTTGTAAGGTACCTATTATACTGGTTACTGGTGCTAAAATGCCTGCCTGAGCACAATTTGGCGCTTGTCTTACGCCAGCATCTTCTGAAAACAAGCACGCAAAACAGGCTGAATCCTCATACCCCTCTACCCCTGCCATAAAACTGGCCATCTGCCCATCAAATCGAACAGCACCCCCAAAAATATGAGGGATTCCATTTATGAAGGCTGCTTTGGCACCCGCAAGTCTTGTGCTGAATTGATCTGAGCAATCCAATAATATATCGCTTTGTGACAAAATCTCGGTCAGAGATTCCTCGCTCATAGTCTCAGATCTCAGCTCAATAGTTACATCTGAATTTAGTCCTTGAATGAACTGTTTTGCTGCTTGGGTCTTTGGTTGTCCTACATTTGCCTCTTGGTAGATAAACTGTCTATTCAGGTTACTTAGATCAACTCTATCATCATCACATATAATTAGCTTTCCAACACCTGCTGCTGCTAAATTTGCAATAACAGGAGAGCCTAGCCCCCCTGCACCTAGAATAGTAACTCTCGAAGATAATAATGCCTGCTGTCCGTCTTCATCAATTTCAGGCATAACAACTTGCCGTGCATATCGGTGCAGCTGGGTCTCAGTTATGGTCATGAGCCGTTATACTTTCTGGTCTGTAGAACCAAATCCCCCGTGACCTCTGTGAGTTGCATCAAGCGTTAATACGACATTTAGGTTGGCCTGTGTAATGGGGGCTATTACCAATTGTGCAACACGCGCTCCATGCTCAATTTTAAACATATTCTGCCCCAAATTTATCAGCAAAATTTTAATTTCACCTCTATAGTCGCTATCAATCGTTCCAGGCGCGTTTAACACAGTTATACCCTGTTTAAAGGCAAGCCCAGATCGTGGCCGTATCTGAGCTTCCATATTAGATGGCAGGCTTAACTTTAACCCTGTTGGAATTAAAATTCGCTCTAACGGGGATAATTCTATCGGCTTGTCAATTGCCGCGAATAAGTCCATTCCAGCTGCCCCATCGGTTTGATAGCTTGGGATAGGTAGACCCTTAGCATGTTCCATTAATTCAACATTTATATGAAGGGGGTGGCTCATATATTCTCTTTCTTTTGAACAGCAGACACATGAATATTAGACCCTTGAATATCAGACACATGACCATCACAAAAATAGTCACTAATTCTGCGCACTAATTTTTGTGCTATTGCTTGTTTACTGTCAGTATCCCAATATTCTGCGCCTGTCTTGGACAAAAATAATATCTCATTTAGGTCAGAATTAAACACAGATTCTCCAGATTGAAGAACTGAATTTGCTAACATCCAATCTGCGTTTTTACGGGCTCGTTTTTTATCTGCATTTCTCTTAAGAGAATCTGTTTCAGCTGCAAACCCGATTACCAGTTTTGGTCTTGAGGGGTGGTGACCTATCCAAGATAAAATATCAGGTGTTTCGGTAAGAATGAGCTCTGGTGGTTTATTATTAGATTTTTTAAGCTTTGCGTTTGCTGTTTGCTTTACCTGCCAATCCGCAACAGCCGCCGCACAAATAACACATTCTACATCTAGCTCGTCAGCGCAAGCCTGCTTCATCTGCTGTGCAGTCTCAACCTTAATAAGGCGCACATCTAACGGTGCTTCAAGGGATACTGGCCCTGAAATGAGGCACACATCTGCACCTTGCTCAGCACAGGCAGAAGCTATGGCATAACCTTGCTTTCCAGAAGAGCGATTGCCAATAAAACGCACCGGGTCTATCGGCTCCAAGGTTGGACCTGCTGTTATAAGTATCTTAATCCCATCTAGTGGTTTGGTTTGCTTTTCAGCAGGAAAAATATCTGCGTTACGGTGCTTCTGGAGCAATTTTTGCTGAATTTGGGAGATTATAAACCCAGTTTCAGCAAATCTACCAGATCCAGTTTCCCCGCACGCCGTATCACCATTATCTGGCCCTATAAAGGAGATGTTTCTGCTTTTTAGCTTAGCGCAATTCTCCTGCGTTGCGGTATTGGACCACATATGTGGGTTCATTGACGGGGCAACAAAAATAGGCGCGTCTGTTACAAGACAAAGCGTGCTTGCAAGGTCATCTGCTAACCCATGAGCCATTTTGCCTATAAAGTTAGCTGTTGCGGGAGCAATTAGAACAAGATCTGCTTTACGCGCCAGTTGTATATGACCCATTTCTTGCTCGTCGGTTAAGTCAAACAGCTCTGAATAGACTTTATTTCCAGTTAAGGCTGACACAGATAGCGGCGTGATAAATTGTTGTGCTGATGCGGTCATAACAGCTGTTACTGAAAACTCAAAATCCCGCAATTTTCGTATGAGTTCAAGCGCCTTATAAGCAGCTATACCCCCTGTTATTATCAATAGAATCTCAGGCTTTCGATCATCATCAATTACGCTTATTTTAAGAGTATATGGATCTAGATTAAACCCAAATTCAGGCGCGATATTAGATAATTTCCGAGCTTGGTTTAATGGGAGATGTTCACGGCGTCTATAATTGCTTAATGCACTAGGACCAACGCCAAGTAATTTTTGAAGGTTATCCGCACCCCCAAATGCATCCATTAAATAACTTAAAGTATCATGATAATTCATTTTTTCACATTATGGTGAATATTTCACATAATTGAATTTAACGTCAAAAAAGCATAATAGCAACGCTTATTGAAATACCTGCAATAAACCAGCCTAAATTAGATATAAACATAAATTTTCCAAAATTGGGTTTATCTGGTTTTTTTTCTGTTAAGCTGTGTTCATAATCATCCAAAATCTTGGGCAGGATTCGGAAGATACGGTCTATATCTGTAAGTATCTGTTGTAATTTCAGGGTAAAACCAGTCTGAGCTTGAACCCAGTCTGATGCCAGCGGTTTAGCCAGCTGCCAAATATTTGCATTTGGGTTAAGACTGCGGGCAACGCCTTCTGCCATTACCATTGTTTTTTGCAGCAGATTAAATTGGGGCTGTACAAATATATCAAATCTGGCCGAGATTTGTAAGATTTGACCAAGGGCTTTACTGAGCTCGATTTCACCAATAGGTTTGTCCATTATAGGATCTACAAATGCTCTTAAATTCTGTGCAAATAAGGCATGGGACGCGGTTTCTGGCAGCATGCCTGCATCATAATGAAGCTGGGCTACTTTATCATAATCTCGCTCTAACAAGGCAATGAGCAAATTGCCAAGGAAAAACCTATCTTCTGGTTGAAGGCTTCCCATAATTCCAAAATCTATAGGCACTAATGTTCCATCAGACGTTATAAATATATTTCCTGGATGCATATCTGCATGGAAATAACCATCCCTAAATACCTGATTAAAGAAGCTTGTTGCTGCCCGGTCTGTGATTTCTTCAATCTTATGACCAGCTGCAATAAGCCCTTCTACATCGTCAATTCGAAGTCCAGAAATCCATTCAGATATAAGAATATTCTCGCTGGTAAGGCTATGTTCTATCCAGGGAACACGAATACCGTTATCAGATGCCATATTATCGCGTAATTTACCGCCAGCAGCAGCTTCCATTCTCATATCAAGCTCTAGCTCAGATAATTGCTTGAACTGCTCAACGGCGATAACCAGCCGCAATCTCTTGAGCCTTGGTGCTAAAAACTCCATTATTCTGGCAAGCGCGGTAAAAACCGCAATATCAGCTGACATTCTTTTGTGAATATTAGGTCTGAGGATTTTTACAGCAACATCGCGCCCGTCAACCAGTTGTGCTTTGTGAACTTGTGCTACCGACGCTGCAGCAACAGGCTTTTCGTTAAAAACAGCGAAAATTTCGTCTAGTTTTTTACCTGTTTCTGATTCTATTGTTTCTGTTACAAGTCGTGATGAGAAAGCAGGAAGACTATCTTGAAGCAAGACCAAGCCACGCGCAATATCCGGGCCTAGTAAATCTGAGCGAGTGGATAATGCCTGCCCAAACTTAATAAAAACAGGGCCTAATTTTTGCAAGGCAATGCAGAGCGTCTCTCCAGCGTTTTTTCGGCTATTTCTTCCAGCAATAAGAAAGTCTATAAATCTGAAAAAACTTTTCTGCCAGATCGGTAAAGGGGCAAGTCTGCTTATATGGCCAAGCACCCCTGCTCTTCCAAGCACAAATCCAATATAAGGCACTCTTAATATTGCAATTAGATAAGGCATCAGTCTAATTTCCAACCAGAATGGATTGCTGCAATTCCGCCTGATAGACTTCGCACTTTTATTTGCGCCATTCCGGTATCTGCCATCATTGTGCATAGCTCGGCTTGCGAGGGAAACTGGCGAATAGACTCAACTAAATAATGATAGGATTGCGCATCACCTGCTACGAGCTGTCCTAGTTTTGGAAGTACATTAAAAGACCATCTATCATAAATACCAGATAATAACGGGTTATTGACATGGGAGAATTCAAGACAGCAAAACCGGCCACCAGGTTTTAGAATTCGAACAATCTGGTTTAAAGCCTTCATCCTGTCAGGAACGTTTCTTAGTCCAAACGCTATGGTAACTCTATCTACACTGTTATCAGCAAGGGGAATATCTTGTGCATCGCCAGCTAACCAGTTCAGCCTATCTTGATATTTATTCATCACTTTTCGTTTTTGGCCAGCAGCAAGCATTTGCTCATTAATATCAATTACATGTGCAAATTGCCCGCCCCTTTGCAAAAACTTTAACGAAACATCGCCTGTTCCACCTGCCAAATCAGCCAATATTTGATTTGGGCGAGGTGCCATCCAGTCAAGTAAAGCTTCTTTCCATAGCCGATGCACGCCAACGCTCATTAAATCATTCATAATGTCATAGGAGGACGCAACTGAATCAAATACGCCATTCACTAGATTCTGTTTTTGACTAAGCGCGACAGTGCGATATCCGAAATCAACTTGCGAATCGGGCGAAGGGTCTAAGTTATTTTGGGCATCTGTACTCATCTGTTGAGTTTCCTGAAATTAATCATACATTATATTATGATATAGGGCGTATGTATTCCCGCTTCAAATATCCAATCTAATATGTGATGACCTTATAACAGGATAACCTTAAAAGAGGAAACTGAAGATTGCCAGAATTACCAGAAGTGGAAACAGTCAAGCGCGCTATTGCGCCTATGACAACAGGCAAGCGAGTTACAGATATATTTGTTGGCTCGAAAGGATTGCGCTGGCCGTTTCCTCAGTCTCTTGAAAGCGCGCTCAAAGGCACGCGTTGCGGAGCCCCCACAAGGCGCGGAAAATATATCTTAATTCCAGTTTCTAATCGGCAAATCCTTCTAATCCATCTTGGGATGTCAGGTTCCATCCGGATTTACACCAATCGTCCGAATTTGCAAAAGCATGACCATTTCGCGCTAGGTTTTGAGGGGGGTGAATGGCTTGTACTTTGCGACCCGAGGAGGTTTGGCTTTGTTGATTTATTCTGCGAATCGGAAATAGAGTCGCATTGGCTTCTGAAGAACCTTGGCCCTGAGCCGCTCTGTGAAGATTTTACGGTAGCGTATCTTATGGCTCAGACAGCAGGCAAAACATGCACGATAAAGTCACTTTTATTAGATCAGACAAAAGTAGCTGGCATTGGTAATATTTACGCAGCAGAAGCCTTATTTATGGCGGGCATTTCTCCCAAACGACAAGCAAAGACAATTCAGCGAGCACGGGCCAAGAGGCTTGTTCCCGCTATTCAATCAATTCTACGTAAAGCAATTGAGGCTGGGGGAACAAGTCTTCGTGACCATATACAGCCAGGCGGGGAAATTGGATATTTTGTGAAATCCCTGCAGATTTACGGAAGGTCTGGGGAGCATTGTGTAAAATGTGGCTCTATTGTAAAGGAAATCAAGCAAACAGGACGAACAACGTTTTATTGCAGCTTGTGTCAACGTTGATTCCTGTTACTGTTAGCTATCTAGATTAGGAATTATTCAATGGCTATTTTAACCTTAAAAACCGCTTTGCCAATTCGAATATCTGCATTTTTGGTTATTTTATTAATCAGCAATATTTTGCCAAAACTAGTCTTTGCCCAACAGCCAGATACTATTAGCTTTCCAGATACTATAAGCTTTATAGATGATATTCCAGTGATGGAGACGATGAATGTTGAACCTGAATTTAGCTTTAGTTTTGACTCCCCCTCTGGCCGCATCATCATTCTGATTGCAACTTCGGATGATAAAAAAGAATCAGTCGCACAATTTTATGATGAGGTAATGCCGCAATTTGGTTGGATGATTAAAGATAGCGAATATGTAAGGGGGCCAGAAAAATTTCAGTTATTATCTTCTAATAATGAAAATGGGATAATTTGGCGATTAAGCATAACGCCTATATCACCTGAATAACCCTCCAAATTTGGCTGAAAAACGGCATTATGGGTTGACTTAATGACCTGTTCGGCATAAACACCAATCTCAAATTTGTAAGTCATGGAAGGTAGCCAATGGCGAATCATAAGTCAGCTAAAAAAAGAATCCGCAGAAACCAAGCTAGAGCAGAGATAAATAAGTCGCGAATCAGCCGTATCCGCACATTTATCAAGAAAGTGGAATCAGCGATTGGAACAGGTGATGCACCTGCTGCTAAACTTGCGCTAAAGGAAGCACAGCCTGAAATTATGCGTGGTGTAAGCAAAGGCGTTCTGCATAAGAACACCGCATCTAGAAAAATGTCTCGACTCGCTGCAAGCGTAAAAAAAATATCGGTTAATGCTGCATAGGGTTTTGCCGCGGCTGAGTTACATTCATACATTATTAACATAAGAGGGTCTAAGCCCTCTTTTTTTCGCTCCTATTTGTAGCTCAAAACTGATTCGCTTTTCTAACAGATTGAATCTGTTACATAACCTACTTATTTTCCGAAAATCAGACAAAGCTATGTCAAGCGCTTTATCATAGAAATAAAAAATTTATTTCTTCTTTTACGCCAGATTCCTGCTTGATCCAAAGTTTGAAACAAGGGTATTCTTCGATGATGAATTGATGAGATTAATCTCGTCTTTTAACCTCGAATAGTTTGTCAGGAATATCTTGTGGAAAAAGACTTTTATAAAAAAGAAGAAATTTCTCAGATAGGCAGAGAAACAACTATTCAAGAAGATACCAAACAGATCGATAATTCCAGCATAAGCGCATCACCTCATTCAGATAAACACTATCCAGATAAACAC
>JADHOL010000026.1 GCA_016779005.1 Alphaproteobacteria bacterium
GTTGGCTGGGGCGGTAGGATTCGAACCTACGATACACGATATCAAAAACCGATGCCTTACCGCTTGGCTACGCCCCATCACACTAGAAAATCTGACTGTCGCAATCTAGCGGTCTGAAATCAAAGGATCAATCTAAAAATGATTGGTAATTTAAAAATTCGACATAAATTTAGTTGAAACTGACCAATATCCAGCCTGTTGTATTTTGCGACAAAACATATCTGCGGTTTTTTTATCTTCAAATAATGCAAAGCAGCTTGCGCCGCTTCCACTCATCTGAGGTGCAGATAGTCCTGTTTTTCCGTCCCTTGGATATAATGTCTTCATGGTATTTAACAAGAGGCTAATTTCTGGATAAATTTTAAGTGCAGATTCCTGAAGATTATTACCTCTGGTTAATAATTGGGTGAGGTCTTGGCTCTCCATCAGCCATTCTGAATTTTCTTGCAAAGTGTTTTTATCAAATTCTGCAAATACGTTTCGAGTACTTACGATAGAATTTGGATTTGCCAACACAATATAATTAGATAATCCAAAATCAGATAATTTGGCATCAGGTAATTTGGCATCAGACAGAGTTGTTATCTTATCACCAACACCTCTCATAATAACAAAATGTCGGTTAAGGCAAACTGGTATGTCAGCGCCAATTTTAAGAGCCATGTCTGATAAATTGGTTTTTGATATATTGAGATTAAAAATCTCATTCAGTGCTAGAAAAGTAGTTGCTGCATCTGAGCTTCCGCCCCCTAATCCGCCTCCAACGGGTATTTGTTTATCAATTGTTATTTCCAATGGGGGAATATTATGATTATGGTCTCTTAGAATCTGGATAGCTTTCATAACAAGATTCTCAGATGTCTTACTGTCTATATGAGCTGAAAATTGTCCACGCAGAATCAATTGATCAGTCTCAGAAAGTTTAATAGTAAGAGAATCTCCAAACTCTGTAAAACCAACAATAGATGCTAATTCATGATATCCATCAGCGCGCTTTCTTCCAATTTGCAGGCAAAGATTAACCTTGGCTGGTGCCAGATAGTTAAAGATGCGTGAGGGGTCAGACATGGTACATCAATCAGTCTAACGCTGGAGGTAAGCCAAATTTTATTTTTTCAGAAACCACTTTTCTGGTTGCTTCGTTGGAATACATCTCATGCGCAAATTGCCATTTATACCGAGCCTCAAGAGGTCTTCCTAGATGCCAGTACACATCACCAAGATGATCATGAATAACCGCATCGTCAGGCGCAAGCTGTATTGCATGCTCTAACCATATCACAGCTTTATCTGCCTCGCCGATTTTAAAATAAACCCAGCCAAGTGAATCTGCATAATATCCATTATCTGGATGTAACTCAACAGCCCTTGTAATGAGTTCAATAGCCTCTTCCAGATTACGGCCCTCATCAGCCCACCAATATCCAAGATAGTTAAGAGCGCCGCTATCATTTGGATTTAATTCAAGCGCCTTTGCAAATGCAGCCTCTGCCTTATGGGGCTGGTCTGTTTGCTCATAACACATACCAAGCTTTCGATGGATATCTGCTAGTCCAGGTTTTTCTCTGGCAACATTTTCATATCTGACAATTGCATTACGGCATTCTTTTTCAATTCTATAAAAATCAGCTAACATTTCTTCTAATATTGGACTATTCGTCTTCTCTGCGAGATATGTTTGAAGCAGTTTAATAGCGTCAGCGGTTTCACGGTGCTTTCTTAATTGATATAAATATAGCACCAAGCTTATCTGAAAATGTGGGTTTGCTTCTGGAATGGAGCTAAAATAAAAATTGGTACCCTGAAAATCATTTTGTTGGTCGGCAAGTTGCAACAAGATAAAGCTAGCGGCAGGTAGGGCAAACCCATTAGAATTAGCTATAAAAAGACCGAGCTGAGAGCGATGTCCTAGATACGAAATAGCCTCTTCTGTCAGGGTAAATAAGCTTAGATGAACAATGGATTGCGCAAGGAAATAATTCTCGTAATTTTGAGGGCTCTTTGCGTTAAAGCGCTGTTCAAGCCAAGAACGTACTTCCTCTTGATTGTAGTTTACAGATAGATTTTGAGCTAATTTTCTGGCGATGTTTAATTTTCCAGCCAAAGCATAAGCCTCAGCTGTTGCAATTATTAATTCTTGATTACTGGTTTTATCCAAGGATATTTCTGCAAGCTGTGTCAAAGCCAGAGGATAGTCGTTTTTAAGAATATATAGTTGTGCGATGAATACATTAATAAAATTGCTGCTGCTATATCCTTGCTCATCCAAAAGTTTGGAGAGCGATTCCAGCACATTAATTGCAGCACTATTCTGCCCTAGATTATACATTGCCCATGCCCGAAATAAAAATCCCAGATGTTGGCTACTTCCCTCAATTATAGCGCTTTCACTTAACGCCAGAACCGCTTCCCAATCCGCATCCCTTGCAGCAATCGCCAATGCTGGCTCGATACCCATTCGCAAATTTTGGTTAAGAGATTCGGCCTGCTGCGCAATCTCTGCGGCAGCAATAATTCGCCCTGCTGCGTATAAATTTGAGAAACTAGCTTGCAGCAATTCTGGATTGGTTTTATCGATTGCAAGGGATTCAGTGTAGAATTTAGCAGCAGACTTAACATCTTCATTTGTCTCTGCGTATAAGGCTCTTAAATAATATCCAAATAGATTTTGGGCATTATCGCTATAAACTGCGTTTTGGCCTTCCCCGCGGGCTGGTTTTTCCAAAACATCAATTGGCTTGTCAGCACTAACTTGCTGGCAAGACGTCATAAAAAAGGCACAGAGGAGAAATATTCTTCCTGGTTTGGTCAATAGGTCCAGAATTCGTATCACTTTCATAAAATGCTTGGTTTTAACATTAACATATATTGATTACATATTTGGATAATTTGGCCCTCCGCCACCTTCAGGAGTTACCCATTTTATGTTTTGAGTTGGGTCTTTGATGTCGCAGGTTTTACAATGAACACAATTTTGGGCATTTATTTGCAGATACGGATCTGAATTATCCTCTGCTTGAACAATCTCATAAACACCAGCAGGACAATAACGTTGTTCCGGTGAATCATATTTCTTAAGGTTTACTTCAATTGGAACCTTATTATCTATTAATTGCAAATGTACAGGCTGATTTTCTTCATGATTGGTTGATGATAAATAAACAGATGAGTTTCTATCAAAGCTGACACTATTATCTGGCTTTGGGTATTCTATTTTCTTGGATGATTTTGCCTCATTTAGTTGCAGGTGATCTGCATGATGCTTGAATGTCCATGGCGCCTTTCCTCTGAAAATATAGGTATCAAATGCAGAGTAAATCATGCCTGCAACAAACCCCTTTGAAAAAGAGGGCCGAATATTGCGAACTTTATATAATTCATTCCATAACCAGCTATCTTGCAATTTCTGCTGATATGATGACGCTTCAGCTATATCTTGCGAAATCGCATCGAACACAGCTTCTGCTGCTAACATGCCAGATTTCATAGCGGTATGCGTTCCTTTTATTTTAGGGACATTTAAGAAACCAGCTGTACATCCTACAAGGCATCCACCTGGAAAGGTCAGTTTCGGTATCGATTGAAAGCCACCTTCATTTAAGGCGCGGGCACCGTAGGATACTCTTCTTCCACCTTCAAAAACAGACCGAACTGAAGGATGCGTTTTGAACCTTTGAAATTCTTCAAAGGGGGATAGGTACGGGTTTTTATAATCAAGTCCAACCACATAGCCCACCGCTACTTGGTTTCCAGATAGGTGATACAAAAAAGAGCCGCCATAAGTATCAGATGGCAGCGGCCAACCTACAGAGTGCCAAACAGTGCCTGGTTTTGATTGTGCTGGATCTATATCCCACAACTCTTTTATTCCGATAGCAAAGGTTTGCGGATCCTTGCCCTCTCTTAGACTAAATGTCTCAAACAAATCTTTTGTTAAGTGACCTCTGCAACCCTCTGCAAAGATTGTCTGCTTGCCAATTAGCGCCATACCTTGCATATAGCCATCAGTAGGTTGTCCATCTTTTCCAACCCCTAAATCATTGGTGGCTATTCCGCGCACAGACCCATCTTCATGAAACAAAACCTCAGCGGCGGCGAAACCTGGATATATCTCAACGCCTAATGATTCTGCTTGCTCCGCTAGCCAGCGGCAAAAATTTCCAAGTGAAATAATGTAATTGCCATGATTATTCATTTGTGGCGGCGTGGGTAGTTTATAGTGTGATTTCTGAGATAAGAGCATGAAATGATCACTCTTAACAGGCGTATCAAGAGGTGCTCCCAATGTTTGCCAGTCAGGGAATAATTCATTCAACGCGCGTGGCTCCAACACAGCACCAGACAAAATATGAGCGCCGACTTCGCTTCCCTTTTCAACAAGGCAAACAGAAATATCACGGCTCTGTTCTGAGGCTAGTTGTTTGAGTTTGATAGCTGCCGAAAGGCCAGACGGTCCCCCGCCAATGATTACGACATCAAATTCCATTGATTCGCGTTCCATATCCACCTCTCATTTTTTCTTATCTTGTGTGACGGTTCAGTTTTATATTTAATCAGATAATGCTATCTGAATAGCGAACATTACTCTATGAATAAATATTTTTCTAATAATTATTAAATATAGAACAAACTGAATATGTCAGCGCATAAAACGACAAAAAACCATCTTATTTCGCAACTTTTCTGGCAGACGGAAATTGGCGCAGATGAAGCTATTTCAGCTTACCCCTCTGTGCAGGATGAGATGACCAGTTTAAAACAATATATGGCACTATTGAAAACACCCGCTCAACCAGATTTATCACAACCCAAAATCTCATCAGAGCCAGTTAGTGTTATTCAGCAAAATACGGGGTCAGGCGCCAGCATTTTGGAAGAAAATAGCGGGGTTTCTGACACTATGAAGCGCGCTTCGCTAGAGTCGTTAACCACGCTTAATGAATTGAAGATAGCGTTGGAAAAATTTGAAGGGTGCAGCCTAAAAAATACGGCAAGTCAGTTGGTTTTTGGTGATGGGAATCCAGATGCAAAAATCATGATGATTGGAGAGGCTCCTGGAAAAGATGAAGATAGAATGGGCATTCCGTTTGTAGGGCAGGCAGGCCAGCTTTTAGATAAAATGCTTAAATCCATTGGCTTGGATAGGCAACAAATCTACATCACGAATTTTATTCCGTGGCGCCCACCTGGTAATAGAACACCTTCATCTGAGGAAATCAGTCAGCTCAGGCCATTTATGTTAAAACATATTCAATTAAAGAAACCAGATATCATTGTAGCGTTAGGAGGGGTTTCTGCAAAGGCTCTGCTAGACACAGATCTTGGTATTCTAAAATTAAGAGGTCGTTTTCAAGAAAAGCAATTCGGCTTGGAGCAACCAATTCGTATTCTACCGACGCTTCATCCAGCCTATTTACTGCGTGCCCCAGCTCAAAAAAAATTGGCGTTTCAGGATCTGGTTCTGTTAAAACGTGCGATTACCAATGGTATGGTTACATAAAAGCTGCCAACATATTTGCCAACAGCATTATAGATTGAGCTCGGTTTGTTGACTTAAGGGCAAACAATCCGCATATAGTTCATCCAATTATGTATGTAAGGTAATTAAGAGTTGATGATTTGATGACGCTTTTGCAAAGACTAGTAACATCTGTTTATTCATCAAAAACGTCATTCTTATTGTTTGGCTTGATATTAGGCATAATTTTTTCTTCAGGAAATATAATAGCTGAAGAATATTATGAGGGATTTATAGACACATCATTGCCTCAGCCGCTTAAAGATAGCGATGTGAAACTATATCAACAAATTTTCGCTCTTCAAGAAATTGGGGAAATTGAAAAAGCAGATATGTTGGTGGGCCAATTATCGAATAGAATTCTTGTAGGCCATATTCAATCTCAGAAATATTTGCATCCAAACGCTTGGCGCTCAAGCTATGATGAGTTGCGGACTTGGCTTTCTAATTATTCTGATCATCCTCATGCAAGTAGAATTAGTTGGCTTGCCAAAAAACGAAAACCAAAATCAGCTAGTAATCCTGATAGCCCTAAAAAAGGATATCTAAACGGGGTTGGGCAAAATAAGCCACAAAGATGGCGCGCCTCAATTCCAGAGAGTTATACGGGCAGGGCATCGCCTCGGCAGACGGCGTCTATCGCGTATCAGGTAAGACGCTTAAACTTGCAACGAGAGCCTACTAACGCCAATAAGTTTCTAAGCAACCCAAGCAGCCTTCGTTTTTTAACCCCTTCTGAGGAAGCACATCTGAGAGGGGAGATTGCACATGCCTATTTTATTTATGGGCTTGATGACAAGGCTATTATAACTGCCCGTCAGGCTATTTCTAAATCCCCCAAAACAGCATATATGGGATATTGGGCAGCTGGCCTTGCCTCTTACCGTTCGTATCAGTATGACCTTGCAGGGATATTTTTTAGAACACTTGCCGATATGGAGGATGCACCAGATCTGCTTCGCTCTTCTGCCGCATTCTGGGCTTATCGATTAAGCTTGCGTGAGAACGATCCAGAAAATGCAATTAAATTTCTTAATATAGCAAAGAATTTTCCAGACTGCTTTTACGGAATGATGGCATTACAAATATCTGGACAGAAAATCTTTGTAGATTTTCGGCAACCCGAAGACACAGATGATTTTGTTTCTTGGCTTTCAGAAACCAGAGGCGGAAGACGTGTTTTAGCATTATTGCAAATTGGCGATTGGGCTAAGGCAAGCAGGGAGTTACGATATCTATATGGGCAGGCATCATCCGTCCAAAGACATGATATGATGATGTTTGCGGTCACACATAATATGCCAGGGTTGGCATTCAGGCTGGCTGATTTACATTTTCGAGATACCGGTGAAGCGTTTAATTTAGCCTTATACCCACAACCAGAAACGCATGTTAATTTTGATATAGATCCAGCAATTATCTATGGGATCATTCGAAAAGAATCCAGCTTCTATCCCCTTGCAAGAAGCCAGGTACGGGCATTAGGTTTAATGCAGATAATGCCTGCGACAGCTGCTTTTATCTCCAAAGATAGACGCTTTCTTAATGTAAACAGGCATCTACTAAATAACCCAGATATCAACTTAAAATTGGGTCAAGATTACATTCTTCATTTGCTGGAAACAGCAGTAGTTGATCAGCATCTATTCAAATTATTAATAGCCTATAATGCTGGCCCTGGTAATTTAACTAAATGGCTGAAAAAAATAGATTATAGAGAGGATAGCTTCTTGCTTCTTGAGGCTATTCCAGCACGAGAAACACGAGAGTATGTGAAAAGTGTTACGATGAATATATGGATGTATCGGATGAAGGAGGGCGGCAGCGCTTCTGATTTTAGAACATTTGTGGCAGGCGAGGGATCCAGCGGTGAAATAGCTTTTCTTAAGGCAGATGTTAGTTCAGATTAGTATGTAGATAATAAGGTGCAGCGATAATAAAAGAGGAATTGAGATGTCTAAATTGGATTTAACAAGAGACTTCGTTCCAGTTAGAATAGCTGTCTTGACCATATCTGATACACGAACTTTTTCAGATGATAAATCAGGTGATTTGCTTGCAACCAAAATATGTGAGGCAGGCCATATTTTGGTTAGGCGGGAAATCACTCAGGATGATGTGCCTAAAATCACTCAGAAATTAAAAGGCAATATTCAAGACCCAGATACCGATGTTGTTATATCGACAGGGGGCACTGGGCTTACTGGCAGGGATGTTACACCAGAAGCCTTTCGAAGCATCTTTGATAAAGAAATAGAAGGATTTGGAGAGATGTTTCGGTTTTTATCATTCCAGAAAATAGGCACCTCTACATTACAAAGCAGAGCCGTTGCTGGTGTTGCAGGTGGAACCTATTTGTTTGCGCTTCCAGGATCTCCTTCTGCTTGCAGGGATGCATGGGATGATTTGTTGGTACATCAACTTGATTATCGTCATCGACCCTGCAACTTTGTTGAAATTATGCCTCGATTACTTGAGGCCGGCGTTTCAGGCCGTTAAGGCATTAATATGACACACGCAAAGCCAGATTTTCATCTTGAGGAGCAGTATGCAAATCAGGGTTTGGTTATTGGCGTAGACGAGGTGGGAAGAGGCCCTTGGGCAGGGCCTGTTATGGCAGGCGCTGTTTGGATTAACCCTGCGCTATTATCGTCTCTCCCCTCAGAAATTACAGACTCAAAGAAGCTAACCCCGTCTAAGCGAGAATATATCTACAAAGCGTTAACCTCTCTTGATATAGCAATGGCAGTCGGTCAGGCTGACGTTGAGGAAATTGATAGATTAAACATTTTGAATGCAACCTTTCTTGCAATGGAACGCGCTTGTATTAATCTGCAAGAAAAGTTGGGTAGCAAAATTCAAACCATCCTAGTTGATGGCAATAGAAAACCCATATTCAAAGTGATGTCGGAGCAGATAAACCGAATACCGATTATCAATGGTGATAATATCAGCCTTTCTATTGCTGCTGCATCTATCATAGCAAAGCAAATAAGAGATTCTTATATGTGTGATTTACATAGTCGCCATCCAGAATATGGGTTTAATAGACATAAAGGTTATGGCACTAAGTTTCATCGCCTTGCATTAGCAGAATTTGGGCCGACACCTCACCACAGATCTAGTTTCGCGCCTATTAGAGCCCTTAAATCATAATGAGCAACGCTTAATGGCCCACAAAATCCCAGAGTGAAACATCAGAGAAATACCAGAGTGAAATACCAAAGCAAATTATCCGAGCGAAACACCTGATAAATTGCGCGTTTTTTAAAAAAAACGAGCTTCACGAAATTTGATTAAGAGTGAGTAACACTACATATCCTATAATTATCTGCAAAAGCATACAAGATATAGTAAACTATAAATTACTATTTATAACTCATTGACTTTGCGTGATTCTTTGCGTTTTTATGAGAATAATAATCTCTTATAAAGATAGGGTTACGTTCATTATGTTGGTGGATACCATATTAAATAAAGACTGCCTAACTGGTTTGGCTGAGCTACCTCCTGGCAGCGTTGATTTGGTATTTGCCGATCCGCCCTACAATTTACAACTCACGGGGGAGCTTACCAGACCAGACCAGAGTGTTGTTGATGGGGTGAATAATTCTTGGGATCAATTCGATTCATTCAAAGCATATGATCATTTTAGTGAGGCGTGGCTTAAGGAATGTCATCGTGTCTTAAAACCAAATGGGGCGATTTGGGTCATTGGTAGTTATCACAATATTTTTCGGTTAGGAAAAACATTACAAGATCTAGGGTTTTGGATTTTGAATGATGTTATTTGGCGAAAAACCAACCCAATGCCTAATTTTCGCGGACGACGTTTTACAAACGCGCATGAAACACTGATATGGGCCGCAAAATCACCCAAGTCTAAATATCAGTTTAACTATGATTCCATGAAAATGTTAAATGAGGATTTACAAATGCGCTCTGACTGGACATTGCCTATTTGCAATGGTCAGGAGAGGCTAAAAGATAAAGCAGGCAAGAAAATTCACCCAACTCAGAAGCCTGAGAATTTGCTATCAAGAGTAATTTTGGCAACGACCAAGCCAGGTGATGTAATACTAGATCCGTTTTTTGGAACTGGCACAACAGGCGCGGTTGCAAAGCGACTTGGGCGGCATTATATCGGGATAGAACAGGATACCACATATGCTGAAAATGCTAAAATGAGAGTATCTGCAATTGAGCCATTTGAACAAAGCATTGTGGATTTAACAGAAAAGCGTGATTTACCAAGAATACCGTTTGGAGCTTTAATTGAGCGGGGATGGATAAAAGCAGGTGATGTTTTGTGTGACGATAAAAATCGTTATTCAGCAAAAGTGCGCGCCGATGGCTCTATTATCACAAGGGATGAAAAATCAGGTTCTATTCATTCTCTAGGGGCGCAATTGCAAGGATCTGCGAGCTGTAATGGTTGGTCTTTCTGGTATCTAGAAGGTAAGACAGGGCCAATATCCATTGATAGTCTAAGAGCTGATTTACGCAAAGAGATGAATTAGCTAATGATGCGTTTTATCTAATTAATATAGATAGGATTGCAAGGCATCAACCGGGCAATCTAATTTCTCTCTGCCTTTTAAACCGGTTAATTCAATAAGACATAATGCGCCACAAACACTACCTCCTGCCTTATTCACAAGAGATTCAGCAGCACTCAAAGACCCGCCTGTAGCAATCAGATCATCTATTAATAATACACGCTTTCCAGATAAATTTCTATCTTTCTGAATAGATAATTCGGCAGAACCATATTCCAGATCATAATGCTCTGTTACCACTTCTCCTGGAAGCTTATTTGACTTTCTTATCATGACACTGCCGCAATTTAAATTATAGGCAATAGGTGTTGCAAATAAAAACCCGCGCGCATCAATCCCGCCGATTAGGTCAGGCTCAAAGGCCTTTGCCTTAGCACATAAGGTGTCGATTGTTTGTTTTAGCAGGTCAGGAGCTTCTAAAATTGGACTAATATCGTAAAAGACTATGCCTGGTTTGGGAAAATCAGGAATTTTTGCAATATTTAAATCAAGATTAAATTCAGCGTTTGTCATGATGTAAACAGTCTCCTTGATATTTCAAATCTATAAAGAAGCCTTTTTTTCAAGCCTTCTGCGATGTAGGATAGGTTCTGTGTAACCAGATGGTTGGCTTAATCCCTCAAAGACAAGATCGCACGCCGCCTTGAACGCGATAGAGGTGTCAAAGTTGTGATCCATTGGCTCATATAGTGGGTCCTCTTTATTTTGACCATCAACAACCGCAGCCATTTTTTTCATAACCTGCATAACCTGCTCTTTTGAGCAGATTTTATGATGTATCCAATTTGCCATATGTTGCGATGAAATCCGTAATGTTGCTCTATCCTCCATCAACCCCACATTGTGAATATCAGGAACTTTCGAACATCCAACACCTTGGTCAATCCACCTCACAACATATCCCAAAATTCCTTGGGCATTATTTTCGAGTTCTTGTTGAATGTCGCTGTCTGACCAGTTTGGTCTCTCTGCTGTTGGAATGGTTAATATATCTGCAAGGTCAGCATGGGGGCGCTTTGCGATTTCGGCATGTTTTTCAAAAACATTTACGTGATGATAATGCAGAGCATGCAAGGTTGCTGCTGTTGGTGATGGAACCCACGCACAGTTTGCACCCGCATTTGGATGCCCAATTTTTTGCTTCATCATTTCATTCATTAAATCAGGCATAGCCCACATACCTTTGCCTATTTGAGCTTTTCCAGAGAAACCACAAGCAAGTCCAACATCTACATTCCAATTCTCATAAGCGCCAATCCAGGCAGCTTGTTTCATATCTGCTTTGCGGATCATGGCACCTGCATTCATGGAGGTATGTATCTCATCTCCTGTTCTATCTAGAAAACCTGTATTAATAAAAGCTACTCTGCTTTTTGCGGCTCTTATACATTCCTTTAGATTAACAGTTGTTCGTCGCTCTTCATCCATAATCCCGATTTTGGCAGTATTGGCAGGCAAGTTTAAAATAGCCTCTACCTTGTCAAAAATCTCACACGCAAAAGCAACCTCTTCTGGACCATGCATCTTTGGTTTTACAATATAAATCGAGTTAGTTCTGGAGTTGCCATTTGTTTTAAAATCATACATGGCGCCAAGCACAGTCATAAAGCTGTCCATAATGCCTTCTGGGATTTCGCTTCCATCACCAAGCAGAATAGCTGGATTTGTCATTAAGTGTCCTACGTTTCGCACTAGCATTAATGACCGGCCATGAAGGCTTACAGGGTTGCCGTCTGGAGATATAAATTCCTTATCGGAATTAAGCTGGCGTGTGAATGTCCTATCCCCTTTTTTCATTTCAACAGATAAGTCACCTCGCATAAGTCCAAGCCAATTACGATAAGCAAGAACTTTATCTTCTGCATCAACCGCAGCAACTGAATCTTCACAATCCATAATAGTAGAAATGGCAGATTCAACAATCACATCATTGATGCCTGCCCTGTCTGATTTTCCGATCATACCATTTGGATCAATTACAATTTCGATGTGAAGATTATTTTTAACGAGAAAAATTGCGCTTGGGTTATCGGGGCTCCCACGATAGCCAGCAAATTGTGTGCTATCTGAAAGAGATGTTGAACCCTCCCCAATAGATATAGATAAAGTGCCATCAATAATAGCAAACCCAAATGCATCTTCCCAGCTAGAATTGGAAAGCGGGCTATGCGTATCAAGAACTTCTCTTGCGTAGCTTATTACTTTTTGTCCCCTTACGGGGTTATAGGCACCTGATTTTTCAGCGCCCGCATCTTCTGGGATTACGTCTGTTCCGTACAAAGCATCATATAAAGAACCCCATCTGGCGTTTGCCGCGTTTAATGCGTATCGTGCATTCATAACTGGAACAACCAGCTGTGGTCCTGCGATGGTTGCGATTTCACTATCTACATTCGATGTTTCAATCTGAAAATTCTCACCTTCGGGCATTAGATAACCGATTTCTCGCAAATATTCTGTATATTGCTCTGATTCTATCCCAGTTGATTTATGTTCTTCTAACCATTTGTCTAACTTTGATTGCAACTCTTCGCGTTTTTGTAAAAGATGCCTGTTTTTGGGCGCTAAATCATTTACAGCAGCTTCAAAATCCGTCCAAAACCTATCTGATTGGATATCTAGTTCCGCTAATAACGCGTCATTTACAAAGTTGAACAGATTTTCTGCAATGGATAAGCTGCCGAAGGAAATATAAGTCATGTTTATATCCTTAAATTTTATTAATAATGAGTGTTAATTCTTCTACAGGTTTGAATAAACCAAGTTAGAAAAAAAACATCGACAGATTATTCTATCTTGTTCGAAGCGCTGGCACAAAAGTTTCGTTCTACGATATGAAATAGCTTTCCACATTTCTAACAGGCAAGAACGCAAAAACCAGTAATTTAAGAGATGCTAAATTAACTCTCTAAGCCATTTCTGCAAAGGCTCTTTCAAATCATCCCTTTGAAATGCATAGGCAAGATTAGCCTGAAGGAAGCCTAATTTTGAGCCACAGTCAAATCGCGTTCCAGAGAATTGATAGCCAAAAAAGGGTGTCTTTCCGATTTCGCTGCTTAACGCGTCTGTAAGCTGAATCTCTCCGCCAGCCCCTTTTGATTGAGTTGATAGGGTTGTGAAAACAGATGGCTGAATAATGTATCTTCCAACAATTGCAATGGTAGAGGGAGCATCTTCAGGATTTGGTTTTTCAACAAGACCTGTAACTTCGATTAAATTTCCGTTGATTTCGCCTGGCGTGACAATACCATAAGAAGAGGTGCGCTCTGCTTCAACATTCATAGTCGCGACCATATTACCGCCATTCCACGCCTCACACATTTCTTTAAGGGCAGGCTCCCCAAGAATTAGATCGTCCGCCAATAATACAGCAACAGGTTCACTTCCGATAAGGTTTCTAGCACACCAAACAGCATGCCCAAGACCAGCAGGTTCTTGTTGTCTTACATAGGATACAGAACCTGGCGGCTTCATCATCGCTTGAACAGTCTGCAGAGCGCTGTCTTTCCCTTTAACAAGAAGGGCAGATTCCAATTCTGTTGAATGGTCAAAATGATCTTCAATTGCTGATTTATTTCTTCCGGTTACGAAAATAAATTCCTCAACCCCTGCAGCTGCTGCCTCCTCAACGGCATATTGAATAAGAGGTTTATCGACAACAGGTAACATTTCCTTTGGCAATGCTTTTGTGGCTGGCAGGAATCTTGTGCCCAACCCCCCAACTGGAAAAATAGCTTTTCTGATCTTCATCTAACGCCTATACTAATTTTCAATTATACCGATGTTTTTTAATTGAATTAGAGATATTCACTGTAAAATAAAACTATTCTATTTATTTATAATAGCAACCTCAACAAATATAACACACAAAAAAAGCTGAATAAAACAAAAGAGGCCAGATATGCAGATTGCCATGATTGGAACCGGATATGTAGGACTTGTATCTGGAACTTGTTTTTCAGAGTTTGGTTTTAATGTGATTTGCGTTGATAAAGATGATGCTAAAATAGAAAAATTAAAGTCAAACATAATACCGATTTACGAGCCTGGTTTAGAGGCATTGGTTGAAAGAAACCAAACAGCAGGCAGACTTTCATTCACAACAGATCTCAAAGATGCGGTAAGCAGCGCAGATATTGTGTTTATAGCAGTTGGAACACCAACCAGAAGAGGGGACGGTCATGCTGATTTAAGCTATGTATACAGTGCCGCTAAGGAAATAGCTGCTTCGATGAGTGGCTACACTGTTGTTGTAACAAAATCCACTGTCCCTGTTGGAACAGGTAAACAGGTCTTTGAGATCATAAAAAATGAAAACTCAGATTTAGAGTTTGATGTTGCATCAAACCCTGAATTCCTGCGTGAAGGCTCTGCAATAAATGATTTCATGAGACCCGACAGAGTGGTTGTTGGCACAATGGGTAAAAAAGCAAAAAAAATGCTCCAGCAAATATACAGACCCTTATATTTAATTGAAACGCCAATTCAATTCACCGATCTTGAGACAGCAGAATTAATTAAATATGCGGCGAATGCATTCCTTGCTGTTAAAATTTCTTATATCAACCAGATAGCTGATTTGTGTGAACAGGTAGGCGCAGACGTTCATGATGTTGCCAAAGGTATGGGGCTGGACAAACGGATAGGAGGAAAATTTCTGCATCCGGGTCCGGGGTATGGCGGCTCATGTTTTCCCAAGGATACACTTGCCCTTGTTAAGACAGCAGAATTAATGGGAGGCCAGATTTCCATTGTGGACGAAGTTGTTCGCTACAACCAAGAGCGTAAACGCTCAATGTCAGATAGAATATTATCTCAGATGCAATCAGATGTTAGCGGAAAAACCATTAGCATATTGGGACTAGCATTTAAGCCTGAAACTGACGATATGCGTGATAGCCCTGCACTTGATATTATTCCAGAATTAATATCTAAGGGCGCGAATATTATCGCTTATGATCCAGCAGCAATGCAGGAAGCTAAGTCACTCTTGTCAGATAAGGTGGTTTTTGCAGCAGATTCAGAGGCATGTATTAAAGATGCAGATGCGTGTGTTATCATTACAGAATGGAACGAATTCAGAGCCATTACCGCAGTTAGATTTCTAGAATTAATGAAAGGGAATGTGCTCGTTGATTTAAGAAATGTGTATTTGCCAAGTGAAATGAGAGATGTTGGACTAAATTATACTTCAATAGGTCGGCGTTAATTTTGATTGGCGATCTCTATCAGATTGCCATCTGGATCTCGCAAATATAATGATGTTATCGGCCCGCACGCGCCAGTGCGCTGCACAGGGCCCTCTTCTATGATGACAGAATGTTTTTCAAACGTCTCTATCCAGGAATGAATAGATTTATCGCTTATGAAACAGATATCTGCACTTCCGCATACAGGTTTTTCTGCATGTGGTTTATAGGGCTGTGATACTGGATGAAGATTGATTTTTTGAGTACCAAAACTCAAAGCAAGTCTAGCCTTGGTTGCGCCTGGCGGAGTAAACGCCTCCAAACTCATACCTAAAATGTTTGTATAAAATGCAACTGTTTTTTGCGTATCTGAGACAGTTAGCACCAGATGGTCAATGGAAAGCATAAATGATTTCTCTCAGCCTAAAATAAGGTTCAACAATCTTTAAAAAAATGGGTTATAATAATCGTTTATAAATTATTTATAGCGCGGGATATTTTTTTAATCTGCTTTAAATTTTCTTTTAACTGAGACTCTAGGAATAATACCTGCTGTTGAAGTGTAATGAGCTTGAGGCTGTGGCTGGATTTCTGATTTTTCGTGTTAATGCCTGTATGGCCTTCTTCTGCTAGCAGGTAAGTAGGTGATACACCTAAAATAGCGGCAAGTGCCACAAGCTTATTAATGCGCGGCTCACTTCTATCCAATTCCCAGGATTCGTAGGTTTCAAGCTTAACACCAAGTTGCTTTGATAAATCAATACTATCAAAACCACCATTCATTCTAAGGTGTGCAATTCGCCCACCCAGCGTCATTTCTGGCTCAGACGTGCTTACAACATTATTCTCGTCCTCAATAGAACGCATATTATTTGCTCCATTCGATATTTTTTTTAATTGCGTATTCAATCATCTATCACCTATGAAACCACATCAAACTTGCAAGGTATAGGAATAACTCAGTGTTATTGATAAGTATTAAACCAGAATATTAATGTTCCCATATTATTTGATCTGTCACTATGAGTGCTGATTGTGACCCAAAAACACGAAAACCATATTTATCTTGAAGTTGTTTAAGTCCCAGAAAATCTGTATTAACGGGCGAATTTGTAGCAAGCCCTTCAGCTAATAATGCGGCTGTTCTATAACCATGCTCGGTGCCACCAGCACTGTCACCTTTTTCTTTTTTGTCTTTAAGTTTAAGTATTACTTATGTCTGTTGAGAACGCTTATTTATATAAATCTTATCTAATTTAGTTTAGAAAAAGCGGTTCAGATATGATAAAAATCAGAGGTCAATATAATCTATAACTTAGAAATACAAACTTATAAAAATCAGAGGCATCATTGGAAAATCAAAAAACAGATCCTTTCGGAAATATCAAAGGGGATGAAAGAAAGGCTGAAGAAAACAACATTGAAGTAGACCCATTCACAATTGATTTGAATGATGCAAAAGAGGCCCTTCAAAAGTCGATAGATGCTTGGGATGGCAAAGTCGATGTTAGAAGCAAAACATCTCTTCTTGATAGAGTAAGAGAAAGAGAAAAAATTAGGAAATGGAAGCCCCCTTTCTTTGAATATGTGGACGAATTTGATAGAGAATATGCGGATGTTCATTTATATTGGTCAGCAAAAACCATAAGAAGCATAAAAAATGTGCCCAAAAAAAATGTGCGCGTTGCCTTAGTTGGTTTGCGTTCCTTTTTTAAACAAATTAATAATTTAAAACCTGATCTCTCGCATCCTGATATATTGAAATGCTTTAATATAACAGCTGAAGCTTATAAGACAGAACCTCACCCATATTCAACTGATCTTGCATTTGATCCTGAACTTCACCTTGACCCTTTTGCAGGTGTTAAAGGTGACGAGAGAATGAATAAGAGCAACCAATTTAGAAATGATCTGCAAAAAGCCCTTGAAGAGATAAATTTTTCCATCGATTTTTTAAGTCAATTAGACGTTCCTCATTATAGAAGGGAATATCGTTTTAAAAAAAGAAAATCAAAATGTGCTGTGCCGACTAATTTAAAGTCTAATGTCTATTTTGATATATTTTTATGGTGGCCGGGAGGTGCCGTACATTCCGTTGAAAACGTACCCACAAACAGAGCAATTATCGCATTAGCAACTGCTCGAAAGTTTCTTGAGGATATTGATACCCAATTTCCAGACTTACAAGACGAGATGGTTAATATAATATATAACCAAACCAAACAGAGAACCAAGCCAGGTCAAAAAAGTAAAGATAGGATGGAATTAAAACCAGCCGAAGAAGGCGGATTAAGCTATTGGTCAAGGATTACTCACCGATGGGTAAAAGGTCATTTCAGCAAGGCAAAAAACACCTTCGTTCCGCCAGAAAAAGGTATTTAAGAAGCTGAAAATAAACGCTTACAAAGCACGGATTAAAATTTATAAAACTTTTGGTTTTCCTCACGCCCCATTCCACTAGTGCCTATCTAAAAACTTTTTACCAGAGCTTGCTGTGATTTCTTATTTTTTCTCACCGTAGTAACTGAGCATTGTCGCTCACAGGTTCGAGCTAGCTTATAAAGACGACTATGCCCCGGAAGATTGTGCCCTTAAAGACAATTGCGCTTGGTGCTGGCTTAGGAATACCTCACCACTTAATATATCCAGAAATCCTGTTTTATTAAGCCGGTCCATGACGGGGCCTTTCACCTCGGAGAAGTGGAATGTAACGCCAGTAGCTTTTAGCCGTTCATTTATAGCTTCGAGCGATTCCAGTGCAGACATATCAATTATATTCACGGCAGAGCACATCAACACCACATGTTGGAGCTCTGGTTTTTTAGCGACTTCTTGATAGATACGGTCTTCTAAAAAGCGGGCATTTGCAAAGTACAAGCTCTCATCGACCCGTATTGTTAAAATAGCAGGGCTTGTCAAAACGTCATGACGCAGGACATTTCGGTAATGCTCTGTCTTTGGCACCTGACCGACGACTGCCATATGGGGGCGAGATGTTCTATAAAGGTGAATAAGAATTGAAATCGACACTCCTGCGGTGATGCCTAATTCAACACCCATCAAAAGTGTAATGCACATCGTGGCTGCGACTGCCGCAAAATCAGCCTTCGAATAATACCAACTTTTTTTTAAAACAGAAAAATTAACGAGTGAAAGGACGGCAACAATGATGGTTGCAGCAAGTGTCGCTTTTGGCAGATTATATATGAGCGGCGTTAGAAACAGCGATACTCCAGCAAGACCTATTGCTGTATAAGCGCCAGATGCTGGTGTATTCGAACCCGCATCATAGTTTACAATCGACCGAGAAAAACCACCTGTAACGGGAAAACCGCCTGTAAATGAAGCGGCTAAATTAGCAGCGCCCAATCCTATTAACTCTTGATCTGGGTCGATCCGTTATCGTTTTTTTGCCGCTAATGTGTGCGCAACAGAAACCGATTCAACAAACCCAATGACCGAGATTAATATGGCAGCACCTATTATGGTGCCCCACATATCTATAGAAAAAGAGGGTAAGGTTAAAGGAGGCAAGCCCCTTGGTATATCACCCACAACCTGAACCCCAAGCGCGTTAAGATCAAGCCACCAGACAATTAGAGTTGTGGTTATGATTGCGGCGACCGGGCCTGTTTTTGCAATGACCCCGGCAATCCGCCCAGCAACGCCAAGGCCAATAAGTAATGACAGTAATCCATTGCGTGTCCATAACAAGAAACCGATTGTCAGCACCCCAATGAGGGTGGTGATTACATTTGCTTGTGACAGGTTATGTTCAAGTGAGCCAACAAGATCTGGAAGTGTATGCCCATGAGCAGCTATTCCAAATATATGTTTTAGCTGACTGGCAGCGATGATGATGCCTGTTGCGGTTATAAAACCAGCAGTTACGGGGTGAGATAAAAAATTCGCTAAAAATCCCAATCGAAATAAACCAAGAGCGAGTAAAATCAGGCCGGAAAGGAACGCTAGCGTGATTGCGGCTAAGATATATTCAGCGCTCCCAGGCACAGCGATTCCGCCAATTGCGGCCGCTGTTAGAAGGGATATAACCGCAACAGGCCCAACGGCTAAGGCGCGACTAGTTCCGAATATTGCATATAAAATTATTGGTAACATTGACGCATACAAACCCATCTGAGGAGGTAATCCAGCGAGCAAGGCATATGCTAATGATTGCGGGGTCAGCATGATTGTCACTATTACTGCAGCCAATAGATCATTGCTCAGCGTGCTATGATTATATGTGCGCCCCCATACAAGGATCGGCAGGTATTTGGCTAGTTTTGTCATATGCATATGCCGTAATCCTATTATGTTTAAGTTATGGAGCGATTGTGGTTAACTGTGAAGTCACCGCTGTAAGATGAAAATCTGCAGCGCTGGCAATGTGAAAATGATAACGGTCTTAAAGTTAGGCCCGCTTAACGCTTCTAAAGTGCCAATAGAAATGTGCAGCCCGACATATATCAGAGCATCGAGTTGTATGATCTGCTTCATTATTTTCCTAAAGAACCATCACTACATTTGGTTAAGTGGAACCTTCAACACAGGTCGGCCATCTGCATCTTCTGGCACTTCGCCAGCGCGCATATTAACCTGCAAGGACGGGATAATCAGCTTTGGCATCACTAAACTTGCATCACGCTCATTGCGTAATTTGATAAAATCCTGCCTCGTTACGCCGCCAGCGATATGAATGTTCTGAGCTCTCTGTTCGGCAATTGTTGTTTCCCATGCGATACCACGATCATTTGGTCCGTAATCATGGCACATATATAAGCGCATCTCGTCTGGCAGGGTGAGGATCTTTTGAATCGAATCGTAAAGTTCACCCGCGTCACCCCCTGGAAAGTCGGCGCGCGCAGACCCAGCGTCTGGCATAAACATAGTATCACCCACAAAAGCCGCATTTCCGATGACATGCACCATGCAAGCTGGTGTGTGACCTGGCGTTGCCATCACAAAAGCGTCGATGTCACCGATTTTATAGTGGTCGCCATCTTGGAAAAGTGTATCAAATTGTGTTCCATCTCGTTGGAAGTCAGTCCCTTCGTTAAAAATTTTTCCAAACACCTCTTGGACTTCGGTAATCCGTGCGCTTATGCCAATTTTGCCACCTAACTTTTCTTGTAAATAGGGAGCCGCCGAGAGATGGTCTGCATGGACATGGGTTTCAATGATCCAGTCTAAAGTAAGCTCATTTTTCGTGATATAATCTACAATTCTATCAGCATTATCATGGGTTATTCTGCCAGATGCATAATCTATGTCCATGATAGAATCTATCACAGCGCAGGATTTGGTAATGGGATCGCAGACAGCATAGCTAATGGTATTTGTTGAAACGTCAAAGAATGCTGTAATGATTGGCTTCACAGCCATGTTTACAGGATAGTCTTGCATTTTAATTCCTCTCAAGCAGCACGGTTTCTCAGGACTGGTGCTGAGGTAAATTTTGCTATCATCATGCCAACCAACATTGCTGGTACGAATAAGAGGGTGCTGGTGTTGGCAAATGGCAAAGCTGTCAATGCTGGACCTGGGCAAAAGCCACCCAAGCCCCAACCAATTCCAAAGGTAGCTGCTCCTGCAATCAGCTTGGGGTCAAAATCTGTGCGAGTGGGCAGCTGAAATGCATCGTTGAATAGAGGTTTTGGTAGTTTGCGAGTAAACCAAAACCCCGGCATCGCCACCATAATTGCGCCACTCATAACGAAGGCAAGACTAGGATCCCATGTACCAAAAAGGTCAAGAAAGTTTTGCACCTTTGCTGGGTTTGCCATGCCAGACAGGATAAGTCCTGTCCCAAACAATAATCCTGCTAAGAACGTGCTTAAGATTTTCATAAACTTAACCTCCCAATATATGGCGAAGAATAAATACAGTCCCAAAGGCGGTAGCCATAAAGGTAGCGGTGGCTGCGATTGACCGTGCTGAACCACGGGAGATGCCGCATACCCCGTGCCCACTTGTGCAGCCATTCCCCAAGACAGAACCGAATCCAACCAGAAGGCCTGCAATAATCATTAGCGGCGCATTTTCTGAAACCAGTTGCAAAGGCACTGCTCCACTTGCGACAGTCCAAAGAGGCGCTGCAAACAAGAGGCCAGCCAAGAATATGATGCCTTGCATCAACCATGGTCTGTCGATTGAAGGCGGTAGAAGACGCGATACGATACCGCTGATACCAGCAATCCGCCCGTGTGAGGCCAACAATATAACCGCTGATATGCCAATAAGCGCGCCTCCAAGTAATGAAGTCAAAGGGGTAAAATCAGTTTCCATCTAGTAACTCTGTATAGGGGTGTGTTAATTTTGTTAACTATAACTCAAATATTGTAATTATATTTAAGATTGTTTATATAAATGAATACAAATATGCAATAGGTAATTTTCTTATGTTAGATATCACTGCGCTGGAACCTGAAATTGCACGAGCGGCAAAACTAATGGAAATGTTGTCACAACCGGTGCGCCTGCGTCTGATGTGCATTTTGCTGCAAGGTGAACAAAGCGTTCTGAGTCTTGCCGAAAGTTCTAAACTATCACAACCAGCTATGTCGCATCATCTTAAAAAGCTACGAGATGCTAAATTGGTGGAAACCAGACGTGATGGCCAAAAGATCTATTACACTCTTAAAGGTGCTGAGGCGGCTGAAGTAATCACGGTTTTACATCGGCTCTATTGCTCGCAAGTGTAATTCTAAAGACACCTTGCGCCCCACTTTAGAGTAATAAGGTGTCATGTTATTAGAGGCTGAGGCTATAAAAAAATAAATTTCCTAAATATCACCAGTCTCTTTACTATATGCAGTCCCGAATGAATGCCCAAAATTTAAAACGCTAATAAAGATATCGATTTAGCTACACGCTATTTTTTAGGCATGGTTTTCTTGAATCGTTCCTATTATGGATCATCGGTCGAGTTGGTGTGACCCAAATAGATAAGAATACCTAAAAGATGAGGATAGAGGAGAATTAGAATCTTATAGAAAATTTTATTTAGATCCATTTGATGCGGTATAGCGTAACAGTATGACAAATTGTCACATCGGGAGAAAACTATGACTAAACTTATTGCGCACACATGGTCGTTGATTATGGATCATAATTTAAGCCCATTAAAAAACATACAGGATTTGCAAACGCGACATCTATTTATGCAAATATTAGCATGGATGTGGTGCGTAATATTTGCGAGCAGTGTAGGCTCCTTTTTCATTTTTGGATTAAGTGCCATAGTCCATTCTCTTTTGATAGCAGGCGTAGCAATTACTGTTGCCACATTTGAAATTGCTGGAAAGCAACCAGAATTTTTTGGAGGTTTGGGCCGGGCCCAAAATGGAGAGCACGAATAAAAACTATTCATAAATTCTCAAAAATGTCTGAAATATAAAAATAAAAGCAGAATGAAAAATGCAAAATATTGGAACCTTCATCATAGAACTTTTTGAGAAAAGTCTGTTAACTATCGTAGCTTTACTTACAATTATAGCGACTTTTCAAGAACTTTTAGCTATTTTCGATGCCAGAAAAGTCCAGCTTGCCGATCTACTTTTACTATTTCTTTATACTGAGGTTCTTGGCATGGTAGGCGCCTTTTACAAAAGCAAAAAAATCCCGATAACACTTCCACTTTTTATAGCCATGACTGCATTAGCAAGATTAATAATCTTGCAAGGTAAAGAAATGGAGGCAATTACGCTTTTGTATGAGGCAGGCGCAATATTAATATTAGCACTGGCTTGCTTGGCAATTAGGTTCAGGCCAACCCCTGTTGAAGAATAAAAAGACAATCAATGGGCGCAATATCGCTTATATCAGGGTCTAGATTACAAGATTAAGATTTTTTTTGGATCTTCTAGGCTCAACACCTCCTCTTATTTTATGTCTATTATGGGTCGCCATGACAATTTTCCCAGCAGGCTTAAAGCGGATATGAACCCCATTTAAGGGATGTCTAGTTATCTCATCTCCGCCAGTTACAGATTTGATTTTGGATTCTCTTAAATCATTTTCAGTTTCCTGCGCCGTTATAAGTCGCGCCCCAGCCATTCTAACAAGGTCATCACCCACACCATGCTGGCACCCAAATCGAACAGCTTCACATTCCGTAAGAATGGCATCTGGGATTTCTCTTGCAGGATTTTCACAGCTTTAAAGCGTCATTATAGAATACGAAGGATTGCTTATTCCCTGAAAGCTAAATCAATCAGGGATGCTCGTGTTAAGGCGATGAGTGATGCAGCTTAGTTATTAAAACATATCGCCTGGACCTAAGTGCAAAGATCGCAAGCGCTCGACTAACTCTTTTGAATACTGAGATTGGGGGCGTTCCATACCTGATGGAGGTGCTATTGGCCATTTTTTATTGAACTTCTGTTGGAGGTCTTTTTAGTTAAGATTATTTATTGTTTGAACTTTTAGAGATATCTTATAGCCTTTGATAAGAACACTCAACGAGGTGGATATCATGAACCCAAGATTTCGTAGAATGCTAATGTGGACTGCAATTGTGCTGGTGAGTCTTATTTGGGGTTGTTTTGTCTTTCAAAAAATACGGGATGGTGGAACTTAAAGCTAAATCAATGGGCTAAATAGCATGAACAACTTAGAGACTTTGGCTACCCAAATAAATCTGTTTGCAATAAGTTGGTTGTCTTTGTTAAAAACCAATAAGTAGAGAACAGAAACAACTTAAAGGTATGAGATGGTTGCCCCTAAATTAATGAGTTATAATCAACTTGATTTTCAAAGCAAAGCGAATCTTGAAATGCATGTAAGGCAACTTGAAAGCGAAACGGATATGTATAAAGAACAGTTAGAAAAAGCAGGAATGCTGTCTTTCACGCTTACTCAGGTATGGAACAAACAAGGAAAACATAGGCTTGGTTTATATTTCTCCTACAGAGATGAAAAAGCGTTTATCGACTGTCAAAAAATCTTAAATGGTATCCCAGAAGATGAGGATAACCCAATGATTCTTAACGCAGATAGGGGAGTAGTGCGATTACATGTTGTATCTGAACAATAATTGAGATTTTTGT
>JADHOL010000027.1 GCA_016779005.1 Alphaproteobacteria bacterium
GCGCCAATTGCGATGGATGAGGGATTGCGCTTTGCTATTCGCGAGGGCGGTCGTACCGTCGGCGCTGGTGTGGTATCATCAATCGTTGAGTAAATAGGTTAATGGGAGAGGCATTTTGCCTCTCTCCTCGTTGTTTGAAAAAGGAATAAGTCTATGGACAACCAGAATATTCGTATTCGGTTAAAAGCTTTTGACCACCGTATTTTAGATCAGTCAACAAGTGAAATTGTGAATACAGCAAAGCGTACGGGTGCTAATGTTCGTGGGCCAATTCCTTTGCCAACAGGTATGCGTCGGTTTACCGTCCTTCGTTCTCCTCATATCGATAAAAAAAGTCGTGAGCAGTTTGAAATGCGCACGCATAAACGGTTATTAGATATTATTGATCCAACACCACAGACAGTTGATGCGCTTATGAAACTGGATTTGGCTGCTGGTGTAGATGTAGAAATTAAGCTTTAAAGCAAAAGTGAGGTAACAGCGTTATGCGTAGCGGTGTGATAGCAAAAAAATTAGGTATGACTCGCATCTTTAGTGATGGTGGTCAGCATATTCCAGTAACCGTACTACTGATGGATTCTGTTCAGGTGGTGAGTGTTCGCAATCAAGAAACCGATGGTTATTCAGCGGTACAACTTGGTGCTGGTTCCGTTAAGGTTAAGAATGTCTCTGCTGCAATGCGGGGTCATTTTGCCAAGGCTTCGGTATTACCAAAGCGAAAAGTTGCAGAGTTTAGGGTGTCTGATGATGCATTGCTTGAACCTGGGGCAACATTGGCGCCAAGCCATTTTGTAACAGGCCAAATGGTTGATGTGGTTGGAACGTCCCATGGTAAGGGCTTTGCTGGTGCGATGAAAAGGCATAATTTTGGCGGTTTGAGAGCATCACACGGTGTTTCACTCTCGCATCGCTCACACGGCTCCACCGGTCAGTGCCAAGATCCTGGTAAAGTATTTAAAGGCAAAAAGATGGCCGGCCATATGGGTGCAGAGCGCGTAACCATTCAAAACCTTGAAATCGTAGCGGTTGATGATGAAGATGGTGTGATTTTAGTACAAGGTGCTGTTCCAGGTCCAAAGAATGGCTGGATATTATTATCTGACGCTATTAAGAAAAAGCGGCCAGAAGATGCGCCTTATCCGGCAGGCTTATTAGAGGGCATGGATGCGAGTGTAGAAAGCGTTGCTGGTGATGAGAATGCGAGCGATGTAGCGGAGAATGTTGATGTAGCTGAAGCACAGCAAGATACAAATTCTGCTAATGAGGGCACTGCTAGTGAGGGAGCTGGTGATGAAAGCTGAGCTAAAATCAATCGGGAACAAGAAAACCAGCAATATTGAGCTTGCGGATAGCGTATTTGGCATTACGCCAAGAGAAGATATCATTGCTCGTGTGGTTAAGTGGCAGCTTGCAAAGCGCCGTGCTGGTACTCATAAGGTTAAGTCTCGCTCCGAGATTGCAAAAACAGGCGCAAAAATGTTTCGCCAGAAGGGCACAGGCAGAGCGCGTCACGGTGCGGCTTCGGTTGTCCAATTCAGGGGCGGCGGTGTTGTTCATGGGCCTGTCGTTCGGGATCACGGCCATGATTTGCCAAAGAAGGTTCGTAAATTAGGATTGCGCTCAGTATTATCTGCGAAAGCAGCTTCTGGAAAGCTTATCATCGTTGATAATCTTGAATCAGATGGTAAGACAGCATCCCTTAAAGCGAAATTAACAGGTTTGGGTGTGTCTAATGCCTTGGTTATCGGCGGAGAGACATTAGAGAATGGATTTGTTCGTGCGGCGGCAAATATCCCTTTAATTGATGTTTTGCCGTCTCAGGGTCTGAATGTATATGATGCGGTTCGACGTGATGTATTGGTTATGACAAAAGATGCGGTTGATTTTATTGAGGAGCGCTTGAAATGAGTATTCGCCCTAGAAAACGCGTTGAAACAACGGTTAGTCAAGCACAGGCCTATGATACGATTATTCGCCCTGTCATCACTGAGAAAGCCTCTATGTCCAGTGAAAACGGACAGGTATCATTCGTGGTTCGCAATGATGCAACAAAACCTGAAATCAAAGCAGCTGTTGAGATGTTGTTTGACGTTAAAGTCGTTACTGTTAACACCCTCATCACAAAGGGTAAGACTAAGATGTTCCGCGGTCGCGCTGGACGTCGTAATGATGTCAAAAAAGCAATTATTACATTGGCTAAAGGTCAGTCAATAGAAATTATGGGAGCATAAATTATGGCGTTAAAGAAGTTTAACCCCATTACCCCGGGTCAGCGCGGACTTGTTATTGTAGACAGGTCAGGGTTGCATAAAGGCGATCCAGTAAAAAAGCTTACAGAGGGCTTGCACAAGACTGGTGGCCGTAATAATTCAGGGCATGTAACCGCGTGGCAGCGCGGCGGTGGTCATAAGCGTAAATACCGGATTATTGATTTCAAGCGCCGTAAGTTTGATATGAAGGCAACTGTTGAGCGTTTGGAATATGACCCAAACAGAACTGCTTTTATTGCGCTTATTACGTATGAAGATGGCGAGCAATCCTATATCCTAGCGCCCCAAAGGTTAGCGGCAGGCGATATGGTTGAGGCAGGTCCAAAAGCAGATATTAAACCAGGTAATGCATTGCCGATTGCTAATATTCCTGTTGGAACGCTTATTCATAACATTGAGCTAAAGCCAGGAAAGGGTGGGCAGCTTGCACGCTCTGCTGGCACCTATGTTCAGCTTGTCGGACGTGACAGAGGATATGCTATTTTGCGCCTGACATCTGGCGAGGTTCGTTTGGTTCGCTCAGAATGTATGGCCTCTATTGGCGCTGTATCAAACCCAGACCAGCAAAATATTAAAATTGGTAAAGCAGGCCGAAATAGATGGCTTGGTAAGCGCCCACATGTGCGTGGTGTGGTGATGAACCCAGTTGACCACCCGCATGGCGGTGGTGAGGGCAGAACCTCAGGTGGCCGTCATCCGGTTACGCCTTGGGGCAAGCCTACAAAAGGTAAGCGCACTCGTAATAATAAAAAGACAGACCGCCTAATCGTGCGGCGTCGTAAACCGTAAGGGAGCACATAAGGTATGGCACGCTCAGTTTGGAAAGGCCCGTTTGTGGACGGCTATTTGCTCAAGAAAGCGGAAAAAGCGGCTGCTTCACAGCGTAACGACGTTGTTAAGATTTGGTCACGCAGATCAACTATTTTACCTCAGTTTGTTGGTATTACATTTGGTGTTTATAACGGCAAGAAATTCATTCCTGTTTCTGTTTCAGAAGATATGGTTGGTCATAAGTTCGGTGAGTTTGCCCCAACACGCACCTATTATGGCCATGCAGCTGATAAAAAGTCTAAGAGGTAGGTAAGGGTCATGGGTAAGAAATCAATGCCACGTCGGGTTGCTGACAATGAAGCAAGAGCGGTTTTAAGAAATGTCCGCGTCAGCCCGCAAAAGTTAAATTTAGTTGCTACAATGATCCGCAAAATGGATGTTGGTAAGGCTCTTGCAGCACTTGAGTTTTCTCGTCGTAGAATCTCAAATGATGTAAAAAAAGTGCTTGAATCAGCTGTTGCAAATGCGGAAAACAACCATTCGCTTGATGTAGATAGGCTTGTCGTTAAGGAAGCCTATGTTGGAAAATCGGTTGTTATGAAGCGTTTTCGGGCAAGAGCGAGAGGACGTGGCTCTCGGATATTAAAGCCGTTGTCACATTTAACGATTGTGGTTAGTGAGAAAGAGGAGCAGGCATAATGGGCCAAAAGATTAAGCCTATCGGACTTAGAGTTGGCATTAACCGCACATGGGATTCGCGCTGGTTTGCTGGTCGCACCTATGGAGATCTGCTTCATAAAGATATTGCGCTTCGCTCTCATTTGATGGAGCGGCTAAAGCCTGCTGGGATTAGCAGGGTTGTGATTGAACGCCCAGCTGGTCGTGCGAGAATAACCATTTATGCAGGTCGTCCAGGTTTGATTATTGGTAAAAAAGGCCAGGATATTGAAATCCTTCGTGCAGACCTTGCAAAGCGTGTTGGAACAGATGTAAGCCTTAATATTGTAGAGGTACGCAAGCCTGAGATTGATGCAAAGCTTGTTGCAGAAAATATTGCTCAGCAGCTTGAAAGACGTGTTGGTTTCAGACGCGCGATGAAGCGTGCGGTTCAATCTGCCATGAGGCTTGGGGCACTTGGCGTTAGAATAAATTGTGCTGGCCGTCTTGGTGGTGCTGAGATTGCTAGAACTGAATGGTACCGTGAAGGCAGAGTGCCGCTACATACATTGCGGGCAGAGGTTGATTATGCGGAAGCAACTGCATTTACAACTTACGGTGCAAACGGAATAAAAGTTTGGATTTTTAAGGGTGAGGTAATGGCGCATGATCCGATGGCTCAGGATAAGCGCTTAGCGGAGCAGACTTCAAGTGCTGCCCCTCGAAATAACGGTTAACGGAGGAGAATGAGCAATGCTTTCACCGAAACGCACCAAATTTCGTAAAGCACATAAAGGTCGTATTCATGGTAACGCAAAAGGGGGCACACAGCTTACTTTTGGGTCATACGGTCTAAAGGCTTTGTCTCCTGAGCGTATTACAGCACGCCAGATAGAAGCGGCACGTCGTGCAATTACACGTCATCTTCGCCGTGCTGGCCGGGTTTGGATTAGGATTTTTCCTGATGTGCCTGTATCGAGCAAGCCAGCAGAAGTTAGAATGGGTAAAGGTAAGGGCGCACCTGAATTTTGGGTAGCACGTGTCGCCCCTGGTAGAATTTTGTTTGAGATTGATGGTGTTTCTTGGGATTTAGCAAATGAAGCATTAAAACTTGCTTCTGCTAAATTGCCTATAAACACACGCATTGTTCGCCGTCTTGGCGATACGGAATAGTGGAGAGTAGTGATGGCAACGGTTAAGGCATCTGAAATGCGCGCCGAGACAAGCGATGAGTTAAAGACTAAATTGGTCGCGCTGAAAAAAGAGCAATTTAACCTAAGGTTTAAGGTTGCTTCTGGTGAGAATGAAAACCCGTCTAGAATACGTGTTGTGCGCCGCGAAATTGCGCGACTAAAAACAGTGCTTGCAGAAAAAACTTCTGCAGCAGGATCAGAAACAGGAAAATAAGACTATGCCAAAACGTACCTTACAAGGAACTGTTGTTAGCAACAAAGGAGATAAGACGGTAATCGTTCAAGTAGAACGTCGTCTGATGCATCCTGTTTACAAAAAGTTTATTACAACATCAAAAAAATACGCAGCTCATGATGAGGAAAATCGCTCGCAAGAGGGCGAACAGGTGAAAATTCGTGAGTGTCAGCCTGTATCAAAGAGAAAATTCTTTGAAGTTGTTTATGACGAAGCAGCACAGGCTTAGATAGGGAAACAGTATCATGATACAGATGCAGTCAAATTTAGAAGTTGCAGATAATTCAGGCGCTCGCAGGGTCCAATGTATTAAAGTGCTTGGTGGTTCTGGTAGAAGATCAGCTGGTGTTGGTGATGTTATCGTTGTCTCTGTAAAAGAAGCAATACCGCGCGGGCGTGTAAAAAAGGGTGATGTTTATCGCGCTGTCATCGTTCGTACCGCCAAAGAAGTTAGAAGAGATGATGGAACCGCAATTCGCTTTGATAGAAATGCTGCGGTTCTTTTAAATAAGCAGAATGAGCCAATTGGAACACGTATTTTTGGGCCTGTTACACGTGAGTTACGCTCTCGTAACTTTATGAAAATCGTATCGCTAGCTCCGGAGGTATTATAATGCAGCCGAAATTAAAAATTAAGAAGGGCGACGAAGTTATTGTCGTCACTGGCAAGGATAAAGGAAAAAAGGGACAAGTTCTTGAGGTTTTTCCAACCAAGTCCCGTGTTAAAGTTCAGGGTATCAATATGGTAAAAAGGCACCGTCGCCCGACCCAGACAAGTCCTGGCGGTATAGATAGTTTTGAAGCTTCAATGCATATATCCAATGTTGCACTTGTAGATCCAGATTCTGGAAAAGCAACGCGTGTTGGATATAGCGTAGAAGATGGAAATAAAGTGAGAGTAGCAAAAGCCTCTGGCAAGGTTATTAGCTAAATTAAAGGAAGCTGAGATGAAAACGCGTTTGGAAGAATATTATCGGACGGCTGTTCGCCCAGCACTTGTTGAAAAATTCGGGTATGATAACGAATTGCAGGTGCCACGACTTGAAAAAGTAGTCATTAATATGGGTGTTGGAGGGGCTGTTCGAGACTCTAAAAAGGTGGAATTTGCGGTCAAGGATATGACAGCAATAGCAGGCCAAAAGCCTGTTGTCACAAGAGCAAAGAAAGCAAATGCTGCTTTTAAATTGCGCGAAGGGATGGCCATTGGCTGTAAGGTTACTTTGCGTAAAGAGCGAATGTATGAATTTCTGGATAGGCTTGTGAATATCGCGCTGCCGCGTGTACGTGATTTCCGCGGTCTCAACAATAAGAGTTTCGATGGTAGTGGAAATTATGCCCTTGGTATTAAAGAGCAAATAGTATTCCCAGAGATCGAATATGACAAGGTGGATGAAGTTCGTGGTATGGACATCATCGTGGTTACAACAGCGAAAACGGATGATGAAGCACGTGAATTACTGCGTGGTATTCAGTTCCCGTTTGGCACCGCTTAAATCATTCGAAAAAAGGAATTGCTGCAATGGCTAAAAAGAGTTCAATCGAAAAAAATAAGCGCAGAATGCGGATGGTGGCGTCTAAGGGCGCGCGCCGTAATGCATTGCGTGCAATCATCAAGGATAAAACGGTTCCGTTAGAAGAACGGTTTGCGGCGTCTATTAAGCTCTCTGAAGAGCCAAGGGACAGCTCACCAAGCCGTATTCGCAATAGATGCGAGATAACAGGACGTCCTCGCGGTTATTACCGTAAATTAAAAATGTCACGTATTGCCTTACGGGACCTTGCCTCATTTGGGCAAATCCCAGGCATCGTTAAGTCTAGCTGGTAGGGAAGGGAGAGATTAGAAATGTCTATGAGTGATCCTCTCGGAGATATGATTACCCGAATTCGTAATGGACAATCCGCACGTAAATCTGTGGTTTCCAGTCCATCATCAAAATTACGCGCAAATGTTCTTGAAGTATTAAAGCGTGAAGGGTTTATTCGCAATTTTAGTGATGCAGAAGTAAGTCCTGGTATCTCAAAGCTTAGCATTGAGCTTAAATATCATGAAGGCTCTCCTGTTATATCCGAAATCGTGCGTGTGTCGCGTCCAGGAAGACGTGTTTATTCTGGTATAAAAGATTTAAGACGGGTTTATAACGGTCTCGGTATTTCAATTTTATCAACACCTAATGGTGTTTTATCTGATAATGAAGCTCGTGTTGCTAATGTTGGCGGCGAAGTTTTATGTCAGGTATTTTAAAGGAGAGTTGAATGTCAAGAATAGGAAATGCACCTGTTGCGATACCAGATGGCGTGACGTTATCCATGGATGCTGATGTGATTACTGTTAAAGGCTCAAAAGGTGAGCTTCACACAAAGGTACCCTCATCTGTTGATGTTTCCATTGATGATAAAGTTGTAAAATTTTCAGCGAAGGCATCTGATAATCAGAGCCGCTCTCACTGGGGAACAACAAGAGCGCATGTTGCCAATATGGTAGAGGGCGTGTCTAATGGGTTTACCAAAAAGCTTGAGATAAACGGTGTTGGTTATCGTGCAGCAATGCAGGGTAATAAAATTCAGCTAAACCTTGGCTTTAGTCACCCTGTTGAGATGCAAATCCCAGAGGGGCTTCAAGTCAGCGTTGATGGTAACACAAAAATAGCAGTATCAGGCGCCGATAAAGAGCTGATAGGATTGTTTGCTGCTGAAATTAGATCTAAGCGTCCTCCTGAGCCATTTAAGGGCAAGGGTGTTAAATATGCTGACGAATATATTGTTCGTAAAGAAGGCAAGAAGAAATAAAGGAATAGGCAGATGTTAACAACTAATCAGATGTTTGAGCGCCGCCGTCAGCGTACAAGAACCATGCTTCGCAAAACAGGGCAGGGGCGCCCGCGTTTGTCTGTTCACCGCTCATCTAAGCATATCAGAGCGCAGATTATTGATGATGCGAGAGGTATTACACTTGCAGCTGCTTCCACGTTAGATCCCGGTTTCCGTAAATTGGGTAAGACAGGAGCAGATGTTGATGCGGCCAGTTTTGTTGGAACACAATTAGCCGAACGTGCTCAGAAAAACGGCGTTAAGGATGTTGTGTTTGACCGAGGTGGTTTTATGTTTCATGGCAGGGTGAAAGCTCTTGCAGATGCCGCGCGCGAAGCCGGATTAGAGTTTTAAGGAGTAGATGGCGATGGCAAGAAATAATGATAAGGGTTCTGATTCAAACGGACGCGAAGAGTCTGAACTAATTGAAAAATTAGTTGGTATCAACCGTGTTGCCAAGGTAGTTAAGGGTGGTCGCAGATTCGGTTTTGCGGCGCTTGTTGTTGTTGGTGATGGTCGTGGTAAGGCTGGATTTGGAACAGGTAAAGCAAAAGAAGTGCCTGAGGCTATTCGTAAAGCCACAGAGGATGCAAAACGTAACATGGTTCGCATTCCGCTTCGTGATGGTCGCACATTGCATCATGATGTTAAAGGCACCTATGGCGCTGGTCATGTTCTGCTTCGCTCGGCCCCTTCTGGTACAGGAATTATTGCAGGTGGACCTATGCGTGCGGTATTTGAAGCGTTGGGTGTGCAAGATGTTGTGGCAAAGTCGATTGGTACCTCTAACCCACATAATATGATTAAAGCAACTTTTTCAGGTCTTCAATATATACAAGCGCCTCGTGCGGTGGCATCTAAGCGCGGCATTAAAGTAGCCGATGTATTTGGTAAAAAAGCTGAATTAGAAACGACTTCTTAAGTCAGGGGATTATTTCAAGGGATTATTATGGCAAAGCAAACAGTAATCGTAACGCAGACTAAAAGCCCGATTGGACGCGAGGGAAGCCAGAAAAAGACATTAATTGGTCTTGGTTTAAATAAAATTGGCAGAACAAGAGAGTTAGAAGATACCCCCAGCGTTCGTGGTATGATTGATAAAGTAAAACACCTCATTAAAGTGGATGAGGCTGGCGCATAGCTATAAAAATAGCGCGTTTTTTGGAGAATATGATGGAATTACATACATTAACAGATAACAAGGGCGCAACACGCAATCGTAAACGTGTTGGTCGCGGAGTGGGCTCTGGTATTGGCAAGACATCTGGTAGTGGACATAAAGGTCAAAAAGCACGCTCTGGTGTTGCAATCAAGGGCTTTGAGGGCGGGCAGATGCCTATCCACAGACGTCTGCCAAAGCGTGGGTTTGTGAATATTTTCCGAAAAACCTATGTTGAAGTAAATATCGGAAATGTTCAAAAATCAATTGATGATGGCAGAATTGATGCAACAAAACCTATCGATACGGCTTCTCTTCAATCTGCTGGACTTGTTGGTAAGCCAAAAGATGGCGTCCGACTTCTAGCAAATGGCGATGTGTCAGCTAAGATAGAGATACATGTAGCAGGGGCTTCAAAGTCGGCTATCTCAGCTGTTGAAAAAGCAGGCGGTTCTGTTGTTTTACCGGCATCAGCTGCTTCTGAATAATTTTTTAAGATAGATGGAATTATTAGATAATGGCAACAAATAGTGGAACACAAGCTGGGTTTGATTTATCTGCTTTTGCGAAAGCAGATGATCTAAAAAAGCGCCTACTTTTCACTATCGGCGCCCTTATTATTTACCGGCTAGGAACGTTTATTCCTCTGCCAGGTATTGATCCTGTTGCCCTTGCGGATGTGTTTTCTCGCCAGTCTAGTGGTATCCTTGGAATGTTTGATATGTTCTCAGGTGGCGCGCTTGGCAGGATGACCATATTCGCGCTTAATATTATGCCCTACATTACGGCCTCTATTATTATGCAGCTTATGACTGCTATCATTCCAACATTAGAGCAATTAAAAAAAGACGGTGAATCGGGTCGTAAAACAATAAATCAATATACGCGTTATCTAACCGTGCTTCTGGCATCGGTGCAGGGATATGGTATAGCGATGGCGCTGGAATCATCTACCGGAGTGGTAGTAGATCCTGGCTTTTTCTTCCGAATTACAGCGGTAGTAACCCTAGTGGGGGGTACCTTATTTTTAATGTGGCTGGGTGAGCAGGTTACCAGTAGAGGTGTTGGTAACGGTATTTCACTTATCATCTTTGCGGGTATTATTGCAGAAATTCCGTCTGCGTTAATTGGTATGTTAGAACTTGGCCGCACAGGGGCTCTATCTGGTCTTGTTATTGTTGGTATTCTGATTTTGGTGGTTGCAGTCATTGCTTTTATTGTATTTATCGAACGATCGCTTCGAAAAATATTAATCCAATATCCAAAACGCCAGCAGGGCGGAAAAATGTTGGGGGGGCAAGCTCAGCATCTTCCTCTAAAGTTGAATGTAGCTGGTGTTATCCCGCCAATATTTGCATCCTCTTTATTGTTAATGCCGGTTTCGATTATTAATCTATCAGGCTCGCAAGGCTCTGGACCTGACTGGCTTTTGAATCTGAATTCTTTGCTTGGTCGCGGTCAGCCGCTCTATCTTGCCATTTATGTATCGATGATCGTGTTTTTTGCATTCTTTTATACCGCTATCGTGTTTAATCCAGAAGATACGGCTGAGAATCTACGCCGTAATGGGGGCTATATCCCTGGTATCCGTCCAGGCAAGCCGACAGCAGATTATCTTGATTTTATTTTAACAAGATTGACTGTCATTGGCGCTGCTTATCTAGCAGCGGTGTGTATTTTGCCAGAGATTTTGATAAGCCAATATTCTATTCCATTCTATTTAGGGGGCACATCATTGCTGATTGTTGTGACAGTATCCCTAGATACGGTCTCCCAGATACAGTCGCATTTATTAGCGCATCAATATGAGGGATTAATTAAAAAAGCACAGATAAAGGGGCGTAGGTGATGAATATTATTTTATTTGGCCCTCCTGGTGCTGGAAAAGGCACACAAGCAGAAAAGCTGGTTTCAGAACGCTCTATGGTTCAGCTCTCTACCGGGGATATGCTTCGCGCTGAGATAGCTGCTAATTCTGAGCTGGGATTGCAGGCCAAAAAAATAATGGATGCAGGCGAGCTTGTGTCTGATGAAATTATGATAAAGATGATCGAACATCGTATGTCGAGTGATGAAGCAAAACTAGGCGTAATCTTGGACGGTTTTCCAAGAACAGTTAAGCAGGCAGAAGCATTGGATGAGATGCTAACGCACAACAATGTGACAATCGACCATGTTATTGAGATTAGCGTAGATGAAGATGCCTTGTTCGATAGGATTGCGCACAGAGCAAGCCAGTCAGACAAGGCGCGTGATGATGATAATGCAGAAGTTCTAACACAAAGACTTAAAGTCTATCATGATAATACAGCCCCTGTTTTGCCATTTTTTCGCAATAAGGGAATATTATCTCAGGTTGATGGAATGATGAGCATTGAAGAGGTTGCTGAGAAAATCAGTGAGGTATTAGATAGTTAGCCATAAAGCAGACAGTTAACTATGTAACGTTTAAAAAGGTGAAACGGCGGGATAATTATATATCCGCCAAATTAAAGGAGAAACCGGTGGCACGTATAGCTGGTATAAATATTCCGACCAAAAAAAGGGTAGAGATTGCTCTTACCTATATTCATGGTATCGGTCTGACGAGTTCGAAAAAAATATGCGAGAAGGCTGGGATAGTAGCTGAAAGACGCGTGAATGATCTTACAGAAGATGAGCTTACGCGTGTGCGTGATATTATCGATGAAGATTTCATCGTTGAGGGCGATCTGAGACGAAAAACGTCTATGGATATCAAACGTTACCTAGATTTGGGATGTTTGCGCGGGTTACGTCATCGTCGCAATCTTCCGGTTCGTGGTCAGCGTACCCATACAAATGCTCGCACAAGAAAAGGCCCTGCAAAGGCCATTGCTGGTAAAAAGAAATAGGCAGGACAGGGATAAATTATGGCTAAACAACCTTCTCAAACACGTGTGCGTCGCCGCGAAAAGAAAAATATCGCAACTGGTGTGGCGCATGTAAACTCGACTTTTAACAATACGATGATCACAATTTCCGACGTGCAAGGAAATACAATTGCTTGGTCATCTGCTGGTACAATGGGGTTTAAAGGCTCTCGAAAATCTACTCCATTTGCGGCTCAGATGGCAGCTGAAGATGCTGGTAAAAAGGCAGCTGAACATGGCGTTAAATCCGTTGATGTAGAAGTCAGAGGCCCAGGTTCTGGAAGAGAATCAGCATTAAGAGCATTACAGACAGTTGGATTTACGGTGAACTCGATTAGGGATGTTACTCCGATACCGCATAATGGGTGCCGTCCAAGAAAACGACGCCGCGTATAGCTAATTTTAAATGAACTTCCTCAATGATAGCGCATTGTATGTTGCGCTTAGTTGAATGTCGCTAAAGATAAAGGAAAACAGATGATAGAAAAGAATTGGATGGAATTGCAGAAGCCTGATAAAATCAGTGTGAAAGCGTCTGAATATAATCCGCGTCAAGCTGTAATATCGGTTGGCCCGTTAGAGCGTGGATTTGGTATTACCCTTGGTAATTCACTTCGTCGTATTTTATTATCGTCTCTTCAGGGCGCAGCGGTTACAGCGGTGCAAATTCAAGGAGTGGTTCATGAATTCTCATCTATAGCTGGGGTTCGTGAGGATGTAACTGATCTTATTCTGAATATTAAAGGAATTGCAGTTTCTCTGGAAGCTGAGGGCTCTAAAAGAGTGCGCCTTCATGCAGAAGGCCCGCTAGAAGTTACCGCTAGCATGATAAGTGAGACGGCTGGTGTGGAAATTATGAATCCAGACCATATTATCTGTCATTTGGATAAAGAAGCGAGCCTTGTTATGGAATTAACAATTGAGTCTGGAAAAGGGTATGTTCCAGCAGCTCAAAACAGGTCAGAGGATTCGCCAATAGGTCTGATACCAGTGGATGCAATCTTTAGCCCTATTCGTCAGGTTGCTTATAAAGTTGAAAATGAGCGCGTAGGACAGATTACGGATTATGACCGTTTGTTGTTAACTATTGAAACCGATGGTTCTGTTACACCTGAAGATTCTGTTGCTTATGCTGCGCGTATTATGCAAGATCAATTGCAGCCATTTATTAATTTCGAAGAGCCTAAAACAGAAATCGTTGAGGATGAGGCAGATAGCCTTCCGTTTAACCGTAATCTGCTTCGTAAAGTTGATGAGCTTGAGTTATCTGTGCGTTCTGCTAATTGCCTTAAGAATGATAATATTGTTTATATTGGTGATTTGGTGCAGAAGAGTGAGAATGAGATGCTTCGCACCCCTAACTTTGGGCGTAAATCCTTGAATGAGATTAAAGAAGTGTTGAAGGTGATGAACCTTGAATTAGGCATGGATAACGAAAATTGGCCGCCTGAGAATATTGAGGAATTGGCTAAGCGTATTGACGAGCCTTTTTAAGTAATTTGATATATTGGCCCAATTCGGGCAACAGGAGTTAAAAAATGCGACATCGTAGTGCGGGACGGAAATTAAACCGGACATCTAAACATCGTCAGATGCTTTTTCGTAATTTATCGCAAGCGTTAATTAAACATGAGCAGATAGTAACAACATTGCCAAAGGCAAAAGATTTGCGGCCAGTTGTTGAGAAACTTATTACGCTTGGCAAAAGAGGGGGGCTTCATGCTAGAAGACAGGCATTCGCTGAGCTCCGCGATGACAAGATGGTAACAAAGCTTTTTGATGTTCTTGCGCAACGCTATGCTGAGAGGGCTGGCGGGTATACAAGAGTATTAAAGGCTGGATTTAGATATGGTGATTCTGCACCGATGGCTGTTATTGAATTTGTCGATAGGGATGAAACAGCTAGAGGACAGGATTCTGGCCCAGTTCAAGTTGATGGCGATGATACAGAGCTTCAGGCAGGGGCAGCGTAAGTCATTGGCTTAAACTCATACAGCATTTACGTTAAAGAGCCGCATGCGGCTCTTTTTTGTTTTGCAGACGGGTTTAGCTCGATATACTAAAATAATGAACGCGAACTCTAATGATAAAATTCCACTTGCGGAGAAGATGCGGCCTGCGTCTCTTGGCGATGTTATAGGACAGCCGCAACTAACCTTGCTTCCGCTATCTCAGTTAGAATCAGGCTCGTTTATCTTTTGGGGGCCTCCTGGTTCTGGCAAAACAACTATCGCCAGAATATTAGGCACTCAGTCTAGCCAAGAATTTGTAAAATTATCAGCTGTGCTAGACGGGGTTTCAGAGATACGTAAAATTTATGAGCGTGCCCGGTCGGTTACACAAAATGATACATCAATACTGGTATTCATAGATGAGATTCACCGATTTAATAAAGCGCAACAAGATGCGCTGCTGCCAGCAATAGAGGATGGCTCTATTCGGCTTATTGGTGCGACTACTGAAAATCCGTCCTTTGCATTAAATTCAGCATTATTATCACGCACGCAGGTAGTTGTCCTAAGGGCGCTTGATGCGTCTGCTCTTAAGGCTATTTATCAGCGTGCAATGGTGTTTATGGAAGAGCCAATACAGCTAGATGAGGCAACACAATCCTTGCTAGTTGAATTATCAGACGGTGATGCAAGGTATTTATTAAATATGGTTGAATTGTTAGTTGCTCATAAAAAGGAGCAAAATTGGTCATGTGAAAAGGTTGCTGAGTTTCTATCTAAAAGATCCCTGCATTATGACAAGCAAGGAGATCATCATTTTAACTTAATATCAGCGCTTCATAAATCTTTGCGAGCGTCTGACTGTGATGCTTCTTTATATTGGTTAGCTAGAATGCTTCTGGCAGGGGAGGATCCGCATTATTTATTGCGGCGGCTTGTTCGCTTTGCAGCAGAAGATATAGGGCTTTCAGACCCGCAAGCAGTTGGAATTGCGATATCTGCTTGGCAGTCATATGAGCGTATTGGCAGCCCCGAAGGAGAGTTGCATATAGCAGAGCTGGTTATTTTCCTTGCCACTTCCCCTAAATCAAACTCAGTCTATACAGCATGGAAAAAAGCGATGGATACTGCTAAAATAACGGGTAGTTTATCACCTCCAAAATCACTTCTAAATGCGCCTACTTCTTTAATGAAAGAGCTTGGTTATGGAAAAAACTACTCATACGACCATGATAGTGCTGATGCCTTTTCAGGGCAGAATTGTTTTCCAGATGAGATGCAGCGTGTTAAGCTATATTACCCTAATGAGCGTGGCTTTGAGCGGGAAATAAGCAAACGGCTTTCATATTGGGATAAATTACGCGCCAAGATTATGTCAGAATAAAAATAGTATGAGTCCAGATTTTGAATTATTCATCGGTATAGACTGGTCTGGTGCCAAAGGCTCGTCACACCGAGGTATCGCTGTAAGTGAGGCTGAAGCTGGCCAGTCCGTTCCGTCTATTATCTCGCCTCCTGCAGATGCGCGTAGCTGGTTTAGAACCAGCGTAATGGAGTATCTTATCAAAAAAAGCGGCGAGAGAAAAACACTAGCGGGAATTGATTTTGCTTTTTGCTATCCTTTTATAGATGAGAATACCTATTTTCCGGGTATGCAAGATGCGCCTGCCAGTGCCCCAGAATTATGGGCACTTATTGATAGGATTAACGCAGAAGCAACAGATTTGTATGGCGGCCTTATTTGGAAAAACCCTGAATTCGCCGCATATTATAATGCCCCAGCTATTAAAGGGCATTTATTTCGCTCACGCAGGCGCCAAACAGAAATCGCAGCAAAGCCTATAAAATCGCCAAGTCCCACATTTAATTGTGTTGGGCCAGCTGGAGTAGGAACAGGCTCTCTTGCGGGGATGAGGATGTTGCATAAATTAGAAGGTCAGGCTTGTCGCTGGCCTATCGAAACGAATACCGATAAATCCTTAACTTTGGTTGAGATTTTCCCCTCATTTTATTTTTCACTTGCTGGTGTTAGACCCATTAAGGGCAATCACGCGAGATTAGATATGCTGAATAAAGCACTAGCCTTTTTTGGGTCTAATTCTCTGCCAGATGGTTTTGTTGCCAAAGGACCTGATTTTGACGAGGCTGATGCACTTATCTCATCTGCTGCTATAAGAGCTTTGGCAAGCAAGCCAGAAGTTTGGAGCCTACCTTCCTGTGCTATTCAGGAGGGCTGGATATTTGGGGTGGAATAAATTTATTATGAATGCAACCTTATTCTTCGCGGTAGCCGCTGGCGGCGCATTTGGCGCTATTTTGCGTTATGCAACGCTGTTATTTGTAACCAAATACAGCGATATGCCATCTTATTTTGCAACATTATTTGTAAATATAACAGGCTCTTTTGCGGCAGGCTGTATCGTTGCTGTTGTGTCTTCAACGATGTCTTTCCCAGAACCCGTTCGGGTATTTATTATGGTGGGGTTGCTTGGCAGCTTAACAACCTTTTCAACATTTTCTCTTGATAGTTATATACTTTTTCAGCGTCAAGATTTTGCCATATTAGCTATTTATATAGGGGCATCTGTAATTGTTTCGATATGTTTTTTTGCGCTTGGCTTTTGGGCATTAAAGATTGGTGAGTAGAATTTGGTTCATATAATTTCAATCACGCAAGATGATGACGAGGTGAGGCTTGACCGCGCTATCCGCAGGCAATTTCCATCCTTCAAGCAAGGTCAATTAGAAAAACTGCTAAGACAAGGCAGGATTCGCGTGGATGCACAAAAAGTAAAAGCAGGGACAAGAGTGCATTCCGGTCAGAAAATTGAGTTTGCATTCGATGTGCCGTCTTATCTTGCCGAGCAGGGAGGCCATATAACAGATATTGCAGCTCCTAATATTTCAGACTCGGTAAAGAGAAAAGCTTTGCGCCAACTTGAAAGCTGGAGAATTGATGAAACAGATGAATGGATGGCGATAAATAAACCTGCTGGAATAGCGGTGCAGGGCGGTTCCGGCACCAATAATCATATTGATCGTTTATTGCAAGAAGGATTTGGCGCTGAAAGACCCAAACTCGTTCACCGCATTGATAAAGATACGTCTGGCATTTTATTATTGGCAAAGAGCCAGAAATCAGCACGTGATTTAACAGCCCTGTTTAAAGAGCAAGCTATCAGCAAAACATATCTTGCTTTTTGCATTGGTAACCCCAGCAGCCCCAGCAGTCCTAGTAAATCAGGCAGCCCTAGTAAATCAGGTAATACTAGTAAATCAGGGAAAATATCAGCGCCAATAGCAAAATCCTCGCAAAAAGGCATTGAGAAAATGGCTGTCGATCCAGAACATGGCCTTATAGCAATAACCCTGTTTGAGACTTTGTATAGTGATAATGGAATAAGTATGGTGTGTCTTCGCCCTTTAACAGGCAGAACCCATCAACTTCGAGTGCATATGGACAACCATGGAACCCCTATCTTAGGGGATGGAAAATATGCCGGCCGAAAAGCGCATCCATCAGACGCATTTGCCAGAAAGATGCATCTTCATGCCCATTTTCTGAGCCTTCCAGATGGACATCTTATAACAGCTGGAGTACCAGAACATATGCAATTAGCAGCAAGCATAATAGGGGCTTCTATTCCCTCGAACAACCAATTTTTCCCATCTGATTAGGAGGTTATATCTGTGTAATGACGTCATTCGTGCCTTACCAAAAGCAAGCCCAAAAGCAAGCCCAAAAACAAGACCAAAAACAAGACCAAAAACAAGACCAAAAACAAGACCAAAAACAAGACCAAAAACAAGACAAGCAACAAGATTTGAGGCTTGCATTATTCGATTTTGACGGCACCTTATGTGATAGTGCTGAGCAGATTGCTAGTGCTATTAAAAAAGCAGGCCGTGATGTTGGATTGTTGGATATTAATGATGAGCAGGCACGCCAATCAATCGGGCAGGGACTCTACCATTTGGCGCTTTCTATCACTAATAATAATAGTGATAAAGCTAATGAATTTTTTGATGCCTATAGACATAATTTTAGAACAGAAATGAATTCAGGAAATATTTATATCTCCCCCTTATTTGAGGGGGTCAAGAAATGCCTCACCTCGTTGGTTGCAGCTGGCTGGCTAACAGGTATCGTAACAAATAAAGGAAGAAATGGTTTGAACCACCTCTTAGTGGCGCATGAAATAGATGAATTGTTTGATGTAACCTATACGGTTGACGAAAAACAGCCTAAGCCGTCACCTGAAATGGCAATAGATGCTATGAAGGCGTGCAGCGTTGAGATTAAAAACACCGTGTTAATTGGAGATACAATTTATGATGCCCAATGCGCTGCAAATGCTGGCATTTCCTTTGTTGGCGTAAGTTGGGGCTATAATAGTTCTGATATTCTTAGCCAAAATGGGGCGCGAATAATCGTAAATGACTTTGCCCAACTCCAGACAAGTCTGGACGATATTATCCCACAAATTGGTTGAATTAAGCAGGAAATAGCCAGTGAAACGATTTTACGAAAAGGTTGATATCACACAAAGTGAGGAGCGCTATCAGATCACGCTTGATAACAGCCCCTTGAAAACACCTTTGAAATCAACATTGCAGTTACCAACAAGAAAACTGGCAGAAAAACTAGCTAAAGAATGGTCTGATGTTGAAACAGATATTATCCCAAATCAGATGCCCTTATTCTCACTCGCGGTTACGGCAATAGACCGTGTTGCTACTCAAAAAACCGAATTATCAGAAGAGATGCAGCACTATATTATGAATGATTTACTATGTTATCGAGAATCAGAAGATCCAAAATTACAGGAACATCAGAATAAATCTTGGGATCCATGGCTATCTTGGGCAAATACCGAGTTTGAATTTGATCTTAAATTAGCAAAAGGTGTAATGCCTATTGATCAAGATGAGCGTAATGCAACTCTGTTGAAGCAGGTGATTTCGCAAATGAATATTTGGACTTTTATGTGCTTTGTTAGGGCAACAACGCTTACTGGCTCTGCAATATTAGCTCTAGCTTTTATAAGAAAACAGGTAATGCCAGATACCCTTTTCTCTGTTGCCTATCTAGATGAGTTATACCAAAACTCTAGGTGGGGAGAAGATGATGAATCCAAGGCAAGGCATGTTGCGCTAAAAAATGAATTGCATGATTTATCAGATTTTTTCAAACTAGCGGAACTATGAACAGCATACATCTCTTGAGCAATTAAAATGTAAGGAGCTTATTTGTGCAGACAAATACCGAAATGCTAGAACAAAAACGTGCCGAAGCCCGACTTGGGGGCGGACAGGCCAGAATTGATAAACAGCATGCCAAAGGAAAACTAACCGCAAGAGAGCGAATAGCGCTATTGCTGGATCCTGATAGCTTTGAAGAATGGGATATGTTTGTGGAGCATAGATGTATCGATTTTGACATGGAAGAACATAAAATTCCAGGAGATGGGGTTGTAACCGGTAATGGGTTGATAAATGGACGCCCTGTATTTGTATATTCACAGGATTTTACCGTGTTTGGTGGCTCATTGTCAGAAACACATGCTGCAAAAATTTGCAAAGTAATGGACCAAGCAATTAAACTTGGTTTGCCTGTTATTGGCATTAATGATTCTGGGGGTGCCCGAATACAAGAAGGCGTTGCATCTCTTGGAGGCTATGCAGAAGTCTTCCAACGAAATGTTCTGGCATCTGGCGTTATTCCGCAGATTTCCCTTATTATGGGGCCATGTGCTGGTGGTGCGGTATACTCACCTGCAATTACAGATTTTATATTCATGGTTGAAAACTCGTCTTATATGTTTGTAACAGGACCTGATGTGGTAAAAACGGTCACTCATGAAGATTTAACAGCCGCTGAGTTAGGCGGCGCTGAGATGCACGCAAAAACATCTGGCGTTAGCCATGGCCGATTTGAGAATGACTTAGAGTTATTGGTAAATACCCGCCGGTTAATGGGCTTCTTGCCGCTTTCTAATGCTGGCCCATTACCCATCATAGAGTGTGATGACCCTATCGATAGACAGTCTGAGACGCTTGCGAATATTGTGCCTGAAAATCCAAATATGCCGTATGATATGAAGCATGTCATCTTGGAGATTGTAGATGATCAGGAATTTTTCGAAATCCATGCTGATTACGCGAAAAATATCATTGTCGGCTTTGCTAGAATGAATGGCATGCCAATAGGCATTGTTGCAAATCAACCATTGGTTTTAGCAGGGTGCCTTGATTGTAATTCATCTCGAAAAGCTGCGCGATTTGTTCGGTTTTGTGATGCCTTTGATATTTCAATTCTAACCTTAGTGGATGTACCAGGGTTTATGCCAGGACTTGCACAAGAGACTGGCGGTATTATCAGCCATGGCGCAAAGTTATTATTTGCCTTTGCAGAAGCAACAGTTCCAAAAGTCACTTTAATTACCAGAAAAGCATATGGGGGTGCCTATGATGTTATGGCATCCAAGCATTTGCGAGGTGATGTTAATTACGCATGGCCAAATGCAGAAATCGCTGTAATGGGTCCAGAGGGTGCGGCAAGAATTATTTTTCGGGATGCGTCTGATAATCCTGAGCTATTAGAGAAGAAAACTCAGAATTATCGCGAGAAATTTGTAAATCCATTTGTAGCCGCATCTAGAGGATATTTAGATGATATTATTAGACCTGTTAATACGCGTCGTCGTCTTGTCAATGCGTTTGAGATATTAAAGCGTAAGCAGCTTAAAAACCCACCGCGCAAGCATGACAACCTTCCTCTTTAAATTGGAGATACGCTAGATGAGTCTCGTCTTTAAAAAAATTCTGGTGGCCAATAGAGGTGAAATTGCCTGCCGAATTATCAGAACTGCCCATGATATGGGTATCAAAGTGGTTGCGATATATTCTGATTCAGATAAGCATGCAAAGCACGTCAGAATGGCAGATGAGGCAGTGCATGTTGGCCAGTCACCATCTGCACAAAGTTATTTGCTGATTGATAAAATTATTGAGGTGGCAAAGCAGACCTCCTCACAGGCTATTCATCCAGGGTACGGATTTTTATCAGAAAATGCCGAGTTTGTAAGAGCAGTTGAAGCGGCAGGAATTGTTTTTATAGGTCCTGATGCTCATGCCATGGAAATGATGGGCGATAAAATCACCTCAAAAAAGCTGGCCGAAGAAGTAGGTGTTTCTATTGTTCCTGGTAGTAAAGGAGCGGTTACGGATATTAGCGAAGCACAGGCTGAATCTGCCAGAATTGGTTATCCTGTCATGATAAAAGCTTCTTCTGGCGGCGGCGGAAAGGGAATGCGCGTTGTCGGCGACGAGGCTGAACTTCAATCAGCTATGCAGGCGGCGATGAATGAGGCGCGCTCTTCTTTCGGGGATGACCGGGTTTTCATAGAAAAATTTGTTCAGCAACCCCGACATATTGAGATTCAAATATTAGCGGATACGCATGGTCATATTATTTTTCTTGGTGAGCGTGAATGCTCTATTCAAAGACGGCATCAAAAAGTCATAGAAGAGGCGCCATCATGCCTGCTATCGCAAAAAACACGCCAAGCAATGGGGCAGCAGGCAATCGCTCTTGCTAGGGCTGTGAATTACAGGTCTGCTGGAACAGTTGAATTTATCGTTGGGGCGGATGAGGATTTTTACTTTCTAGAAATGAATACACGCTTACAGGTAGAACATCCTGTTACAGAATTAGTACATGATGTGGATCTTGTCTCTCTTATGATTAAGATCGCCGCTGGTGAGAGGCTTGAATTAACCCAAGAAGAAGTCAAAGCACATGGATGGGCAGTAGAGGCGCGCATTTATGCAGAAGATTCCACCCGCGGATTTCTTCCTTCAATTGGACAATTACGCAGATATGTGGAACCTGAGATTGAAGCGATAAGAATAGATTCTGGCGTGGTTGAGGGCAGTCATATCGCAATGTTTTATGATCCAATGATTGCTAAAATAATTGCATATGGTAAAGACAGGCAAACAGCTATTAGTGAATTGTCACACGCTCTAGATAGGTATCAAATAAACGGTGTGGAAACTAATATTCAGTTTTTGAATGCAATCTTGTCAGATAAAGATTTTATTGCAGGAGATATCACAACTGCTTTTATAGATGAAAAATTTGACGGTAAGTTTGTTCCGCTAGAGCCTGTGGGAGAGATGAGAACATTACTGATTGCATTAGCTGCTGGCATTATGCCTCAGTTTGTGAAGCAGAAAAATAGCCAGCAACAAGGCAAAAGCTCTTATTTATTGCTGGTTCAAGACGAAGAAGATTATTTATTTGACTGGCAAATGGTAGAGGGTGATGCGGTTGTCACGATTGATGAAGAGCACTACACCATCTCTGGGTCTGTTCATAAGTCCATGAGTATCTTTACCGGGAGTATTTTTACCGGGAGCATTTCTACCGGGAGTATTGTTAGCGGCGATATGAGCGAACATCAGCTTGCTGTCAAAATAGAACGTGATTATCACCATCTGCGTCTAACCACAGCTTCCTATCAATTAAGGGCGCGTTTATTGCCAGCAATTGCACAAAATGTAATTGAATATATGCCAGAACAAAGTGCTCTTTCAGGTCTTCTAAAAGTATCTGCACCCATGCCTGGCTTGCTTACCAAGTTGCTGGTATCAGAGGGTGATACGCTGTTTTCAGGTCAGGAAGTCGCAATAATGGAAGCGATGAAGATGGAAAATAGTCTTAGATGTGAAATTGACTGCGTTGTTGGCGTTATTCATGCTAGTGAGGGTGATTTACTAAATGTGGATGATTTGATTATATCATTGAAAGAAAAATAAGAATCTATATTTGGTAGTCTTGGAGCGATGAAGCGCAATAAACAGTCACAGCAAACCCCCATTACAGGCACAGGTTGGCAGGCATTCTCAGAGGTTTGCTTTGATCTGACTGCCTTGGATGTTGGCCCACATGCCAAAGCGCTGATGCGTGAGATGAATTCAGCCATTAAATCAGGGTTGCCTATCACCGTGATAATTCTTGCGGCAACGATTGCAGATGTTGTGTTAAACGAAGGACAACGAGATCCAGAGCAGGGAGATAATGCACTGGGCATGGATTGGCTTACCGCGGCAGAGAGACGACAACTTGACTGGCTGCGTGGTCTGCGTAATAGGGTTGTTCATTATGAGGGCGTTATAGCAGGTATGGGCGGAACCGCATTTGATGAGGAGGTTTTGCGCAAAGACGCGGATAAAGCGCTTTTGGCTATATCACCATTATTGGCAGGGCTGGAACAGTTCTAAAGTCTGGGGTGAGGGATTTCAGAATCTAGAAAAACGATTTAAAGCTTGTTTGAGCTGCCATATCAAGCTCTTCCATTGATATGATATGCCCTAAATCAGCAAAGCTTGTAACCCCGCCATCTGTTACCCCGCATGGCACAATACCCTCAAATGCAGTTAAATCAGGGTCAAGATTAATCGCAACACCATGCATTGTAACCCATTTGGAAATTCGAACCCCTATTGCCGCTATTTTATCTATTCTATCAGGCTGATTAATATCAGAGCGCCGAACCCACACACCAGGGAGCCCCTCTCGTCTTTGCCCGTCAATGGAAAAACGAGCAAGAATATCAATTATCCAGGCTTCTAGATGATACACATATTTGCGAACATCTCTGTCTCGCTTGGATAAATCAAGCATAGGCCAATACACCCGCTGTCCAGGTCCGTGATAGGTCCATTGACCGCCTCTACCTGTTAAATGGGTTGGTATGGCGCCAACATTAATCAAGTCGCTGTCTTTTGCAGAAGTCCCACCAGTATATACTGGTGGATGTTCAAGCATCCAGATCGTCTCATCCGAAGTGCGCTCGGCTATTTTTGCATGCGCTTTTTGCATTGCGCTCACAGCGTCAAGATAAGCGGTCAGACCTAGATGTTCTTGCCAGATAGGAATAGCCCAAAGCCCTTTAATGTTTGCATTTGTGAGAACGGCGTTTATCGAGTTCAATTTATTCTGGTTTGTTTTAGCAGAATTCGCATTCCCATAAAAGGATGCAATTTTGCGGCTTTTATTACAATGTGGATGGATGCAAAGAATATTGGTAAGTCTGTAATTTGAGGCTTGATCAATCTATATGAACATGGGATAGACAAGCTA
>JADHOL010000028.1 GCA_016779005.1 Alphaproteobacteria bacterium
AATGATACTACTCACCATAAAAATCAATCAATGCATGCTCTGCCAAGCGGCCAGATACAAATAATCCAGGAATGCTGGAGATTTTCAATTCTTTTATAGCATATACAGAAAATCCCAATTTATTCTTCTCTCTCTGAAAATCATTTAACGCAGTTATCAGTGCCTGTTGCTGCTCTGGATATTGAAGAAGCAGTAAGGACGCCTGAATCTCAAGCAAATCTATACCCTGTGCTATTTTTGGATAAGCCTCAAATAGGATATCTGCTAATTCAAAATCTCTATATTCAAATTGAACTTGTTCCAACATAATCTCTTTTGCTGAATCAGCTAACAAGGCTATAGAAGGATTGCCATCCCCCCCTTTCATAAAATCCAAATTTAAAGAGCCAAATTCTAGATTAACATCCAACTCAGCTAGGCCATCAAGCTCTAACGCGATAAAATTGCTATAATGTTTTTCATCTATTTCATAATTATATTCGTTTCTGAAACTCGCCTTTAGATTATCTGATTCAACAAACTTGCGAATTTTTTCAGCTGTCGCTTTATTAAAATTCTTAACAGCAGATATTGGTATTTCAAGTTCAGACAACATACTATTGCCGCTTATTATCACGCCTGAATCAGTGACTATATCCGACATTCGAAGCTCTTCTATATAAATTGGGAAGCCCTCTGACAAAATGGCAACATCTGTGAAGCCTAGATCATTTATACCAAAAAGCTGCGATGCATTTTGGTAAACCGCTTCTTGTGAGCTAAAATCTATTCCTAAATCTAACCCTTCAACATGAAATTCAGCTATCGTTATATTTGTTTCTTCGGGTTTTACTTCAAATTCAAACCCCTCAATTAATAACGCCTCAACGATATTCTCATCGATTTCTAATTTACCTTCTTCTATGACGGTTTTAATTTCGCCTTCTGGTAATAGAAACACAACATCTTCAACATTCATTTTCGAAATACCAAATGCATGATTTATGTGAAGCATAATTTCAGTTTCGTTCGAATCAATAGCCGCAATGACAGACTCTAAATCCAGATCTGATAACTCGACTTGGCCAGCTTCAAATTGATAGCGTTCACTAGCAAGGATTCTACTATCATCTATGATTGAACCATCAATATTTATGTGCTCTGCATTTGCGTTTTCAACCCCCCTAACCAATAGATTGCCAGAAGCGGTTATCACATCGTCCTGCGAGTCCCCTTGCGCGTTAAGCAAGAAATCTTCAGCCTCAAACTTACCAATATCTAATGCTTGTGATATTGAAAGGATCGTTTTAAACGCGCTATCATCGATCGATAATAAAGTATCCCCTAAATTCAAACTTAATTCTTCAATTTGAAGATGTGATGCTGTTAGTGCAAAGAGCAGATCATTATATGAAAATGTCATTTCCATATGTGATATGTCAGCATATCTTAAGCTGTCTGAGCTGCCCGCAATTTCAATCTCATCTGCTCTTAATATTTGCTTGCCAGCGATATGATAGATAGGATTTTCGAGAATTGCAGAGCGCCTAAATATATTCACCCTAATATCATCATAAGTTATCTGGGAATCAGCAAATATTGATTGTGATGTCTGGTTAAGCTCTTCTATTGCTTCAATCGCATTCTGCTTTAACAGTAAGGGCACTAACAAGTACCCCCCGCCAAGAAGGCCCACTATTGTCAAGATTATTATTAGAGGTTTTTTCAAAAGAACATTTCCACCATTTGAGTATCACATAAAGATTGGCATTATTATTCATTCGGGTCAAACCAATCTGGCGGGCCAAACCAATTTGGTGGGTCAAACTAATCTGGCTATCTAAGCTAAATTTTTAAGAAATGAAGTTCTGATTTCATTGCGTATCAACAGCGCTGGGAATATACTCATCTGATAGAAGTTGAACTATCAGAATAATTGGTGGAACCCTAAAAAATTTATATAATTAATATTGTGGAATTTAATATGTCAGATATAGAGCTAACTGCTGAAGCATTCGCCCAACTAAAAAAAGAAAATTCCAAATTAAAATTAGAAGCCAATTTACGCAGGTCATTATCTACTCAGCTGGAAAAGCAAAAAAAAATTGCAGATGAGGCAAAACAAGAAGCTCAAGAGAAATCTGCAGAGCTTGAAGTGCTCTCTGCCAAATTAGCAAAATATCTCTCTCCGCAGATTTACGAGCAAATTTTCTCAGGTCATCAAGATGCCAATGTTACAAGTCAAAGAAAGAAGCTAACCATATTTTTTTCAGACATTGTTGGCTTTACGGACATAACAGAGCACCTGGAATCAGAAGAACTAACCAGCCTTATCAATTTTTACCTAAATGAAATGTCAACGATTGCACTCAAATATGGTGGAACGATTGATAAGTATATTGGGGATGCTATTCTTATATTCTTTGGTGATCCAGACTCCAATGGCTATGCAGAAGATGCAAGTAATTGCCTTAAAATGGCAATTGAAATGCAAGAAAAAATGCGAGAGCTCACTGATGTTTGGGGCAAAAACTTCAGCTTAAAATCTGCTTTGAGCATACGAATTGGTATTAATACTGGTTTTTGTACGGTGGGAAATTTTGGCTCTGATAATCGGCTGGATTATACAGTCATTGGCTCTCCTGTGAACCTGGCATCAAGATTGGAAAGCACTGCTAAGCCCAACAATATTATTGTATCAGAGGAGACATATCTTTTAGTTCGAGATTTGTTTAAATTAGAGGAGATTGGAGAAATAAAACTCAAAGGAATTTCGCGCCCTGTAAAATATTATGAGGTTATAAGCGCGCAACAGGCAGAAATGGCGCCACTGAAAATAAATACAACCCACTTAAAGTTGGAAATAAATGCAAGCGCTTTCGGAGAAGATGATTTAACAAACCTTGAGAACATATATCTGCAGATGAAACAACAAGTTGAACAATCAAGATAGAAAATATATCAGCGAGAAGTATCCAAATCACTGCACGTTCACTATCTTAAAAAATCAGGCTGTTATTTCTTCCAAGGCAGTTGTAAGCGTATTTTTTATCGCTTCATCTTGATAAAATTGCGTAGTGATGAATTTCTCAATACTCATGCCACTCTCATTATAAGCAAGTTCTAAAACATTATTTGCAAGATCTTGTTGCTCTAATTTTTGAAGGCACGCTGCTTTGTAAAAAAGGCTTGTCCGAGTATCAATTTGCATCTTCTTAAAACTTGAAATGGCCTTTTCATATTCACCTAGTAAATAATAGCACATGCCATGTGTTTCTAGAACAAGCTCTGAGCAGAATGGGTCGATCCTCATGGCGCGTTCAATCTCCACAAGCGCCCTATCAGGCTCCCCTAGGTAACATAGTAATATTGCGTATCTTGCAATGTGATAGGTATCACTCGGGCAAATCTCAATTGCCTTTTCATGGTGGAAAATTGCCTTTTCCATATCCCCTTCAAACATGAGTTTAATCGCACCCATAATACGATGTGCCTCTGGATCATTGGGGTCCAGCTCCATGGCTTTATTCACAGAGGCAAAGGCCTCTTGCATCCAGCCTTCTGGCATTTCATCTTGAAACCACTCAGCATTATTTGCCAGCGAACAGGTTTTCCACGCAAATGCTCTTGCATAGGATGGATCTAATTCTGTTGCTTGCGTAAACAGACTTAACGCTTTTTTATTATTCTCAGCAGAGATAGAACTTCTTCTGTGATACTCTAACCCTTGTAGAACCAAATCATAGGCTTTTAGATTTTCTGGTTTTACATTTGAAATTTTCTTAATTTCATCTCTCTCAACATTACCTACAATGGTCGAAACAATGGTTTCAACCAGACTATCTTGAACATCAAAAATCTCGTCCATGTTTGTATCAAAATTATCAGACCATAATGTTTCTGTTGTATCTGTGGATAGCAGACTTGCACTAATCCTCATACGATTGCCAAGCTTGCGAACTTTTCCTTCAAGCAGGTACCTTACCCCAAGTTCAGCTCCAATATCTGAATGGCTTTTTTCTTTAGATGCGTAAGAGAAACTAGCATTGCTGGAAATAACCAAAAGTTTTCGATATCGTGATAATGCTGAAATTAAATCTTCAGAAAAACCTTCACAAAAATAGGCCTGTTCCTCATCATTTGATAAATTCTTAAATAAAAGTACCGCTAGCGACCCTGGCTCTTTTCCTGAAATCTCAATTTTTGGCTTGTTTTCAGGACTTACAAACCCGCGCTGCGCGCCCTTACATTTCAGAACATTATACGCCTTAATTGGTCTGCCAATATTTTTGAGTTCAAGCTCGCCTGCATCTTCATAAGATACCTTAACTTTCATACTCACCATATCAAAAACGCCTTGTGAAATACAGATACCGCCAGAAATTGCCTGAGATTCCAACCGAGCTGCGATATTAACAGAATCGCCAAACAAATTGCCCTCCTGCACCATTACATCGCCAATATTAAGCCCAATTCGAAAGTCCATTTTATCAGACTCTGCCAGCTCACTATTTTTTACCTTGGTAGCATTCTGGATCTTCACCGCGCATTCTAGCGCTTTTACCGGGCTCAGAAATTCAGCCAAAACGCTATCACCAGCTGTGTTGAATATGCGCCCTTCATATTCATCTATGGAGGCATCAATAAGCGCGCGCGCTGTGCCTAGATTTTCAAGTGTTCTAACTTCATCTTCTGACATTAATTTGCTGAAATTCACAACATCCAAGGCAAGTATTGTCGCTAATCTTCTTTCCATCATTTATCCCTTTACCGTAACAGAACTGTCTATATTAACTGAATTTTTTCTGTTCAAATCGAATTGAGCTCCGATGTAACGATGCATTATCATTAACTAATGTAATGGTGGTATAATATTGGTAAGATTTCAATAGCCAATCAAGTACTTATTAACCAGAATCGCCAAAAGCTGGCGCACCCCCCACTTTTGGCTGTAACTACCGTCTCATATTTAAAGATTTATTCCGAATTCTCTATTCCCAAATCTCTATTCTTGGATTACCGTTTGATTATGCTCCCCCAATCCTTCAACGCCAAGCGTTACGATATCGCCCGGTTTTAGATAAATAGGTGGTGTCATGCCAAGCCCAACACCAGGCGGAGTGCCAGTAGAGATAATATCCCCTGGCATTAAGCTCATAAATTGACTGATATAGTGGACTAAGAACGCAACGCCATATACCATCGTGGAGGTTGAGCCATCCTGCATTTTTTGACCATTTACGCTCAACCACATAGATAAATTCTGCGGGTCTGGGATTTCGTCTTTTGTTACGAGATATGGGCCAAGCGGACCAAAGCTGTCACATGATTTCCCTTTCGTCCAATGCCCCGAGCCCTCCAGCTGATAGGTGCGCTCTGATATATCGTTACTTGCCGCATATCCTGCAACATAAGACATCGCATCTGCCAGCTCTACATATTTCGCTTTCTTGCCAATGACCACAGCCAATTCAACCTCCCAGTCAGTTTTAACACTTCCGCGAGGCAGTAAAATGGGGTCAGTTGGCCCACAAATAGCACTGGTTGCCTTCATAAAAATAACAGGCTCTGGAGGCACTTCCATACCCGCTTCTTTTGCGTGATCTGCATAATTAAGTCCAATACAGATAAACTTGCCAACCCCGCTCACACATGCGCCAAGCCGAGTGGATTTATCCAAAATTGGCAGGGTGTTGAGATTAATTTTGGAGAGCTCAGACAGCTTCTCATCAGATAGATTTTGGGCTGTTATATCCTCTATATATGCCGATAAATCACGAAGATTTCCATGCTCGTCAATCACTCCTGGCTTTTCATCCCCTGCCGCACCAAATCTAACCAACTTCATTTTTAATCTCCTAATTTTTTTTACTCAGGCTGTATAATAGTCAATGTTCTTATTTATAAAAGATAATTTTCTGTTTATTATCAAAACAGATTAACGCAAATCATATGCAGATAGTTTTGTTCTGAATATGCATTATGAAATCAACCTATTAAACGTAGCCAAAGCGAGCCTGTCATGAAAACATCCCATATAACCAACGAAGCAATGGCCAACAGAGTGTCAAAATTCAAAACACTTAAGCCACTTTCAATTCAGAAAGACACTAATATCCCTTTGGAAGGGCGCGATGTGGTTTATGCAAGACAGCTGTTATCTGTCATTGGACTTGATCCTAAAGAGGGTAGCACACCCATAAATTCAGGCGCTCCGATTGTTGGGGCGGGCGGAATAACAATGACGCTTGCAAAATGCCCTCCAGGTCAAGGCCCTGGTTTGCATAATCATGTTAATACGGTTGAAACATTCACGGTTTTAGAAGGACGGTTTGATGTGTGCTGGAATGACGATGGTTCAGGCATTGTCACTCTGGAAAAGTTTGATACTATTTCTGTTCCGCCTGGCGTGTGCCGTTCGTTTAAAAATTCTGGTAAGACAGATGGCCTTCTTCAGGTAATCATATCTGGCGGCGTTCATGATATGAATGATATTGCCTTTACCCCAGCTGCTGCCGATAAAATCAATGCGGTTGAGCCTAACCTTGTTGAAAAATTCAAAGAGGTCGGGTTCAAATTTAATGCAGGCATAGATACAGAATAGCTAGTCGAATTAGAAAAAGACTAAAACCCTGCCGCCATTCCATCTTTACGAGGGTCAGAACCTGCGCTCAGTACGTTTGTTTCGCGGTTTAGATAAATGGCCTGAGAGCCGCCTATAGGAATTTTTGCCTGCCTGATTTTATGCCCCATAGTTGCTAGCGCATGCTGTATTGATTGCGGAATAGTTGTTTCAAGATCTATTTGATCAGAGAATGGATCTGGGAAGAAGCGCGGTTTGTCCTGTGCCATTTGAATATCTAATCCATAATCAAAATAACGAGATAGAAACTGCATATGTCCAAATGCCTGATATTCCCCCCCCATAACGCCATAGGACATAACCAGATTATCATCTTTGGTTACAATACTTGGAATTATCGTATGCAAGGGGCGTTTGGATGGTTCTAGGCGGTTTGGATGACCCTCTTCGAGAACAAATCCCATTCCTCTATTATGAAGCAAAACACCTGATTTGGGGGCAAGCAGCCCAGATCCAAATGCGTTATATACGGTATTTATAAGTGAGCAAGCGTTGCGATCCTTATCAATGACGGTAATGTAAACGGTGCTGGAATGGCGCGGCAGGGAAGAAGGTGGTAGCGGGGATATCGGCCTGTCTGCTTTAATCTGGCTTACCAGTTCTGATGCATATTCTTGTGATAATAATTGCTGGACTGGCACAGAGCTAAACTCTGGATCTGCAAGAATAGCAGCCCTATCACGGTAGGCAAGTTTTCCAGCCTCGATTTCATAATGAATACGCTCAAGATTAATAGGATCATTGCCAAAGCAACTTATCTCAGAGACCATATTTAATAAAAGCAGCGCAATAACACCCTGACCATTTGGAGGACATTGCCAGACTTTATGACCTCTAAATTCGGAACTGATCGGCGTTACATAATTGGCAATAGCCGCATCGAAATCGTCTTTTTGATGCAGGCCGCCAAGGGCTGTTAATTTTGCAAGTATATCATCAACGACCCAGCCAGAATAAAAACCTTCCCTGCCCTTCTTGGCTATTTCAGCGAGTGTCTTTGCAAGATTTAGCTGTTTATGCAGAAAACCAATTGGCAATGTTTTTCCGTTTACCAAAAACAGATCTGATAATTCTTGATCTCCTTTAATCAACTCCGATGTGTTGTTAAAATCAAAGGCAACACGTTGCCCCACCGGATATCCGTCATTTGCATATCCGATCGCATATTCAAAAAGGTCTCCAAGTGGTTTGCTGCCATAATCCTTATTTAAATTCACCCACGCATCTACCGCTGTTGGAACCGTTACGGAATGCGGTGATTGCTGCGGGATAGTATCAAAACCATTAGCAATGAGCCAGTCAGCAGATAATCGTTTTGGCGCACGGCCAGACCCATTTATAGCAATTGGTGTTTTGCTATCTGCTGGCAAATATAAACAAAAGCAATCGCCGCCAACGCTTGTAGACGAAGGCTCTACCACACATTGTACTGATACAGCTGCAATAGCAGCATCCACCGCATTACCCCCTTTTCTGAGCACATCTAAGGCCGCAGTGGTCGATAATGGATGCGAGGTACTAACCATCGCATTTGAAGCATATACAGGAGAGCGGCCAGGTTGCTGAAGATCACGCCCCAATTGCTTAAGATCATGCATAATATGCCCCTTTTGATGTTGCCTTGATATATTGAGACTTGCTTTTTTATACTCTAATTAAGGTGCTTTGATAGCTCATATGATAGGCGCAATAACATTTTATCAGAATGTTTTTTACCAATCATAGACAAGCCTATCGGACAATTCGATACTTCTGCAACCGGCATGGTTACTTGCGGTAATCCTGTTAATCCTGAAATACAGGTCAGAGCCATCGTATTTTGTCTAAATGTCTCTAGCTCAGCAGCAGGCGTTGCTACTAATGGTGCAATAACAGGAGCCGTAGGTATCACTAAAACACAGCCATCTTCCATAATCTCATCTAGCCTCTCGCAGACAGACTTTCTGATGTTTTGAGCGTGTTTATATTCTGTATCTGTAATCTGCTCTGCCATTTCAAATCGCTCTTTGATACCAGGGCCAAGTGTTGGTTGATGCGCCTTTACCCATTTAAGGGTGGTAGATTTAACCTCATAGGCTTGAATGATTCTAAAGGCTTCACGCCATTCTAAATAGGCCCCTTTATTTATTTCAATCTGATTTCCAAATGGCATTAATGTGTTAATTTTATCACAAACAGAATGAAGCGATTGCTGCACATCATCTATTGCTTGGGCAAAGGCATCTGATGCCAAATGAAAAATGCAATCTGAAATATCGCAGGCTTGATCTGGTAGCAGAACATCACCGATTATTTTCAATAATTCAGCATCACGGGCAAACCATCCAGCTGTATCAAATGAAGGCGCCATCTCTGTTGCACCTGTTAAATCGATCTCACCATGGGTAGGTCTTATACCATATAATCCGCAAAAAGCAGCAGGCACTCTCACCGAGCCACCTGTATCACTGCCAATTGAAAAATCACACAAAGAAGCAGCAACGCTAGCAGCAGATCCAGACGAGGATCCTCCTGCCATTCTATCACGTGCCCGAACATTTACAGGAGAACCATAATGCGCATTAATCCCTGTTAGGCTGTAGAAAAACTCATCGCAAATGGTCATGCCTGTTAAACAAGCACCATTATCCAGAAGTTTTTGGACAAGCGGCGCGGTTTGTGTTGCCGCTTTGGTTTGCGCAAGAAAATCAGGGTTGCCATTGCCTGTTTTGTGCCCCGCTACCGCAAATAAATCCTTTACCATAAAATCAAACCCTTTGAGGGGGCCTGTGTCAGCCCCTTCTACCGGGCTTGTTAAATCATGAGGTACATTCGCACCAATTTGAACTTTATCATACATCTTCATGCTCATTTCTTGGCAGGGGCAGGCCTATTCATTATTGAAATTATCAACCATACAACGCGCCTGCTTATATAGAAGAGGGTTTATCAACTTGCGCACTGTACCAGTCAAGTATCTGCTCTCCATCCCAACATACCACACCAGGTTTTTGCATCATGGTCTCAAACGCCTCTTTCACATAGCGAATACGGTGAGGTGAACCAGAGAGATAAGGATGCATTGCAACAGCAATAATCTTTGGTCTGTCCTCACTTTCGGCATAAAGCGTATCAAAATAATCAATAGTTCTATCTCTGTAAGTGTGTGATTCATGATGCTGAATTGCCATCATAACAATATCATGCAGCTCATAATTATAGGGCAAAGCTGCAATTGGGTTTGTTTTTGTCTTAACCCAAACAGGTTCATCATCAAGCACCCAATCACCAATATATTCCACACCATTCTCAGCTAGATAATCCATCGTATCATATGTCTGTGTGAGGCCAGGGCCAAACCAACCGCGTGGTTTTTTCCCGCAGAATTTCTGAATAATCTCCATTGTTTTTTCAATGCTTGCACTCTCATCATCAAGCTTATGCATTGGTATTTGCTCATAGGCATGCGCATTGAATTCCCATCCAGCTTCAAGACACGCTTCTGCAACACGCGGATATTCAAGACAAGTGCGTGCATTCAAGGTAACGGTTGGTCTGATACCAAGAGCATCCAGCATGTTTTTTATACGCCAAAAGCCAACCCGCATACCATATTCATGCCAGCTCCAATTCGGAAAATCAGGAAGCATAGGAGCGCCTTGAGGCGGGGTGATAATCATTCGTGCCATTGGCCTTGATATATCCCATACCTCCAGCGCCAGAATAGGCCAAATCACAACACGTGCATTATCAGGCAAGCTCAACGGAGCTCTGTCAATAATTGCGGAGTAAGGCAATCTCTGATTAGGATGAATGGGGTTCATGAACGCACTCCTTTAAATTCCACAATAATTTTCTTTTAGAACTTTTTCTAAACATTTATAGCTGGTCTTATCGTTGCTAAGCTGACCACATTTTTGAGTGCTAATAAAGTAGCGACTTTTTATTTTTTCATTAATCTGCGTTTTATTCACACCGCATTAACGAAAATAACTATTTTACGTAACATATGCGGCATCCCACAAATCGCATAATCTTTTGAATTTCTGTGACATCTCCCGGATTGCTTGACTATCATCAATCTTCCCACTCATCCAACTCTTTGCCGATTCTGCAAAAATGGTTCTGCCCACTGCAAATCCTCTAACAAAAGGCTGTTGAGCTGCCACGCTAAATGAGTGCGCAAGAACTTCCTCACTTGCTTCTAGCCCTAAAATCACAATGCCTTGAATATGAGGGTCATTTTGCTTAATAAGCTGGGTTATATTCTGCCAAGCGGACTGCGAATTAGTCGGCTCTAGCTTCCACCAATCTGGAAATATCCCAGCAGCATAAAATCTGCGCATCACCTGTGCTGTCGTCTCATCATTCACTTTGCCTATTTTAGAAGGAATAATCTCAAGCAAAAATTCAAGATTATTACGCCTGCTAGCAGTATATAGCCGCAACAGCTGCTCTAATTGTACATCCCACATTGCCGCCTCGTCATCTGGATGGGCAAAACACAGACATTTGACAATATGGTTTCTTGGCCATTCTGCAAGGCCGCCGCAATCCAGCCCTATTTGCGGCTCAAAGCGAAGTGGGTGTGAGCCTGGCAATTCAGCAGGCCGTCCAATCCAGAGATTATAATCAGATGCTTGGTATAAAGTCTCTTTGCCAAGCCTCTCATCACATAAAATACCAAAACCATCATTATGGGCTGATATTTGGATGGCGGCTTGTAAACATAACTTCTTAAATAGGGCGATTTTTGTAGGCGTTGCCCCATCAATATCTTGCATCTGGCTTCTATGATCAAACGCAAATATTCGCACCGATGGTTTTTCCAAGGGGTTTTGCCTGTTTGGCCTATTAGTAGACCAGTGAATTTGCGCCAACTCAGGATCATTTCTGAGTTCTGTATTAATAATGCCTCGATCGAGGAAAAACTGAAGCTCGTCCCAGCTTGGATAAGCAGGGGTGCATCCATGCCTACTCACCGCAAGAGCGCCGCATGCGTTAGCATAGGTTAGGGCAACTGGCCATTGTTTACCAGTTAGCCAGCCACGCAGCAAACCTGACATAAACCCGTCCCCAGCCCCAAGCACATTAAATACATCTATTTTAAATCCAGGGCCTGTTTGCCCCTCATCAAGACTATCTGGTATTTCACCCTCAAATGCCGCCGCGCCCATCGGGCCTCTCTTGCATATAAGCGTTGCATTGCTAATCTTGCGCACATTGCGCAATGCTTCAATTGTATCAATAGTACCACCTGCAATGTGAAACTCTTCTTCTGTGCCAACGATTAAGTCAAACAAACCAAGGGTTGATTGAAGCTTTTTTGTGACTTGTTCACTCTCAACAAACCTACTCTCGCCTTCGCCATGGCCTGCGACCCCCCATAAATTTGGCCTGTAATCAATGTCCAACGCAGTTTTAATCTTATTCTCTCTTGCTATTCTCAATGCTTTGAGGGTTGCCGCTTCTACCTGCGAGTGGCTCAGATGGGTTCCAGTTGCACAAATACAGCTGGCAGAGGCAATAAAGTGAGCATCAATATCCTCAGGCGTAAGACCCATATCTGCACAATTCTCCCGATAAAAAATTAACGGAAATTGTTCATTATCTCGAATTCCAAGAAGCACCAGAGCCGTTAGTCGTTCTGGATCGGTTTTAACGCCTTGTATGGACACACCTTCTTTTTGTAATTGTTCTTTTATAAAACGGCCCATATGTTCATTACCCACAGCGGTAATTATAGCAGATTTAAGCCCTAATCTTGCCGTGCCACAGGCAATATTTGTGGGGGAGCCTCCAATATATTTATTGAAAGACCCCATTTCCTCAAGCCTGCCACCAACTTGCGCCCCATATAAATCAACTGAACTTCGTCCAATCGTAATTACATCAAACTTGTGTGTCATCTCTCAATACCTTGCGTAACGATTCATAGTTCACCAGCACCAATCCAGCGCTAATAATAAGCAACCAAACCCCTTGTTAATATGCCTAAAAACAAACCACCTGTCCTATCAAAGGATAATGTTATACAAGAAAACGATTATCACCAAAACCCAAATTAGTCATCTGTACACAATATCGAAATCTGCTTTGGCGAGTGCCACCCCATAGACGTCCCCCCTGTAAATGTAATAGATTTTTGCTAGATTTTGAGATTTTTTGTAAAGTGTTCTTTAAAGTGTTTTTTTAAGGTGATTGAAATGAAGTTGGAACTTGTAGAAATTGAAACGGATACACACCCATTAGATGGGCTGCTATATCACCCAGAGGGAAGACCAACTCGTGGTGCTGTGATGATTTTCCATGGAAATACAATGAATTTTTATACAGGTGCACCGCGTTTCCTGCCGCCTATGCTATGTGAGCTTGGATATGCTTGTCTAAGTTTTAATCGAAGAGGGCACGATATATTAAGTATACGCGATTCAAGACTTGCCGTTGGTGCCGCCTTGCAAACCACCGCTGAAGGCATTGCAGATAATCAGTATGCTGCGCGCTGGATGTCCAACAAAGGATTTAACAATCCGATATTAATAGGTCACAGTAATGGCGGATTTCTGGCTGTACAACATGCTGCTGCAAATCCAGATACAGCTGCATTAATATTATTATCAGCGCATGGAGGGGGAACCGTAGCCGAAAAGCTAGCTGCCCGAACAGGTTTATTAGGCGCTAGCAAAACCGATGAGCTCCGCGAACGCGCAACACAAATGATTGCAGAAGGCAAAGGAGATGAGCTAATAATACTGCCTGGCTGGTGGTATGTGGCAACAGCAAATAGCTATATTGATAGACTTACAACAATGCCTGATACGGTTGAAACAGCACCTAAAATCAGCTGTCCATCTTTATTCATCAGAGGAGATATGGAAATCCCAGAGGCCTATCCTGCTGAAGATTTTGCAGCCGCAACTTCTGGTATATGTGATGTAGAAATCATAGATGATTGCGATCATTTTTATCGAAATAAAGAGGATGTGGTAACCCGCATAGTCAAAAGCTGGATTACAAAGACGATTATGGTGTGAGGGATTACAGAAATATCCTCCCCAAAAATAAATTTACAACTCACAGTATTTGGCGTAATTCTAGTTCCATAAGCGCTCGCTTTGAGTATGGGTTTATAACCCATATCACAGCAGGATAAGGGGGAATAGCGATGGCAGACATTATTCAATTGGATGAAGATTTATCACCAGCAATTTCGGCATTGGCGCATTCTTTGTCAGCTGAAATTGGTGATGATAATGTGCCAAGTGATAAGTTTGAGAATGTCGCAAATATATTGCTCAATGGCTTGTTAGATTTCCCAAAAATCAAGTCAAAGCTATCTTCATTACTAACCGATGGCAAGGTATGTATTTGGGGCAATAATTCTGACCAATTGCAGATTTTGTATCACGCAACCTCTTCTCCTGATGCTGGAATGCCACATGACCATGGTACGTCTTGGGCATTATATTTTCAAGTATCTGGAGTTACAAGAATGAGTGTTTATAAAGATGCACTCGGTAAAAAGCTTCCAAACGAGTCTGAAAAAATTGAATTAGATAAAGTATTTGATATGAACCAAGGTACCGGTATTTATTTTCCCCCAGGGTCAGTTCACAGTGCGGCTCATCCTTCTGCTCCAGCTGCTTGGATCAGGTTAACGGGTCAAGATCTTACAAAACTACCCCGCCAAGTTTATGATGAAAACACCGGGCTAAAAAAATAACACTTTATTTACAGAATTTCACTTTCCAAAATGTTCTTTAAAAAAAGCTAAAACATCCGAAATAGCTTCTTTTTGAACATCATTTACGATGTAATCACCATCTTCACCAAGTAATGGATATACATATCCGTGTAGGTTGTGATTATAACTTTTCCAAATAACATTTTTCTTTTGTTCTTCAAGTAATTCATAACTCAATCTAAATATACCCTGAAGCTCATCCTGATCTCTGCCCATTATGAACAAAGGTGTAGTTATTGGTTTAATTCGGTCTATTGCGAGTTTCATATCAATTCTACTACGCACCTTCTGAGTGGATTGCATTTGCATTGATTCTATATCACGAAGCTGAGTTGTTGGATTTATGGTCACGCTATCATCAGGATTAAGCGCTAGATACTCGTGTGAGGCAGGCTCACTTGCGACCGCTGCACAAACACCGTGATACTCGCTAGCCAACTTCAATATCATTTCTCCAGCATGGCTCATTCCCAACAAACCAACTCTTTCAGCATCTATCTCATCATATTGTTTTATCGCTTCAATGATGGAAATCTCATCCTCATACTCTAGCGGCGAACGATTGAACATTTCCCTGCCCTGCCTCTTATCGTGTATTAATTTACCACCATTGTTATACCCAAGTTCTACTTCTGTCCGATAACGAATCCACCCGCATGCATATCCCTGCTCGAGAAATCGGTCAATAGTATAGCGCCTATTCTTACTATATTCCTCTATCCATTTCATTCCTTCTCCGCCATTGCCACTAGCAAGCAAAACAACAGGGAATGGCCCATCACCATTTGGCAATTGCAATCCAATTGGGGTATAAAGTCCATCGATAGTTTCAATATAAATTAGATACGTTTTGTGACCATTTATAGATTTTTCGATAACCGGCTGGTCTAATCTAGACAATTTAGCTTTTTTCAAAGATGGTCTCATTATTTCTCCTCTGTTTAATAAGTTATACTTCTTATTATAAAAATATTAATCATCTCTAACCAATCTTATTATTAGCCTTATTTACATAATTATTTGAAGTAATTTAGATCTTCCTTGTTTGGTTCCCAAGAGGCATTAGTTGGCCATTCCTTTGTTCTTGAAACCATCGTTTTTCCATATCGGACTCTGAATAGAATGGTTCGCTCTGGTCCATTTGTAAATTCATGAAGCTCACCACGAGGGTGAACCACTAAACCACCTTTTTTTATTTCAATCTCTTCGTCAATGGTTCGCATAACACCACCTCCTTCAAAACAAAAATAAATTTCGGTTGCATCTGGATGACAATGATTAGGGCTAACCTGACCGGGCTCCCAACAAGCAATTGAAACATCTCCCTCTCCAAACAATCCCAATTTTTTTTCCACATGTTTGATTGGATCAAACTCTTGTTCTGAATCAAAATCATATGTATCCATTTTTCTCTCCTTATCCTAATTTCATAAAAAAAGCCGATGTAACACAAAAACAATTACTGCTACACCGGCTAATAAACATTTCTGATGATCTCTATTTTTTTGGAATCACAGGCAACAATACATAAGATTTTTGTGCTTCTGTATTATGTAGCGTTACTGTTTTTCCGAATATATCAAGCGGCCTATCTCTAGGATCATCATGTAAAAATGGCCCTACACCTGTAAATTTATTTTTCATATTGGACAAACCATCATCCGCACCGCCCGGATATACATAATCACGTCCGCGCACAGACAAAGCAATCCGGAACCCTTTTGGCAGTGAAATACAGCTCGGCCAGATTTCAATATCAAGCTCATAAATTTCGCCTGGATTTAATGGCTGTTTTTCGTCATGTGTATGATATGGACGGTCAGGACGAGTAAGCGCGTCATCAAGCTTGCGATGAGATGCACGCAGCCATCCTTGGGCAATTGGAGTATGCGGGTCAAGCGCACCTTTAAATACTACCTCTTTAAAATCTGGATAAAACGCACGTACCACTAAAAACAAATCAGCGTCTGCAGACTCAGAGGACACAAACAATTTAGCAGCCATGGGACCAGTAACTTCCATTTCCTCTTCAAGCGGTTTCGTTGTTAAAGTTACACCGTCTCCCATCGGGTCATAAGAGATTGTTTGCGAATTCGATGGCGCAGTTTCATCCAGTGTCATATTTTCATAATTCAAATAAAATTTAGACCAGTTTGTACTTGGCAAGGGCCAATCTTGCTCGAAACGTTCAACAAACTTCTCGCCCGGGTGTCGTACCTGCAACTGCACACGCGGTCGCTCATCCCAACCGTTATTTTCACCTTTTAAAAAGTGCGCGAAAAAAAGTTTCTGTATGTTTATCCCATAATCAGTATAGAATTCAGTCCAATGCTCTTTTCCGTGAACCTCCAACCATTTGTTCTTTGACGCAGCTTGCGTATATGCTTCGAAATTTCCTCTCGGATGAAGGCCCTGCCCTCCCCAATTTGAGGATGTTAGCATTGGTACTTCTACCTTATCCCAATCAGGGTTTCGACTCTGAAAATACTCTGTTGTGACCAAATCGTTTTCGTACAAATCTTTATCAAAATCGCATCTATTTGAGCCTAGTTCTTCTGAGGTTAGCGTTTCTGGCCCAGATACCCAATCACCATTCATTCTGCTTTGATATCCATTTTCGCCGACACCATATTGAACAGATTTAACCTGCATGTCATACCAGTTCTTGCCGAATAAACATAATATACCACCATGATGAGACATATCTCGGTAAAAGTCTGCGGCGCCTTCCCATGCGCAAATAGCAGCAAGTCCTTCTGGCTGTAGTGCAGCCGTCTGATACTGATTCATAGCATAGTAAGATATTCCATTAATCCCGACTTTACCATTGCTCCAGCTTTGTTTTGAAGCCCAGGTAACACATAGTCCCTGGTCCTGTGCCTCTCGCAATGACCATAAATCTACATATCCCGGAGAACGTCCACAACCTCGGGAATCAACACGGACTACGGCATATTCGTCTGGAACCCATTTTTCTGGGTCAACAACTTCCCAATTTTGATATTTATTTGTTGAACCAGCAGGTACGTCTGGCTGATTCTTGCACATTATATTCCAGCATGTCTCATACCCATCTTCAAAATGGAGATATTTTCCGTACGGGCCATAAGATAAAATCACTGGGTACTTGCCTTCTTTGATAGGGCGGTAAATATCGGCTCTTAGAACGACTCCATCATCCATCTCAATTGGAACATCCCAATCAATTACCATCCCATCTCTTATTTCCGATTTAAAAGTATAAATGTCGTCCATTTTTTCCTCCAAATTTTTTAATTTTCTAATGAAAAACCGACATCAAAGTCTAAAGATTTTGTCTTAATTAATATTTTTTGCAGTTTTTCTTAGGCTGAATTGTGTCTCATATAGCATTTCAGCATTCACAAAAGGTTGACAATAGGTTTTTTGGCTTTCATCATAATATATGATTATCGATAAAATAAGATATGTAAATAACATTATAAAAATTAATGTTAAAATAATATTGATGGGTAACTAATTGCTATTTTATGGGAGGAATGAAATGCGATTTAAACTAGGACAATTACTATCACGCAGAGATTTTATGAATACTGCTGTATCTACTACGGCACTTATGGCTTTGCCTAAAATGGCGACTGCTGGCGGTCATAGTGCAGTTAATCAAAAAATTATTGAAGCAGCAAAAAGTGCTGGAACGGCTGACCTGAAAGGTATTATTTGGGCTCTATATTATGCTCCAATGAAAGCCTCAGTCGATAAATTTGCTGCTGAAACCGGCACTAATTTTAAAGATATAAAAGATATATCAATATTCGTAGCACCACCTGCTGTAGTGGCTGAAGGTGTTGCAAAGTCTCCCGAGTTTGATCTATTTCATATAAATTCGAATATGATTCCAACTCTTGCATCGATTGGGATGTTGGAAGAATTAGACCCCTACATGGAAGAAGTGGGATTTGACTACAACGCTGTTGGCACATTTGATACCTTTATGAAATATAAAGGTGCGACCTATGGAATGCCTACAGATGGCAATGTCCATACTCAATTTATTCATTGGGCAACTGTTGAAGCAAATTCAGCGGCTTATGAGGACAAGTTTGGAAAAAGCCCAACATGGCCTGGCACTTGGGAAGAAGAAATTGAGTGGATGAAGTTTTTTGCTCCGCCCGCAAAGGCCAATGATGATGACTATTATGGCTCAATGAATTTGAGAAACCGGGCTAACGGCGCAACTTGGTGGTTTATGCAACTTTATAGTGCGGGTGGGTTTACTTTTGATGATGATATGAACCCAACAATGGATTCGGACGAAGCAGTGTATGCGTGGGAAACTTACATGAAGTACAAAGATGTATCTCACCCAGAGGCTCCCGGTTGGGGGACTCCGCAAATGATTCCAAGAATGACCGGAGGAAAAGTGTTCTCGGGACAATATTGGGATGGAATTGTTGCTTTGAACGAAAACCCTGACAAGTCAAAAACTGTTGGTCAATGGAAATATGGCTTAGTGCCTGGCTCGGACTTCAGTGGCAAACGGATCTACAGGTCAATCTCTGATCCACTAGGTGCTCTTCTTGTAAACAAACATAGTCCAAGAAAAGCACTTGCTGCTTATTTAGCAATGTGGTTGACAACAGAACAAGAGAGCGAAGCTATTGTTGCAGACCCTGCAAATACATTCCACGACCCTTGGGCGAAGTCTCACATGACAAGCGAGGTTGTTGCTAAAACTTATACTAAAGGTGGCTTAGAGGGAATTCAGCAATGCTTGCAGGTTGCAGCGCCACCTATTTACCTCACAGGATACATGGAATTTACTGACATACTAAACAAAAATTTATCAGAAGCGTATGTTGGCTCGATTTCTGTTTCAGAGGGTATAAAGAAAACTCAGGAAGAGTTTGCTGGCATCGTAAAGAAAACTGGAAAGCGTAAGCTCAAAGCTGAGCTTGCAAGTTATAAAGCAGTCATGCCCAAAATAGACTCACCAGCATAAATCTATCTCTACCTGGCTCTTATTGAGCCAGGTAGGTCAAACCATTCAATCAAGAAGAGTTCTTAATGGCACGATCCGAAATTATGCTTCAGCGCACTAAGCGTTATAAAAAAATGGTATTGTTCCCATTGATCGCGTCAATAATGCTGATTTTGGGACCCGCTTTGATATTACAATTATATCTTTCTTTTAATTATTATTCGATTTACTCCGAGGGTTGGTGGGCGTCTGAATGGTACGCTTTAGACATTTTTAAGGATGTTATGACTGACGAACGGTTTCACGTTGCAATAATTAGATCCTTAGGCTTTGCGCTAGCGTCAACAATCGGCTGTTTTGTGATAGGTTTCGGACTTGCGCTGCTGATGTATAAGAACTTTCGACTGCAATGGTTTTATTATATCATTTTTATCATACCAATGCTGACAGTCCCAATTGTAATTGCCTACACAGCTGAGATGATTCTTTATCAGAAAGGTCCCTTAAACGGTATTCTTTCATCTATCGTGGGCAGAGATATGCTGATAATGTGGATCACAAATCCCGATATTGCACTATTTACCGTCGTATTAATGGAAATATGGAATTGGGCTCCCTTCAGCTTTATCATAATGATGGCTGGCCTTGCATCATTACCCAAGGAGCCTGTCGAGGCTGCTCAAATTCTTGGTGCATCTCGTATTAAAATATTTTTCGAAATTCAACTTCCCCTTTTAAGACCCATAATTGTTTTAGCCTTGGTACTTCGCTTTCTAGAAGCTATGGCAGAGTTTCCAAAAACATGGGCTATATTTCAGGGTGGCCCTGGGACTTCCACTGAAACCATTCCTGTACTTATTTATTTAAATACATGGTATTATTTTGATTGGTCCAAAGCTGCCGCCATGAGCTACATTGTGATGCTAATGATGGTTGTGATCATTCTTACTGCTATCAATATTTTGCAAAAAGAAAACAAAAGAATAGCGCAAGTGCAGGCAAATTAGATATGACAAAAACTCAAAAACAAAACTTAGATAATGTTGTAAGGTATACACTCCTTACGATTTGGCTGTTAATAGTTTTATTTCCATTATTCTGGATGGTAGCTACTTCATTCAAGCCTGACAAAGACTGGCTTGCTTGGCCGCCCGTTTATTGGTCTGAAGAACCAACTATGAGCAATTATAACAACGTTTGGGGAGGCGCAATGGAGCATACCGAAACGCAATATGCCCAATCTATCCAGAAGCCTTTTACAGCACTTAAAAATTCTACAATCATTTCGTTTATTTCAACGTTTCTTTCCGTCTCTTTTGGCGCATTTATTGCCTATGGGGTTTCGCGTTATAAAGTCTTATCCGAAACTCGGATGTTTCAACTTCTTATGTTACGAATGGTGCCGCCTATTGTTCTTGTTGGACCATTATCACTTTATTACACAACAATTGGACTAATAGACTCACTAACAGGGCTTATAGCCATCTATTTCATCACAACACTTCCATATGCAGTATGGATGACAAAAAGCTTCATTGATGAGGTGCCAATAGAGCTAGAACAGGCAGCTGAAATAATGGGGGCAAATAGATGGACAATTATTACAGAAGTCGTATTTCCAGTGATACGCTCTGGTCTTTTGGCAACATTCTTATTTATTTTAATTCTGACCTGGTCAGAATATTTGGTGGCATTTATTTTATCAAAAACAGATGCTGTTACACTTCCAGTCGAGCTTGCAAAATATGAAGGCTCATCTGAAGGTCGTGTCTATGGAAGGCAAGCTGCATTATCTGTGGGAATAACCATTCCACTTATAATAGTTGGTATAACTATCCGCAAACATCTGGCACGCGGATTTAGTTTTGGAATGATTAGAAAATAGGTTGGGATTATAAATGAGCCATATTCAAATAAAGTCACTCAAAAAATCTTTTGGGATTGTTGATGCTGTAAAAAATATTAATTTCGATATTGATGACGGACAATTTGTGGTGCTTGTTGGTCCTTCTGGATGCGGCAAAACAACTACCTTGAGAATGCTTGCTGGATTTGAAGACCCAACAGATGGAGAAATCCTAATTGGTGAAAGAGTTGTGAATGATATTGAACCTGGCAAAAGAGGTATTGGGATGGTGTTTCAGAACCATGCATTGTTCCCAAACAAAACAGTAGAAGATAATATAAAATTCGGTTTACGGATGAAGAAGGTGTCAACAGCCGAAATGGAACAAAAGGTAGCAGAAGTAGCAGACCTTGTTCAAATTGGACATCTTTTGAAGAAAATGCCGTTTCAATGCTCTGGTGGCGAGTCACAAAGAATTGCACTTGCAAGAACACTCGTGACCGAACCACAAATATTTCTGTTAGATGAGCCATTATCTAGTTTAGATGCAAAACTGCGTCGTGAATTACGGGCTGAATGTGGAAGAATTCACAAAGAACTTGGTAAAACCTTCATTTATGTAACTCATGATCAAGAAGAGGCCATGACGTTAGCAGACAAAATTGTGATTATGAATAAAGGCGATATAGAACAAATCGGAACTCCAGACGAAATCTATAATAACCCTAAGAATTTTTTTGTTGCAGACTTTTTTGGATCCCCTTCAATGAACTTCTGCAAGGGAAGCATAAATAGCAACACAATAAATACCAAGTATTTTAGCGTTAAATTAGCTGCCAATGAAGCAAAAAACCTACCGTCAGAGGTAACAATTGGCATTCGACCCGAAAAAACATTCATCAAAAAATCTAATGCAAAAAATTCTCACGACATTCAAGTTATCGAACCTCTAGGCAGAGAAAAGCTAATCTATCTTGATGCACGAACAGATGAGAAATTTGTCTCTCTAATGACTAGTGAGGCAGCAACAGAAATTAACGACGATATTTCCGTCAGTGTTAGCGTTGACGCAAAAGACATATTTATTTTCGATTTGGACGGGAACAGATTAAAATAGAATATCAAATTGGCTTTTTTTAAACGAAATCCTTTCGCATTTCATTCTAACCTAGCAAATGTTCATATCAGAAACCAGCTTGAGTATTAACCCTATGCCAATCGAAAAACAAAAATTTAATTTGGTTGAAGCATCAATCGCCGACCTGCACGGCGCAATTAAGTCTGGTGATGTAACGTTAGTGGAAGTTGTCCAAAGTTATTTAGACCGCGTTAAGGCATATAACGGTGTTTCAAGTATGCTGGTTACGGAAGATGGTTCTGATATTGCTAGTGTACCAGGTGTAATTCGTGGCGGGCAGACAATAGAATTCCCAACGAAAACAATTAAAGTAGATGATGTCCTTCCCAACAGAGAGGATTACAAAGGCCCTCCTCTTGAATTTGGAAGAATGGAGAAAACAGCTTCTAAAGAAGATGCATACCAGCAATTTGGAATGATTGCAGGGATTCCAAATGCTGGACAGGTTAACTGCCTCTCTACCCTAAATATTCGGGGCGAGCGTTCTATTACTTGCTGGGGAGATTATGACAAACATCCCTCTGAGGGCCCGCTTCCCGACGGTGCCCCTGCTGTATGCGAGATTTTCAGACAGCAACCTGATGCGCTAGAGAGGGCAGCAGAATTAGATGCCGAGTTTGGCAGTAATCCAGATCTAGAAGCAATGCCAATGTATGGTGTGACTTTTTCGTTTAAGGATCCGTTCGATACTAAGGATATGCGCTCAACCGGAGGGGCTGATGCGGCTTATGACATTGATTTTCCAGCACGCGATCACATGCTTGTAAAACAGCTCAGAGACACAGGCGCCATCATTTTCGCTAAGGCTGTAAACACTGAATATAATGGGCGAGCTGGCGATCCGGGCGGCAATCATAGCCCCACAAAAATACTTCCCTCAACCATGGGCTATCAGCGTTCAAGTTGGGGCGGTAATCCCTCTAATCCCTATGACACAACAAGAGCCGCTTCTCTTGGTTCAAGTTCAGGTTCTGCTGTATCTGTCAGCACTAATTTAGTTATGGCAAGCCTTGGCGAAGAAACAAGAGCATCCTGCAGAGGACCGTCAAACCATAATGCCATTAGTCTTATTTTACCTCACAAGGCTATGATCGGGTTTGATGGAGGAGCTATTGGGGCTGATATTTACTGCGATAGAACAGGCGTCCACGGAAAATCGCTTCCTGATTGCGCAAAGATTTTAGATGCCTTAAAGGATCCAGAGCAAGGCTATTATGATGAGCGAGATCCCTACACCACAGTCCCTCGATCATCTATTATCCAAACCAGTTTTTTTAGCAATCTTGCCAATGAAAC
>JADHOL010000048.1 GCA_016779005.1 Alphaproteobacteria bacterium
AACCACCTACAATGTCATTCCATAACCACTGCGAGCCTTGGGTAAGTTTATCTATCCATTGCTGAATTTCATCAAACGCAGCTTCCAGTTTTAAATGTTTTGCTAATTGTAACAAATCCTTTGTTGCGCGAAGTAAGATAAATTGTATTCCAGGATCAGCCATAAGAAATGGGCCTTCACGATATATGGTATCATTATCCCACCCTACTTTTTTACCAAAATGAACAATCGCCATATATTTGTCATATTCTTGCTGTGTTGGACGCTGTTCGGTTTCCACATGTGTGGTATCTCTTCTAATATAAGTTTCAAGTTCTTCAGGTACTTCAACATTACTCAACCCTAGGTCCCAATCAGGACAATTATCTCTTCCTGTCTCCCACGGATGCACAGTTGCAATAACGCCATCATTTACAGGATCGCGCGACTCCAAGAACCAGCGATGACTTGCCATTAATCGAGAGAATATTTCTTTTGCTTTTCGAGAATCATAAGGCGTTCCTTTTTCGACCATTTGCCAAACGATGGTTGCAAGTACAGGGGGTTGAGAGACACAACTTGTAGGAGGCTCGTTATTACTATGCCAAATATCAGGCCCTGGAAAATAATCTGGATCGCTTTGCCTAAATACAATATGGGGTATCATTCCGTTTTCCCATTGCGCATCTAGCAATGAAATAATCTCTAGCCAAGCACGCCATTTGTTAAAATGCCACAACCCCATAGCGGTAAAGCCAGAATCCCAATTCCACTGGAATGGGTATAATCTACTGGTAGGAACGGTATAACCACCCCTATCATTTTCCTTTAGAACATTCATGGCCTCTTTTATCATTTCGTTCATCTCTAACCTTTCACACTTCCGGAAGTAAGTCCGGAAACCAAAAATTTCTCAAACCATAGGAAAATAAATAGCACTGGAACTGTTGCTACAACAGCGGCTGCCATCAGATGTTGCCTTGGAACTTCAGTTGAGTCCAATGATACTATTCCTCTTGATAATGTAAAAATTTTAACATCATCTAAAAACATAAATGCGAATAAAAACTCATTCCAAGCAATCATAAATACATATAAAGCCACCGAGGCTATAGCAGGGACTGATAACGGAATAGAAATTTTCAGAATGATTTGCCAACGTGTCAGACCATCCATTAGCCCAGCATCATCAAGCTCACTCGGCAAGCCGGAGAAATATCCTTTCAGCATATATAAGGCAACTGGAATAGTTGTTGCTGGATAAACAATACAAAGCCCAAACAGCGAATTTCGCAGACCAAGCTGACTGAATACCGAATAAAGAGGAATGACCAATATTATGGCTGGAATAAGATAAATCAACAAGATAGAGCTTGAGAGCCATTGACGTGCGGGAAATCTTAGTTTTGCAACTGCATATGCGCCGGGGATAGAAAATAACAACGTTATGAAAACAGTCACAACTGAAACAAAAGCTGAATTAAGTAAAAGCGTTAAAAAGTCATATTTCACAAATAATTCAATATAAGAATTAAACAGCTTTTCAGGAGCAACTGAAAAATCTATGGAAAGATCAAGCGGATTTCGAAGCAAACTTTGCTGATTTTTCAGGCTCGTTAGCACCATCACATAAAAAGGAATTAAGACAATCAGGATAAAAAATACCAGCCCAAGCCCCCACATTAAACGGGAATAAAACGCCTCTATAAAGTATTTTGTAACCATCCCGGCCTTAAGGGAGCCTACCGTGAGGGAAATAGATATAAAGGACAGGGTAGAGATAATTATTAAAGAGACTATCATGCGCGCGTAATTATCGGTAAGCAGGCTTCCAAAAGGCGCCCCAAACGAACATAAAAATAATAATAAAGCGTATAGTAGAATACCGACCGAAAAATATATCTTCGCGTTGTTAGGCTTATACAAGGTTGCAAAGGCGCCCATAATTATACCAGTGATAAATGCTGGCCCCATCTGCAATTCTATTTGAACATCGCTTCCGATAATCAATGCCACACAAACAAGCAGCTGCCATAGCGGAGCCCAGATAGCGCCCGCCAAAAATCCACCTGTTATTCCCAATCTCCAGAATGCCACTATGCTTCATCCTTTGGTGTAAATTTTATAAATAAAATGGAAAATAAAAGCAGAAACATAAATATCACAACAGCAACTGCTGCGCCTGCTCCTAGATTAGAAATAGCAAAGGCTTGCTCATACACATTCACAGTCAATGTCCGCGTTCCAGCATTCCCGCCTGTAAGCAAGAAAATATCATCAAATTTATTAAAGGTCCAAATAAAGCGAAGTAAGAACAAAACAGCTAATATACCGACAATATGCGGTAAAGATAAATACCAAAATTGCTGGAATGGGGTTGCACCATCCATTTCTGCTGCTTCATAAAGATCAGATGGAATGGATTGCATGCGAGCAAGTATAAACAAGAATGATAATGGGAAATAACGCCATACCTCAAACAATATCACCATAGAAAGAGCAACAGGTAGCTTAATCTGAAATCCAAATAAACTTATCATGGCAAATCGTTGACCAAAGAAATTTACGGGTTTTTCAGCAACGCCTAGCTCTATCATCATGGCATTTACCGAGCCTGAGAATGGGTCAAACAAAACAACCCATGAGAACGCAACAGCGATAACAGGTGCGACATACGGAAATAGCAGAATGCCTCGAATAATGGCTCTGCCTGGAAATGCTTTTTGCATTATCTGAGCTGCGAACAGACCCAATATCAATGCACCAGTGGTTCCAAAAAAAGTATAATATATTGTTGTTTTCAAGACCTCGAAAAACTCAGATGCTGAGAAAATTTTTACATAGTTTGAAACCGAAAAATCAAGCGATGTGAGTATGTTTGTTGCTTCAAACTGAGGTTTGATTTCTGGGACGTTGAACTGCTCTTTAGTGAGGGGCATCTCTGATATTACATCAAGAATAATGCGCCCCCTTGCCTTTGGCTCTACCGCTCCCAAATCGCACTTTATTACTGTTTTAGCTGAAACAGTCTCAATCTCGCATGACGGGTCAATTTGTATCAGTTTAACCCCGTCAGGCAGAATATCGGAGAAACTAACATTGGATAAAGGGTACTTCATAGACGAATTACGGTACCGGTATTCTATAACGAGCTTTTCACCTATTTGTTCTAAATTGCCTTTGATTCGCTCTTTCACGAAAATAGTCGGGGCACGCAAATCTGCCAGTGATATAGGCTTAAAAGAAATCCAGAAATTCGCAAAAAGTGGAAAAATAACAATTGCCATCACCAATAAAAATGTTGGTGATAACAAGCGCAAAGCGAGCCTCTTCTCACGGCGCGCAATAACACCTTCTGTTTTTTTTGGTTTGCCGGTTTCCATTTTAAGCTCTCAGATTGAACAAGAAGAGAGTTTTTTTAAAATGACAGGGAGAAAAACTCCCTGTCACACATATTATTTAATCAATTGAAGATAATTGATCATTCATTTTTGATACAGCATCAGACGCACTGATTTCATCGTCTATGAACTGGCGAACAATTCTGTTGATCACTTGTGAGTTGATGATTTTAGAAGCAAGTGATAATTGTCCTTCCTTCACACCCCAACGATCAGCAGTCTCAAGTCCGCTAACAATTTCGTTGATCATAGCAGGTGCATACAGCTCAGAAAGTGGTGCTCTTCTATCTATACCAACAGGAAGCTTTGACCATGCTTCCACATAGCGATTTGGGTCAGAAGGCTCGCCTCGGCGAACTGGAAACTTGCCTTCTGGCGCTATTGAAAGTGTAGAGGTGTACCCATCACTCATGGAGAACTTAACAAACTCAGAAGCTACCTCTGTGTTTGCATCATTTGTGACACCAAAATACCTGATATCAGCCCAAGCCGCACCACCAGAATTTGAGGGACCACCAAATGTTGTTACAATACCTGTTTTAGAGGCTAGCTCACTAGAAGTTGGGTCATCGTTGATTGTTGGCGGAGCAGAATCTCTCAGACCAGCCAGCTCGTCAAGAATAAATGGTGACCAGATAATCATAGCTGCTTTACCAGCGAAGTACATTTCACGAGACTGTTGCCAATATAACTCACCTTCTGGAGAAGATTTTGCAAGTTTCTTATAAAATTCTAACACTTCAATCGTTGATTTCTCCTCTAATGCAGAGAACCCGTCTGCATCAACTGGGGATACCCCATTTGCCAAAAACACATGCTCTAAAACTTGGCTCATAAAGTTTTCATCAACCTTGGTTGCCGCAACAAAACCATACATTGAGGGTGGGTTATGTAACGCATCAATAGCGGCAGAAATCGATGCATAGCTTGTAGGAGCCTCTAGGCCTGCAGCATCAAACGCATCTTTTCTATATACAACCATCTGTGTCCATCCATCGACAGGAACAGCAGCCGTCAGACCATCAAACTGAGCCATACTAATAGCACCAGGTGCAAATGTGTTCTCATCTAGTGCTTCAACGATATCAGAATTTGTTTCAACGTCGAGAATGCCCGATTCTGCCCATGGAAGCACATATTGTAAAGTGTGATAGATAACGTCAGGCAGGTCACCAGCCGCAAAAGCAGCAGTGGTCCGTGTGCCAAGGTCTTTTTCTTCAACCGGTATTACCTCAACAGTATGGCCAGTCTTTTTGTTGAAGTCAGCAGCCATTGCTTCTTGCTTAGCAAGTCTTTCTGGCTGATGCTCGGTTGTCCAAAACCGGATGGTATCTGCGTTGGCAGAGACGGTCAAAAGACCCATCGCCAAAACAGACGTAGTTAGCAATTTTAGATTTTTCATTTTTTCCTCCCTAGGATTGAAATTACGATCCATTTACTATTTTTTCCACCAATGGCGGATTATCAGTACCCCGACGCAAAATTGTAGCGCTCAAAAGTTCCTGAATTTCTTTAGGCTTCCTGCCTGTTTCAATTAATTCCATAATTTTTTTTGCAATTTTTTCCCCCGCAGCTTTTCTTGGCTGTGTAATTGTTGAGAGGGGGGGCACGACATATTTACCAATTTCCAAGCCATCATAACCAATAATAGAAACAGCCTCTCCTGGCATGATGTTATGTTCACGCAAAGCCTGCAT
>JADHOL010000029.1 GCA_016779005.1 Alphaproteobacteria bacterium
ATAATGAGGCGAGGTATGTTGTGGGCAGCAGGAGCAAAAATGAGTGCCGAATAAGAAAAAGAATAAGAAAAAATAGCCTTTGCTTATAAATATTGTCTGTTTTTGCCTTACAAATAAGCATTTTCCTGTTTTGAGCTTCGTATAATACAAAATTGATTATTTCTAATTTCAACACATTAAATAATCTCCATATTATTATTAACAGATTAATAAAATGGGGTATATTTTTTCATGTTTTCTAGTCTCTTAAATCAGCATTTGACTCGCCTGAATATTCATTATGGCTGGGTTATGGCTTTGCTTGTGTTTTTGATGACGATATTTTCATCAGCAATTGGCAGTGCACCACAGCTTATCATTCTGCCAATTACACAGGAATTTGGCTGGCAAATTTCTGATATAACCAATGCTATTGGCATTATGTTTTTCACACTTGCCTGTCTTGCGCCCTTTAGTGGCGCGCTTATGCTTAATCTAGGCGTCACGCCAGTAGTTCTGATTGCATTAGGGCTCGATATAATTGGATTGGGGTTGTGTATCATTGCATTTGAAAAATGGCATTTTTTAATTACCATTGGCGTTTTTCTAGGAGCAGCGTCAGGTATCATCGGACTTGGTCTGGCGGCGACTATTGCCTCTAGATGGTTTCTGAAAAGACGCGGTTTGGTGGTTGGCATACTAACCGCTGCCTTCGCGGCCGGGCAATTACTTTTTGTGCCGTTAATGGCCTGGATTACCACCGTTTTAGACTGGCGATATGCTCTGTTAATACCCATAACAGGTGCGCTAATATCTTCTATTTTATTTTTGTTTTTTGGTCGAAATTGGCCTGCAGATTTGAATCTAGCGCCCCTCGGAGGCACGACACTTATAAAGCCACCTCAGAAAACAGTAAATAATGCCGTGATAGTTAGCTTCCAAGTTCTAAGGAGCGCTATATCACAACCCTCATTTTGGATTTTGTCAGGCACATTTTTTATTTGTGGCTTATCATCTACCGGTATTGTTGGTCAGCATTTTATTGCGTTTTGCGCTGATAATAATGTGGGAATTATCGCAGCCTCTTCCTATCTTGCTATAATGGGTGTTTTTAACTTTATGGGCACCATTGGTTCTGGCTGGCTGTCAGATAGATATGATAATTACAAATTGCTGATGTGGTTTTATGGCCTTAGAGCCTTATCCTTGATATATTTGCCGTTTAGCGGATTTGAGTTTCTCACGTTGCTGTTATGGGCAATATTCTTTGGGCTAGACTTTATCGCAACCGTGCCACCTACGGTAAAGCTAACAAGCAAGTATTTTGGAGTTATAAACGGACCAGTGCTATTTGGATGGATATTTGCCGCTCATCAGATGGGGTCGGCTTTGGCTGCCTCTAGCGCTGGATGGTCACGTGATACAATTCTTAGCTACACACCATCATTTGTAGCCGCAGGCTTTCTGAGTATGCTTGCTGTTTTTCTAATAATCATCTTCAGGAAGCTAGAGCCCTCTGAAATCGATTCTAACCCCATTTAAGAACCTTGGATGAGAACCCTGAATGAGAAAAAACTTGCTGATGAAGATTAATTCGCTAACTAATGGTCCCGCGATTTTTGGAATAATCTGCCCCGAATTTTTAAGTTTATGATAGATGGACGCCTAAAATCAAAATTATTAAATGAAATAGTATCACCGAACAACCCCCTATTTATAGAGTGTCATCAGGAGACAAATTATGCGCGAAGAACTTCGCCAGAACCTAAAAAAGCTACGAGATCAGGGAATGAGGATAGATGCTGTTAATCCTGTTTCTGCATTATCGGACATCATCAGTAACAAGATAACACAAAGGCAGATTTCATCTACCCAGATTCACCAACTACTCGATGATATCTCAGAAGATATTTGGAGTGAGCGTCATCAGTCTCTGCGGTCTTATACTGGATTAGATACGCTTACAGATAATTTATTGCCAGAATGGTTTGACCCAATTAATTCAGATATAACGCGCCCTATCTATCGTGCTGTTTTTACGGCGCATCCTGTTTTTGCGTTAACCGCTCAATCGTCTGACGCACTTTGTATGGCAACTAGCTCTCACGAAGCAGGCAAGCCAGATCCAACTTTTCTGGAGAGCCGCCGCTCAATTACGCTTGAAGAAGAACATCAAGAAGCACTTAAAGCGCTCTGTAATGCAAGAGAGGCCATCAGACAGATAAACATACAAATTTATCAACAAAGGGCTCAGGCACAACCAGAAACAGGGCTAAACCAACTCTCCCTTCTAATGGGTGTTTCAAGCTGGGTTGGCTATGACCTTGATGGCAGAGCAGATATCACTTGGATTGATTCATTCTGTCTTCGTTTAAAAGAAAAACAAGTAGCGCTAGAAATTTATTTAAAACAGCTGTCCGAAATTAACCTTCCCGAAGAAAATGCAGTTACAAATATTCACGCTGAACTAAAATCTGAATTTGATGCAATCGGAAGAGAGCTAGAATCATTCACAGAATTAAGTGCTGATAACGCTGATTTCACGCAAGTAATGGACCAATTTACAAGCAGAGCAGGCAAACTTATTAGTAGCAGAAAAACAGCAGATAAAATCCAAAAAATCGCTACTCAGATAACAGATAAAAAAACAGCAATACAATTAATGGTACTTGCAAGTGACATGGCAACACACGGTTTTGGTATTGGGGAAATTCATCTTAGAATTAATGCGGTTCAGTTACGCAACTCCATGCGCGCTGTAGATGGCCATGGTGTTACAACAACGGGAGGCAATGCATCTTCACGGCTTTTGATTGACCGATTATCAAAACGAATTGAGACCGAGCAGCCATGGCAGATAAATTTTGCTAATTTAGATGCTGAAACGGCAACCGCTAGAAGACAACTAATGCTGGCAACTCAAATAATCAAACATATAGATTGTGACCAGCCAATCAGGTTACTAATCGCTGAATGTGAGAGACCGGTTACCTTAATGTCTGCTTTATATCTTGGGCATAAATTTGGCATCGCTGAAAATTTGGATATATCTCCTTTATTTGAGACTGTGCTTGGGCTTGAACGTGGAGAGCAAATTATTGAACAGCTTATGGCAAATAAGGTTTGGATGGATTATGTCCGCAAAAGAGGAAGGTTATCTATTCAAACAGGATTTTCAGATGCAGGAAGATTTCTTGGACAAATAGCAGCAAATCTTGCCATTGAGAGGCTTCAAATCAAATTAGCCAATCTGGTAGCACACTATTTCAATGGCGCGGTTGACTTACTGTTATTTAATACGCATGGCGAATCTCTTGGACGCGGCTGTGCTGGCCCTACCATTCAGGATAGACAAAACTTTATATTAACCCCTTTTGTTAGAAACCGGGCTTGGGAGCTTGGATTGCATATCTATCATCAGTCAAGTTTCCAAGGGGGGGATGGGTACCGCCTATTTGGCACGCAGCAACTTGCACATGCTTCGATCGCCTCTCTCCTCAAAGCAGAAACTGCACCCATATCCGAGAAATGGATTAATGATCCTTTTTATAGTAAGTCAGATTTTTCATTAGATCTATTTTTTACCTTGAAAAACTGGCAAGAAGCACTCTTTAATGACCCAGATTATACCAGTCTTTTAGATTTATTTCAGTCGAACCTGCTTGTTAAAACTGGCTCACGGCCTACCAAACGTGTTGTTCAACAAGGTATGGGGAGAAGTAATCCATCCAAGATAAGGGCAATTCCTCACAATGCAATCCTTCAACAGCTTGGCTTCCTTACTAATGTGATTTCTGGTTTTGGAAGTGCTGCAAGTATCGACAGAGACGTTTTTTCAAGCATAGCCTCACAATCTGCTAGATTAAGCCAGTGCTTATCTCATGTGCTTGAGGCAAAACAACTTGGCTCTTTGAATACGATGCTTGCCTATGCGCATCTATTAGAAGCGGGATACTGGATTGATAAGGGATATCACGATATTCAAACGGGCAATCTTAGAAGCTATCGCATGCTGGGGCAAATTCTTAGCGGCAGACATGATGCATCAAGCACAGCGCGTATCGTCTGGAAAATGAGAGACGATTTAATAGATTTATATCAGCTAACCAATCAAATGGGCCTTGAGGATGCTAGAATCACAGGGGAGAGACGCATAGATCTTGATATACTCCATGCCATTCGTATTGCTGTTATAATTCAATCATTATTGCTGGTTTGCCGCATTCCTAGATTTAGCGAAGCTGGGCAATATAGTAATGCACAGGTGCTTAATCTTGCACTGTCACTTGATTTTGCAAGTGTTGCCAAAATTGTTGCAGAAATATTCTCTCTTGACCGTAAAAACGAGCATAAGCAGGCATTGCAAGAACCACAAAACTATTCTGTAGAACATTCACAGAATTATAAGCAGATAACAGAACAAATATTAGACCCCTTAGCAAATAACAACAAAATCATTCTTAAAATCAGCCAAATGATTTCCGGTTATTACGGCGCTCATGGCTAATTTTCTTCTAAACGCCGCCTGGATTAAAGCTATATGAATGATATTGCGGAGCATAGGATAATGATAGTCAAACCTTTTTTTGTGGTGAGAAACTGACCAATTTCATAGATGGCAGAGCATATTTCTGATTCTATTGGAAATGAAAAAACTCCATCACACTATCCCCAAGCAACAATGGGAATAGATAAAATATGTATATATTTATGATTTTATAGAGAAAATTCTTTATTTGTCAGTAAGTAACACTCTTTACATATATTAAAACGATAATAGGCACACAATGGCCAAAACTATTTGAAAATGAGGAACATTTGAAATCCCTTAAAAAAGCTATATGGCATATTTTTATCGCATGCGTTTGTGTTCTATCGCTATTTTGTAGGGAAATTCCACCAATAAAATTTAATAACCGAAAAAACTTGTATTAAGATTTCCAGCAAAATTATCTCCAACCCACTTGGCAGAATAGAGCAACACGGTGTTGGGCAATCTGTTTTTGATACAGCGCTATTGGATTGCCAAAAACGATGTAGCATTATTGACTTTATGCGCGCATCAGAAGGTGATTATGCGTTTCAGATAATCGCTCTGGCGCTCCTTGATTGGGCATCCATGATAGATGATTTCAAAAAGAATGATGCTGCTATTGTTCGTAATTCTATACCCATTCGGTGGATTACTGTGAGAAGTGAGTTTGTTAAAAACCTAAAAGGAGAGGAAGTCGTATCCCAGATGGGTTGGGATTAATATCGTTTTTTTTGCCAATTGGCTATCTGGGGATAGATAATATAGCGCGCACTCCTTCTTCCCACTTATCAAATGTTAAATTGCCACCATGCTGTTCGGCAATTGTTGACACGATGGCGAGACCAATACCTGTACCTTTTATGTTTTTCGCATTTTTTCCTCTTTTAAATGGAACCGTTAATTGCTTCAAATTCTCAACTGGTTCACTATCTCCATAATCATCAATAATAATGATGGCTTTTTGGGAGTCTGCCTGAAGTGAGACATTCGCCTTTCTCCCATATTTTAGGGCATTATCTATAAGATTGGTAATTGCCCTTTGCATTGATAAGGGGCGGGCATATATAATTACATTCTGAGCAGACAAAATTTTACTTTTAAGCCATTTGGGTTTACCGTTGAATAAAATTGTTCTAGCTGAAACTGACAAACTTTCCTGCTCCACAAATTTTACAGGTTTATTAGCGTCCTGAAAATCAGAAACAATAGCTTCAATCAATGACTGTAATGAAATTTGTCGTAACTCCTCTAATTTCATTTCTGATTGTGTGTATTGTAACACCGACTCTATCATAATGGTCATCTGGTCAATATCACTATTTAATCTTTCTCTCAGCTCGGTATCTTCAATAGTCTGAGCGCGAAATTTGAGCCGTGTTGCTGGTGTTCCTAGATCATGACTAACACCAGACAGAAATGTTGCCCGTCTTGCGAGCGATTCCTGTTCAATATCTAGATAATTATTAATGGATTCAATCATCGAGCGAAGCTCGGTTGGACCCTTTATTTTATAATGTCCCGTGCGCTTATTCAGACCTTTTTTTGATAACACCTCGGCAAAGGATTGAAAAGCAAGACTGGTGTTCAAAATAAAAGATATCAATATTATCAAGGATAAGAATACAAGTAACATCGAAATAATACGATAATCAGTAGGAGCAGCATCGCATCCCCATATCTCATTTCCATCCACCCTTATCCACGGCTTATCCCCATATTGCATATATAAAATTGGCTCAGAACAATAACTCGACAGCATACGCGTCACATCGCCAAATTTTTCGCTTAGGGAAGTATTCGAATTTATTTTTAGATTAGCAAGAGGGTATTGAATATCAGGAGAAATTAAAGTGATAGAAATACTATTCTTATTCCTAATATCCCCCACCCCTGGACTAAGAGAAAGCTGCGTTATAAAATCAGATACGGCAACATCTGGTAATTTTCTGAATAAGCCAGAGTCTGCTAGTTTTGAAATCTGACCTGATAGACTTTCAATCTCAATCTGCTGAGGTGGTTGTTCTCCCATTTTAATATTCTCAAATAAAACAATGCCTGCTATGTAAGACCTATTAAGATGCCTTTCCCACTGGGCGCCAGAATAAGACCAGATATAAGCAGAAATAATTCCTACAAGCATGGAGGTAATAACCCATAAAATGCTTCTGCTTTTTAAGCTGCTAAGTCGGTCTTTCATACCTCTTCTCGATTAACTTCAGTTGCAAAAACATACCCAATGCCTCTCTCAGTTTTTAAGATTGCTGGACTCTTGGGATTGGCTTCAATCTTGCTGCGCAAACGACCAACCAATACATCCAAGGCTCTTCCAGAATTATCAGAGATGGTATGCCCTTCATTGACGATATCCATCGCGGAAATAATTTCATCACGGGTAAGTACTATATATGGATTAGCGAGAAAAACCTTTAAAAGTCTTGTCTCTAGCTGGGAGAGTGCAACTTGAACATTATCTGGATTAAATGCTTCCGATGTTTTACTATTAAATATCCAACCTTTGAACTGATAGGTATAAATATTTCGACGATAAGCTAGAGATGCAGAACGCTGAACACGCCTTAGCACTGCTTTCACTCTCGCCAATAGCAAATCAAGATTAAAGGGTTTTGCGATATAATCATCTGCTCCAACTGAATAGCCAGTCATCCGCTGATGATCGGCTGCCAAAGCAGATACAAATATAATCGGAACTTCTTGCTCAATTCGAATTTGGCGGCATAGCTCAACGCCGTCTTCTTCGCCTAGCATCACATCAAGAAGAATCAAGTCTATTCGTCCCTCGCTTATATGACTTTTGATTTCCTTACCAGTAGAAGCAGTATAAACCATAAAGCCATTATTACTGAGAAAATAAGCCATCATTTTTCTTAACTCAGCGTCATCGTCAACGACCAATATTTTTGGTACTGCCATCTGAATATCTATGCTTTCCTAATGTTAGCTAATCTCTTGAGTGTAATTGTATGCAACAAAATTGAGGTAATTGTAACTTTGTGTAATAAAACCATCAGATTTCGATGAGTCAGCTACTAATTATAACATTTTCTGATTGAAAGATAATTACTTCATATTGAAGATGTCCAATCAAACATTTTGATTAGGGAGTACAAAATGAACACTAAACTTTTGATTGCAGCAACTGCTGCTCTTACAATTTCAATTACATCTATCGCAAAAGCTGAACCACAGGCAGAGGTCTTGCATTGGTGGACGTCTGGCGGTGAAGCTAAATCTGTTGCTGTTTTGCAAGAAGAATTTTCTTCTCGTGGCGGCACTTGGACAGATATGCCAGTTGCAGGTGGCGGTGGTGATGCTGCTATGACTGCGCTTCGTGCCAGAGTACTATCAGGCAATGCACCTACAGCTGTCCAGCTTAAAGGTCCTGCTATTCAAGAATGGTATGAAGAAGGGGTTTTAGCAGATATTTCATCTGTCGCTAACGCACAAGGGTGGGCGGATGTTTTACCAGCTTCTATTGCTGGACACATGAGATGTGAGGGCAATTGGTGTGCGGCACCTGTAAATGTCCACCGTATCGATTGGATTTGGGCAAATGCAGCTGTATTAGCCGAAAACGGTATCTCAATGCCTGCATCTTGGGAAGAATTTAATGCTGCAGCAACTAAGCTAAAAGCAGTTGGTATCACCCCTTTAGCTCATGGTGGACAGGCATGGCAAGACGCCACCATATTTGAAGCAGTAGCACTTGGTGTTGGAGGTCCAGAATTTTTCCATAAAGCCTTTGTAGAATTAGATGAAGACACACTTAAGTCAGATACAATGAAAGCTGTTTTTGACCAAATGCGCACCATGCGTGGTTTCGTTGATAGCAACTTTTCTGGCCGTGACTGGAACCTTGCAACTGCAATGGTCATGAATGGTGAAGCTGCTTTCCAAATCATGGGTGACTGGGCAAAAGGTGAATTTCTAGCTGCTGGAAAACGTCCTGGAATTGACTTTTTATGCGCTTCAACCCCTGGAGATGGCTTCTTATATAACGTAGACAGCTTTGCAATGTTTGACGTAGATGGAGCTGACAAAGAAGAAGGTCAAATGCTTCTTGCAGAATTAATCGTTGGAAAGAACTTCCAGAAAGTATTCAACATGAACAAAGGATCTATTCCTGCGCGCGTTGACGTAGCACTTGATGATTTTGATCCATGTGCCCATACTTCAGCACAAGATATGGCAACTAGCAACGCCGGTGGCTCTCTTCTTCCATCTTATGCGCACGGCATGGCACTAAGAGGCGCTCAGTCTGGTGCGATTACAGATGTAGTAACAGCTCACTTTAACTCTGATATGTCTTCTAATGAAGCCGTTGATATGCTTGTAAGCGCCGTTGCGAACAGCATGTAATCTAAAACTCCCTGTCCATACAAATGGGCAGGGAATTTCTTAATAAAGGTTCCCGCTGTGTCTGAATGGTTAGAAAAGCAACTGCCAAAGTTAGTTCTTGCTCCGTCATTTGTTGCAATTCTTATCTTTGTTTATGGGTTTATTGGCTGGACAGCCTGGGTTTCTTTCACAAAGTCGAAACTATTGCCGCGTTATGATATTGTTGGTTTAATCCAATACGACCGTCTATTTGTTTCACCACGCTGGGATGTCGCTTTCTCAAACTTATTTATATTTGGATTTCTGTTTATTGTCATATCTATGTTGCTTGGCCTTTTATTAGCAATATTACTCGACCAAAAGATAAGAACTGAGGGTATTATCAGAACCATCTATCTCTATCCTATGGCACTTTCTTTGATTGTTACAGGCACCGCATGGAAATGGATATTAAATCCAGGACTGGGCCTTGAAGCTATGATTCGCAGTTGGGGATGGGAGAGTTTTTCATTTAACTGGCTGGTAGACCCGAATATGGCCATCTATACGGTTGTAATTGCGGGTATTTGGCAGGCATCTGGATTCGTAATGGCTTTGTTTCTTGCAGGACTTCGCTCAGTTGATGATGAAATCATAAAGGCCGCTCAAGTTGATGGTATCCCCAAATGGCGCATTTATTTGTCTATCATTCTACCTTCGATGGCTGCTATTTTTCTATCTGCATTCATTGTGCTTGCACATCTTTCTATCAAGAGTTTTGACCTGGTAATAGCACTTACGGGCGGTGGGCCTGGATATGCTACAGACCTTCCTGCCACCTATATGTATACTATGGCATTCTCAAGAGGGGATATAGGCCAAGCAGCAAGCTCAGCCATGATTATGATGGCAGTTGTTTTTGCAATAGTTGTTCCATATCTGTATTCAGAATTAAGAGCAAAAAATGACTAAGCTTAATTCAAAATACGCTGATAGCGGATATATTCAGAAACTCATTCTAAGAAGTTTATTATTTTTACTTTTAGGGATTTTTGCAGTCTATTACCTGATGCCGCTTTTTATTATGGTTACAACCTCACTTAAGAGCCTAGAAGAAATCAGAACCGGCTCTCTTATCGACCTTCCTAGAGAAGTAACTTTCACCGCTTGGAAAACAGCTTGGTCAGGAGCCTGTACAGGAATTCAATGCGAGGGATTACGTCCCTTTTTCTGGAATTCTGTCTTGCTTGCCGTACCTGCTGTCTTTATCTCAACACTAATTGGCGCCTTAAACGGGTATGTAATAGCTCAATGGCGGTTTAAAGGCGCTAATTTGATATTTTCACTAATGCTTTTTGGTTGTTTTATTCCATTTCAGGTGGTTCTCCTACCAATGGCACGGGTACTTGGCATTATTAATCTAGCAGGTTCTATAAGCGGTCTTGTATTCGTTCATGTCATTTATGGCATTGGTTTTACAACTCTATTTTTTAGGAATTATTACGTTTCTATTCCTGTAGAACTTGTGAAAGCTGCTAAAATTGACGGAGCGAACTTTTTTAGAATATTTATATCCATATTCTTACCATTATCGCTCCCAATTATTGTGGTTACTGTTATCTGGCAGTTTACGCAGATCTGGAACGACTTCTTGTTTGGAGTGTCCTTCTCTGAAGCCGGAACACAACCAGTTACAGTAGCCCTTAATAACATTGTTAATTCTACAACAGGCGTAAAAGAATATAATGTTGATATGGCAGCAGCCATTATTGCTGCTCTGCCAACTCTGTTAGTTTATGTGGTTGCTGGAAAATACTTCATTCGCGGCTTAACAGCCGGTTCTGTAAAAGGGTGATTGAAATGTCTACTATTTTGGAAATCAAGAATCTGCATAAGGATTTTGGAAGTCTCAATATTCTAAACAGCATAAATGTCACAATAGAGGAAGGTGATTTTTTAGTTCTTGTTGGGCCTTCAGGATGCGGAAAATCAACTTTGCTTAATTGCATTGCAGGCCTCGAGCCTATCACCAGCGGCGCCATTACAATTGATGGGCGTGATATGACGACCGTTAGCCCAAAGGACAGAGATATAGCAATGGTATTTCAGTCTTACGCACTCTATCCAACCATGACTGTAGGGCAAAATATCACTTTTGGGATGAAAGTCCGTGGTATTGAGAAGAATGAGAGAGAAGAAAAATTGCTCAAAGTTGCAAAACAACTCCAAATAGAGTCATTGTTAAATAGACGACCAGGCCAGCTATCAGGAGGTCAGCGGCAGCGCGTTGCAATGGGGCGTGCTCTTGTAAGAGACCCAAAATTATTTCTGTTCGATGAACCGTTATCAAATCTGGATGCTAAACTTAGAGTAGAAATGCGTACCGAGATCAAAAAGCTTCATCAGAACTTAAATGCGTCTATGGTTTATGTAACGCATGACCAAATAGAGGCAATGACACTCGCCACTAAAATAGTTGTTATGAAAGGTGGTATAGTACAGCAAATTGGAACCCCGTCTGAGATATACAATCGTCCTTCCAACTTATTCGTAGCTGATTTTATGGGCTCTCCTGCTATGAACCTTATTCCAGCAAAAGTAGCTAATAATGGAAAAGGAACTAAATTCACGATAGCAAGAAGCCGTGGTGAACCTCTTATGTTGTTTGATGATAATATCACAAAGTTGCCTGAAAACGTTGTTCTTGGACTAAGACCTGAAGATATTGGTGATGCAAAGCTTAGAAAAGGCGATAAGCTTCAAATATCAACCTGCTCGGTTGATGTTGTTGAGCCTGCGGGTGCTGACACCTATGTGTTGATAAATCTTGGTGGCAAGGAAGTGACCGCGCGGCTACAGGCTGAAACAGCAGCGCAAACTGGAATGGAGATGGCGTTCACCTTTAATATGGACAAAGTATCCTATTTTGATGCTCAAACGGGTCAGCGGCTAAATTAGTTCATTTATTAAATCTAGGTATTAGGATTAACGACTAATATACTTTAATTTGGATACAATCACAGTTTGACTCGCCACGTTTACGACCAACTATTTCAATTCGGTGGTCAATGACCTCATAGCCCATATTTTCAGCTATGGACTCTAGAATCTTTTTTAGCTCCCGATTGTAGAATTCATGAATATGACCATTATCTGCATCAATCAGATGATCATGGTCCCCTCTTACCGACTCAAACCGAGCTTTGCCGTCATTCATATTAATTTTCTTAATAATACCAGCATCATCCAGCAAATTAAGCGTTCGATAAACAGTTGGTAGCGAAATTGATTCGTCCCTCTCAACCGCGCGCCGATATACTTGGTCCGCATCAGGGTGGTCATCAGAGCCTATAAGCGTTTCAATAATTAATGAACGCTGGGCAGTCATCCTGATACCAGCGTCGTTGCATTTTTTCAGTAAATCTGTTTCCACCGCATCGACCAGCTAAAGGTTAAATGGTTTATATAGATTAAATTATTTTAACAAGCCTATCAAGAATGTTATTTAATTTTTGTTAAAAAGCAGGTCTGTTTTTTTCTCAATTCTTTATGAAGATAATCAAGGCTTGATGCAGTGCTCTTAAACTTTAAACATACTCATATATCTGAAAGCTCTTTCATAAGCCTATTCACTGTCAAATAGCTAGCCAGCAATTTTCAACACCTTATAATGGATACCTTTACTCACCTGCTTGCTATAAATTTTACAAAGCTGGTGTTAACTATCATTTCTTTTTCTTTTTTGGATGAGTTTTATATCCAAATTCAGTCATTAAATCATGGCATTTATTCTCTAATAGCTGGAATGATTTACTTGGTATTTTCTTCCATTGCGCTTTTGCACCTTTTCTGAAAAAGCGCGTATGCGGCGAGGCTTCGCCAAAGCCACTATCTGTTTCTTGGCCAACAAGATTGCTGAAATTCGTCAATTTCACAATTTCCTCAATTGATATTTGAGGTTGAATGTTCATAAACTCTAATAGTTTGGAAATATTTTGAGCGGGATATTCAAGCAAATCCTCATATTTTATAAATAAAACTGGAAAAGACGCGTTTTTCCAGCCAGTAACATGATTTTCCCATGAAGATGTGAACTCAGCGCCTTTATTACCAACGCTACGATCTTGTGCATTTAGGATATGAGTTTTACTCATCATTCGGCGCACCGCATCACTTATAGATGTATTAAAGTGCTTTGAGTATGAGACTGCAACATCTCTTGGATCGCGCACGATATATAGTGCGTTTAGCGTGCATTCTGGCGAAGGGAAGATTCCAACATCATACTTTCCGGCCGAAATATGTGTTTTTAGGATAATATTATTCTTATTTTCAGAGGTAAGTTTTTTCTGTGCATCTAGCCATTTATATCTAATATCTGCCTGATTATCAAAATCCTTGCCTTTCATATTATTAGGGAATATTGAAAAATTCGGAATAAGATCTCCAAGCTCATTTAAGTTCAGATACCCCCTTAACGCGCAAAAAACGACTATTTTTATCCACGTATTTCCACTTTTAGGATAGCTCGCAATCCAGGTAATTTTACTCATTCGTTAGAACCATTAAAACCTTGCTTTGGGTGCTTATTATAATATGGCAATTTTGATGTTTATTCCTCAGCAATCTGTAAATCGAGCGCAATTTCAAACTTGTTTAAAAGCGGGACCAAATGCGCTCATGAAAGTAATAAAGAAAAATTTTAGTAACGACTTCTACTGACATGATGGCGCTTGCCATTGAAAAATCACCGGTAATAATCCAAGAAATCAGCAATGTATCTGTCGAGGCTACTATTCGCCAAGAAATAGTTTTCAAGATTGATTTTTTATGGTGCTCTTTTGAAGGTTTGATTATCTTATCTAAAAACATCTAAGGCCTATCTGGAATATATATATATATTATGAAATGACGGAGGCTAGCTTCACCCAACGGCGATTAAAAATTTACCTCTCCTGCAAAACTTCAAGTAACTATAAGTTGTGCTGAAAACATTTATATCGTTCTATTTCATCTGCAGAGAATTGCTTACAGTATAGTCAAATTAACCGCGCAGAGACAATGGTTAGCAGAAGAAAACTATTCCACATTGCTCCAAAATCAGACTTTGGCAAGTCAAACTACACTGATTTTAAAGACTTCATAGAGGGTAGTAGCTTTTTAGCGGACTTCTTCGAAAAGAAAATCATAGGATTTAGACACAATTTTAGTGGATCATTTTAAAGTGCTTTATAATATAGAATTATTAATGAAGCATGTGGCGACGCTAGATTTAGAGTTAAAGCCTAATGCAGAATTATACGATCTGGAACAGGCATACCTTAAAGACCGTTGAAATTTTGAACCTTGAAAGGCTGAATAAGATACCGCTGAAAATTTATAAGATTTTTTGCCGCCTTCTAAACAGTTGAAGCAATCAAACCCAGTAATTTTTTTAGATTCGGGATGCGTTACTAATATCTGGAGCCGCAGATAACAGCATTTTTGTATAGTCATGTTCAGGGCGCAAAAATAACTTACTTGGAGTGGCTTCTTCTACAAGAATTCCTTGCTTCAACACACCGATTTTGTTTGCCATGGTTGAGACCACTGCAAGATCATGAGAAATAAACAGATAGGTTAAAGAAAACGCTTGCTGCAAATCTTTTAATAAATTTAAAACCTGCGCTTGAACAGACACATCAAGAGCCGAGGTAGGCTCGTCACATATTATAATTTCTGGCTTAGATGCGAGAGCACGTGCGATACAAATTCTTTGCCTTTGTCCGCCTGAAAATTCATGAGGATATTTTAACATATCTCTTGGAGATAATCCAACCTGCTCCAGCAGCTCGCAAACACGATTTATTTGATTAGTTTCATCTTCAATAAGACTAAATGCCTTAATTGGCTCTTTTAAGATGTCACCAACCTTCCAACGCGGATTTAGACTTGCATAGGGCGACTGAAAGATCATTTGCACTGACTTTCGCATCGACATTCTTTTTATCTTACCAAGAGAAGGATTAAAAAAATTATCTCCATTGAACAGCACTGTACCTGATGATGGTTTTAAAAGACCGGCAACCATCATAGCTATCGTTGACTTACCAGACCCGCTTTCACCAACAAGCGCATAAGTCTGCCCTCGCTCAACCCCTATGTTGACCTCATCAACTGCCTTTAAAAGCTTTTTTGGCTGGCCTTTAATTTTTCTTACTAACCACGGTTCTGAAAGGTCAAAATATCGTGATAAATGGCTTGTAGTCAGAAAACTCATATCACACCGACTCTTTTTCTAATAACCAGCACGAGGCTCTGTCATATAATAATGGTGGATTATTTTCAGAACATTTAGGAATGGATTTTGAGCATCTCTGATGAAATGGGCATCCATCAGGAATTTCGCTCAAATCAGGCATGGTTCCAGGGATTTGATATAATTTTGTCTTAAGAGAGTCTGCATCAATTCGAGGTGTTGCAGCAATAAGACCTTGGGTATAGGGATGCTTGGGACTGTTTAACACCTCTGATGTCTTACCTATTTCTGAAAGCCTTCCTGAATATAAAACTGCAACTCTGTCAGTTGTTTCTGCTATAACACCCATATCATGGGTAATGAGTATAATTGATGTTCCGCGCTCTTTGCATAGCCGTTTTAAAAGCGCTAAAATCAGTGCCTGAACAGACACATCAAGTGCGGATGTTGGCTCATCTGCAATTATTAGGGAGGGATTTGGCGCAAGCGCTAGAGCAATAACCACGCGTTGGCGCATTCCACCTGAAAATGTGTGTGGATAGGCATTAAACCTTTCCCTGTCGATTCCAACTTCCTCAAGTAAATTTTTTGCGTAAGTAATTGCCTCTGCTTTATCGATGTTAATATGAGTACGAATTGTCTCAACCAGCTGGTCGCCAATTTTTCTAAGAGGGTTGAGACTAACAAGTGGGTCCTGAAAAATCATAGATATCATAGAGCCTCGTACAGAGATGGCATTTTCCTCTATCCGTTTACCTTTAAAAATAATTTTTCCTTTTGAAATAAAAAGCGGTGGCTCAATTAATCCAAGTATTGCAGAACCCGTCATTGATTTGCCAGCACCGGATTCTCCAACCAGCCCTAGAATTTCGCCTGGTAATACATTGAATGATAAATCATCGAGCGCTTTGAAATAAGAATCTCGGTTCTTAAGCGTGACATCCAAATTCTGTATTTCTAATAGGGGTTTAACAGGTTTGCTAGTCATCAAAACTTCTCTTATTTCAGCTTGGGATTTAGCATATCACGAAGCCAATCACCGAATAGATTAATAGATAATGCAAGCATTAATAAGGTAACAGCCGGAAATAGAAGTATCCACCATTCCCCAGAAAATAAAAAATCCTGCCCTATTCGAATAAGAGTCCCTAAACTTGGTTTTGTGGTTGGAACGCCAACACCAAGAAAGGATAAAGTTGCCTCTGTTATAATAGCAAGAGCAAAAGTTATAGTAGCAATTACCAAAACGGGACTTAAAATATTTGGCAGAATGTGGCGACGCATTATTTGCAGAGGGGTTAATCCAAGCATCTTGGCAGATATAACATATTCCTTCTCCCGCTCTATAAGTGTGGATCCGCGGACTGTTCGTGCAAACGGTACCCATTCTGATAATCCAATTGATATAATTAACACTGTTATAGACATCTCATAGCGCATATCTGGCGGGAGCAACCCTTTGGCTACACCATAAATTAACATCGCAATCAGAATAGACGGAAATGTAATTTGAATATCTGCGAAGCGCATTATCAAAGTATCAATCCACCCCCCTACAAAACCAGCGATTAAGCCAAGTGTGACGCCAAGTGTCATCGATAATAAAACCGCCATTATTCCCACAAAAAGTGAAATTCGTGAGCCATATAAAATGGTTGAAAATAAATCGCGCCCTTGATTGTCCGTTCCCATAAGAAATACATCACCTGTAAAATCATTCGGATGCATGGGAGGCGTAAATCCGTTCATAAGATTAAGTGTCGATGGTTCAAATGGCGTATGAGGCGCAATTATATTGGCAAATATAGCCATCAGCGCAATCAACAAAAAGATACCTAATGAGATAACAGCTACCGGTGTGTGTTTAAAATTATGATATAAGTCAGATTCAAGAAATGTCCGTATCATATCACACCTCTAATTTCAGTTGATTGTCTCTTAATCTGGGATCTATCAAGAGATAAGTGAGATCAACAATTAGGTTTATAATAACAAAAGCAAATCCAACCAGAAGCAAATAAGCGCTCATCACAGGAATATCAACATAATAAACCGCATTGATAAAAAGTAGCCCTACCCCAGGCCACTGAAATACTGTCTCAGTGATAATTGCAAATGCAATGACAGACCCCAATTGAAGTCCAGCAATCGTAATAACTGGGATTAGGATATTGGGTAACGCATGGAAAAAGTAAATCTGCTTTTTTGTGAGGCCTAGCGAATAAGCAAGTCGAATATAATCTTGTTTTAGTACCTCTAACATTTCGGCCCGCGTAAGACGCATTACCAAAGTCATTTGATACAAACCAAGTGTTATACTTGGCAATATGAGTGATTTTATCCCACTCAGCGTTAGAAAACCAGTTGTCCACCATCCTAAATCCACAACCTCCCCACGACCAAATGATGGAAGCCAATTTAATTCAACCGAAAAAATCCAAATTAGCAAAACCCCTATTAAAAATGTAGGCAGTGAAACCCCAATAAGTGACGTAGATAAAATAAAGTTAGATAGAAAACTCCCCCGATTAATAGCGGTATAAATACCAAGTATCACTCCTAAAGATACACCAATTATGGCAGAGGTAATGGCAAGCTCTAAAGTTGCTGGCAATCGAGATGCTATAAGGTCAGATACAGGTAGTGCGCCCCTGTAGGAGTTGCCAAATTCAAATTGTGCGGCTTTCCACAAAAAATCAAAATATTGAATATAAATAGATTGGTTTAGGCCGAGGGCTTCCTCCAGCGCGGCTCTTTGTGCCAAAGTCGCCTCTTGTCCAAGAATATTATCCACCGGATTGCCAACATATCGAAATATGATGAACGAGACCAAAGCCACCAAAAGCAAAACCATTATGGCTTGCAAAATACGTCTAAGAATAATTAAAAGCATGTTTTGAATACGAATTTTCTGCCGATCCTCTTATTCGGAACCGGCAGAAAATTAAAGTTACTAATTGAATTTTAGAAATTGAAAATGTGGTTGATCTTCGGGTTGTACTTCAAAAACAATATCAGATCTCATACCCCAATTTAAAACCTGATTATGAATAGGAAGATACATTTGAGCATCTTGAACATTATCCCATATCTTGGCGATTATAGTATCTCTCGCAGATAAATCAGTCTCCGATTCAAGCGATACAATCATTGCATCCACCTCCCCATTTGAGTATCCGGTTGGGTTCCAAGAACCACGATCATCCGTCGGGGTATGAACCAGAAAATTAAAGATGTAGTGGGAATCAAATGTCGGAACGCCCCAACCTAGCATATAGAAGTCAGAATCACCGCCTTTAACAATGGGAAAATGTTGTGCTTTTGGTTTTGAATCTAGGGTCACATTAATGCCGATTTGAGCCATCATACCAACAGCTGCCTGACAGATAGCCTCATCATTTATGTAACGGTCATTTGGGCAGTTTAGAACAATATCAAAACCGTCGCCATATCCAGCGTCTGCCATGAGCGCTTTTGCTTTATCCAAATCATATTCTGGATATTCGTTAAGGGCTTCAGTCCAGCCATTTACAAATGGAGGCATGATAACACCGGTTGGATTAGACTGGCCACGCATAACCACTTTTTTGATAGAGGCACGATTAATTGCAATATTCATCGCCTGACGAACTTTCAGCTCTGATGTTGGTCCCTCAACTGTATTAAGTCCAAAGAAAATCACTCGATTCTGAGATGCTGTCTCAAGCTTTAATCCATCTGTTGAAGAAACCCTTCCTAAATCTTGAACTGGAACATCTTGAATTATATCAACCTCTCCTGATAAAAGTGCCGCAATTCGTGTCGCTGATGATTGAATTGGCGTATAAATAATTTCAGAGACTTGATTTGGATAAAGTTTCTTACCCCAATAATTAGGGTTTGCCTCTAATATAGTTTTTTCATCAACAGATCTGCTTACCAACATAAATGCACCCGTGCCGTTTGTATTTAATGTTGCAAAATTAGTTTCCCCTTTTGCAACATCATGAGGCGTCATAACGTCGTTAGCCTCTGACCAGCTTTTATCCATCATAAACATATTTGTCATATTGTTTATGAGAAGCGGATTAGCGCCATTGGTTTCAATATCAACAACATGGCTATCTACAGCACGAACTTCTTTTATAGATGAGAGCAATTCTTTCATATCAGAGCCATCCGCCATCGCCCGATTCAAAGAAAAAACAACATCTTCTGAATCAAAACTTGCTCCATCGTGGAAAGTCACGCCCTTGCGAAGGTTAAAGCGCCAAATATTTGGATTGTCAGATAGGGCACCCCAGTCCGTTGCAAGCGATGGGATAATAGCACCTGACATATCACGTTGTAATAGTGAGTCATAAATTTGATGGTTCAATGTATGGGTCGGGCCTTCATTTTGAGCATGAGGATCCATTGTAATGGCATCACCAGCTCTTGCCCAACGAATGGTCTCAGCAGATGCTGACGCGAATGTGAAAGTGACCATTACTGCAGAAAGCACTAATCTTTTGAACATAGCTCAATCTCCTTTTCCGTTCAGTCTTCTTGAAATTATGCTTTTTTAAATAATCGTTTTAACGATTCTTTTAATTACCTTAATCTAAAAAGCCAATTTCTGTTATATATCTGCATAAAAACTATACGAAATTAAGATTGGCTCTCAATAACCATGCATCTACATATCAAATATTTGATTATCTTAGAACGGTGAACTGTTTAACAAGTTTGGTCAAACAGTTAGTGCATGAAGTTATGAGCGACTTGCCGGTTTGTTCTCATCAATCATAGGTTACCCAAATATAATCTGCATCTTTGTGAACTTGAATTATATTTAAGGGTTTACATTCCTCTGAATGGACATCTGCTTGCTTTCCAACCCATTTTTTTACCGCGCCAGATTTAAAGCAAAACTCACTATTATGGTAGGGACATAAAATTGTATCTTGCTGCGTTATTTGGCCGATATCTAGAGGCAAATCCAGATGAGGGCAGAGATTTTCTATCGCGAAAATTTCCCCCTGATTAATTAATAATATTTCTTTTTCCTGTACCTTAAACTTCTTTTTTTCACCCTCTTTTAATTCAGCAACGGGCAATGTCCTGAACCAAGTTTTATCCTCAATTTTTTTCTCCCCTTGTGTGATGTTGAGCTGTAATGCATCACTATCCATGTCACTTATCTCATGTAGGGTGATAAGGTTGGTTGTACCGCGAAGTTTTAATCTTAGATAATTTTTTACAACCACATTATCTTTAACCTGTTCGTAAACTGTCTCAGAAATCAGAAATCTAGTGCCAGCTTCTTTATTGATGGCCTCTATTCTGCTTGCAACATTAACGGCGTCACCGATGACAGTCATTTTTTTATCTTCTCCTTGCCCCACGGAACCAGATATAACCTCTCCATAGTGAAGCCCTACTCTGATATCAAAGTCACTTCC
>JADHOL010000030.1 GCA_016779005.1 Alphaproteobacteria bacterium
AGCCATGATATGCATGTAAATATTGTAACTTTTCAGCCTGGAGGTGTTATCCCATTTGCTGAAACACATGTGATGGAGCATGGACTTTACGTACTCCAAGGCAAAGGTGCCTATTATTTAAATGGCGATTGGCGTGAGGTAGAAGGAGGCGACTATATGTGGCTTCGCGCCTTCTGCCCACAAGCCTGTTATGCGGCTGGGAATATACCGTTCCGCTATTTATTATATAAAGATGTAAACAGGCATATGCCACTTCATTTATAGGGATGCACTTTAATGGCCAATGATGCGCATTCTATATCCCCTATAGAAATCACTGCTGAACTATTCAAACCCTTTGGTAATTTGCTTCAGCTCAAAGATACTGCGGACATGCTAATAAATCAGGATATGTGCGAGAGACATCATAACTTAGCGGATATTGATTTCGAGGATGGCGGCAAGACAGGAATTAGCCTGTTCAATGCTAAACCGCGAAGCCTGCCCTACAAATTAGAAATGATGGAGCGTCATCCAAAAGGAAGTCAGGCCTTTATTCCAATGTATGAGCAACCCTTTTTGGTTATTGTAGCTGAAGATAATGGCGGCGTGCCAGACATACCAGTTGCATTCCTAACGCAGGTGCATATGGGTATCAATTTTCATAAAAATACTTGGCATGGAGTTTTAACACCTCTTAAAGCCCCAGGAATATTTGCTGTAATTGACCGAATAGCCTTAGATAAAAATCTCGAAGAATACTGGTTTAATACCCCTTATTGTATCACCTAATATTATCAAGCTGGGATTTCTTCCTTAGAGAACATTTGTTTTATCTATTATCGGGAAGAATTACCGAATTAAATATCAGTTTTTGAAATGTTTTATCATTAACAAGGCTTAGGCATCTCATTATCACCCAAGTAATGGCAAATACAAATATACCCCTTGCTAACAAAATTACAAACAAGGACGGGCCTAATAACATTAATACTGCTGTATCCTCAAACAAGGAGTGAAATAAATTTATAAGTATAAGGGCGCCTGCCGCTGACTTCGCTGGCACCAATCCTTGTTTGACATTTTGCATGAGCAGGCCACCGCCAAACGCCAAACCAAGCGTAAAACCCACAACAACGATAGTTGATGCTTGTTCTCCAATTTTTAGTAATTTTAAGAACGGGCTCATTAATCTATGAATGAGTTTCTCAATTCCAAGCAGGCGTAAAACCTCAACTCCTACCATAAGTAGAATAATAACCAATTGAATAAAAAATAATCCCATCAGCTGGTCCCTGCTCCATTGCAGCCAGTCAGGATTTTCAGTCATTCTAGGCAGATTCAATATTGCCGTCTGAGAAAACAAATCGAAAAAAACAAATACCCAATGCAATAATGCACAGAATAATAATCCCGAAAATAATCTTAATGTAATAGTCGTTATAGCTCGCAAGCCAGCCTTACTAGAAATAGCCGCTTCCAAAACTAGACTATGCGTAAACAACATAAATGAGGCAATTATAGTTGTTTGGGCAACTGTCAATTGCATCGTTTCGGGAGTTGAAGCAAAAACAATCAAGCCTGCATAAGGGTTTGTTAAAATTGTAGTAGTAAGACCAACTGCCATTTCCGCAGGCAACCCGATAAATTTAAGAACGGGTTCTAAAAGAATGGTAAGCCAGAAAACAAACCCCAGAATTTCTGCAATTTTAACAATAATAATCACTGGGATCATCACTTTAAATAGAGCAGTTGATACAAGATAAATATCACTTATTAATTTTTTCACACCATTTGGCCTTTTGTTACATACTCAACGAAGAATTTTTTTTGTTTCAGTTTATTATAACTAATTTCATCTAAATAGGCACATTCCTTCGAGCAAATGGAATCCACCGTCCTTGCAAGACGCTTTGTAGGGTTGCACTTCTATCCCGTCAAATTAATCACCCATCCTTCAGGATGGTAACACTTAAAGTCCAAACTTGACCTAGCTGTTTAGTTAAGTAATCATTAGGCGAAAATGGAGGAGTTATTAATGTTATTCAAAACAATAAAATCGTTAGCATTCGCTGGTATTTTATCGGTAAGCTACCTAACAAGTGTTAGTGCTTCTGAGCTGAAGTTCTTCACAATAGGTACAGGCGGTACTGCCTATACCTATTATCCTGTTGGCGGAATGATCGCCAACGCAATATCAAAGCCCCCGGGATCACGTGAATGTGGAAAAGGTGGAAGCTGTGGCGTTGACGGATTAATAGCATCCGCAGTTTCTTCACGTGGTTCAGTAGACAACGTAAATGCAATACTCTCTGGATTACGTAATTCTGGTTTTGCTCAATCAGACGTTGCATACTGGGCCTACACTGGAACTGGAACTATGGACGGCAAAGAACCCGCAAAAGAACTTAGGACTATTGCAGCTTTATTCCAAGAGCATATTCATCTTGTAGCTCTTGCTGATAGCGGGATTAATTCGGTGGCTGATTTAAAAGGTAAACGGGTCTCCTTAGATGAGCCAGGCTCCGGAACAAGAGTTGACGCAACACTCATATTAGAAGCCAATGGTCTTAGAGTCGATGATGTTAAGGCGGAAGCGTTGAAAGGTAATGCCGCATCAGAAGCACTGAGAAATGGCAAAATTGATGCTTTTTTTGTTGTCGCAGGATATCCAACTGGAGCAGTTGTAGAACTAGCTTCAGCAGTTGAAATCAAACTGGTACCAATTTCAGGCGCTGGAGCTGAAAAACTAGTAGATGATCATGGGTTTTTTGCACAAAGCGATATCCCTGCTGGGACATACGAGGGTGTAAACACTACTTCGACAGTTGCAGTTGGCGCTCAGTGGTTCACCTCATCAAAAGAGGATGAAGAGCTCATCTACAACATCACGAAAGCTTTGTGGAATGAAGAGTCGCGAAAATTGATGGATGTTGGACATGCTAAAGGCAAAACTATCACTCCAGAAAGTGCTTTAGCAGGTGTTGGTGTGCCGTTACATGCCGGAGCTGAACGCTTCTATAAAGAAGCTGGACTTCTAAAATAGCATTCATAAACATTGATATCCCTATACTATATGAAAGAAGTATAGGGATTAAAAACAAACTAATTTTCAATCCTCATTCAATTTAATTTAATTAGCCTTATAAGGCCATTTTTGATGACCAGATCGCACTCTACTTCACTAAGCCCTGAGGAACTGGCAAAAATAGAGCAAGATTTTGACCCTGAAACATCATTTAGGCAATTCGGCCCGATTTTAGCATCAATTGTTACCTTTTTCCTAGTAACTATGTCGATTTATCATTTTTACGCGTCTGGATTTGGTTTGGTACGGGAGCTAGTGCATCGCGGCATTCACATCTCATTCGTTTTAGGATTAGCATTTTTATTATTTGGTTTACGTCGACCCAAGCATGAAACATCGAAACAACTTACAAAAAAAGGTTGGTTTCAAATTCAAGGTATTCCAATAATTGATATCTTTTTATCTTTAAGCTGCGTCGGTGCTGCAATGTATTTACCATTATTGCCAGCAGAGCTTGTTGCAGAACGAGTGGGTAACCCAGGAAGAGTGGATGTAATTGTCGGAGCAGCGCTAATTATGCTTACACTTGAAGCTTCTCGCCGTTCTATTGGCTTCACCCTACCTTTAATAAGTATTATATTTATTGCTTTTGCAATTTTTGGACCTTATGCGCCTGGAGCGTTAAAGCATGGTGGTACAAGCATTGCCGGGTTGGTAAATCATCTTTATCTAACTAACCAAGGAATTTACGGCGTCGCAATAGGTGTGATGGCTCAATATGTTTTTCTCTTCATACTTTTTGGTGTTTTAGCAACCCGAATTGGACTTGGACAACTATTTATAGACCTTGCAATGGTCATAGCTGGAAGATTTTCAGGAGGGCCTGCCAAAGTTGCTATTTTTTCATCTGCATTTATGGGTACAATCTCAGGTTCGTCAATCGCTAATACAGTTACTACCGGAGCTTTAACGATTCCTGCGATGAAGAAGGTAGGCTATCCTGCACACTTCTCGGGCGCGGTTGAGGCAACTTCATCAACAGGAGGTCAGATTACACCACCAATATTAGGAGCCGCTGCTTTTATTATGGTAGAATATTTAGAAATTCCCCTGAGGGATATTCTTGCCGCAGCCTTATTTCCAGCTTTATTGCACTATTTTGGAATATTTGTAATGGTACATTTAGAGGCAAAAAAGTTAAACTTACGTGGTCTACCATCTGAAGAGTTACCTAGTTTAATTTTGGTTCTCAAAAAGCATTTGCTGACCCTGACACCACTAATTATACTAGTCTATTTTATTCTTTCTGGCAGGACACCTGATTTTGCTGCAGTATATGGAATAATTGCGTGCGTTGTCGTGGGGTTTTTACAACCTGAAAATAGGCTAAATTTTCGTGATCTCTATCAAAGTTTAGCTGTTGGAGCCAGAAATACTATTGCTGTTGGTGCTGCAGCAGCTTGTGTAGGCATTATTGTGGGAGTTGTAACTCTTACTGGCGTTGGTTTCCGACTTGGTTATGTAGTTGTACAGACTGCTAATGATATTGGAATATTTTTTAGCGGGATCTGGCCATTATCATTATTCGGCGTTGACCAATTAGCTTTGTTCTTCTCTCTAATCTTGATTGCTATTGCATGCATCATTATGGGAGCTGGTATCCCTACAACTGCGACTTACATCATTCTTGTGGCAGTCGCGGCACCTGCATTATCTTTGATGGGTGTGGAGCCGTTAGTTTCCCATTTTTTTGTTTTTTATTATGGTGTTTTAGCCGATATTACACCCCCTGTAGCCCTTGCAGCCTACGCGGCAGCTGGGATTTCTGGTTCAAATCCCTTTAAAACTGGAAATACCGCCTTCAGATTAGGGATTGCCAAAGCTCTGGTACCCTTTGTATTTGTTTATTCGCCTGCACTATTGCTAGTTGCAGATGGATTTTCATGGCAGATATTTGCCGTTACTTTTGTAGGAGCGCTGTGTGGAATTGGATTGATTGGTGCAGCCTTCACTGGATATCTAATTAAATCAATGCCAAATTGGGCCCGTTGGTACACTGGGGCAGTATCTTTAATGTTCATAGCTCCTGGTTTAAACACGATGATAATAGGTATAATCTTGCTAGTACCCGTTGGTCTGCAACAATTATCACCAAAAAATATCTAAAAAAATAGTATATCTTTTTCTATATGAAATTGAACTTGAAACTATGACTATACAAATGTTGCTAAACCCCATTTGATTTATTTAATTGAGTTTAAACACAATTTTATGTCATAGATATTAATTTATATGCTCAACTTTACTTTATCAGATGATTGTCTCAAGATTTGCAACTTCAGCTAAACTGACTGGTTTAATTGGACTTCGAATACGGAAATAACCTGTTTCTTCAGGCGTTTGACCAACCATTTCAGAGATTAAATTAATAACTATATTACCACAATATCTGCCCTGACAATTTCCCATACCGCATCTGGAATATGCTTTAAGCTGATTTGGGCCAAGACAACCAATCTTGACAGCTTCTCGTATTTTGCCTGCTGTAACCTCTTCGCATCTACAGATTACAATGTTGTTTGTCGGACAGCTATACCAATCCTTTGGTGCATATAAAACATCTAAAAATTTCCGAATTTGAACATATTTTTGATGCAATCTATATGGTCTAGATAAGTCAGCTTTGGCATTCAAAAAACCATTATCAGCAAGCAAGGCAAGAGCAGCACACTTTCCTGAAATCTTGGCCGCATCAGCCCCTAGAATTTTAATGCCATCTCCTGCCACAAAAATATTTTTTAAACTAGTTCGACCAAATTTATCCGTGCGTGGCTCAAAGCAGTGATTTTCTTGACTCCAATCATGTTTGAGTCCAAGTGCTTGCGTGATCTGAATATTGGGATGCACGCCAGCATGTAATAGTACCGTTTCAGCTTCAATCTGTCTCTTCGTCCCTACTTTACTAAATTCTATAATATGTGCGTTACCCTTGGATTTTATGCGGACATCTCTCACTGCTTTAATCCGCTTAACACCAGCAAATCTAAGCTTGGCCAGCATTACCAACCCTTTTGCAAGATATAATAGAGAGGTTAGGTTAGGGCGCAGATGGATAAAAGCCTTTAGCAAATCTGTATTATTTTGTGTCTCTAATAGAGCTTTTGGAGGATTTCCCATTTCAAGCATCTGACAGGCAACAAGATAGAACAAAGGGCCGGAGCCTACCAGTACCGAAGAAGGCGGTGAATAACGTGCCGTTTTAATCAAAATCTGAGCGGCACCTACAGTAATAACGCCCGGATTTGTCCATCCATCAATCGGCATTGCACGCTCTATTGAGCCTGTTGCTAGGATAATAGCATCAAATTTTTGGCAATAACTTCTACCATCAATAGACCAAGAAACCTCTTTTTCCTCTGTTACGGACCACACTGAAGCCCGCGAAACACTCGTCAGAATTTTGTTATCAATTGCTTGTTCCAACTGCTTTAAAAGTGATTTCCCTATTACATAGTCAGAGCCTAAACGCTGCGCCTGTTCTGCGCTTACATTAGCTAAATTACGATAAATTTGGCCCCCTGCAGACGGTTGCTCGTCGAGCATTGTTACATGAACGCTTCTAGCGACTAGCGCTAGTGAAGCTGATATGCCAGCAGGACCAGCGCCAATAACAGCAACTCTCATTTAATTAATCTCTGATAGCACATTTGATGTTTGGCGTTTAACTTTAATACCTTGTTTTGCAAGCCGCATACACCCTTGCTGATTAACCATTCCATCAATAACCAGAAGACAATCAAAACAGGCCCCCATCATACAAAAGGGTCCACGTGGCTTGTGCAGAACTTGTGTCTGTCTGAAATCTGCAACTCCCGCACATAGTAACGCAGCGGCAACGCTCATATCCTGTTCAAAATAGATTTTTTTTTCTTCAAAATAAAAAAACGATTTAGGCATTGAATCTATCCTCGCTAAATCTGGAAAGTTCTGGGGCATTTTTATGCCCTGTCAGCCAAAGACTTAAATTAGCAGAATGTGTTGCTGCAAGAGTAATCCCACTATGGCAGGTAATTAGGAAAGCCCCCGGCATAGTGTGCGATTGATGATATATGGGAAGCCCATCAGGGGACATGACTCTCAAAGAGCCCCAAGCACGAACCAGCCTTAATTGTGCTAATTTAGGCATCATCTTAATTGCATTTTGGGCGATGCGCGACATCTGAGCTTGGGTTTCGTTATCGTTAAACCCAGCCTTTTCTTGGGAATCACCTATCTGAATTGCGCCCTCATCTACCTGTCTTATGGTAACTGATGGCCGATTGAGAATAGGAGATATTTTCTCAGTGACGAGTATTTGACCTCTTTGCGGTGAGACAAGCCCCAAAAACCCAAATAATGGGCCTATTTTTTTGGCACCAAGACCAGCACTTATTACTACTTTGTTTGCTGAAATTGTAAGTCCCTTTTTTGTCACTATTCTAAACACCCCCTCTTTCTTGTCAGCAGTTTTAAATTCCTCACCCAAATAATGTGACAAACCCTTCTTTTGACAATAAGAGGCTAAAGCTTTTAATAATTGCAAGGGATTGAGATGACCATCATAAGGATAGAAGCTTGCGCCTATGGTCTCCCCTCCAATCATTGGCTCAGCGGCACGGATTTGTGATGAAGATAAAAATTCATAAGGGTAATCACCATTTAGTGCTTTTTTTAACTGCTTATATTCATCCATTCTTTGGCTAAGAGTTTGAGGATCTGTGAAATATTCATACCCCCCCGCCTGATTATAATTTATCTGGACGCCTGTTTCTTGTGATAACTCGCTGACAAAATCTGGATATATACGAGCAGCATTCTGTGTCCATGCTGCATAAAAAGGTGTCCTGATACCCTTGCCTTGCACCCATACAAGGCCAAAATTTCCGCGAGACGCTCGAAAATCAGTATCAGACCCATCTATGCAAATAACAGAACATCCTTGTTTCAAGAGACCATGAGCTACGGAAAGCCCTACAATACCGCCACCAATTATTGCAAAATCGGCCTCTTTTTTTTCATCAGACAATTCCCTGCAACATACTAGATTAAATTATTCATTTGGCACAGTCGATACATAGTGAAAATGAAGGGTCTAGCCTCAATCTTCCATTACTTATAGTCGCATCACAATTCAAACAATACCCGTAATCACCCTCTTCTAGACGTTTCAAGGCAGCTTTTATAAGCTTTATTCTCTCTATTCTGCGAACTTCCTTGGCTGTATCCATGGATTGTTGCTGCATTGCATCCATTCTACTCAATCTTCCGGTGGCTTGTTGGTCAAGTTCTACAGGGGCTCTATCTTTTACAGTTTTAAGAGAAATATCCGTAATATCCTGTAATTCAGACAAAAGTATTTTCTTAAAATCTGCATTGCTTAAATGAGTTTTGTGGACATCCATAGATTTAATTAATTAATTAAAAGTTAAGTTGTAGTTTCATTTTTAGAAACCCCAAGTATCTTTCAATCTATATCCTTCGGGCCAAGGGTCCTCAGGATCAAGAAAATGCTGATGAGTACCCGTTATCCAAGCGCGCCCTGTAATTTCCGGAATAATCGCAGGTTTGCCGGAGACATTTTCTTCCCTCACAATTCGACCTGTAAATTTGGAATTTATAATTGAGAAAGCATCGAATGTTTGTCCAATTTGCAAAAGTCCTTTTGCGTGCATTAACGCCATTCTTGCTGAAACAGCTGTACCAGTTGGTGAACGATCAATTTTCCCCGGGCGCACCGCTACGGCAGATTTTCCCTGAAGACCTGTTGGGGTTGAAGATAGAGGACCACAAAATGCACAAAAAGATATATGGTTCCAACTCTGCTCTCCAGGATGGGAAAAACCAATTTGTTCGTTTGCCGTCTTAGTAATTAACATTCCAAGTTTTGCCAAATCAGTGGCCTCGTCTTCAACAAGTTTAAAACCAAGTGGGTCAGCCTCAACCACCACAAAACTGTCACCGCCATAGGCTGTATCAACAATTATCGTACCAATACCCTCTACCTCAAGAGGGACATTGAGTTTATCCGCAAAACTTGGCAAATTTTGAACGGAAATTGTTTCAGCTTTTCCATTTTTACAACGTGCTATTACCTCCACTAGACCACCAGGAGCCTCCAGAGTCATATTCGTGATAGGCTCTTGCATTGGGATGATGCCAGCGTCCAGGAGTACGGTCGAAACACAAATCGAATTTGAGCCAGACATAGGAGGAGTATCCTCAGGCTCCATAATGATAAATGCTGCGTCAGCGTCTGGGTGTTTTGGTGGAACAAGAAGATTTACATGCTTAAAGACACCACCTCTTGGCTCATTTAATACGAAATTACGCAAAGTTTCATCTTTCTCAATAAAAGTTCGCTGTTCCCAGATTGTATTCCCAGGTGGGGGAGCCACCCCACCAGTTATGACATCTCCAACTTCGCCCTCAGCATGACAGGAAATAACCTGAATCGTTTTTGTACTTCGCATTGACATGTCTCCTCATCTTGGTCTTGCCACACATATAACAAAATATTTTTTTATAACTTTGTTGTATAAGTCTAAAATCTTTTAGCTGAAAAAGCACTCATATTAATTTCTGGCTTTTGACCAATTATCAAATCTCTCACTAATTCTGCTGTTCCCGCAGCTTGTGTTAATCCGAGATGACCATGACCAAATGCATACAGCACTCTTTTGGAAAGAGATGAATAATCAATCACTGGCAGACTATCTGGGATAGATGGTCTAAGGCCCATCCACTTATTATACCCATTGCCATTGAGTAAACCAGGAATAAAATTTTCTGCTTTTTTTAGCAAGGTATCAGCTCTATTAAAATTAGGTGGACGCGTCAGTCCTGCGAATTCTACTGCGCCGCCAACCCTAATTGCCTGATTTATCATTGATACAACGAAACCATGTTCCGCAAAGGTCAAATGCGTTTTCAAGTCAAATCCAGTATTTTGCAGTGTAATATTGTATCCACGTTCTGTATCAAGAGGGATTTTATCACCCATACTAGACGCTAACTTCTTAGACCAAGCTCCTGCTGCGATAATACAAAAAGTCGCGTTGACCATACTTTCTTGCACTTTGATCAATACATCATTTTCATTTGGCGCGATCATTTCAGCAGACTTTTCTAGCCATTTACCACCTCGGTCAATGAATATATCCTTAATATATTGAACCCAAATCTTAGGGTCAGAAACATTGATCCAATCTGGAGTAAACCCAGCATATCTATATTTTGGATTCAATCCAGGTTGGATTTCATTAATTTGTTCTGCAGAATTTAACAATGTATGTTGGATATTATGTCTTGAGCACGCATCCCATAAAATAGAACTCTTATCAAAATTTCTTTTTTGCTGATATAACCTTAGTTGACCTTTTCGATATAATAAAAATTCTGCGTTCAAGTCTTTTACCTGCCGCTCTAATGCTTCTCGTGACAGCGCCATTAAATAGGCTTGAGCTTCCAATGAACGAACGAATACATCCTTCCAGCTTGCCCTCCAAAAACGTACCATCCATGGGAAAATAGATAAAAGATAGGCTGGATGTATATATAATGGTCCCTCAGGGTCGAAAAACCATTTTGGAGCAGACTTTATAATATGTGGTGTTGCAAGAGGCACTATATCAGCAAAAGCGAATGCACCAGCATTTTTTCTAGATGCATTAATTTGCTCGTCATCTTGATCGATAATAATAACCGTTTTGCCAGCCTGCTGTAAAGCAATTGCAATTGAAAGTCCAATAACACCACCACCAATAATAGCTATGTCATAGTCCAAATGTGGCTTCATTTATTGCTCCAATGATAAACAGAGATGCAATACAAACATTATTTATTACAGACTAATCCCATGACTATACGGGTCAAGCGGATTGAAATGCAATGTTGCTTCTGATGTTACAAAGGCTTTTCCAGTTATGGTTGGTATAATGTTTCCACCCATTGACCAACTATAGTGCGTTGAATAAAGGCTCCCGATAATACTTTCTTGTATCCACTCCTTATTTTCTGGTAACAAACCTTCTTCTGCTAAACAGGCAAGTTTTGCTGAACATCCAGTTCCACAAGGTGACCTATCATAATCCCCACTTGAACATAAGACAAAATTCTTACTTTGTGCTTGTTCATTGATTGGCTCACCAAATAATTCAATATGGTCTATCTCTGAACCATCAGATGCAGTTATATGCTGCTGTTTTAGTGCACTTTTGATAGAAGAGGTGAAATTTAACAATCTGTTAATGTTCTCAAATTCCAAAGATATAGGTGAGTTATTTACTAAAAAAAACCAATTTCCACCCCAAGCTATATCTCCTGTTATTTCTCCAAATTGTTCAACCTGGATAGATACACCTTTTTTAAATCTATAGCTTTCTACATTAATTACTGAAACAGTATTGGGATCATGTAATTGAGCGCTTATAATGCCGACGGGAGTTTCTATTTTATAATTGCCCACTGATATTTTGCCCAAATAGTAAAGCGTGACAAGAAGACCTACAGTTGCATGTCCACACATGCCCAGATTTTGTGAAGTATTGAAAAATATGACCCCTGTGAGACAATTCTTTTCCACCGGTGCAACAATTAATGCTCCCACCATTGCATCATAACCTCTTGGCTCGCATAATACAGAGCGACAAAATTCATTATGCTTTGTTTCAAGCAAGCGTGCTCGTTCAGAAATTGGACCAGACCCTAAATCCGGCCCACCCTCAATAATAACTCTAGTTGGCTCACCACCCGTATGGCTATCTATTACTTTAGTCAATTTCAAAGCGCTTCATGCTTGGTCCAATCATCATACCAGGCTTTAAATAATTGATATTGCTTTTCTATGTAATGTTTTTGAGATGCAGACAAAAAATCAGTTTCATTGAAATGCAGCTCGTATTCTGGCTCTCCGTTTAACACCAATAAATATTTATAATAAAGAACAAGGTCTGGACCTTCATCGAAACTAGATAAAACAGCTAATGCGGCATCTAGTTCCTGTGCTTGGCGGCGTGATATAGCGTTCCCAATAGCTGCCTCTTGACAAAGTTTAGTAAGCAACAATACTTCTTTCGGAAGCGCATTCCCTATACCTGTGATTGCACCCGAGGCACCACAATTTACAAACCCATGATATACCCCCGTATCCACTCCAATCATTAAGGTCACATTTTCATCGCGCGACGTAATGAATTCAGCCGCATATCTTAAATCTTTATTGCCCCCAAACTCCTTAAATCCGACAAGGTTTGGATGTTCTTCTCTTAGCTCAAAAAATAGGTCTGCTCTCGTTGCGAATCCGTAATAGGGACTATTATAAATAACAGAGGGTAAATTTTCTGCAGCTGACAGTATAGCTTTAAAATGGGCTTTTTGGGCACTAGCTGAGGACCCTCTAGAGAGCACGCGCGGAATGACCATCATACCAAGCGCACCTACTTTTTTTGCATGTTCTGCATGACACACAGCAGATTTAGTGTTTACTGCTCCTGTTCCAACAATAACAGGAATATTTGCGCGGACTAAATGTTCTACACCTATCATTCTTTCTTCATCTGTAAGTAGTGGCCAATCCCCCATTGATCCGCAATAAATGACTGCAGACATTCCAATAGAAATTAGCTCAGACGCTTTTTTCACTAATGCTTCATAATCTGGATTACGATTAACATCACATGGCGTCATAAGTGCTGGCATACATCCTGAAAAAACTGAACTAACCATTTACATTCCTTCCATTAAAACAATACTGTAACATATTATTTATGCACTAAGCTATAAACACTTCAAGCAAATTGAGTCCCACCCAAGCGGTAGACTGAAGCTCCTGGCTTAGCTTCTCGAAACTGCTTATCGGTTAACACCATTGCCGTAAAATTACTATGTTATGAAAAGTCGAGGGTATCGAAAGCGGTACCATCAAGCAAGATGTTCTGCCATATAACACAGAACTTTTTCAAATATGTTGTTACTGAAAACAAATTATAAACAGTAACGACCCACTCATTACTTTAAGATTGTGGGGTCAAACCCTAATTTTGAAAAAAATTCACTTACATAAAACATTACTTGCCAATATGAATAACGAATTAGGTTTGGATTTTAAAATCAATTGTAATTGAACAAAGCAATAAAAAAAAATTGAAAATCTTCAAATTTCGTAATTATACAAATCAATCAATTTTTATGATTACAGTTATTTAAGCTTACTAAATCTGTTTAAATTTTGTGCAATAACACCACAACAACCCCTTTTTTTAAAATTACTGTTGTAGCTGACAAGTGTTTGTTGTTTAATTTAAGACTATTAAGGTAGCAAAAATGAAGTTGGCAGATAAATGATTAGTATAGTAAATTTTGGAATATAGAACATTAGGACGAACTGGAATTAATGTTTCCAGTCTTTGCTTGGGAACCGACAATTTTGCTGATCCAACGCCAGAAAAAGAGTGTGCATTAATTTTGGACAAAGCTCTTGATTCAGGTATAAATCTTATCGATACTGGTGATGTTTATGCTGAGGGTGAAGGCGAGAAAATAATTGGCAGAGCACTTAAGGCTAATAAGAGAAGACATAAAACTATTATTGCTACTAAAGTTGACCATGGCAGACGAAGACCAGGATATTCAGTAGACGACCCGGCTTTGTTTGAGCCCAATGACCATGGCCACACAAGATTAAATATTATTCGTGCATGCGAAAATTCTCTTAAGCGACTTGGAACAGATTACATAGACCTTTATCAAATTCACAGACCTTCTCCTGATATTCCATGGGAGGAACAACTATCTGCATTAGATCATTTAGTTCGACAAGGGAAGGTTTTGTATGTAGGTTGCAGCACCCATGCTCCTTGGACTATCATGGAAGCACTAATGGTAAGTGAACTCAAAAACCTGGTTCGATTTGTTTGTGAACAACCTCCCTATAATTTGCTAGATAGAAGAATAGAAAATGAACTTGTCCCGTTGGCTGTAAAGCATGGATTAGGTTTAATAACTTGGGCACCAATGGGAATGGGTGTTTTAGCGGGTAGGTATGATTCGACTGAGAATTTTCCTGAAAACTCTAGAGCAAAGCTTCGGGGGGGATTTTATGCAGATAGAGTTACTCAAAAGGGCTTAGCTGTAGGTAAAGAATTTAGTCTTATTGCTAAAGAATTAGGAATTACACCAGCACAACTTTCAATCATTTGGACTAGGGACCAAGAGGGGATAACGGCTCCTTTGATCGGCCCTCGAACTTTAGACCAGCTCAATGATATTTTGCCCGTTATTGAGATGTCTTTATCCGATGAAACCCGTTTATTATGTGACAAATTAGTGCCTCCTGGCAGCGTTGTTAGTGATTTTCACAATACTGCTGATTGGATGAAAATGAGTGTGACTTGGGATAGAAACAATTGACTATTTTAGACATAACTGCGTGTTTTATCGATAATGCATGCAATTTACAATTTATAAACTACGAACCAGAATTCATGGAACAATAATAATATTAGATATAAGACAATTTTTTTTGGGGGGAGAGTTGATGTGAATTTTATAAATATCTTTCAGTAACTTTCTAACGGAGAGTATAAATCAATAAATTAAGAAAGGAAGAAAAATGAAACTACTAAAATTATTTTCATCACTATTGATATCACTCATGTACGTTTTTTCAAACGCAAATGCCGCTGACTACACGATAAAATTAGCGCATAACGGGCCTGAGCAACATCCATTTCAAGACGGTGCCCTTGCATTTAAGTCCGAACTTGAGAAATCTTCAAATGGTGCCATCGAAGTACAGATATTTCCTGGTGAACAGCTTGGTGACGAGGAATCAACCAGTCAAATGATCAAGCTAGGAACTCTTCAGTGTGCAATTGAAAGTGCCGGAGGCGGCTTAGCGCCTTTTGTACCAGAGGCTGATTTATTGAATTTACCTTTTGTATTTGACGACGTTGACCATTTTTACAGGGTAGTTGATGGCCCAATTGGTTCCGAACTCGCTGAGAAGGTTGAGTCTGCTTTAAACGCAGAGTTTATGGGTTGGTATTTTTCAGGTATAAGAAATGTCTGGAATGATGAGAGAGCTGTAAAATCACCAGATGACCTAAAGGGTTTAAAAATAAGAGTAATGGGAAGCCCTGTTCTTATTGATACATTCAATGCTCTTGGTGCCCAGGCGACACCAATGTCTTTTGGCGAAGTTTACACATCCATCCAACAAGGCGTAATTGATGGTGCAGAGACGGACCACGTTGATTTACTTGTAGAAAATTTTTATGAGGTAACTGAGCATGTTTCCTTAACTGGCCACATGTATTTAGGAGCCGGTCTTATTTGTAGCAATAAATTTTTAGATTCTTTGCCCGCTGATTTGAAAGAAAAAGTCATCAATGCGGCTGAATCTTCAGTCTCTGTTGAAAGAGCAGCGATGGCAAGTATGACTGGTGATGCTTTAAAGCAACTAAAAGAAAAAGGATTAAAATTCTATGACGTTGACCTTGGTCCTTTTAGAAAAAAAGTTGAATCTGTATACTTAAAAAATGCTGATAACGTTGGTGGAATGGCAGCAATTGAGGCTTTGGCTAAACAATAATTAGAAAAGTAACAGGCAGAAAAATTTCTGCCTGTTACAGTTTTTGTAACCAAGGCAGACAGAAACATATAAGCAAGAAAAGATAAGCCCGCATGATTGAGCAACTAAAAAAGCTTAACTTTTTTCTTTTTAAGAACTGCTTAGAGATTGTACTTGTCTTCCTCCTAGTTGCTATGACCTTAACAGTTTTTTCACAAGTAATAGCGCGCTATATATTTGAAGCCCCACTTTCCTGGTCTGAAGAGCTCGCAAGGTTCATCTTAATTTGGCTATCAATGTTGAGCGCCGCCTATGCATTTAAAACAAAGTCACATTTTGCACTTACTATTTTGGTAAACAAATTACCCGAGAAGCAGCAAAAATTTACTTCTTTTTGTATCCACGTCACCGTTGCAATATTTTTTATAATAATATGTTATTATTCGGTAATCTTTGTACATAGTGTAAACGGTCATGTCGCACCAGCTCTTCAGATCTCAATGCAACTCCCATATAGTTCTATTGTTGTTGCAAGCGGATTAATTTCGATATTCTCTCTTATATCAGCCGTAAAAATCATCCCAAAAATGATTAAGTCTGCAGAAAAATGATTATTGCAGTCTTTTCCGTGCTATTCATTTCACTACTAATGTCTATTCCGATAGCAGTATCTCTCGGTATGGCATCTATCGTCGGTCTCTATTCTCTCTCACCAGAATTATTAGTTCTCGCACCCCAAAAGTTTTTGACTGGCATCAATAGTTTTACCCTCCTTGCAATACCAATGTTTATTTTGGCTGGTACGATAATGGGTAGTGGCGGTATAGCTGCTAGAATTGTTAATTTTTGCTTAATATTTGTTGGGAGAGTAAAGGGTGGGCTTGGGTTTGTAGTTATTTTGGCAACAATGTTCTTCTCTGGTGTGTGTGGTTCAGCAAGCGCTGATACAGCCGCGATAGGCTCTACTACAATGCCAGAAATGTTGAAAAGAAAATATCCTAAACCATTTGCAACAGCTCTTTTGGCGGCTTCAGGAGCAACTGCTTCAATTATACCTCCATCTATAGATCTTATTATAATTGGTATCGTCTCTGGTATATCAATCGGTGGTTTGTTCGCGGCAGGAATCTTGCCGGGTGTTTTTAATGCAGTAGCGTTAATGTGTTTATGCTTTTACTTTTCAAAAAAGTTGGATTTACCTGTAACAGAAAAAACAAGTCTGGGAGAAAAATTTAAAATATTTAAAGAGGGAATTTTAGCTATTTTTATGCCAATTATCATTCTTGGCGGAATTTTAGGGGGTGTTTTTACGCCAACAGAGGCCTCTGCTGTAGCGGTCGTTTATGGTTTTATCGTCTCCATGTTTGTTTATAAAGAAATGGGTTGGAAAGAATTACCAGCTATTTTTCTGCAAGCCGCAAAATTAACTGGTATTGTCATGTTAGTATTATCAATGGCAAGCTGTTTTTCTTTTGTTTTAGCTTTTGATCGAATACCGCATTTAATAGCACAATTCATTATTACCTTTGCGGATAACTGGATTGTATTTGTCATTTGTGTGAATATATTATTTTTCCTTCTTGGTATGATTATGGATGCACTGCCTGCGATTATAATCTTAATGCCTATTTTAGTTCCAGCCGGTATTGAACTAGGCATGGACCCAATTCATATTGGAATCTTTGTAGCAGCAAACGTTTCGATGTCCTTGTTTACTCCACCTGTTGGCGTTTGTTTATATGTTGCATGTGGTTTGAGCAAATTACCTATCGAAGCAGTTTTTAGGCCATTGCTTCCTTTCATGTTTGTACTACTAATGACTCTCTTAACAATCAGTTATGTGCCACAAATTACTTTATTTATTCCAAATCTACTTGGTTATTAAGCTAAAAAAGGGGACGTATTTATGCGTAAGATTCTAATCACAGGTTCTTCAAACGGTTTGGGCTTTGCTCTTGCGGAGCACTTTTTAAGAAATGGTGAAACGGTGGTCATAAATACTCGAACTCCAACAACAGCAGAACTTACCGAAAAAAAAATTGCTACTAACAAATTTAAAGGCAAACATCTGATTATACCAGCTGACGTTAAAAACAGAAAACAGGTGCAAAATTTGTTTGCCTTAGCAAACGAAAAAGTTGGACAAATAGAAGTTATCATTAATTGTGCTGGAATAAATATTGATAAGTCATTTATGAAAATGGACGACGAGTCATGGGACAAAGTTGTTGACACTCACTTAAAAGGAACATTCATTAGCTCTCAGGAATTTTCAAGGCAATACGCAGGTGAATCGGGACATATTATCACATTGGGTGCGGGATGTGGCATACAAGGCAGATTGAACGGAGCGAATTTTTGTAGCGCAAAGGGAGGAATATTGGCACTTACTAAGTGTATGGCGAGAGAACTTGCTCCCCGAATTTCCGTAAACTGCCTTACCCCAAGTGCCGTTGATACGGAGGAGGTTGTATCACGTTATAATCTCAACACTCAACAAGGATTGAAAAAAGTTCTGTCCGGAATTCCCATGAATAGATTAGGAAAGCGGGAAGATGTTATTCAAATGACTGAGTCCATTCTCTCATCAAAGTTTACAACAGGTTCAAATTTTTTTGTAAATGGTGGTGAGTTGATGTACTAAAAACAATGTTCCTTAACTAAAAATTTTTGCATTTATAAAATATACATGCACTAAAAACCTCTTAGCAGAGAGACTATTTTTTAAAAATACTCTTTTCCATGCATAAAAAAACTACAACACATTGCAGGTAACTTAAGCTTAAATAAAAAATACCCAGAGTTTATCTGACTTTAGATAAGAATTTTTTAGTTAATTCTGATTTTGGATTTTCAAAAATCACTTCCGCTGTGTCAATTTCCTCAATAATTCCCTCGTGAAAATAAGCAACTCTATCAGAAACATCTCTCGCAAAACCCATTTCATGCGTAACGCAAATCATTGTCATACCCTCTTCGGCAAGTAACCTCATTGTCTCTAAAACTTCGCCAACCAATTCTGGATCTAACGCTGATGTAGCTTCATCGAATAACATGTATTTAGGATCCATCGCCAACGCTCTTGCTATTGCAAGCCTTTGCTGTTGCCCGCCTGACAGTGCGCTTGGGTAAACATCCAGCTTATCTTCCAAGCCAACATGAACTAATTGCTTTTTAGCTATTTCCAATGCCTCAGCTTTAGTTTTCTTTTTTACAATTCTGGGAGCCAATGCAACGTTTTCAATTGCCGTTAAATGGGGAAAACTATTCCATTGCTGAAATACCATTCCCATAGATTGGCGCAGCTTATTTAGGTCAGTTCCCTTATCATGAACCTGCACGCCATCAACACTAATGGTTCCATTTTGAATTCGCTCTAATCCATTAATACAATAAAGCAAGGTCGATTTACCTGAACCTGAAGCGCCTATCACGGATAAAACCTCACCTTTTTGAACTTGTAGATCAATCCCTCTTAACACATGCAATTGACCAAAATATTTTTGTAGACCTTCAATTTGAATCATTGAGACCATTTCCTCTCAAATTTTGCAGAAAATCGTGAAATTGGATAAGAAAGCGCAAAATAAAAAGCGCCAGCGACCGCAATAATTAATAATGGCTCCTGAGTCCTAGTCATTAAAATCTGACTGGCACGAAGAAGCTCAACATATCCTAAAACAGACACTAAAGCGCTATCCTTTAAAACGCCTAATGCGACCCCTACCCATGATGGAAAAATAGCGCGGACACCTATGGGAAATACAACATAGAATAAATCCTGCCAATAATTCATGCCAAGAGAGCGTGATGCTCTTCTCATTGGCATACCAACAGATGCAATGCCTCCCCTTACCACATTTGCTACAAGAGCAGCAGTATACAAAGTTAATATCACAAGGCCAGACTGAAATGCATCTAGGTTGAACCCGATAATGGGAGCAAAATTGTAAAAAAGAACAAGTTGGATTATAAGTGGTACTGAACGGAATACGTCTAAAATAGGTGCAACCACTATGATGGCAAGAAAACGCCCCTCATACAGCATCCATCCAAAAAGACTACCAAGCAATGTTCCAATAGAAATTGAAATTATGGATATTAAGAGCGTCCGCCATGCAGCTTCAGCCATAAAAAATACATCATTTAGGGCAAAACTACTGAAGAAACTAATTTGGCTTTCCATCAAAGACCTCTTATTAATACCGAAATAATCGGGTGGCCAGAAGTCTTGATATGAATAAAATCAGCTTGACCATAAAATAATAGATGATGGCTGCTGCTGCAAAATATTCAAAAATTCTATAGGTCTTGCTGGCAAAAAATTGGGTTTCTCCCGATAATTCGCGAAAGCCAACTAACATACCAAGCGATGACATAAGCACGGCCCAAACAAACTGGTTAGTCATGGGATAATACACTATTCTGAGTACTTGTGGCACCAAAATGCGGGTATAGGTTTGCCAAAAATTCATACCTAGACTTCTTGCTGCTTTCATTTGTGTATCTGGAACAGCGTTAAA
>JADHOL010000009.1 GCA_016779005.1 Alphaproteobacteria bacterium
GTGCCCGTGAGTGCGTCTCATGATAGCGCCTAAATGTGCTAATAATTCATGTTTATTAAAAGGCTTTGTTAAATATCCATCCGCACCAGCGCCTAATGCATTTATACGCTGGTCAACAGAGCTATTGCCCGAGACAACCAAAATTGGGACAGGAATATAGATTTTTCTAATAAGGCGGACCAGCCGTGTTCCATCACCGTCTGGAAGATTTAGATCTAATATTACGCCATCAACGGTACTATATTTTATTTCATTTAGCGCAGAATTTATATCGCTAGCCTGAAAACTATTATATCCGCCTCCCTTCAATATTAAAGTAAGAGCATCAGTAATGATTGAATCATCTTCGACAATTAAAATATTCATACTTTTTCCCTTCAATACGGCTTTCTTATCAACCAATAGTATTATTTTGAAGTCTGACCTTAAGCTTGAATGCTTCTTTTGGGGTATCTCCTTGTTTGGGTGTCCCCATTTTAGTTATTTCCCGTGAATATAGTGATGAACAAAATTAACACTCTTTAAGATTAGCTTACTTGCTTATATATTTGGTCCCTTTTCAAAGGATCAAATCACAAATTCGTGATTTACGATTTGTTAACTTTTCCAATATGAGAGAAAAAGCATGGGCTGACCCATTATAAACTTGATTTTTTAATATAAGAGCGATATCCGACACTCCATTACCATTTTATTATCGCGAAACTATTGTTAATTGGGGGAAATGATGATGGAAGTATCGACACTAACGAAGAAGCGTAATACCAGTGTTTCGAAGGCAAATAACGAAAATAAACCAGAAGTACAATTGCCAGTTAACTACAAACCTTCTGAAAAAGAAGAGTTTATGAATCCAAATCAGGTTGAATATTTTCGTCAGAAATTATTGCGCTGGCGTTCTGAGCTATTGGATGAGGCCAATCAAACAATTGCTAATTTATCAGCAGAAAGCCTTCATCGCCCTGACCAAATGGATCGTGCTCAAATTGAAAGTAATGCTGCTCTAGATCTTCGCACCAGAGATAGAGAGCGAAAGCTATTGCAAAAAATTGAAGCAGCATTGAGACGTATCGAAGATGGAAGCTATGGCTATTGTGACGAGACAGGGGAGCCTATTAGTCTCTCGCGTTTAGAAGCGCGGCCCATTGCGGCATTGAGTTTGCACGCACAAGAGATGCATGAGAGAATGGAGCGCGTCCACAGAGACGATTAATTTCTGGCGTTCGGTCTGGTGCGCCTTTTGGCGCCCCTCTTGACGTTCGTCACAGATTAAAATTTGTTATTATTTTGCGGTCGTAAATTTAGTTTTTTTACATATTTGAATAAAAGGTTAACGGGATTATTAAATTATTAATATGACGTTTTAATTTGCTTAACCTTTTATTATTGTATTTCTACAAGTCTGTGTTGCCATTTAGGTTTTGCTAAACATACAGAAATTTAGCACTACAAATGACTCTAAATTATAATGAGAAACAAACCTTAGGTGAGCGCCACGCTACGATTAAAGAAATGGAGTAACAGGATTTGACTTCATCAGAGAAATTGCATGCTCAGAGGATTATTCATGATGTGAATAATTATCTTATGGTTCTTATGATACAGTGTGATCAAATCAAGCAAGATTATCAACAGCCCCCGATTTTATCTGAAAAGCTACAAAAAGTGATCGAACTTGCAGATCAAACAGCTGTGCTTGGCCGAAAAATCAATATTAATAGCGTTAATGTTAGTAAGCCGAAAAAAGTGGAAATAAATCAGTTTCTTGAGCTTATTACCTCAAAAAAAGAGCTCTTGCATTGTTTGGCTCAGAATAAATTTAGAATTCATTTTCGTCCGTTAAAAAAACAGATGTCAGCATGCTTGTCAGAGGCTTAAATCCTCATCGAAGAAGATGAAATACCATTGATTCTACTTCAATTAATAAGAAATTCTATGGATGCATTTCAAACTATGAAGGAAGTGCCTAAAACCCGACAGGATCCAGAAACACAACAGGACGCCGATTCGAATTTAGTTTCGATTTTTTTGACAATAACAAATGGTAATCAAAAAAAGTTCGATGTTAATGTAAATGAAAATCCACATTATAGCGGATACTTGCTTCAGCTTCATGTGCAGGATAACGGTCCTGGCTTTTCTGTATTAAATGGACGGAATCCCCTGCTTAGTGGTGTTTCTTCAAGCAAGTCCGAGACAAGAGGATATGGATTAACCTCAATTCAGCATATTTTAAATAGATGGAATGCCTTTATTCTTATAGAAGAAGAGGTAAATGGGGCTCACATTTCGTTAAGTTTCCCTATTTTAAAACGGTAATGGGCATTTTATTCAGAGTGTTAATCAACGCTCGCTAACTCATTTTGAATATTCACTAGATAAATTATTCTAAAATCACTTGCAATTAGAACAAAACAGGTACATCATGAAAGAACAAAACATAAACAAAAAGCCCTAACGATCATTACACCCGTGTGATTTTTCAGTCCAATAATTCATTTCTGGACAATGAAGTTTGGCTATGCATGATGGAGGCAAATTTGAATAATAATGTAGTGGAAATGAAAATGGCAGGCGACGATAAATCAAAAGCATTAGAGGCTGCAATTGGTCAAATTGAAAAAGCTTTTGGAAAAGGCTCTGTTATGCGCCTTGGTCAGAATGACTCAGTTGTAGATGTTCAAGCAATATCAACGGGTTCACTTGGCCTTGACATTGCACTTGGTATTGGCGGGTTTCCAAAAGGAAGAATTGTTGAAATCTACGGGCCAGAATCATCTGGTAAAACAACATTAGCTTTGCATGCAGTTGCACAATCACAAAAAGAAGGTGGTAATTGCGCCTTTGTTGATGCAGAGCACGCCTTAGATCCAGTCTATGCTAAAAAACTTGGGGTAGATTTAGATAGTTTACTGATTTCACAGCCAGATGCTGGCGAGCAGGCATTGGAAATTGCGGACACATTGGTTCGCTCTGGCGCTATAGATGTGCTTGTTGTTGATTCGGTTGCAGCATTAGTTCCAAGAGCAGAACTCGAAGGCGAGATGGGCGATACTCATGTTGGCCTTCAGGCAAGACTTATGAGCCAAGCATTGCGAAAGTTGACAGCTTCTATTGCAAAGTCAAATTGTTTGGTAATATTTATCAACCAAATAAGATTAAAAATTGGTGTGATGTTTGGAAGCCCAGAAACCACAACAGGCGGAAATGCGTTAAAATTCTACGCCTCTGTCAGATTAGATATCAGAAGAATTGGGTCTATAAAAGACAAGGATGAGCTTGTGGGAAACCAGACACGAGTAAAGGTAGTAAAAAACAAGGTTGCTGCTCCGTTCAGGCAGGTTGAGTTTGATATTATGTATGGAGAGGGAATATCAAAAACAGGCGAGCTAATTGATTTGGGTGTTGCTGCTGGGTTGGTTGAAAAATCAGGCTCATGGTATTCATATGACTCGCAGCGTATTGGTCAGGGACGCGAAAACGCAAAGACCTTTATGCATGAAAACCCATCTGTTTCTGATAAGCTTGAACATGCTATACGTGAAAATGCTGGTTTGGTGCAAAGCCAAATGCTGGATGAGACAATAGCTGAAGACCCCGAGGTCAATGAATAATACAGCTTTTGGTTGGTTCTAATAATACGTTATTTCTTAATCATGAGATTCCCAAAATTATCTTTAGCTAGGTGATTTTGGGGTCCTTTAAGTAATTTTTTACTTTTTTATTTGTTTTTCAATTCTCAGAATTTTGTTGTAGATAATACTCTAGACAAAATCATTATATTTACCGTACAAAAACTGGTAGCATTTGTCCTCTTATACATATGCATTAGGTAAAAACAGTTAGAATTGAGAGCCAGATATTTCCATGTCGAATGTAAATGATATTAGGTCTAAATTTTTATCATACTTTTCTCAGAATGGTCACGAGGAAGTAAGCTCAAGTCCTCTTGTTCCTGAAAATGACCCTACATTAATGTTTACAAATGCAGGTATGGTTCAGTTTAAAAATGTTTTTACTGGTATGGAGCACCGTGACTATCAGCGGGCGGTTACATCTCAAAAATGTGTAAGAGCTGGCGGCAAGCATAATGATCTTGAGAATGTTGGTTATACAGCCCGGCATCACACTTTTTTTGAAATGCTGGGGAACTTCTCATTTGGGGATTATTTCAAGGATCAGGCCATTGAGTTTGCGTGGAATTTGATAACTAAGGAATATGCTCTTAATCCTAATAAAATGTTAGTTACTGTGTATCATGAGGATGAGGAAGCATTATCGCTATGGAAAAAAATTGCAGGGTTATCAGATGATAGGATAATTCGAATTAGCACTTCTGATAATTTCTGGTCGATGGGGGATCTTGGGCCATGTGGTCCCTGTTCGGAGATTTTTTATGACCATGGGGAACATATCCCTGGCGGACCGCCTGGTTCTGCTGATGAGGATGGTGATAGGTTTATTGAAATTTGGAACCTTGTATTTATGCAATATGAGCAGACTAAGGCTGGGCGAATTAATTTGCCAAAGCCGTCTATCGATACGGGGATGGGGCTTGAGCGGATTGCGGCTGTATTGCAGGGCAAGCACGATAATTATGACATTGATCTTATGCGGGCATTGGTAGAGGCATCAGCTCAAATATCAAAGACAGAGGTGGATGGGCAGCAGTCTGTCTCTCACCGTGTGGTTGCTGATCATCTTCGCTCTGTTGGGTTTTTAATTGCAGATGGCGTGTTGCCTTCTAATGAGGGGCGCGGGTATGTATTGCGCAGGATTATGCGTCGTGCCATGAGGCATTTACACCAGCTTGGATGTGAAGAGCCGGTTATGCATAAGCTTGTGCCATCCCTTGTGCAAGAGATGGGGGGGCATTATCCAGAACTTTATCGTGCAGAGGCTCTGATATCTCAGACTATTGAGTTAGAAGAAACCCGTTTTAAGGATACGTTGTCGCGCGGGCTTAAAATTTTGCAAGAAGAATTGTATGCCAGCTCTGGTAAAAAGATATTGGCAGGCTCAACCGCATTTAAATTATATGATACCTATGGATTTCCGCTTGACCTTACTCAGGATTATTTAAGGGGGTATGACTGGCAGGTTGATGTTGATGGATTTGATAAGGCTATGCTGGCGCAAAAAAACGCTGCCCGTGCGGCATGGATTGGATCTGGTGGTAAAATAGAGGGTAAGATATTTCTGGAACTCGCAGACAAGAATGGCGGTACAGAATTTTTGGGATATAATCAGGTATCATCACAAGGCGTTGTTACTAACATATTATCGGATAATACACAGATTAACAGAGCCTCCCAGAATGATGATGTGATTATTATAACTAACCAAACACCCTTTTATGCAGAGTCTGGCGGGCAGGTTGGCGATGTGGGTAGTTTTTCTTGGCAGGATGGCGCGGCAAGCGTTCATAATACAACAAAAACAGCATCGCTATTTTTGCATCATTGTAAAATCACCAAGGGGTCATTATCGCCAGGTCAGCCAATTCAAATGGATATAGACATTAGCAGACGGGATAGTTTGCGTGCGAATCATAGCGCCACCCATTTATTGCATGAGGCACTGCGATTAACATTAGGAGATCATGTTGCACAAAAAGGCTCTCTTGTTGCCCCCGACCGTCTGAGATTTGATTTCTCACATAATGAAGCTGTTAAATCTGACAAGCTGGATGTGATTGAAGATATTGTGAACCATCATATTCAAATGAATTCTCCGGTAGATACACGCATCATGACGCCGGAAATGGCTATAGCTGAGGGCGCAATGGCACTCTTTGGTGAAAAATATGGCGATGAAGTTAGAGTCGTTACAATGGGCGGAGAAGATGTGTCGCACAATAAATCTGCTTGGTCAGTTGAACTTTGTGGGGGAACCCACGTGAACAGAACTGGCGATATCGGCTCGTTTAAAATAATATCTGAATCTGCTGTTGCAGGAGGGGTCAGAAGAATCGAAGCGGTAAGCCAGAATGCCGCCCGTCGCTGGTTTTCGGAGCGTGAGACGATTTTAGATAAAACAGCAACCTTGCTAAAATCTAAAATTGAGCTTGTTCCTGACAGGGTAGCAAATTTATTAATTGAAAAGAAAAAGCTTGAAGCTGAAATTACGCAACTAAGGCAAAAAATAGCAACAGGTGGTTTTTCTGCTGAAAATAGAGACTCTGAGAAAATTGGTAACACTACCTTTATTGGCAGAATAGTGGAGGACACCCCTGCAAAAGAGTTAAAACCGCTCGCAGATCAATTGCGCTTAAATGCGACTAAAACAGTGATATGCCTTGCTGCAATTCAAAATGATAAAATATCGATTGTAGTCGCGCTAACCCCTGATTGTGAGGGAGAGCATGATGCCGTTGGGCTTGTTCGTATTGCTGCAGACGCCATTGGTGGTACGGGCGGAGGCGGGCGATTTGATATGGCGCAGGCTGGCGGAAATAAGCCTGAAAATGCCAATGCGGCACTTGAATCTGTAAGACAGGCATTGGCACAATAGGCACAAAAAAAACGAAGTAGTATATACTTCGTTTTTTAATATTCAATCTGTTGCGCTAAATGTTGCGCCAGATTAAGGCATTAGATTAAGACATTGCTTTTTGAAGATTAACATCCAGCGTATCCAGAAACTCATCCGTTGTTTGGAAAGGCTGACTGGCACTTATCAAGATGGCAAGGTCTTTGGTCATTTTTCCACTTTCAATCGTTTTGATACAAACATTTTCAAGTGTTTCAGCAAATTTTACGACCTCTGGTGTATCATCAAATTTTCCGCGATAACTAAGCCCTCTTGTCCAAGCGAAAATAGATGCAATCGGGTTTGTTGATGTTTTCTCGCCTTTTTGGTGTTGACGATAGTGACGCGTGACTGTTCCATGTGCTGCTTCAGCCTCGATTGTTTGTCCATCTGGGGTCATTAATACAGAAGTCATTAAACCAAGGGATCCATACCCTTGTGCAACAGTATCAGATTGCACGTCACCATCGTAATTTTTGCAAGCCCACACATAACCGCCGCTCCATTTCATAGCGCATGCAACCATATCATCGATTAATCTATGCTCATAGGTAAGGCCTGCTTTTTCGAACTTATCTTTAAATTCGCTCTGAAATACTTCTTCAAAGAGATCCTTAAAGCGACCATCATAAGCTTTCATTATAGTATTTTTGGTAGACATATAAACAGGCCAACCAAGGTCAAGGCCATAATTCATACATGCTCGTGCAAATCCTCTTATAGATTCATCTAGATTATACATGGCCATGGCAACACCGCCATCTGGAAAATCATAAACTTCATGACTTATTGCGTCACTTCCATCTGCTGGTTGAAACGTCATTGTAAGTTTACCAGGCCCTTTAATTACCATGTCTGTTGCACGATATTGGTCGCCAAATGCATGTCTTCCAATGACAATTGGCTGTGTCCAACCAGGTACGAGCCTTGGTACATTTTTAGCAATAATAGGTTGTCTGAAAACAGTTCCGCCAAGGATATTTCTGATTGTACCATTTGGGGATTTATACATACGTTTGAGATCAAATTCTTCTACACGCTGCTCATCAGGTGTTATAGTAGCGCATTTGACGCCCACTCTATATTTTTTGACTGCATCAGCCGCGTCAATTGTGATTTGGTCGTCGGTCTTGTCTCTTGCCTCAATGCCAAGGTCATAATATTTTAAATCGACATCCAAATATGGATGAATAAGTTTATCTTTAATTTTTTGCCAGATGATACGAGTCATCTCGTCCCCATCCATTTCCACTATCGGATTTAAGACTTTAATTTTTGTCATGATTGACCCCCAAAAATTCGTCGCATTTTATATATTCATTGTAAATTTCGAATAGGCGTGAGTGAAATTTAGAATTTATAAAAAAGCATAATTGAAATTGGGGAGAGGATAGACAAATTATATAAGAATTTCAATAATTAGACGTTACATCAGAACGTTATTTATGAATTTATTTTGCCTAGTGAGTGTCTTCGAGTTTGTCTATCAACTCATCGGCAGTTTTTGCCCAAAAAACATAATCTAAGTTAGTGCTATGCATGAAACCTTGTTCAACAATATGAGAGAGCATTTCATGTAAAGGCTGCCAATACCCATCAAGGTCAAATATATGTACTTTTGCATTTAGAAGCTTTAGCTGGCACCATGTTAAGACTTCCATCGTTTCATCAAGGGAGCCAAGCCCGCCAGGCAGAACAACAAAGTCAGTTGCATCCTTATACATAGAAGATTTTCGCTCATGCATGGTATTTGTGATGATCAACTCGCCAATACCCTTATGCCCAACTTCATGATTATCTAGAAACTCTGGAATGATACCAGTTACATCCGCACCAGCCGATAAAGCACCATCGGCGAACGCTCCCATAAGGCCTGTTCTGCCGCCGCCATAAATTATTTTATGACCTCTGGCGCCTATCATTTGTCCTAATCGATAAGCTTCACTTGAAAATTGGGGGGATCTGCCCTTGGCAGCACCCGCAAATGCACATATTGTTTTCATGTATCATCATCAATAAAAAATTTTGCCCAAACGCTATTTGTATCTTATCATCAATTTATGTTTGTTAGCTAGGAGCTAATTAATGAAAAATTCTTTTATATGGTTTCTTGGTTTGGTTAGCGTTTTATTAGTCGGAACGTTTTTTGCGATTCCGAGTGACCAGACTGAAAAAAATGATGAGATTTCAACTAAGTTAAATAGTGAAGAGATAACCTCAGAAACCTCTATGCCAGATACCGCAGGGGATTTAGGTGTAGATAGCGACACAAACAAATCAGAAGACGCCTTAACAGCAACTACCCAGCAAGAAGCGCAAGCAAAGTTACAGGTGACAATGGCTCAAGTAAGCCCAGACGGCACCAGCGTGTTTGGCGGTGTAGGGCCAGCAGGGCAAACAGTGCTTTTATTTAACGGGGATAGCGTTATTGCAGAAGCAATCATTAATGAAAAAGGGGATTGGGTTGCCATTCCTGAAACCATGTTTGAGGCTGGCTCTCACTTTATTCAGCTTGCTATTAAACCAAATGCTGATGAGACCGATAAGCAAGAAACTAACAAACTCTCGCTTACGGTTGTAAAAGAACCAGTGAGCCAGAACCCGCCCAAGTTGGATAATCCAAAGTTGGATAATCCAAAGTTGGATGAAAATGAGGAACTGCCGCTTACCCCTAATTCCACACCCGCTACCCAGCAATCACAAGATGCAGAGATAGCAGATTTAGCCGTAGTGATTGATATAGAAGAGAATAAGCAAGACAAGCCACTTGTGGTGTTTGTGCCAAAATCAGACACATCAATCCCTGTAATTGTTCAGACTCCTAATCAGTTTACAGAAAACCAAGCAACAATTAAATCAGGGGATACAGGAATTGTATCTAATGATGGATCAGATGAAGAGCGGTTACGCTCGGTGGCATCTGTTCTTGATACTGCGGATCAAATCTCAAACATCGATGCAGAACCAGAATTTATTCAAATCAGAAGCCTATCATGGGAGAATAAATCAACGTTAAGATTATCTGGATTCGCGAGTGGTGGGTATTCAATGCGAGCTTATTTTGATGATCAATTTATCGCTTCAATTGAATTGTATAGTGCGCCCACAGACAATAAAGCCTATCGGTGGAGTATGGTCGCAGAAGCGTTAATGCAACCAAATATAAACTATCCTTTACTAGCTGAATTAATTGATAAAAATGGAAATATTATAAAGAAATCATCTATTAATGTTAGTTTAGAAGCGCTTGCAATTGGAGAAGATGGAAGTGAAATGATGGTTATTCATAAAGGGGATGCGTTATGGCGAATAGCGTATAGAGCCTATGGTCAAGGGGTTCGCTATGTTGATATATTCAAACGTAACAATGAGCGCATAAATGATCCCAATCTAATATTTCCCAATCAAATATTTGCAATTCCAGATTAATGCTCCAAATTTTCTCTCCAGATTTAATAAGGGTGCTTTGTTGCGTAGCTGTTGATAGGTCAGATTGAAATGAGTAAAATTAGCGATTATTTCAAGGTGTCACTTGATCCCCAATCCCCTGCAATGCCGGTGCGAATAATTACTGGTCTTGTGGTAAGTGTGCTTGGGTTTTTGTGGCTTCCTTTTGGCATGCTTGGTCTTTTGATATTATTATGGATTGTATATGTAACCAAACCGCCAGAGATATCTGCATTATCAGGTGCTGAGCGTACAGATATTTTTGTTCCAATGGATGGTCTTGTCACTTCTATAGAGACATTGTCAGGGAAAAAAATCATTCGTATTGCGCAACAAATTCATTCTAACAAACTTATCCTAATGCCGTGCCATGGCAAAATTGATGTTAATATGTTCATAGATGGATTGTTTTTACCTGCAGATATTCTAAATGCCTCTAACTTGAATGCAAGACGTGAAATCTCCGTAATACAAGATGATATTACAGATGTCGCTAATACGCAGAACACTATATCACTTATTATTTGGGGAAGGCCGTTTGCGCGATATCTTGCAAGCCCAATATCTGAGGGAAGAGTGATTGAAGCTGGCATTCCGATTGCTATTTCACTCTTGCATGGTGATTTGGATATTATTGTGCCAAGTAATTATGAGATTATGGTAAATTTAGGAGAATTTTGTATCGCCGGAAAAACAGTTCTTGCAAGGCAACTCTAATAAAAACATAGGTTGCATTTAAATGCTTGATAAGAAACTACAACCGCTTACACAGCCGGTGTTATCCTCTCTTGCTTCGATTGCTATTAAAGCTGGCGTTTCTGCGGATGTTGCGAGCATTATAGGGTTTGTTTTTGGTCTTATTGCGGCTTGCCTGATAGGGTTTGGATATTTTTCTCTGGCGCTTGTTTTCTTTATTATAAATAGAATTATGGATGGTTTAGACGGTGCAATCGCAAGAGCTAATAAGCCAACTTATAGAGGTGGTTTTTTAGATATTGTTTTTGATTTCATAATTTACAGCGCAATCCCATTTGCCTTTGCGGTTTATGATAGGGGCAATAGTTTTGGTGCGTGTTTTGTTATTTTTAGTTTTGTTGGCACTGGAACCAGCTTTCTGGCTTATGGTATTATGCACGCACAATTATCTGAGAAAAAGAAGGGTTTATTAACTCAAAAAAGTTTTTATTATCTTGGCGGACTTATCGAAGGAACTGAGACACTTATATTCATCATCATAATATTGTGTTTTCCATCTTTGTTTTCTATCGTTGCATTATCGTTTGGCTGTTTATGCTGGATTTCGACAATTTTTAGAATTCATGCAGGTTGGCGTGACTTTTCCTTGAAATAATCATAATCAAAATCCATATAGAAAAATGATTTAAAATCGATATATCGCATTTACTCTGGAGAGAAAAAATTGAAATTCGGCATCGGACAGGCAGTAAAAAGAGTTGAAGATAAAGTGCTTATCACAGGCACTGGCAATTTTACAGATGATGTAAATGTAGGGGAGGGGATGTCGATACATTTTGTTCGCTCAGCCCATGCCCATGCAAAGGTAAAGCATATTAATTTCGAAGAAGCATCAAAGCGTTCAGGTGTTAAACTAATAGCAACACAAAAAGAATTAGATGATGAGAATATCGGTGAAATTGAATGTTTGGATTTAGTAACAAATTCTGATGGGAGTGAAATATCTCCATCTGCAAGACCGCCTATGGCGCGCGGGGTTGTGCGATGTGCAGGTGATATTGTTGCAATGGTAGTAGCAGAAACCAAAGAGCAAGCGCTTGATGCAGCAGAGCTGATAGAGATTGACTATGATGCGATGCCTGCGGTTGTTGATACTAAATCTGCTCTCGCGCCAAATGCGCCACAGCTTTATACTCAATATCCTGGCAATCAGGTGTTCCATTGGCAAGCAGGCAATCATGATGAGACTATGCAGCAATTTGAAACAGCATGTATGCCAGATGATTCAATCGTCGAATTATCTGTTATTAATAACAGAATAGCACCAAATGCAATGGAGATGAGGCAGATAATAGCAATGCCACATCCAGATACAAAAGATGATGATGAATTGCTTATTTGGTGCGGAACACAGGGAACTGTTAGTCTATCAAGGCAAATTTCTAAGGCATTGAATCTGCCGCGAGAAAAAGTGCATTTGCGCTCTGGGAATGTTGGTGGCGGCTTTGGGTATAAGATATTTCTTCATCCAGAACAGCTATGTGTAAGCTGGGCAGCTCAGAAATTGCGTAGTACCGTGAGATGGCAACAAGACAGATCAGAGGGGTTTGTAAGTGACCTGCAAGGCCGTGATATACACAGCTCTGCTAAAGCGTTGGTTTCTAATACAGGGAAAATAAAAGCCCTGCAGTTTAAAAACCAAGCAAATCTAGGAAGCTGGCTGTCCAATTTTGGAATATATGTGCCTACAAAATCAACCTGTCGCACGCTTACAACCCTATATGACATTGCATTTGTTAGTTTCGAGGTGACAGGAGTTGTAACAAACACCCCAGCTATTGACGCATACAGGGGGGCGGGGCGTCCAGAGGCTAATTATATGATGGAGCGCTTGATGGATAAGATAGCGTTTGATCTGAAGCTTGACCGTATTGAAGTTCGTAAGGCGAATTTAATTCAGCCTGAGCAAATACCGTATAAGACAGTGTGCAGTGGTACAATTGATTCAGGTGATATGCCCGCTTTGTTCAATGCAACTCTAAAAAATGCGGATGTTTCTGGTTTTAAGGAGAGACAAAAAAATAGCCTCGAGAATGGTTTCCTGAGAGGGCTTGGTATCTCGCTATATCTTGAATCGTGCGGTAATGGCAAGGATGGCGGCGTTGATATAAGTTTTGATGAGGAGGGGGGCGTTATTATCAACGCAGCTCAAATGGAAAATGGCCAAGGCCACCAGACAACCCTAACACAAATTTTCTCAGATAGGCTGGGATATGATGCTGAAAAAATAAAAGTTATCCAGGGTGATTCTAGGCGCTCGCCAGCTGGAAATACAGGCGGCGCTAGAATGACCGTCATTCAAGGGTCTGCAACTGCACAAGCAGCGGAACAGATTTTGGAAAGAGCCAAGCCATTAGCTGGCGATGTTCTGGAATGTGATCCAAGCGAACTTGTGTTTGAGGAGGGCATATTCAGACATGCACACTCAAATAAAACAATAGCTATTGAGCATCTAGCTCAAACGCTTTTTGCAGAAGATAAGCCGCATCCCTTTGACATCAAGCATGTCTATACAACTGATGGCCCTAGTTTTCCGTATGGATGCCACATTGTTGAAGTTGAAATTGATAAGGCAACACTTGTCCCTCAGATAAAAAAATACACTGTCACAGATGATCTAGGCGGCGTGATTAATCCTGATACACTTGCAGGTCAGATACATGGCGGTATTGCCCAAGGGGTCGGACAAGCTCTTTATGAGAATTTAGTGTATGATAAAACAGGTCAATGCTTGTCCGGCTCACTTATGGATTATACGTTGCCTCGCGCAGATCACCTAACCATGATATCTCATTACCTAAATAATACTAAATGCAAGAATAATTACCTTGGTGTAAAAGGTGTTGGTGAAGCTGGCACAATTGGTGCCCCGCCAGCGGTTGTGTCTGCTATGTGTGATGCGTTGTCTGTCGCGCATATTGATATGCCTGTAACACTCTCAAAAATATGGAAAAATAGAAAAAAGTTAGGCGATTAAATGAGTGAAAAGATTACAAAGTCAGATAAGGAATGGCGTTCAATATTAACGCCTGAAACCTATAATGTTACCCGTCAAGAAGGAACAGAGCGCGCCTTTACAGGTAAATACTGGGACCATCACGAAGAGGGTGATTATGTATGTGTATGTTGCGGCGCCCCTTTATTCCACAGTAGCGATAAGTTTGAATCGGGAAGTGGTTGGCCTAGTTTTACTCAGCCTCACTCTAGTCTTGTTGCGGAAAAAGTGGATAGAAGCTTAATGATGCAGAGAACAGAAGTTCATTGTGATAGATGCGAGTCGCATCTAGGACATGTTTTTCCCGATGGACCATACCCTACTGGACTGAGATATTGTATTAATTCTGCCTCGCTTGATTTTAAACCCGAAGATGACGCGTAATTAGATTAATCACCACCCAAAGTGCAGGCTAATATAATATGTTGATATCAGGTACTACTCAAATATTTGTGATTTTTGCCCATCCATCTGGGCAAGTTCGCGCTCCTAGCCTGTTTAATCGGAAATTCGAAGAATTAGGTATCGACCATGTTATGATACCAATAGACGTCGCACCGTCTAATCTATCTGCTTGTGTGAATTCGATGCGCGGGATTGAAAATTTGCGTGGCGGGGTGGTTACAATTCCTCACAAAGTAGAAATTGCAAAGCTATGTGACGAGCTAGGGCCTGGCGGCAGGGCAACAGGTGCTGTCAATGCGTTTCGGTATGATAAGGACGGCCGGTTATATGGTGATAATTTTGACGGTGTTGGATTTGTTGCAGGATTAAAGAATAATGGAAATGATCTAAAGCATAAAAAAATTCTGATTGTCGGAGCAGGGGGGGCTGCCCGCGCGATTGCAGCTGAATTAGTTACTGAGCCAATTGCTAGCTTGGATATAGCCAATAGAAGTCATGATAAAGCTGACGAGGTTGTTGAAATTGTGAAATCGGTAACACAAACCGACACGCTTTCCAGTATTGTGCAATCTCAAATTGACTCTGCAAAATATGATTATGTGATTAATGCTACCTCGCTTGGATTGCGTCCTGATGATCCGCTTCCATTTAGTATCACGGCGTTGAATTCTGAGTGTGTCGTATGCGATATTATTATGAAGCCAGAGGAAACAGCGCTTCTTCATGCTGCTAATCAAGCTGGAATGAAGGTTCATTATGGCAAACATATGCTAGATTACCAAATCTCTTTTATTGCTGAATTTATAGGGGCATTTAAGCCTTAAGCAGTCAAAAATAGTGTTGCAGTTAATTTGCAAATTGTCGAAAACCATACTAAATAAAGGTTCAACAAAGGAAGAAATAAAATGACAGAAGAAACAGGTTGGACTGACAATCGTCTTGAAACGCTTAAAACGTTATGGGATGAGGGTCTTTCTATCTCTCAGATCGGCCAAAGATTGAATGTAACACGCAATGCCGTAGCTGGAAAAGCCCATAGGCTTGGTTTGCCTAAACGCCAATCTCCTATTTCATCATCTGCTACATCTGTTAAGGCGAAACCTAAAAAAACAGAAGAAATAACCTCCGAATTACCACTGCGTCTTGCCCTTCGCAAAATCAGCTGGTCACGTTCTAAATGCGTGTGGCCAACAGGAGATCCTAAAACAACTGATTTTTCTTTTTGTAGCGAGCCGATAGAGCCTGGCAAGCCTTATTGCTATGAGCATTGTGTTCTTGCTTATACTAATACGCGCGAAAGTAACTAAAAAATGAATAAAATGCTGGTTAAGCGTGATGCCTATACCCCAACTGGATGGCAGGTAAATTCAACGCATCTTACGGTTCAGTTATATTCTGAATTTGCCAGAACGACTGTTAAAATGAATGTTACCGCTTCAGATGATAGCGTTTTGCCGCCTCTTATTCTGTACGGACAGGACTTAGAAATAGAGGCGGTTTTTATTAATGATACCCCTCAAGAAATCGAAGATATTCAAAAACAAGGCGAGTCAATATCGCTTCTTTTACCTAATTCATCGAATGATATTGAGGTTGTAACAATCTGTAATCCATACGAAAATAAGGCATTAGAGGGGTTGTATAAATCAGGTGATATGATTTGCACTCAGTGTGAGCCTGAAGGATTTAGACGTATTTTCTATTATCCTGATAGACCGGATATGATGAGCGTATTTACCACTAGGATTGAAGCAGATGCTAGTATTAAAAATCTGTTAAGTAATGGTAATTTAATATCTTCTGGCAAGCTTGAAGGCGATAGACATTTTGCAGAATGGCATGATCCATTCCCAAAACCGAGTTACTTATTTGCGCTTGTAGCTGGCGATTTAGAGCTGGTGGAGGATAGCTTTACCACCGCATCTGGCAGGGTTGTTGACTTGCATATCTATGTTGAACACGGCAATTCCCATCTGACCTCTCATGCAATGGAGTCATTGAAAAAATCAATGAGGTGGGATGAGAAATCTTATGGCCTAGAATATGACCTTGATTTATTCCAAATCGTTGCCGTCAGCCATTTCAATATGGGCGCGATGGAAAATAAAGGACTTAATATCTTTAATAGTAAATTTGTATTGGCAGATGAAAAAACTGCTAGTGATACTGATTTAATGCGTGTTGAATCTATCATTGCACATGAATATTTCCATAACTGGACTGGGAATAGAGTGACGTGTCGTGATTGGTTTCAATTAACCTTGAAAGAGGGGTTAACCGTTTATCGCGACCAATGCTTTACAGCAGATTTGCATGATAGCTCTGTTAAACGAATTGAAGATGTTAGTTTGTTACGCTCTGTTCAGTTTCCGGAAGATGCAAGCCCAATGGCGCACCCGATACGCCCTGATAGCTACTCTGAAATTAATAATTTCTATACGCCAACAATTTACGAAAAAGGATCTGAGGTTATCCGAATGCTGGCAAGTCTTTTTGGCAGAGATGGCTTCCGCAAGGGCATTGATCTTTATTTTGATAGGCATGACGGAAATGCGGTTACGTGTGATGATTTTCTATCAGCAATGGAAGATGCTAATAAATATAATCTATCCGAATTTTCGCGTTGGTATCAGCAATCTGGAACGCCTCATATTTATGTTAATAGAGAGAAAAAGGGGTCTGATTTAGAAATCTCACTGGTTCAGAAAAAACCTGAAAATGCCTCTTCCAATGATAAAATGCTGCCGATACCATTTCGCTTTTCGATGATCGGTAAATCAGGAGAGCCCCTATCACTTGTTGTGAACGGACAACAGATGGGTGTGGCGCCTATGGTTGTTCTTAATAGTGAAGAAACACGGCTTAAAATCCAAACATCAGATCAAACAAAATCACAAGATTTGTATGATGCAACGCCCTCTCTCTTGAGGGGGTTTTCTGCCCCTGTCAAACTTCATGATGACCTTTCGATTGAAGAATATTTACATCTTATATCCTTTGATACAGATCCGTTTGTAATATGGGATGCCGCGCAAATATTATATAATAAAGTTATTTCTGAGGCATATTTAGACAGACAAAATGCATCATTGGAGATGCAATTATCTGAAGCGTTGCTTGCCTCACTCAAAAGCGAGAAATTCAATGATGCTTTTAAAGCGCTTTTGCTAATGCCGCCAAGCCAGTCAATTTTATTGGCTGAAGTAGAACATCCAGATCCGCCAAACGTATTTTTTGCAAAGCAGAATGTTGTAAGACGTATTGCGGGCAATATAAGCGGGTATCTTCGCAGTCAGTTAGAAAACTTATCTGCTGATTTGGGCGCTTTAGACGCCTCTGGAAGAAGTTTGCATAATCAGATATTGGCATGGGGGGTATTAGCAGATATTGAGCTGGCGCAAACTCTGGCGCTAAAACAAGTCTCAAATCCCAATATGACCCTTGTTAAGGGCGCTATAAGTGCTTTAAATAATATTGATGTTGCAAATCGTGAGCTCGCATTGCAGCAATTTCATGATAACTGGAAATTGCACCCATTGGTTATGGAAAACTGGTTTTTGTGGCAGGCAAGCTCGATTGTTGCTGGAACGCCTGAAAAATGTAAAGAGTTGATGCGCCACCCTGCCTTTGACCCGGATAATCCCAATAAGATTCGATGTGTTATTGGCGGGTTTGCAAGTGGTAATCCTGTCCATTTTCATGCAGATGACGGCAGTGGTTATAGGTTTTTGGCAGAACAGCTATTATTGTTGGATAAAAAGAATCCACAAATATCGGCTAGATTAGCACTGCCTCTTACTAGATTTGGAAACTTTATTGAAAATAGACAGAATTTAATGATAGAGGTTCTGGAAAATTTAAGTGAAAATAGTTTGTCCCCTGACCTAGCAGAAATTGTGCTAAAATCGCTGAGCTCACATAAGCGTTAGACGCTTTTTTATTTCGATAATCGGGTGATATTAGGATTAAGACTGCAATCTTAAAAAGGCTATCTTAAAAAAGCAGGTATTGTTTCTGGATCATCAAAGTTATTACCGCCAGTCCAAGCAGGGGGGCGCTTTTCATTGTGGCGAGAAGGCCTGTTTGGCTTTTGAGTGTCACTTTGATTAGTCTTTGGCGCCTCACTCTGGGCAGGCTTTGCAGCCTCTTCTTTAACTTTTTTGCTATTTTTAGCGGGTGCTGGTTGTTCAGAAAGAATTTCAGTTTCACTTGCTTTAGGCTCAGACGCACTAGCAGCATGTTCAGGTATGGTAACAGAAATCAATTCCTCAATGGCTGATAGATATTTCTTATCATCCGTAGTTGCGACCAGCGTAAAGGCACGTCCAGTTCTGCCTGCGCGTCCGGTTCTTCCAATGCGGTGAACATAATCTTCAGCGTTTGATGGAACATCATAATTAAAAACATGGCTCACAGAGGGAATATCAAGACCGCGAGCAGCAACGTCAGATGCAATAAGGTATTTGGTTTCGCCATCCTTAAATGCTTTAAGCGCGGCAAGCCTGGCAGATTGGGTCATATCACCATGCAAGGCTGCAACATTAAATTGATGATTCTTAAGCGCCCTGACTAAAGAAGAAATATCTTTTTTGCGATTGCAAAAAATAACGGCATTATTTATCGGCTCTTCTTTGAGCAATTTGCGCAATTGACCTTGTTTAGATTTAGGGGTTGTATTGCAGATATATTGCGAGATGGTAGATGCTGTCTGCGCAACACGCGCAACTTCAACTATCTTGGGATTTAACACAAATTTAGCGCCAATTTTATGTATTTCGTCAGACAGGGTAGCCGAGAAAAAGAGAGTTTGTCGTATTTTAGGTAATAGTGAGACAATCCGCTCAACATCTGGAATAAAACCCATATCAAGCATTCTATCTGCTTCGTCTATCACAAGAATCTTTACATCTTGAAGAAGTACTTTTCCACGCTCAAAATGATCAAGTAATCTTCCCGGCGTGGCGATAAGCACATCCACCCCTTTTTCAAGGGCAGATTCCTGATCAGAAAAACTAACGCCTCCAATTAACAACGCCATTGAAAGCTCATGATTTACAGAAAACTTTTCGAATGATTCTGCTACTTGTGCTGCAAGTTCGCGAGTAGGGGCCAGAATTAAGGAGCGTGGCATGCGTGCCTTAGCTATTCCTGATTCTAGTATATCCAGCATCGGCAGGGTGAAGGAGGCCGTTTTTCCAGTGCCGGTTTGTGCAGATCCCATTACGTCTCTGCCCATTAGGATAATAGGAATGGCTTTTTCTTGAATAGGGGTCGGGGTCTCATATCCTAATTTGGATACAGCATTGCATAATTCTGTGCTAAGCCCAAGTTCGCTAAAAGATGTTGAGATTTGATTGTTCCCAAAAAAGATTAAATACTAAATTATTTAAATAATCGAGGATTTTCGATTAGTATTACTAAATTCTTGTGCTTGTAATACGCTAATTATATCCTATTGGTCAAGCATGAGATATGCTTGTTTCGATGAACATAATATCCTGCTTTAAAATCTAGGAAAATTGCGATGATAAAACTAATTCTAGTTCCCGGTCTCTTATGCACAAAGCGGCTATTTGAAACGCAAATAAGCGCTCTTAAATATGACTATGAAATCGAAGTTGCCAATACGTTAGGCGTTAATACTATTCACGAGATGGCGCAGGAGATTATATCAAAACAAAATTCAAATTTTGTGATTTGTGGCTTATCAATGGGTGGATATGTTGCTCAGATGGTTGCACATCTTGCACCTGAAAAAGTAATAGGAATGGGGTTGTTTTCAACAAGCGGAAGAGCTGATACGCCAGAGAAAAAACAACAGCGCGAGGCCCTGATTGAACTATCAGAATTAGGGAAATTTAAAGGAGTGACCCCCCGTCTTTTGCCAAGCCTGCTATCAGCTGAGGCATTAAAGAATGAGGCACTGGTTCAAGATGTGATGGATATGGCAGCGCAGGTTGGTCAAACAAATTTCACCCTTCAGCAAGAGGCAATTATCGGAAGACCAGATTTTAGGCCGTTTGCTAGTACTGCAAAAATGCCAGTTGAAATTCTGGTAGGGGCGTTAGATCAATTAACCCCTCCTGCGCTCGCAGAGGAGCTTCATAGCTTGTTTCAGGATTCTCATTTGACTGTCTTGTCTGGTATTGGTCATTTATCTTCTATGGAAGCACCTGATGACGTGACAAGTACTATAAAAAGGCTCATTAGCAGGGTATAGCGTGGCTTTATATTTGGCTAGATATCCAATTGGGATAACACATCATCTGCATGCTCTCTGATATAGCTAAATCGAAGCTCTGGTTTTTTGCCCATTAATGTGGTAACCAGCCTGTCCGCGTCGCGGCGCTTATCGGCGCCTTCAATATCGCGTTTTGGAAGGTGAACTTTCAGTAATCTGCGTGTGTCAGGGCTCATAGTTGTTTCTTTAAGCTGCGAGGGCGGCATTTCACCAAGTCCTTTAAACCTGCTTATATCCACTTTGCCTTTTGGATTAAATTCATTAATCATTATCTGTTCGCGGTGAGCGTCATCTTGTGCATAAAACGTCTTGTTTCCCTGCATCATACGATACAAAGGAGGCTGTGCAAGAAACAGCCTTCCTGCTTCGATAAGCTGGGGCATTTCTTGATAAAAGAACGTCATTAGCAAAGCTGCAATATGAGCCCCATCCACGTCCGCATCTGTCATAATGATAACTTTCCCATAGCGCAGGTCAGCTAGATCAAACTGAGTCTTTGATTTTACGCCTAGCGCCAGCAACAAATCGCTTAATTCTTGGTTCTGAGAGAGTTTGTCAGATGTAGCACTTGCAACATTCAGAATTTTTCCGCGCATGGGAAGAATTGCTTGGGTTGCTCTGTTGCGCGCAGATTTTGCAGAACCTCCGGCTGAGTCTCCCTCAACGATGAAAATCTCGGTAGTGGTTGTATCTTGTGCAGAGCAGTCTGCTAATTTTCCAGGCAATCGCAATTTACGAGTAGCAGATTTGCGCGCTACTTCTTTTTCTTTTTTGCGACGTTTGCGGTCTTCCATTCTCTCAATCGCGGCATCAAGCAAATCATTAGCGCGATCTGGTTCTGCTGAAAGCCAAATCTCGAACCTATCCTTTACAGCAGCTTCTGTTTGCCGTGTGGCATCTGTTGAAACAAGCTTATCTTTTGTCTGCCCCTGAAATTGTGGGTCTTTTAGAAAGACAGAGAGCATACCTGCAGAGCTTGCTAATATATCCTCAGCAGTCAACTCCGATGCTTTCTTTTGGCCCTTTAATTCGCCATAAACACGCATACCTCTTGTGATGGCCTGACGAAACCCATTTTCATGGGTTCCACCAGATGGCGTAGGGACCGTGTTGCAGTAGGAGTGGAAAAAACTATCTTCTCCTGGTCCCAGCCATGTTAAAGCCCATTCAAACTTTTGACCCTCTAATTCGGTTTTATCTGTAAATGCAGAGGAAAGCATCAAATTGCGTCCCCTTGTTGCATCTGTTAGGTAATCAGCTAACCCGCCAGGATAACAAATAGTCTCGCTCGAAGGGGCTGAAGAAGTGTTGTTCGTAAGAAGTGCTTGTGAACATTTCCAGCGAATTTCGACACCTGCGAATAAATAAGCTTTTGATTTTGCCATCTTATAGAGAATAGCTGGTTTAAAGTGGCATCCGTCGCCAAAAATCTCAGGATCAGGTGAAAATTGAATGCTGGTTCCACGCCTGTTTGGAGCAGAACCAACCGTTACTAATAATGAGGTCGGCTTTCCTTTTGAAAAGGTTTGTTTGTATAATTTACGGTCTCTTGCAACTTCTACATCAAGGTTAATGCTAAGCGCATTTACAACAGACGCCCCGACACCATGAAGACCGCCAGACGTCTCATAAGCTTTGCCTGAGAATTTTCCGCCAGCATGCAAAGTTGTTAATATCACTTCTAATGCGGATTTGTTTGGGAATTTTGGGTGTGGATCTACCGGGATGCCTCTTCCATTGTCGCTGATAATGATATTAGTTTCATCAATTAGGTTGATTTCAATCCAATCAGCATGACCAGCCACCGCTTCATCCATTGAATTATCCAGAATTTCGGCCACCAGATGATGCATTGCTCTATCATCGGTGCCACCAATATACATTCCAGGACGGTGCCGAACAGGATCCAGCCCCTCCAGCACCTCTATTTGCTGTGCGCCATATTCATCACTCGATGCAGCATTTCCGAACAAGTCTGCCATTTACGGGCAACTCCATTTACATTTATGGTATGATTATACTGGATTTAGTATTAAAACGTTAATTTGAAATACAATATCCAAAAAGAATAATATAGCAATTTGGCAAAAAAGTATAAAAAAACCCCGAAACATTAATTTCGGAGTTTTTAAATTTTTTAGATGATAAATAACGCTTATAAAGAGTAATACATTTTAAACTCAATCGGGGCAGGTGTGTGCTCAAGATTGATGACTTCTTCCATTTTAAGGTCAATATAGCCATCTATTTGCTCATCTGTGAACACATCCCCATCTGTTAAGAAAGCTCTGTCAGCGTTGAGGCTCTCAAGCGCCTCACGAAGAGACCCACAAACAGTTGGGATTTGCTCAAGCTCTTCAGCTGGCAAGTCATATAAATCCTTATCCATTGCATCGCCTGGATGAATTTTATTTTTAATACCGTCAAGGCCAGCCATAAGCATCGCAGAAAAGGCAAGATATGGGTTAGCCATTGCATCTGGGAAGCGAACTTCAACACGCTTTCCATTGGGGCTAGAAACAAAAGGAATTCTGCATGATGCAGAACGGTTGCGTGCTGAATATGCAAGTAGCACAGGTGCTTCATACCCTGGTATTAGTCTTTTGTAGGAGTTTGTTGATGGGTTTGTAAAAGCGTTTAGCGCTTTTGCGTGCTTGATGATACCGCCTATGTAGAATAACGCGCTTTCTGATAAATCAGCATAGGAGTTACCGGCGAATAAGGGCTTGCCGTCAGTCCATAATGATTGATGCACATGCATACCAGAGCCATTATCACCTGCAATAGGTTTCGGCATGAAAGTCGCAGAAAGGCCATAAGCATTGGCAACCTGCTGTACAGAGTATTTATAGAGCTGAAGGTTATCTGCTGTTTCAACCAACTCGCCAAATTTCATTCCTAATTCATGCTGGGATGGGGCAACCTCATGGTGATGTTTTTCCACTGGAACACCCATATCTGCCATAACAGATAACATTTCACTTCGCACATCCTGTCCTGAATCAACAGGTGGCACTGGGAAATATCCACCTTTGACATCAGGGCGATGTCCAAGATTACCCTCATCATAGCTTTTTGCGCTGTTATACGGGCCTTCGGATGAGTCAACCTCATAATATCCACGGTTCATAGATACATCCATCTTAACATCTTCGAACAAGAAAAATTCAGCTTCTGGTCCAAAGAAAGCAGTATCAGCAACGCCTGTAGATTCCATATGCGCAATGGCAGCCTTAGCGGTTGAGCGCGGGTCACGAGAATATGGCTGGCCTGATGATGGCTCTAACACGTCGCAAAAAAGCGCTAATGTTGGTTGCGCAAAGAACGGATCCATATAGGCACGGTATAAATCAGGCTTTAGCAACATATCTGATTCGTTAATCGCTTTCCAACCAGCAATGGAGGAGCCATCAAACATGAACCCTTCTTCCAATGACTCTTCGTCAATTGTATCCACATGCTGCGATAAATGCTGCATCTTACCGCGCGGATCGGTAAAGCGCACATCTACATATGTCACGTCGTTCTCTTTTATCATTTCCATAATTTTTTTTACGTCTGACATTTTAAATCCTTTCATGCCATATTTTTTACAAATTTATAAAATAAATACAAATACTTATAATATATTTATACTGTGATTAGTGAAGGGGTCTCAAGCAAAAATTAAACCGCTTCTCCGCCTTTTTCCCCGGTACGGATTCGGATAGCCTCATCAATTGAGGATATAAAAATTTTACCATCTCCAATGCGCCCTGTTTTAGCGGCGTTCTGAACCGCTTCTACCACTGTGTCTAGCATTGAATCTTCAATTACAACTTCAATTTTTACTTTGGGCAAGAAATCAACGACATATTCTGCGCCTCGATATAGCTCTGTATGGCCTTTTTGTCTGCCGAATCCCTTTGCCTCGATAACTGTGATGCCTTGTATTCCAACTTCATGAAGTGCCTCTTTAACTTCATCTAGCTTGAACGGCTTTATTATAGCTTCAATTTTTTTCATAATGTCTTTCCCGCTATTTTATAAACGATAAGGATAGTCGTTCTGTTTTTGTGTGCCATGGGTCGCATGAGTTTCACGGACCCTGAAAATGCATTTTTTTATATTCGATAGGAGGATTAAACCAACCTGTTTTTTAAACTCACTTAACCGAATAATCGCTGAAACTAACTACTCCAATCGCAACATGCAACTATCTGACCAGCTGGGGATAAATATTTCAGTTTTTGCATAAAATTTATGCAATCTTTATGCGTGACTATTTGCAAGCTGTTCTATCATAGTGCAGGCTTTTAGGATTAATTCATCTGAGTTAGCAGAGGAAAGTCTAAGGTACCCCTCGCCATTATGGCCGAAAGCGGTTCCTGCCAGACCAGCAACCCCGTAATCTTCAAGAAGGATGGTTTGTATATCTTCTGAGGTAAGCCCAAGACCTGTTATATTCGGGAAAGCGTAGAAAGCACCGCCGGGTAACTGGCAGCTTATTCCTGTTATATTATTCAATTTTTCCGTTATTAATGTTGCTCTGCGTTTAAATACCACGCGCATGTTCTCAACACAGCTCTGATCCCCAGCCGTGGCTGCTAGTGCTGCATATTGAGTAGCGGCGTTTACGCAAGAATGATAATTAACGCCAATTTTATCTGCAAATTCCACGCTCTGTTCTGGCCAAATACCAAAACCGATGCGCCAGCCTGTCATGGCATAGGTTTTCGACCAGCCATTTAGAACGATAAGCCTATCGCGTATTTCTGGATAGGAAAGAAGAGAATGTGGCGGAGTTTCAAAGACAAGTCTGTCATAAATTTCATCTGAAAATAAAGTGATATCTGGATAGCTTAGCAATCCGTCTACAAGTTTGCTGATCTCTGACGCAGGCGTTATGCCGCCAGTGGGATTGTGAGGCGAATTAATCATAATCATACTTGTACGGCTGGTGATTTTGCTCAAAATCTCATCTGCATTAAAAGCGAATCCAGTTTCTTCATTAAGACCATAGGTAACAGGCGTCGCACCAGAATAGGCCACTGATGATGTGTAAATAGGAAAACTGGGATCAGGTAATATGATTTCCTTTTCCCTGCCGCCATAAATCATCGCAGCCATAAATATAACAGGTTTGCCGCCAGGTGTTATCTGTATTTGGCTAATGGGGGGGCAATATCCATAACGTTCGGTTAAATCCTGCCATACGGCTTCTCGCAGAGACACAAGGCCCATTGAAGGGGTGTAGCCATGAGCGCCATCTTCAAGCGCCTTGATGCCAGCTTCAACAATATGGGCAGGGGTGCTGAAATCTGGCTGTCCTATTCCAAGATTCACGATTGAAAATCCTGCCTTTTCAAGCTCTCCTGCTCTGGCAAGAACGCTAAACGCAGTTTCTGTATCTAGGTTTAAGAGATTCTCATTAAGCATTTTATTAAGCATAGTTATGCCCCACCCCTTTTTTTAGTTAATCTATATCAACTATGATGATAGGGTGTTGCAACAAAAATTCTCTTGCTGTATTACCTTTTATTCTAGTTGGCAGAGATGTCATTAGATGTTGATGGCGGGTGTAGCTCAGTTGGTTAGAGCGCCAGTTTGTGGTATTGGATGTCGCCGGTTCAAATCCGGTCACTCGCCCCATCATCTGCTTATTATCGTCATCTGCTTATTATCATCATTCATCACTATTCAAATCAAAAACAGTAAGAATAATGAAAATCTAGCTACAATTTAGGACGTTATGCGTTATTGATGTTGACGAAGTGATGTTATTTTTGTAGCGATGCATCATTATTATCGTTGCGGGCGTGGCGAAATTGGTAGACGCGCCAGATTTAGGTTCTGGTATCTAACGATGTGGGGGTTCAAGTCCCTCCGCCCGCACCATTCTACTCGCACCATTCTGAGGGTCTGTAACACAAATATCACAGCCAAATTATTGGTTGAATTTAAACAATATCAGGCGCGCTAAAAACAAATTAGGAAATATAGAGCATGGAAATTACATTATCACTTAATGAAGGGCTTGCCCGTGAGTTCAAGATTGCAATTAACGCAAGCGATATTGAAGCACGTGTGGACGCTAAATTGAACGAGATTTCCAAACAAGTGAAAATGCCTGGTTTTCGTCCAGGAAAAGTTCCTATTTCTGTTGTTAAAGCGCGGTATGGTGAGCAATCCAAAGGCGAGGTAATACAAGCCATGCTTGATGAGGCAGCTCGTGAAGCAATAGAATCGAATGATCTCAACCTTGCAAGTCAGCCATCACTTGATATCACAGCATATGAAGATGGCAGCGATCTTGAAGCTAAATTGAAATGCGAAATCTTGCCACAGATTGAATTGCCAGATATCTCGGCTTTATCAATAGAGCGACCGACATTGCCGATAGATGAGGCTGAACTCAGCGACACGATGCAACGGCTTGCATCTGAAAACAGCCCCACCGTTGAAGCAAAAAAAGGGCATAAGGCCGCTCTTGGTGATGTTGTTGTAATTGATTTTGAAGGCTCTATTGAGGGTGTTCCGTTTGACGGCGGGGCTGCACAAGATCACTCATTGGAGCTTGGGAGCAACTCATTCATACCTGGATTCGAAGATGGGTTGGTTGGCGTTAAAGCAGGCGATAAAACAAATATCGATGTCCCATTTCCGGAGGATTATCAAGCAGCTCACCTTGCTGGAAAACTATCTGTCTTTGCCGTTACTGTTAAAGAAGTCCGAACCAAAGGAGAGCCTGTATTAGATGACGCGCTTGCCGAAAAATTGGGGTTCGAGAAATTGCCAGCTTTGGAAGAGGCAGTAAGAAACCAGCTGAGCTCGCAGCATCAGCCAGCATTACGTCAAATGCTAAAGAAAAATATTTTGGATCAGTTAAATGAACAAGCTGATTTTGACGTTCCGCCAACATTACTCTCCTCTGAATATGATGTTGTTGCTAGCTCTATGAAATCAGAGCAGGGGATTGAGAATAATCACGATCATGACCACGACCACGACCATGATCACGACCATGACCATGATCACGCACATGACCATAAACATGCTGCAGATGAAGGCCTTGATGAAGCTTCTAAGGAAGAAGCGAAGGTGATTGCAACCAGAAGAGTAAGATTGGGATTGATGCTCACTGAGATAGGGCGTTCTAACAACATAAAAGTATCAGAAGAAGATACAAAGCGCGCCATTTTTGAGCAGGCAAGGAATCATCCAGGTCAAGAACAGCAGGTTGTAGAATATTATCAGAAAAACCCAGAAGCAACGCAGCAGCTTGCAGGTCCTTTGTTTGAGGATAAGGTGATTGATTATATTGTTGAGCTTGCTAACGTTACAGACTTTGAAACAAATATTGATGCTTTATATGAGCCAGAAGTTGTTGGTAACAGTAGTGAGGCCAAAAAACCGGCCCAAAAAGCAGCAAAGAAGCCTTCTTCCAAAAAAGCTACCAAAAATTCTGCTAAAGCGAAGTCAGAAAAAGACGAAACTGGTTCAGATGTAGCGGTCGCTAAAAAGAAGCCTTCTGCAAAGAAAGCAGCAAAAAAAGCGGCTGCTAAAAAATCATAAAATCAGATTTTTTGGTCAAACATCTTGGCACTGGGAATAAATCGCTCTAGTTTAGAAATGCGCTTATTAGGCTTTCCCTTTATGGCTAATCTGGATCATGCGCATTATTTTAGGTAAATAAATAAAAGAGGTAGTAATGATAGGCACTGCACCACAAGAAACATCTGCATTGATCCCAATGGTTGTTGAGCAAACAAATCGAGGTGAGCGTTCATATGATATTTATTCTCGTCTGCTAAAAGAGCGTATTATCTTTTTAAATGGCCCTGTTGAAGACATGATGGCGTCTGTGATTTGTGCTCAATTATTGTTTCTTGAATCAGAAAATCCGTCAAAAGATATATTTATGTATATAAATTCTCCAGGCGGGGTCGTGACCTCAGGTATGGCCATTTACGATACCATGGAATATATCAGACCAGATGTATCAACAGTATGTATTGGACAAGCGGCCTCAATGGGCTCTTTGTTGCTTACCGCTGGAGCAGCTGGCAAGCGTCATTGTTTGCCAAACGCCCGTATTATGACACATCAGCCATCAGGCGGTTTTCAAGGTCAGGCAACCGATATTGAAATTCATGCCAAAGAAATAATCAGTTTGAGAAGTAGGCTTAACAAAATCTATGAAAAGCATTCTGGAAAAACCTTGAAACAGATTGAAAAAATCATGGAGCGTGACACATTCATGTCACCAACTGAAGCAAAAGAAATGGGATTGATTGACGAGGTGGTCACAAAACGGCCCGTCCCTGAAAAAAGCTAAATAACGTGCTAAAAGAATATACAGCGTTAAAAAAATATTGTTTTTTGTTGAGTTTTAATGACAAGAGGCATTAATCTAATACTATTATATCTAGTGAGTTTAGTTTTATGAACCTTATGAGGGCAAATTAAAGATGGCAAAATCGACAGAGGATAGCAAATCTACGTTATTTTGCTCATTTTGTGGGAAAAGTCAGCATGAGGTTAAAAAACTCATCGCTGGGCCGACCGTATTTATCTGCGACGAATGTGTCGAATTATGCATGGATATCATACGCGAAGAGCATAAAAGCAGTTTTGTGAAGGGCGGGGAGGGTGTTCCATCGCCACTGGATATCAAAACAGTGTTAGATGATTATGTTATTGGCCAGGAAAAAGCAAAGCGTGTTTTATCTGTGGCTGTCCATAACCATTATAAAAGATTGGCAAATGCAGGTAAGGTCGGAGATCTTGAGATCTCTAAATCGAACATCATGCTGGTTGGCCCAACTGGTTCGGGTAAAACACTTCTTGCACAGACGCTGGCGCGCATTTTGGATGTACCTTTCACGATGGCAGATGCAACAACGCTTACTGAGGCAGGCTATGTTGGCGAAGATGTTGAAAATATCATCCTTAAATTATTGCAATCAGCTGATTATAATGTTGAAAAAGCCCAGCGTGGCATTGTTTACATTGATGAAGTTGATAAAATTAGCCGGAAATCAGATAACCCGTCAATTACGCGCGATGTATCAGGTGAGGGCGTTCAACAGGCCTTGTTGAAGATAATGGAAGGCACTGTTGCGTCGGTTCCACCGCAAGGGGGACGAAAGCACCCTCAGCAAGAGTTTCTTCAGGTTGATACAACCAATATCTTATTTATATGTGGCGGCGCATTTGCAGGCCTTGAGCGGTTAATATCTGATAGAACAAACAGCACTGGTATCGGTTTTGGTGCTACTGTGCGAGATAAAGATGAAACCAAAGTTGGTGAAATACTCACCAAAATTGAGCCAGAAGATCTTGTGAAATTCGGTCTCATACCAGAATTTATTGGCAGATTGCCGGTTATTGCTACATTGGAAGATTTGGATGAAGACGCGCTAGTTCAAATCCTAGTCGAACCTAAAAATGCATTAACAAAGCAATATAAAGCGCTTTTTGAAATGGATGAGGTTGATCTTGAATTTAGAGATGATGCGCTAAGAGCGATCGCAAGACGGGCAATAGAACGCAAAACTGGCGCGCGTGGTTTGCGCTCAATCCTTGAAAATATCTTGATGGATACGATGTTTGATATTCCAACAACCTCAGATATTGACAGTGTTGTGATTAATGAAGATGTGGTTGTCTCAAACGCACCTCCATTGCTGGTTCATTCCTCAGTTTCTAAGCAAGATTCAGGCGCTTAAACACTGTTTTTATTAAGAAATAAGATTGGAAAACCTTGGCTCTTAAGGGATTGAATGGTTTTGTCTTATTTAATTTATTGCTCCTTTATTGAGCCGGTGCCGATATCCAAATATCAATCACCTCATGTGATATGTGCCTGTTGATTTTGCAAATTAGGGTTATCCAAATTGCGCTCTTGAAATCTGTGATAAAAACATCACATTATAGTGAGTGATTTGAACAATAGAAGATGCAATCTTGGCGTTTCTTTTTTTTTTAAAAAAAGTAAAATTCAGTTTTTGGTTTTTTAAACGCTAAACGAGCTATTCAGAAGGAATTTTTAATGTCTGATATCGATGAAATTCAAACTATCCCTATCCTACCATTACGGGATATCGTCGTTTTTCCACATATGATCGTACCTCTTTTTGTTGGGCGCGAGAAATCAGTACGAGCGCTTGAAGCTGTGATGGCTCAAAATAAGCAAATCCTTTTATTGACACAAACCGACGCTAGCACTGAGGAGCCGTCAGCAGATGATCTGTATCGCATTGGCACCCTCGGCTCTATCTTGCAGCTGTTAAAATTACCTGATGGTACTGTTAAGGTGCTTGTTGAAGGCGGAAGTAGGGCGCAGGTCAACAAGATTGATAATTCTGGCGAGTTTTTGATGGCTGACATTGTGGAAGTCCCAGAAACCAAGGTAACAGATCCAGAGGTGATAGCGCTTGGAAGAGCAGCAATTAATCATTTCGAGGATTACATAAAGTTAAATAAGAAAATTGCAACAGAAGTATTAACCTCTGTAAATCAATTAGAAGATACGAACAAAATTGCGGATACATTAGCCTCTCACGTAGCGGTGAGTATTGAGGATAAACAGCAATTATTGGAAAAATTAGACGCTCGCCCGCGACTTGAGAAATTGTATGAGTTAATGGATGGAGAGATTAGCGTCTTACAGGTTGAACGCAGAATAAGAAGCCGCGTTAAACGCCAAATGGAAAAAACCCAGCGCGAATATTATTTGAATGAGCAAATGAAGGCTATTCAAAAAGAACTTGGTGAGACCGAAGATGGTAAAAATGAAATTGATGAAATCGAAGAAAAAATCATAAAGGCCAAATTGCCGAAAGAAGCCAAGGAAAAGGCAACTAACGAGTTAAAGAAATTGCGCAATATGGGCCCGATGAGTGCCGAAGCTACTGTTGTAAGAAATTATCTTGATTGGATGGTTGCGTTGCCTTGGAAGAAAGCAAGTCGCTTAAAGATCGATATTCAGCAGGCACGAAAAATACTAGATGATGATCATCATGGTCTTGAGAAGGTGAAAGAGCGTATTATTGAGTTTCTTGCGGTTCAGCAAAGAACAAAGAAGAATAAAGGCCCGATATTATGTCTTGTTGGCCCTCCTGGTGTCGGAAAAACATCTTTAGGCAAGAGTATCGCACGGGCATCAGGCAGGCAATTCGTTAGAATGGCGCTTGGAGGGGTTAGAGACGAGGCAGAGATAAGAGGCCATCGCAGAACCTATATAGGATCCCTGCCAGGCAAGATAATACATGGTATGAAAAAAGCAGAGAAGAATAACCCTCTATTTTTGTTAGATGAAATTGATAAACTCGGTGCTGATTGGCGCGGCGATCCAAGTTCTGCACTGCTAGAAGTACTGGACCCAGCACAGAATAATACATTTCAGGACCACTATCTTGAGGTAGATTTTGACCTTTCAAACGTGATGTTTATCACAACAGCGAATAGCCTGAATATGCCAGAGCCATTGCTTGATAGAATGGAAATTATCCAGCTATCTGGTTACACAGAAGATGAAAAAATTGAAATTGCGACAAACCATCTTCTGCCAAGACAGCTTGGTGAACATGGGATAAAAACAGGTGAAGTATCGGTATCGCAGGATGCCATAAGAGACGTGATAAGATACTATACAAGAGAAGCTGGCGTTCGTGCTCTTGAGCGCTCGCTTGCTCGTATCGTTCGCAAAGCACTTACAAAAATCATAGCTGGGGAGCAGGAAAGCCTGTCTATCACTGCTGAGAACTTGACTGTGTTTATGGGCGTTAGAAAATTCAAGTTTGGTGAAATTGATGCTATTGATCAGGTTGGTGTTGTAACAGGGCTTGCCTGGACGCGAGTTGGCGGTGAATTATTACAGGTTGAGTCTGTACGAGTACCAGGCAAGGGCAAAATATCGTCTACAGGAAAGCTTGGTGAGGTGATGAAGGAATCTATTCAGGCTGCTGAGTTCTTTGTAAAGTCTAAAGCAAAAGATTTTGGGATAGATTTATCCATTGCTGAGAAACATGATATACACGTGCATGTTCCAGAAGGGGCAACCCCTAAAGATGGACCGTCCGCAGGTGTTGCAATGGTGACTTCCATTATTTCAGCGCATCTTGGTCTTCCCGTTAAGAAAGACGTTGCTATGACGGGTGAGATTACGCTTAGAGGACACGTATTGCCGATTGGCGGACTTAAGGAAAAATTACTTGCCGCATTAAGAGGCGGAATTAAAACAGTCATTATTCCAAAGGATAATGAGAAGGATTTAGAAGAAATTCCAGATAATGTTAAATCAGAGCTCGCTATTATGCCTGTGTCAGTGATTGACGAGGTAGTACATATCGCGTTTGCGCAGAAACCAGAACCTTTAGTTGAAGAAATTTCATCACCTATCCCGCCGGAATCGAATTCTGTCTCAGATATTGTTGCTCATTGACCCTAAAGCGCTAATTTTAGATTAAAATCGATATATTTTGATTGATCTAACTGATGGTTGCGCCTATTGTCTTTCCTTATAACTTATAAAAAGGAAGGTATAACTCAATGAATAAAAACGACCTAGTCGCATCTGTTGCAGACCATTCTTCACTCACAAAAGCAGACGCTGCAAGAGCAGTTGATGCGGTGTTTGCTTCTATTGAAGGCGCATTAAAAAGTGGTGATGAAGTTAGAATCGTTGGCTTTGGCACTTTCTCTGTTGCAGCACGCGCTGCTACTACAGGACGTAACCCAAGAACTGGTGAAACAATCCAGATTGCAGCTTCTAAGCAGCCAAAATTTAAGGCTGGTGCACCATTGAAAGCTGCTGTAAATAACTAAATCTTTTTATTGTTAAGGCACATGTTAAGTTCCAATTGAATTCGGGTGGTTAGCTCAGCTGGGAGAGCAATTCGTTTACACCGAATAGGTCGGGGGTTCGAGCCCCTCACCACCCACCATTTATAAAAAGCGGGGCCATTGCCCCGCTTTTTTATGGCTCGTTTTTTATTATTAGTTTTTTCATTATGGGTTTTTTATGAATGAGCATAGTGCGGCATTTTGTTATTTGAAAACACTAACCGTTACTTACATACTTAATTTGCCATACTTAATTTGCCATACTTAATTTGCAAGGCAGTTCATGACGTTATATGTTTCAAGAAAACACATGCGTTTTAGGTATCTTTATGAGTAATGATAAAAATAACACGGGTGGGAATGCCAATAGCACCCAATCTGAACCGATAAAAACTGAGGTTGAATTACTTCAAAAGCTAACAGAAATAGTGACTGAATATCACGATTATGAAGCCCCTCGCATTCGCAGCGACGGCGATATCATTATCTCTCTTAATTCAGACCTCAAACGAAATCGTCAGGCGTTTCAGAGTCTTGCAGATGCGGTTCAGCTTATGATGGATAGAGATAAGCCGAAACGCTACAGATAATGATATCAACGCTATCTATCTTTGTTTAGTTTACTGCCTGTTCTATTGCTTGCTTTAATTCACGCAATTCAGAGCATTGTCTCCAGCAAATATCATCTATTTTAGTTAAGTTTGCTTTTGCTTTCTCAATCTCTCCAAGCGCGATGTATAATTCACCTTGATATTCCAAGGCGCCAAGATGTTTTGGGTTTATGTCTAAAGCCTGTTCATAATGATAGGCACTCTTCTCCAACATACCCTTTTTACGAAATGAAAACCCCATATAGTTGTGAATATCAGCATCATCAGGTTTTTTTTGGATGATAGTTTCTAGAATAACCAAAGCTTCATCAAAACTACCCGCTTTTATAAGCTTTACAGCCTTATAATATTCCTTGGAATGCGCTGGTTTAGCAGGCTTGTCATCTGACGAGTCGCTGCCAGCAGAATATGCAGGTGTTAATAGGAAAAAACTCATAAAAATTAATAAAAATAGAAGGTTAAGAGAGGCTCTCAACATATAGGTTGGGGTTGAGCGATATGGCAAAACGGCCGCCAGAGAGGGATTCTTTGCGTTTATGGGTAATTGTTTCATGTCTAACTCCTAATTTGTTTTATGTACGTTGCAAAATCGGTTTCAGACTTATCGCTAGTATCTGTATTTATATAAGAATGTTGCTTGACAGTTTTTAGTGGTTGGGCTAATCCAAACAAGCTTGAGTATAGAGACCTTTATTTATAGGTTTTCTGTTTTACACAAAGGGGGTGTAGCTCAGTTGGTTAGAGCGCTGGCCTGTCACGCCAGAGGCCGCGGGTTCGAGTCCCGTCACTCCCGCCACGAACCTTATTTGTTTACAGTTTTCGTTTTTATTTTATTCTCCAAAATTATTCTTCAAAATTATTTTCCAAACTTATTCTTTGGTGTCATTTTTTTGTTATAAAAATGGCGTCTGATGTGAAATTGTAACACTGTATTCAAATAATATATTCGGAGCGTTCTTCTATGAATTTCATCACATTATCATCTGCACTTCAAATGCGTCCAAACAAACGCTATTTGGGTGTAATGCTCACATTGAGCGCATTTTTTCTTTCTTTTGGAGCTGTAAATGCGGCTGAATTAACGATTTTGCACATAAATGACCATCACTCACATTTAAAACCTGATAGCCGAATGAGTTTAACGTTAGATGATACATCAACACGTGTTAAATCAGGCGGAATGCCGTCGGTTGTTGCAAAAATAAAACAGCTACAATCTGAGAATAATAATGTGTTAAAGCTTCATGCAGGAGATGCCATATCTGGCTCGCTGTTTTTTACCTTGTTTAAAGGAGAGGCAGACGCTGCTTTGATGAATGAAATCTGCTTTGATGCGTTTGTCCCAGGAAATCATGAATTTAATGAGGGGGATAAGGGTCTCGCAAAGTTCTTAGATTTTTTAAAGTCTGGAGATTGTAAAACAGCAGTTGTAGCTGCCAATATTAAGCCTGAAGTTGGTGTATCTGCGTTGACTCCACAGAGTGCAACTGACTATCTAAAACCGTATATTGTTATTGAGCGAGATGGTACCAAATTTGGTATAATCGGTATCGATATTGTGCGAAAAACGGTTTTATCATCTAGTCCAGACGAGACGACGATATTTCTTGATGAGGCTGAAACCGCACAAAAGACAATTGATGAGCTAAAAACACAAGGTATTAATCACATTATTCTTCTAACGCATTATGGGTATAATAATGAGTTGGAATTGGCGCGGAAACTAAGCGGTGTAGATGTTATCATAGGCGGTGACTCTCATACTCTTTTAGGTGATTTTGAAGATGTCGGTCTAAACGCGTCAGGTCCTTATCCTACAATTGTAACAGGTGTTGATGGGAATTTAGTGTGCGTTGCCTCTGCATGGCAGTATAGCCAGATTGTTGGTGAATTAGATTTAACCTTTAACGAGGCAGGTGAGGTAGAGCAATGTAGCGGCATTCCGCATATGATGCTTGCTGATAGCTTCAAGCGTAAAGATTCTAGTGGCGAGCGTGTTGAGGTTGAAGGTGCTGACCGGGATGCAATTTATGCTAAAATCAAAGAGGATCCGAAACTCTCAATCGTTGAAGAAGATAAAAATGCAGCTTTATTGTTTGATACATACAACGAAAAAGTCGAAACATTGTTATCAATAAAAATTGGCACTGTTGAAGATAATCTGTGCTTATCGCGTATTCCAGGAGATGAGAGATCAAAAATCTGCACACCTCAAGAAACGCTTAAAAATGGGTCTGATATTGCAACATTGGTAGCGCATGCATTTCGTGAAATGGCAAAAGCAAGTGATATTGCAATACAAAATGGCGGCGGTGTTCGCACCGATATTAGCAGCGGTGATATCACAATGGGGGATGCGTATAAGCTATTGCCATTTGCAAATACCCTTGTTGAAATGGATATGAGCGGGGCTGAAATTAAATTGGTATTGGAAGAGGCTATTGAATACGCGTTGCAACCTGATGGGTCGGATGGCGCCTTTCCATATGCAGCTGGCCTTAGATGGCATGTGGATTCAACGCGCACGGCTGGAAATCGTCTAAGCGAGATGGAATATAAAGGTCGCTCAGACGCTGATTGGGTTCCCTTAAATATGGAAAAAATGTATCGGATTGTGACCAATAATTATATTGCAGCAGGGCGTGATGGATATTTAAGCTTTAAGACTGTAAAAGATGATGGTCGTTATGAGGATACGTATCTTGATTATGCGCAATCATTTGTGGATTACGTAAAAGATAGAGGCTCTATTGCAAAGCTACCTTTCTCTGAATATTCAACACAATCATTTGTAAAATAAACATCAGAAGAGGGGGTCTTATGGCCCTCTCTTTTATTAAAAATTACGATGTATTTAGAGCTGTCGATTTAGAGCTGTAAATTTAGATATGGGAATTTAACATAGACTCTAATTTCTGCTATACAGCGCCTGCAATAGCTAAAAATTTGTATTTATTAATACATTCTTTAGTAATGGGTTAGTAGAATTAAGCGTATCAATAATCGAAATCTGATATGAAACAATCAAATAGATAAAATGTATTTTGTTTTTGATATTTACGGAACCTTGCTAAATACGCATTCAATTATGAATGCTGGCCAAGTAAGCGCCTATCGAAAGTCAATTGATATTCCTTGGAATGATTTTTCAGCTTCTTGGAGGGAGCGACAGCTTCGTTATTCGTGGTTATATACGCTAACTGGAAGTTATGTGACGTTTTGGGAAATCACCAAAATAGCGCTTCAAGATACCATGCAAGAATTCGAAATTGACCCAAGTGAGGCGTTTGAAGACACCTTAATGAATGGGTATAATAATCTAAGCCCATTTGAAGATGTTCCAGAGTTTTTAAAAACACTTTTAGACAAAGATTCAGCTCTTGCTGTTCTGTCGAATGGCGATGAGAGGATGATTAAAGAGGGCCTTAAAAATGCGCTCTTGATAGATTATTTTAAGTATATACTTACGGTAGATGACATTAAGAAATTTAAACCAGACCAAGAAGTTTATAAATTAGCACCTATTGCTTTTAACTGCGAGCCTAATGAAATTACATTTTTCTCGTCCAATAATTGGGATATTTCTGGCGCGAATAAGTTTGGCTTCAAAACAATTTGGGTGAATAGAGGGCAGATACTATCAGAACAACTCCCCGGAAGCCCTGATTATGAGGTTCAAACGCTTACCGAGGCGCTGAATTTCATTGAAGTCTAATTAATTCTCTAAATAAAAAATAGTTTTTTGAAATCTTTCGGGTTTTACAGGCTTGAAGCAATCATTAAATGCATCACCGTGAAAACAAATAAGCACTTCCTTTCTTGCTAGGCTATGATGTTACTCTAACGTCATTGAATAAAAAACAAAATTTGATGAAAAGAGTAACACGATATGTACAAATTACTTAGAAGATTGATTGTATCAGTCTCTATTATTTTTGGTTCTACCTCATTGTTCGCAGCAGAGGAGATTCAGTTCGCATTAGATTGGAAATTTGAGGGGCCGTCTGCTCCATATTTCCTTGCAATTGATAATGGTCATTATGATGCTGAGGGCTTATCTGTTGAAATTTCAGCTGGTAAGGGCTCTCTTGATGCAATCCCAAAAGTAGCCACAGGGGCATTTCCAATTGGGTTTGCAGATATTAATTCGCTTATTAAGTTTTTAGACCAAAACCCCGGAGCGCCTGTAATAGCGGTTATGATGGTTTATGATAAGCCTCCCTTCGCGGTGGTGGGCAGAAAATCGCTTGGAATATCTGGCCCGTCTGATTTAGAAGGCTCAGTTTTAGGAGCGCCCCCACCAGATGGCGCATGGGCACAATTTCCAGCTTTCGCAAAAGCAAATAACTTAGATATGGATAAAATCACTGTGGAACCAGTTGGTTTTCCCACCAGAGAGCCAATGCTTGCGGAAGGAAAAGTAGATTCCATAACGGGCTTTTCATTCTCATCTTACCTTAACCTTGTAAGATTAGGGGTTCCAGAAGATGATATCAGCACTATTTTGATGGCTGACCACGGCTTAAGCCTATATGGAAATGCAATAATCGTTAATACAGATTTTGCCAGTAGCAATAAATCAATTGTTGAAAGCTTCCTTAAGGCGACTGCCGCTGGATGGAGAGATGCAATAGCAGACACATCTTCTGCAGCTACAGCCTTGATTAAACGCAACCCCGCAGCAGACGCGGAATTAGAAGAAAGGCGTTTACTTCTTGCCGTCGAGGCGAATGTGCTAACCGATTATGTGTTGGATAATGGAATGGGCATGATTGATAGTGCGAGAATGGATAAGGCTATTACCCAGCTTGGTGAGACTTATGAATACACCAACGCAACCGATGCCGCACTTTATTTTACGGATGAGTTTCTGCCAGCCGGTGGTTTTTCTCTTAAATAAACTTTCTAATCGCAGCCTAATTCTGTTAGGCTGCGATCGAATGTTAAAACGCAAAATCATATCAAAATACAGGTTATAATGTGATAGAATTTAATAATGTTTCTCATTATTTCTCCTCAAAAAATGGTGAATTACAGGTTCTTGATAATCTTTCTTTCAGTGTTCCCAAAAACGGTTTTAGTGCGATTGTGGGGCCATCTGGTTGTGGTAAATCAACGGTAACCAAACTGATTGCAGGATTGATGAAACCGCGCAAGGGCAGTATCATTCTAAATGGTGAGGCTGTGCAATCGCCGCGATCTAATATAGGAATGGCTTTTCAGAATCCTGTATTACTTGAATGGCGCAATATTCTTAAAAATGTGATGTTGCCCTTAGAAATCGTACATAATAAATTAAGCAATGAAGAGAAAGTTGACAGAGCCCGCGAATTACTTGCGCTAGTTGGCTTGTCAGAATATGAAAATAGCCGGCCTTCGGAGCTTTCAGGGGGAATGCGACAGCGTGCATCATTATGCAGGTCACTAATCCATAGACCAGAAGTTCTGATTTTGGATGAGCCATTTGGCGCTCTTGATGCTTTCACACGTGAAGATTTATGGCTTACGATGAATAGGCTTCGGGAGAAGGAGTCTTTTACATGTCTGATAATCACGCATGATATTCGAGAATCAATATTTCTTGCCGATGAAGTAGTTGTTTTGTCAGGCAGGCCGGCAACCAATCAATTTAGCATCAAAACCGAAAAAGAAAGTAATGATAACCTAGACCAGCTCTATACACCTCATGCAAGTGAGCTTCTCAATATTCTGCGAGAGCAAATCGGTATTGCACGCAGAAAAGAGATGGCAGATAAATGAGACGCATTGCTGTCCCTATCCTGACAATTATCTTGTTTCTATTGTTTTGGGAATGGTTGGTTTGGTTTAATGACTGGCCAAATTACAAAATGGCATCCCCGAGTGATTTAGGCCCTGCATTCTGGAAATATAAGACGCTGTTTTTTAGTTTTGGCTGGGATACGCTATGGCGCACCGTGGCTGGGTTATTGATATCAATAGTTGTAGGCGTGGCTCTTGGCATGGTTATGGGATTCTCAAAGCTATTACAAGAGGGACTTTATCCTTTGCTTATTGGCTTTAATGCTATTCCAAAGGCCACCATCGTTCCGATACTCTCCCTTATTTTTATAGGACAACATGATTTTAACACTGTGTTGATAGCATTTCTAATTTCATTTTTCCCAATTGCGGTGTCGGTATCTATCGGACTTTCAACATTAGAGCCAGAATATAGAGATATATTGCGGGCGTTAGGCGCATCTAAGCTTAAGATTTTTTGGAAGATTGCACTACCTAAAACCCTGCCAGAGTTTTTCGGCGCGTTAAAAGTTGCTGTGACGCTGGCATTTATCGGCACGAATTTGATGGAAATAGTATCACCTCATGGAAGAGGGCTAGGCGCGTTATTTGATAGCGGAAAAACAAATTCAGATTATCCGCTTATGTTTGCTGTCTTGATTGCTTTAGCCGTATTGGGAATAGTATTATATTATTGTGTGGTGGTGCTAGAGCGTATTTTTGCGGGCTGGGCTGACCAGTTATCAAGGTAGTGAAACAGGTTTAAAACGCCTTTAATAGTTTGGTCTAATATTCTGGGTTAATATTCTGAATTTTTACTCTGAATTTTTACTCTGAATTTTTACTCTGAATTTTTACTCTGAATTTTTACTCTGGGCACTCACCTCATTGCCGTCATAAAATTTTTTCGCATTGCAACTGGATTTATGGGGCTGGATTTATGGGGATAGATCAAGTGTGAATGCGCGTGTATCGCCAGTTTTGCTATTATAAGCAACAAATTCCCCACTATTTGTATATATACCAGTAACAGCTGATATCACAACTTGATGTGTAACCATGAGATCTAGTCTTTCATCAGGCTTTTCGTTAAAATAATTCTGTAATTCTAAAAGGGTTTCTTCTTTGTTTGCGTGTCCTTGAAAGAATGAATTTAATCCAGAAAACCGAACAACTTCTCCAAGGCTCATTAACCGTGCTGTGTCATAACATCGACACCAATAGCTAGATAAAACAGTATCAAATTGAACTTGTGAGCTTGCTAATAACGCGCCTATCTTTAGGGCCTGTTTTTGCCCAATATTGCTTAAATTACGTTGTGTAGAACAATCCGAAAGTAAGAAATTTTCAGGATCTCCAAATCCTGGGGCAAGGGCATGACGCATAAATACAATATCTGCATCTATCTCGCTGATGGCTTTATGGGCTATCTCATTACAAAGCGCGTTATGAGCCAGTAATAGTCCTATAATGAAGGTTGCACAAAATTTTAGCATTTTAACGTTTTCAAAGTGTTTTAAAAAGACTTCATGTAAATCTTATCAGTTACGTGTTTAGACCCAAAAAAACAGTGAGTTGCAAGTATCTAAACATCATTTTTCGTAATTTTTCTATCGATGATGGTTTATTTTATTTTGTATCTTTAGGTTAAGTTTTTAATTTGTGAAAAACAGATGGAAAGGTACTTGCATTTATCCGATGTGTAATTTATTCACGTGTGTATTATTCAGGCGGTTGTTTGAATTTAATGGGGGTTAACATTTAGTATGGATATGTATTTATCCGAATATTTACCAATAGCTGTTTTTTTGGTGATAGCCATAGTGTTGTCGGCCGCTTTTGTTATTGGGTCTGTATTGATTGGACGAAGTGAGCCAGATATAGAAAAACTCACCGCTTATGAATGCGGGTTTGATGCCTTTAGTGATTCTCGCAAACCGTTTGATGTTCGTTTCTATCTCGTTGCCATCTTATTTATTATTTTTGATCTTGAAATTGCATTTCTGTTTCCTTGGGCTGTGGCATTAGGTGAAATTGGATTGATGGGGTTTTGGTCGATGATGGTGTTCCTTGGGGTTTTAACAATTGGTTTTATTTATGAGTGGAAAAAAGGAGCATTAGAATGGGAGTAATACCGCCTCGAATGGATGTGCCCATACCTCCGGGTGAAACACAAGATAAAATCTTAAACGCGGTCACTGATGAGATTACAAATAAAGGATTTGTGATTGCCAGCGCAGATAAACTCTTTAATTGGGCGCGCTCAGGCTCTCTATGGCCTATGACGTTCGGATTAGCCTGTTGCGCGGTTGAGATGATGCATTCAGCAGCAAGCAGATATGATATGGACCGCTATGGTATGTTGTTTCGGCCAAGTCCAAGACAGTCTGATGTAATGATTGTGGCTGGAACATTAACAAATAAGATGGCACCCGCATTAAGACGTGTTTATGACCAGATGCCAGAACCTAGATGGGTCTTGTCAATGGGGTCATGCGCAAATGGGGGTGGGTATTATCACTATTCCTATGCGGTAGTGAGGGGATGCGACCGTATTGTGCCAGTAGATGTGTATGTTCCTGGATGCCCGCCAACAGCAGAGGCATTGATTTATGGGCTATTGCAATTGCAGAAAAAAATCAAACGCACCGAGACGATTGCCAGAAGGTAAGTTTCAGAGAAGATAAATACCAGAAGATAAATACCAGAAGATATATATCAGAAGATAAAATTATAATTAGTTAAAGTAGGTCTAATTTTCGTGACAACCGCAGATACCATCCATCCTGAAATGACAACCAATAATACTGAGTCCTCTTTTGAGGCTTTGGCTACACAATTATTGGCTAATTCAGCAGAACGTGTGCCTTCTTTAAAGGGCCAGTTGGTCTATCGATGTGAGCTGAATAAACTAATTTCGGTCTTGAAGCTTCTCAAATCAAATGAAAACCTAGAATTCTCACAGCTATCTGATCTGACTGCGGTAGATTATCCAGGTCGTATACAAAGATTTGAGCTTGTATATCAACTGTTATCTATAACACATAATCAGCGCATTAGAATTATTTGCGCTATCGATGAGGGGCAAATAGTTCCATCTGCAACGGGCGTTTATAAATCTGCTGAATGGCCAGAAAGAGAAGTCTGGGATATGTATGGGTTATTCTTCTCTGACCACCCAGACCTTAGGCGTTTATTAACAGATTATGGGTTTGAAGGTCATCCATTGCGCAAAGACTTCCCCCTAACAGGATATGTAGAAATCAGATATGACGATATAGAAAGGCGGGTTGCCTACCAGCCGGTTCAGTTGACACAAGAATATAGGGATTTTGACTTTTTAAGCCCATGGGAGGGGGACCAAGAACTGGTTCACTCTTCGTTAAATGCAGAAGCTGAAAACAAAGAACATGCCAAGAAAGACGGGGGCTCTTAACATATGGGCGAAATGCAGATTAGACCACTTACCCTTAATTTTGGCCCGCAACACCCTGCTGCCCATGGTGTTCTGCGGCTTGTTCTTGAAATGGATGGAGAAGTTATCCAGCGTGCAGATCCTCACATAGGACTTCTTCACAGAGGCACAGAAAAACTAATTGAACAAAAAACCTATTTGCAAGCACTCCCTTATTTTGATCGTTTGGATTATGTCTCACCAATGAATCAAGAGCATGTATGGGCTCTGGCAATCGAATCTGCATTACAAATTGAAGTCCCCAGAAGAGCGCAGCTTATCAGGGTGATGTTTTGTGAGATCGGACGGATTTTAAATCATTTACTAAACCTTACAACCTTTGCGATTGATGTTGGGGCAATGACACCCTTATTATGGGGGTTTGAGGAACGAGAGCATTTAATGGAATTTTGTGAGCGTGCTTCTGGCGCGCGCTTGCATGCTGCCTATTTCCGCCCGGGCGGTGTTCATCAAGATATCCCAGACGGGCTGGCAGAAGATATCCTTAATTGGTGCGATAAATTTCCTAACTTTATTACAGATTTAGAAACCTTGTTAACCGATAACCGCATTTTTAAGCAGAGAACAGTTGATATTGGGGTTTTATCAGCTGATAACGCGCTGGCTTTCGGGATGAGCGGCCCGGTAATTCGCGCATCTGGACTTGCATGGGATTTAAGAAAGTCAAATCCATATGATGCCTATGATGAAATGAAATTTGATATACCGGTTGGCAAAACAGGTGATTGTTATGCACGGTATCTGGTTCGTGTTGAGGAAATGAAGCAATCTTTGTCAATCATCAAACAGGCCATTCATAAAATGGAGCCTGGCCCTGTTCTTGCGCAGAATAATAAAATTACACCTCCGCGCAGGGGGGATATGAAAATGTCAATGGAATCCTTAATCCATCACTTCAAAATATATACAGAAGGGTTCCATGTTCCAGCTTCTGAGAGCTATACCGCAGTAGAAGCACCAAAAGGCGAATTCGGTGTTTATCTGGTATCAGACGGAAGCAATAAGCCCTACCGTTGCAAGATTAGGGCGCCTGGGTACTTCTTTATGGCTGCGGTGGATGAGATGTCTAGAGGGCATATGTTAGCTGACTCAGTGGCTATTATTGGTTCATTGGATGTTGTATTTGGTGAGATAGATAGATGAGTATTCACGACCTAGTTGCTGACGACCAGCCAGAAAACTTTTCATTTTCAGCTGAAAATGAAGATAAGATAGTAAAAATAATTGCTAAATATCCAGAGGGCAGGCAGGCATCTGCTGTGATGCCCCTTCTGGATTTGGCACAAAGGCAGCATGATAATTGGATTCCAATGAAAGCAATTGAGCTTATCGCAGAGCGTCTTGGGATGGCAAAGATTAGAGTTCTTGAGGTTGCTAGCTTTTACACAATGTATAATTTGAAGCCAGTGGGTAAGTACTTCCTGCAATTATGTGGAACTACCCCTTGCATGCTTCGTGGTTCTGATGATGTAACACGTTGCATTAAAGATAAGCTGGGTATTAGCTCTGGCGAGATGACATCTGATGGCAAGTTTAGCCTTCTTGAGGTTGAGTGCCTTGGAGCGTGTGTGAATGCGCCTATTATTCAGGTAAATGATGATTTTTATGAGGATCTTGATTATGATTCAACTGAAACATTAATCGATGCCTTAAGTAAGGATGCGCCGCCGCCAATTGGGTCTGTTAAGATGCGCTCTGGCTCACAAGCCGAAACAGGTCCAACCTCATTAGAAAAAATGGCAGCTAAATCGCAAAAAAAGAAATCTGAAAAAACGGCTGGCACTGCGGCTGAGCAGGGTAGGAGCTAATGAATGTTACAGGATAAAGACCGTATTTTTACTAATATTTATGGCTGGCAGGAAGCTGGATTATCTGGCGCTAAAAAACGTGGCGACTGGGATAATACAAAAGCGATATTAGCAGTTGGGCATGATGAAATCGTGGATAGGATGAAGCAGTCCGGATTGCGCGGACGCGGCGGTGCTGGTTTTCCAACCGGGGTAAAATGGTCTTTTATGCCAAAAGAGGTAACAAATAGACCTCATTATTTAGTGGTTAACGCAGATGAGTCTGAGCCTGGTACCTGTAAAGATAGAGATATTATAAGGCATGAGCCACATAAGCTAATCGAAGGATGCTTGGTAGCTGGTTTTGCCATGAGAGCGCATGTGGCATATATTTATATGCGTGGTGAATTTGTAAATGAATACAGAGCATTACAGAGTGCCGTAGATGAGGCTTATGAAGATGGCCTGCTTGGAAGTAACGCTGCAAACTCTGGGTGGGCGTTTGATGTTTATGTGCATCGCGGCGCTGGCGCTTATATTTGCGGTGAAGAAACAGCGCTTCTTGAATCGCTAGAAGGTAAGAAGGGGCAACCAAGATTAAAGCCTCCCTTTCCGGCAGGTGTTGGTTTATATGGCTGTCCAACTACTGTAAATAATGTTGAGTCTATTGCTGTTGGCCCTACCATACTGCGCCGCGGGGCAGATTGGTTTTCCTCTCTGGGAAAAGAAAATAATACAGGAACAAAGTTATTTTGTATCTCTGGTCATGTAAATACGCCTTGTAATGTGGAAGAAGAGATGGGCATTCCTTTGAAGGAATTGCTAGAAAAGCATGCTGGCGGTGTGCGTGGTGGCTGGGATAATTTATTAGCGGTTATTCCTGGTGGCTCATCTACACCTCTGTTAACAAAAGATGTGTGTGAGACAATGACAATGGATTTTGATGCGCTAAAGGCAGCAGGAACAGGGCTTGGTACGGCTGGGATTATCGTAATGGATAAAAGCACGGATATTGTGCGCGCCATAAGCCGTCTATCCTATTTCTACAAGCATGAGAGTTGCGGGCAATGCACACCTTGCAGAGAAGGCACTGGATGGATGTGGCGCATGATGGACAGGATGGTCAGGGGACAGGCAGAGCCTCATGAAATAGACACTTTATATGAAATCACAAAACAAGTTGAGGGTCATACGATTTGTGCGCTAGGAGATGCTGCGGCATGGCCAATTCAAGGATTGATCAAAAACTTCCGTCCAGAAATTGAGCGGCGGATTGAGATGAATAAAACAGTTACGCAAGCTGCGGAATAGAGATGAGATAAATGCCTAAATTAACGGTAAATTCTATAGAAGTTGAGGTAGAGCAGGGAGCAAGCGTGCTTCAGGCATGTGAGGAAGCTGGTTTCGAGATCCCACGTTTTTGCTATCATGAACGTCTGTCAATTGCGGGTAATTGCAGGATGTGTCTTGTTGACATGGAGCGAGCGCCCAAGCCTATCGCTAGTTGTGCGATGCCTGCCGCAGATGGAATGGTAATCAGCACCCAAACAGACCGTGTTAAAAAAGCACGTGAAGGGGTAATGGAATTTCTGTTGGTAAATCACCCTCTTGATTGTCCTATTTGTGACCAAGGCGGGGAGTGCGATTTGCAAGATCAGGCCATGGGGTACGGCCATGATGGTTCGCGATATAAAGAAGCAAAGCGAGCTGTTGAAGAAAAACAAATGGGCCCGCTGATTAAAACAATTATGACACGATGTATTCATTGTACAAGATGTGTCCGCTTTGCAACAGAGGTGGCAGGTGTTCCAGACCTTGGTGCTATCGGTCGCGGGGAACAGGTAGAGATAACAACCTATCTTGAAAAAACAATCGCATCTGAATTAAGCGCGAACGTTATTGACCTATGCCCAGTTGGCGCTTTAACCAGCAAGCCATATGCATTTATCTCACGGCCATGGGAGCTTAATAAAACAGAATCTATTGATGTAATGGATGCGCAAGGGTCAAACATACGAATTGATGCCCGAGGCAATCAGGTGTTGCGGGTAATGCCTCGCTTGAACGAAGATGTTAATGAGGAATGGATTTCTGATAAGGCTCGATTTGCGATTGATGGCTTAAAAACGCAAAGGTTAGACAAGCCTTATGTAAAGCGTGATAATGGTAAGTTGGAGGCAGTTAGCTGGGATGAGGCTTTTGCTGCGATTGCTAAGAACCTGAAAAAAGTAAAGCCTAATAACTTTGGTGTAATAGCAGGTGATCAGATAGATGCTGAAACCTTGTTTGCAATGAAGCTTATGATGGAAAAAATTGGTTCTCCGCATATGGATTGCAGGCAAGATGGCGCTTATATTGATAGCAATGCACGTGGTAGCTATTTGTTTAATTCCACCATTGCAGGAATTGATGAGGCGGATGCTATTTTGATTATTGGCAGTAATCCTCGTATTGAAGCGCCTGTGATGAATGCCAGAATCCGAAAGCAGTATTTAGCTAGTGGTTTGCCGATAGCGTATATCGGACAATCGGTTGATTTAACCTATCCAGCAGAATATCTTGGAAGTAATGCCTCTATATTAGCAGATATAGCGGAGAATAATCACCCATTCTGTAACACGCTTCAATCTGCTAATAACCCGATGATAATTGTTGGAAATGGGGTTTATACGCGCCATGATGCAAAAGCGTTATTGCATCATATCTCAGAAATTGTAAAAACTTTTGATGTTGTCCATAAAGGCTGGAACGGGTTTAATGCGTTGCATAATGCAGCCTCGCGTGTTGCTGGTCTTGATATTGGTTTTCTGCCTGGAAAATCTGGAAAATCTGCTCGCGCCATGCTTGCGGATGCGGCTGACGAAAAGATGGCAATGATTTGGCTTTTAGGGGCAGATGAAATTGATACAAACATGCTTGAAAATACGTTTGTGGTATATCAGGGGCATCACGGCGATGTTGGCGCGCATTGCGCAGATGTTATATTGCCAGGTGCCACCTATACAGAAAAAAATGGGTTATTTTTGAATTTTGAGGGCCGTGTTCAAGAGGTTCGACGAGCCGCATTCCCGCCAGGGGATGCAAAAGATGACTGGTCCATAATCAGAGCGTTTTCAGCCGTGATTGGACAGCCATTGCCGTTTGATACTCATGAGGCATGCCGGCAGATGTTAGTGTTAAGCTTTCCGCATTTTGCAGAGATAGGTCAAATTCGCTCCTCCAGATGGAAGAAGATTGGCAAGTCAGGCAAAATTTCGGATGAGCCAATCTCAGCGGGTTTAACAGAATTTTATATGACGTGCCCAATTAGCAGAGCGTCGCAGACAATGGCTGATAGCAGAACTTCGCGTGAAAATAATACCAAACAGATAGCTGCCGAATAGGAATTCAGATGAGTGGTCTTGATTTGACATATCTAATTGAACTTGGCTGGCTTGTGCTTCAGGTTTTCATTGTTATTATCCCTCTTTTAATCGGTGTTGCATATCTCACCCTTGCGGAGAGAAGAGTGATTGGCTTTATGCAATTACGCAAAGGGCCAAATGTTGTAGGCCCCTTTGGATTGCTTCAACCATTTGCAGATGCTCTCAAACTACTATCGAAAGAGACCATCCTGCCCGCAGGTGCCGATAAGGTTACCTTTGTAATCGCCCCGATGTTAACTTTTGTTTTAGCGTTAGTTGCATGGGCCGTCATACCGTTTGGCGAATCTCTTGTTATTGCAGACATAAATGTCGGTATTTTATATTTATTTGCGGTCTCGTCACTTGGCGTTTACGGAATTATCATGGCTGGATGGGCCAGTAATTCTAAATATGCGTTTTTAGGCGCGTTGCGTTCAGCTGCTCAAATGGTTTCGTATGAAGTCTCAATGGGGTTGGTGATTATCACTGTATTATTATGTGTTGGCTCGCTAAATTTATCAGATATCATTGAAGCTCAGAGAACGGTATGGTTTGCACTGCCTCTGTTCCCTATGTTTATTATCTTCTTTATTTCAACATTGGCGGAAACAAACAGGGCACCATTCGACTTACCAGAGGGCGAATCTGAGTTAGTTGCAGGTTATTTTGTTGAATATAGCTCTATGAGTTTTGCATTATTCTTCCTGGGGGAATATGCAAATATGATTTTGATGAGTGCCATGACGACCATATTATTTTTAGGGGGTTGGCTTCCTCCTTTTGATATTTATCCACTTAACATCATCCCTGGCCCAATTTGGTTTATTTTGAAAATTTGTTTTGTGCTATTTGTCTTTCTTTGGATGAGAGCAACGACACCTCGATATAGATATGATCAATTGATGCGTTTAGGATGGAAAGTATTCCTGCCGTTTTCTCTTATCTGGGTTGTTCTAACAGCCGGATTTTTAATTAGTTTTGATATGCTGCCAGCGACTGCTGGGCTTAACTAGAAAAGGAGCCTATCTTATGCAAGCTGCGATGAATGCAATTAGATCCTTCCTGTTGCTTGAAATACTTCAGGGATTAGCACTCACATTAAAGTATTTTTTTAAGCCGAAGGTAACGTTGAATTACCCGTTCGAGAAAGGCACATTATCGCCTCGTTTTCGCGGGGAACATGCTTTGCGCCGATATGCTAATGGTGAAGAGAGATGTATCGCATGTAAGCTTTGCGAGGCAGTGTGTCCAGCGCAGGCTATCACGATTGAAGCAGAGCCAAGAGATGATGGCTCAAGGCGCACAACACGATATGATATCGATATGACCAAATGCATTTATTGCGGTTTTTGCCAAGAAGCCTGTCCGGTTGATGCCATTGTAGAAGGACCAAATTTTGAATTTGCGACAGAAACCCGTGAAGAGTTGTTCTATGATAAAGACAAGCTTCTTGCAAACGGTGACAGATGGGAAGGGGAAATAGCACGTAATTTAGCATTAGATGCTAAATGGCGATAGCTAATTAACAATAAAACAATGAATTACACACAGTGTTTAATCTTATCTAGTAAGATTGGCTTTGGTTGGAGAAATACATGATTGAAACGTTATTCTTCTATCTCTTTGCTAGCATTACCTGTCTTGCAGGTTTGATGGTTATATCCTCGCGCAATCCTGTTCATTCAGTTTTGTTTCTAATTTTAGCCTTTTTTAATGCCGCTGGATTATTTGTGTTACTCGGGGCAGAATTTTTGGCGATGTTGCTCGTGGTTGTGTATGTCGGCGCAGTGGCTGTATTATTCTTATTTGTGGTGATGATGCTGGACATAAATTTTGTTGAGTTGCGAGAGGGCTTTCAGCGTTATATGCCGTTAGGACTTGGCGTTGGAGGCGTGTTGCTGGCAGAGATATTATTTGTGTTTTTTAATAGTGCAGATATGCCCGAGACAGTGGTAATGGTAAATGAAGTCAGTAATACACGTGCGCTTGGACGCATTCTCTACACTGATTATATCTATTTGTTTCAACTTGCTGGATTGATATTGCTTGTTGCGATGATAGGGGCGATTGCGCTAACGCTTCGCAAAAGAGAGAATGTGCGCCGCCAATCTATAGCAAGTCAGACAGAGCGCACACGCGCAGATAGTATTGAGGTTGTATCAGTACCCTCAAACACAGGTGTGAAGAGGTCTTAAAATCATGGAAATCACTCTTTCTCACTATCTGTCAGTATCTGCAATATTATTTGTGTTTGGCGTGTTTGGTATATTCATTAACCGTAAGAATGTCATAACAATTTTGATGTCTATTGAGTTAATATTACTGTCGGTAAATATTAATATGGTGGCATTTTCAGCCTTTACAGGCACAATTTCTGGACAAATATTTTCACTTTTTATTTTGACAGTAGCTGCAGCAGAAGCAGCAATCGGGCTTGCTATTCTAGTAATTTACTTCCGAAATAGAGGGTCTATTGCGGTTGAAGATATCAATGTGATGAAGGGGTAACGCAGTGCTTTATCAAGCAATTGTATTTTTGCCATTATTAGGCGCAGCTGTTGCAGGCTTGCTTTCTGTTCGCCAGCAGCATTGGCCTGCAGAAATAGTAACAGTCGTGGGTGTTTGCGCCTCATTTTTGCTATCTTGTTTTGCATTTTATCACGTAGCATTGTTACATAATCCAGTTACTCTTGACGTTGCACGATGGATTAATTCAGCTGATTTTGTGGCGAACTGGTCTTTTCGGTTTGATACGCTGACAGCTGTTATGCTGATTGTTGTTACCTCGGTTTCCTCATGTGTTCATATTTATTCCATTGGCTATATGCATCACGATAAGGCACGGGCGCGTTTCATGTCGTATCTGAGTTTATTTACATTTTCCATGTTGATGCTTGTGACGTCTGATAACCTGCTTCAATTGTTTTTTGGATGGGAAGGCGTTGGTGTCGCCTCTTATTTATTAATTGGTTTTTGGTACCATAAGCCGTCTGCCCATAAGGCGGCAATGAAAGCCTTTATTGTAAATAGAGTTGGTGATTTTGGATTTGCTCTCGGCATTTTTGTAATCTTTTACTTATTTGGTAGTATAGAGTTTGATGACATTTTTTCTAATGCATCTGATTTTTCTAATACCTCTATTGTATTTTTAGGCTTTGAGTTGCCAGCATTAGAAGTGGCTGCAATCTTATTATTTATTGGTGCGATGGGTAAATCTGCCCAGCTTGGATTGCATACTTGGCTTCCTGATGCCATGGAAGGGCCAACCCCAGTATCAGCCCTTATACATGCAGCAACAATGGTAACAGCAGGGGTTTTCCTTGTTTGCAGATTATCCCCTGTTATTGAATATGCGCCATTTGCACTTGATGTGATAACAGTAGTTGGCGCGCTTACCGCCATTTTTGCGGCTACGATTGGAATGACACAATTTGATATTAAGCGCGTAATAGCCTATTCCACCTGTTCACAATTAGGATATATGTTTTTTGCAGCGGGTGTTTCTGCCTATCCAGCCGCAATGTTTCATCTCACCACCCATGCTTTTTTCAAGGCGCTTTTGTTTTTAGGGGCAGGGTCTGTCATACATGCGCTTTCAGATGAGCAGGATTTGCGAAATATGGGGGGTATTTGGCGAAAAATCCCAATAACCTACAGCTTAATGTGGATAGGCTCGCTCGCATTAGCAGGCTTCCCGTTTTTTGCAGGCTATTACTCAAAAGATATGATTTTAGAGGCAGCCTGGGCCTCTCATAGCTTTACAGGTCAAATGGCCTTTTGGCTTGGCTGTGCTGCTGCATTATTAACTGCATTTTATAGCTGGCGGTTATTGATAATGGCCTTTCACGGCAAACCGCGTTGTAGTGCAGAGGTGTTTGAGCATGTTCATGAATCCCCACCAATTATGATATTACCTCTTATTCCGCTTGCCTTTGGAGCGATTTTTGCGGGCTGGTTTGGTTATCAAAGCTTTGTTGGCTATGATATGAGTTATTTCTGGGGAGACTCCTTATTTATATTACCTGAACATCATGCAATGGAAGAGGCACATCACGTTGCAGAATGGGTAAAAAGACTTCCCGTTATTCTTGCGGCATCAGGCGTTGGTCTAGCTATTATCGCATATTTAATCATTCCGTCTTTGCCTGCACGGGTTGTGTCGATGGCAAGGCCAATACATACGCTTTTCTTCAATAAATGGTTTTTTGATGAGTTGTATGACCTATTATTTGTGCGCGCATCGGTTCGCTTTGGCAGGTTTTTGTGGGTTAAGGGCGATAAGCAAACCATTGATGCGTTTGGACCTGACGGCTTATCTGGGCTCGTACTTAATGGCTCTAACAAATTGTCAAAATTACAATCTGGATATGTTTATCATTATGCATTTGCCATGATGATAGGGGTTGTAATGTTGTTGTCCTGGTATTTCAGCGGATTTGGGAGATAAGATATGCTGTCGTCTTGGCCAATTCTGTCTATCGTAACGTTCCTTCCTCTTATAGGTGTTTTGTTTATTCTCCTAGCAAGCGGAAATAACAAATCGTCCGAGCATAATTGTAAAATGCTTGCAATTTGGGTTTCTAGTTTCACATTTATTGTCTCTCTTATCTTGTATTTCGGATTTGATACCACGATGGCGGGCTATCAATTCGAAGAGCAGGTTGAATGGATCGCCGGTAGCGGTATATCCTATCATTTGGGTGTAGATGGCATATCGATGCCCTTTATTTTGCTATCAACATTTTTAACACCGCTTTCAATATTAGCGAGCTGGCATTCGATTAAAAATAGAGTCCGCGAATTTATGATAGCATTCCTCGTGTTAGAAACCATGATGGTTGGAATGTTTGCATCACTCGATATGATGATGTTTTATTTGTTTTTTGAAGGCGTATTAATTCCGATGTTTTTGATTATCGGAATTTGGGGCGGGCCGCGGCGCGTATATGCTGCTTTTAAATTCTTTTTATATACGCTTGCAGGCTCTGTTTTGATGCTCGTTGGTATTATGGTTATGTATCTGCAAGCTGGAACCACTGATATTCCAGTTCTTTCAGATTTTAACTTCCCGCCAGAGCTACAATACTGGCTGTTTATTGGCTTTTTTGCCTCATTTGCTGTAAAAGTGCCCATGTGGCCTGTTCATACATGGCTGCCTGATGCGCATGTGGAGGCCCCAACGGCTGGGTCAATGATTTTGGCTGGTGTGTTATTAAAAATGGGTGGGTATGGTTTTATTCGCTTCTCATTACCTATGTTTCCAGATGCATCTGTCTATTTCGCACCCTTTATATTTGTACTTTCGGTTGTGGCTATAATCTATACATCTCTTGTCGCGCTTGCACAGAGCGATATGAAAAAGCTAATTGCTTATTCTTCTGTGGCGCATATGGGGTTTGTGACAATCGGCATTTTTACTCTGAATGAGCAAGGAATAACAGGTGCAATGTTTCAGATGATTAGTCATGGTCTTGTATCTGCCGCCTTGTTCTTTTGTGTTGGTATTGTTTATGACAGGTTGCATACACGAGAAATAGATGCTTATGGCGGTGTTGCAGATGTCATGCCCAATTATGCAGTGTTTTTTATGATTATGATGCTTGCATCTGTTGGTCTGCCAGGAACGTCAGGCTTTGTTGGCGAAATTTTGGTGCTGGTTGGCGCTTATAAAGCAAGTTCACTTGTTGCGTTTTTTGCGGCAACAGGTTTGGTTCTTGGTGCAACTTATATGTTGTGGCTTTACCGCAGAGTTGTTTTTGGAAGAGCTGAAAAAGGCGAGGTTATTCGTATGCCTGTCCTGAATAATCGGGAAATCACAATTTTGGTGCCGCTAACAATTTTTATTGTGTGGTTCGGGATATATCCAGCACCCTTGTTAGATGTTTTGAACCCCGTGGTTGCTTTGATTAGTGAAGCTGTGTCGAACACCCAAATGGCAACAGCCAATCTCCAATAACCAATTTAAAGGATTTATTCTAAACTATGCTGTTTACACAAATGACTTTTCAAGCCGCTTTGCCAGAATATATTCTGGCAGTTGTGGCATTAGGCCTTGTTTTAATGGCTGCCTTTACGGGGGAGTCTCTTGGTTCTAGAAGACTTGTAAAAATGATTGCATTGTTGGGGTATGGGTTTGCCTTTGCAACTACTTTTATATTGCCGTCAGAAAGCCAAGTTATTTTTCTTGGTTTGTTTAAAATAGATGGTTTTCTGGTTTATATGAAGGGATTGGTGCTTATCGGGGCGTTTTTTGCGTGTTGGATGGTTGATGAAGATTGGTCTGATGGAGTGGAAAAACCTGAATATCAGGTTTTAATGATGCTTGCTACTTTAGGTATGCTGTTAATGATTTCGGCTAATGATCTGATTTCATTATTTATGGGTCTTGAGCTACAATCCCTTCCTCTTTATGTTATTGCTGCGATGAATACACGTTCCCTTAAATCATCTGAAGCAGGGTTGAAATATTTTCTGCTAGGGGCTTTATCATCAGGGATGCTGTTATATGGCGCCTCTTTAATTTACGGATTTAGCGGCTCTACCCAGTTTGGAGAAATTGCATCCAGTATTGCCCAGAATGGTGCGTCTTCAGGGATGATTATTGGGGTTGTATTCCTGCTATCTGGATTGGCATTTAAGGTTTCTGCAGCACCGTTCCATATGTGGACACCAGATGTGTATGAGGGCGCGCCTACGCCAGTTACAGCCTTATTTGCAATCGCGCCCAAGGTTGCTGCCATCGCGCTCCTTCTGAATGTTACCCATTTCGTGTTTGCCGATATCCGACTGGAATGGATGCAAGTAATAATCGCACTTTCTGTTGCATCGATGGCTGTTGGTGCTTTTGGTGCGATCATGCAAAAAGATTTAAAGCGCATGATGGCCTATTCATCTATTGCGCATATGGGGTATGCTCTTGCTGGATTGGCTGCAGGAACACAACAAGGTGCGGCAGGCGTGATGATTTATATGACGACCTATATTTTTATGGGGGCTGGTACCTTTTCAATCATTTTGATGATGAGGCGTGATGGACTTCCCGTTCAAAAATTATCTGATTTAGCAGGCCTTTCATCTACTCACCCTTATTGGGCATTTGGTTTGATGGTATTTATGTTTTCTATGGCAGGCATTCCGCCATTGGCTGGGTTTTTTGCAAAATGGTACGTGTTTTTAGCAGCCGTTAATGCAGGTTTAATTCCATTGGCGATAATAGGGGTTTTAACCTCTGTTATTGGGGCTTTTTATTATTTGCGTATTATCAAGCTGATGTATTTTGAGGATGTTGACCAGCCACTAGATACTAATGCACCAACGGAAAACATAATTATTCTTTCCGTTTCATTGATTGTAACTATTTTATTTTTATTTATTATTGGTCCATTACGTGAATGGACTTACTTTGCGGCAACTAATTTTCCGATATCCGGTGCGTTATAATGGGAGCATTTATGGCCGAGAGATATTCACCGAAGTGGGAGCTTCATTGTCAAGATACTGCCACTTCTGCATTAGACGTAGCAAAAGATTTCATTGAGAATTCAGAGTTACTGCCTCAAGGTAATGCATTTCTGGTTGCAGAGCAGACAGCAGGCCGTGGTAGAATGGGACGTAGTTGGATTTCCCGTAAAAATGATGGGATGTATCTTTCTGTTATTTTATCTCCTAAACGTGCCCAAGCTGAATGGCCAACATTGTCATTTGTTGCCTCTCTTGCAGCTATACAAACGCTAAATTCTATTTGTCCAGATGTACCTGTTTCACTAAAATGGCCAAATGATTTGATGGCTGAAGATAGAAAGCTGGGCGGTATTCTGCTTGAGGCTGATGGACCGCACGCTATTTTAGGGTGCGGTATTAATATTAAAAATGCGCCAGAGATAACAGATTCCCTATTTCCATCAACCGACATCGCAAAATACCAATCCAATATACCAGAGCCACAAGAATTAGCAGAATCATACATTAATAATTTGGAGAATTTGTATCAGATTTGGCAAAATTGTGGGCCAGCCCCTCTTTTGGCTAGATGGCAGGACAAGTCCAATATAATCGGAAGGCAGTTAACCGTTGCCTTATGTGATAAGTCTGTGACAGGCATCTGTGATGCATTAGAGCCAGATGGTCGTTTAAATCTAGTCGACATGGATGGAAACGTTCATCTCATCACGGTAGGAGACGTGGTGTTGATGGGAGAGGTTAATGCTTCTCGCAATTGATTGCGGAAACACACATGTTGTTTTTGGCATATTTAATCATTCTGATTTGCGTCATAGCTGGCGGGCTCAAACCTCTGATACGATTGATAAGGAGCGTTTTTTATCTACGTTTTTGAAACAATTAGCACATTTTGGCTTATCGCTACCTGACATAACAGATGTTATTATTGCTTCTGTTGTGATAGAGGCAACGCATTGTTTTGATTATTTGGAACATTCCATTGCAATTCCATTTCGCTCTATTGCAAACCCATCAATAATTCTGCCAATTGATATTGATGTACCAGACCCATCTCAGGTTGGTGCAGATAGAATTGTAAATGCAGTTGCAGGCTCATCCTTAACCCAGTCAGATGTTATTATTGTGGATTTTGGGACTGCTACTACGTTTGATGTTGTTAAGATGAGTGCTGGCAGAGCTGTTTATAAAGGGGGGATTATTGCGCCTGGCGTTAATTTATCTGTGGAAGCGCTCAGTAATGCTGCATCAAAACTCCCTGATATAAATCTGAATGTTCGACCAGAGCATCTCAAAGTGATAGGCACAAATACTCAAGATGCCATGTGGTCAGGGATAATATGGGGATATGTTGGACTGATCGAAGGTATTATTCATAAAATAAGAGACGAATCAAAAAGTGATTTTGAAATCATAGCAACTGGTGGGCTGGCATCATTGTATTTGCCATATTGTGAGCTAATTAAACAACAGGAACCAGATTTGACCTTAGTAGGGCTGCATCAAATCGCCAAAATTAATGGATATAAATAGATGAATTTTTCAAAAGACGAGCTTATTTTTGTTCCGCTAGGGGGGTCTGGCGAAATTGGAATGAATGTAAATTTGTATCATTATAAATCAGATTGGTTGATGATTGATCTGGGAATTAGTTTTAGTGATGAGACTACCCCTGGGGTAGATATTATATTGCCTGATATTCGATTTGCTGAGGAGCAGAAAGTAAATCTGCGGGGCATTATTCTAACCCATGCGCACGAAGATCATTTTGGCGCTATCCCTTATTTATGGGATAAATTACAGGTGCCAATTTATGGAACTGCCTTTACGCTTGCTTTGTTGCGCCGGAAATTAGCAGAAGCAAAATTACCTGAAAAAATTCCTTTGCATGAAATAAAGTATAATGTTGATTATAACTTTGGCGCTTTTACAGTTGAATTTGTTGCATTATCGCATTCGATACCTGACCCGGCTGCACTTATAATCAAAACAGATAAAGGCCAGATACTCCATACAGGAGACTGGAAACTTGATGAAACCCCAATGCTAGGGGGCAAGACGGATGTTGCTAGGTTAAAGCAAATTGGGGATGAGGGTGTTATTGCGCTTATCGGTGATTCAACCAACGCAATGGTGGCGGGCAGAACTCCATCAGAGGCCGTTGCGCGGGAGGGATTAACAGATGTAATCGCAAACGCACAACAGACTGTAGCAATTACTTGTTTTGCAAGTAATGTGGCTCGCATAGACTCAATCGTTGCAGCGGCAAAGGCAAATAACCGCCATGTGTGCGTGGTTGGTCGCGCACTTCACCGTGCTATTTCAGCTGCTAGGGATACAGGATATCTAACAGATTTGCCAGATTTTGTATCAGAGGCAGATGCGGGGTTAATGCCAAGGGAGAATCTTGTTATTATTTGTACAGGCTCACAAGGTGAGGGACGAGCCGCCCTTGCGAAAATAGCCAATGGTATGCATGAAAATATTAAATTGAATAGCGGTGATACGGTTATTTATTCATCGCGTCAGATACCCGGGAATGAAAATGCCATTGCCAAAGTTCAAAATCAACTTCTGCGCCAAAAAATTAACATTGTGACCGATGAGGACGCTCCTGTTCATGTCTCAGGGCATCCTGCAAGAGATGAATTAATCGATTTATATAATTTGGTTCGCCCAAAAATTGCCATTCCAGTGCATGGCACAGCAAGGCACTTAGAAGCTCATGCAAAGTTAGCTGTATCGTGCCAAGTCTCCCAAACACTTATTCCAGAAAATGGAGATGTAATTAAATTCTCTAGCAGTAACGCGAATAAAGTGGATAGCATACAAGTATCTCAATTCACCCATGAATCAGGTAATGTGGTTGATTTGCAATCAGATATGTTGAGATCCAGAAGGCAGATGTTATGGAATGGCTCTGTTAGTGTATCTATTTTGTTAGACCAAATGGGCGGGCTCATGCAGGCACCAACAGTAAGTCAGGACGGCGTTTGTATTATAGAAGAAGAGAGCGACTATTTAGCTGACATTAGTATGTTGGTTGATACGCAAATGGAAAAGGCAAACACGAAAATATTAATAGATGATAGTGCGATTGAAACAATGATAATTGGTAAAGTGAAAAGTGCTACTAAATCTAGATTTCGTATTAGACCAAAAGTGCATATGCACGTAATTCGTATCGCCGGATAGCGACAAAAGGATTATATTTAGTGGATATCGTTTCATCAATTGTTGTTTATATTTTACTGTGGTGGTGGGTTTTTCTGATGGTGCTTCCTTTTGGCAGTGCCCCGCCAGAAATTCCTGAAAAAGGTCACGCAACATCCGCGCCCGCAAACCCAGCAATGCTTAAAAAAATAATCGCTACCACGATTATATCCGCTATTTTGTTTATAATTGTTAAATTGGTAATCGAATCGGAGATCTTTGCGTTTAGATAAAAAAAAACAAGGCTTTTTGCCTTGTTTTTTTCACACCACAAAATATGGTGTTATTTTCTCCCTAAACTCGGCCCCACTTTTCACATTGGCCCGATTAAATAAGACTAAAACAATGACATGAAACTGTCACGAAAAAAAAACAGGCTTAATTATTGTATGGTGAAATAAAAATTAATTTACATCTGATAAGATGTTTTCTAAACATACCCTTAAACAGCATCAAAAAAAGATAGTTATTTTTCTGATTTTTTTTAAAATAACTTCGAACATAAGGTAATAATGTGACTATCGAAATATTAATCGCAAGTGACCATGGCGGCACAAGGCTAAAATCAACTTTGATATCACACCTTACCGCTAATGGCATGACAGCAACAGATCTGGGGCCTGAAGCAGATGGTGCTTCTGTTGATTACCCTGATTATGCTGCTAAATTAGCACGTTCAATACGCTCAAATGATGGAATGGGTATTTTGATTTGCGGATCTGGTATTGGAATGTCTATCGCTGTTAATCGATATGAGTGGGTAAGAGCAGCATTAGTGCATGATGAAACTTCGGCAAGGTTGTGCCGCGAGCATAATAATGCAAATGTTATTGTCCTTGGCGAGCGTTTAATCGGAGAATTGACAGCAATATCTTGTGTTGATGTATTTCTTAACACAGGCTTTGCAGCAGGGCGTCACCAAAGGCGCGTAGAAAAACTTGGCAATCCGTCTGGCTTATTAATACAACAGGAGAAATAATATGCATCAGGATAAAAAAATGTTTATTGATACTCTGGCAATTGGCGATCCAGAAGTTGCTGAAGCTATCGAACATGAGTTGGTGCGCCAGCAAGACCAAATAGAAATGATAGCCTCAGAAAATATTGTTTCTTCAGCTGTGTTACAAGCGCAAGGTTCTGTATTAACAAATAAATATGCAGAAGGATATTCTGGTAGACGCTATTATGGTGGCTGTGAGTATGTAGATGTTGTTGAGACATTAGCCATTGAACGTGCCAAGAAATTATTTAATTGTGAGTTTGTTAACGTGCAGCCACATTCAGGCGCGCAAGCAAATCAGGCTGTCTTTCTGGCATTATTATCCCCAAATGATACCGTGTTGGGGATGTCTCTTGCCTCTGGCGGGCATCTTACACATGGAAGTGCTCCAAACCTTTCAGGCAAGTGGTTTAACGCGGTTCAATATGGGGTAAGCCGTCAAACAGGTTTAATTGATTTTGACGAAGTTCGAGATTTAGCAAAAGAACATAAGCCAAAAATGATATTGGCAGGTGCATCAGCCTATCCAAGACAAATTGATTTTTCTAAATTCCGTGAAATTGCAGATGAAGTTGGCGCACTTCTGATGGTTGATATGGCTCATATATCTGGATTAGTAGCAACTGGTCTGCATCCAAGCCCGGTTCCCTATGCAGATATCGTAACCTCCACAACGCATAAAACATTGAGAGCGGGTCGAGGCGGCATTATTTTAACCAATAATGTGGAGCTTGGTAAGAAAATTAATTCTGCTGTATTTCCAGGCTTGCAAGGCGGGCCTTTGATGCATGCTATTGCTGGCAAAGCAGTTGGCTTCAAAGAAGCATTAGAGCCTGAATTTAAGACATATATTCAATCTGTTATAGATAATGCTATCAGGCTGGGTGAGGTTTTAAAGGAGCGTGGCCTTGACCTTGTCTCTGATGGAACAGATACCCATCTTGTGCTAGTTGATCTAAGGCCTAAGGGCCTTACGGGCAATATAACCGAAGTCAGTTTAGAAGCTGCAGGAATAACGTGTAATAAAAATGGTGTTCCATTTGACCCTGAAAAACCAATGGTAACGTCTGGTGTTAGGCTTGGTACACCTGCTGGTACCACGCGGGGATTTGGTCTATCTGAATTTGAACAGGTGGGGCATATTATTGGGGATGTATTAGATGGCTTAGCTTCTAATAAATCTGATAATTCGGTTGCTGAAAAGCAAGCAAGAGCACAAATCTTGGAATTATGTCAACGCTTTCCAATTTATTGAGGGGATGGTTTGCTCTAAAGACGCCTAGATAATAAATTTAATGCAGGGTTGTTTGAGATGTTATGTCCATTTTGTAAATCAGAAGATACGCAAGTAAAGGATTCTCGCCCATCAGAAGATGGAACTGCGATTAGAAGGCGCCGGCAATGTAATAGTTGCGATGCGCGTTTTACAACCTTCGAGCGGGTGCAATTGCGTGAGGTTTCTGTCATTAAAAGAGATGGCAGCAAAGCATTATTTGACAGAGACAAATTGGCAAAATCATTTAAAATTGCGTTACGCAAAAGAGATGTTGAACCTGATAGAATAGATCTAGAAATCAATGAGATAGTAAAGAAACTTGAATCCACGGGTGAGCCTGATGTTGCGTCTGAATATATAGGCTCACTTGTTATGAAGGCCTTGTCCAAACTTGATAAGGTAGGATATGTTAGATACGCATCTGTTTATCGCAATTTCGCAGATCCTCAAGATTTTGAAGAATTTGTGAATGAGCTTCAAAAGTGAAACAGGCCTCATCATTGGATGCGATCGATGCGCACTGGATGAGATGTGCAATTGCATTAAGCAATAAAGCTCAGGGGCTTACCTCAGAAAATCCAAATGTTGGCTGTGTCATTATTGATGCGGATGGTAATCTGTGTGCTTCTGGATATACAAAAGCAGGCGGGCGCCCGCATGCTGAACAGGTAGCATTAGAAAAAGCAGGAACCAGCGCTAATCAAGCTACCATATATGTTACGTTAGAGCCTTGTTCTCATTTTGGAAAAACACCGCCTTGCACACGCGCTATTATCGAAGCTGGCATTAAAAGAGTGGTTGTAGGCATTATTGACCCTGATACCCGCGTGAATGGTCAGGGTATCGAGCAGCTAAGACAAGCTGGCATTCGCGTTGAAATCAATGTGTTGGGCAGGGAAGTTGCTGATATTATGCCCTCTTTCTTGGCAAGAAAAAAATTAATGCTTGATGGTCTGGAGCCTGACTTAAACGCAATGCCTAATATTACGGTGAAAATAGCACATAGTCGTGATGGCTTTGTGAGTAAGGCAAGAGGAAAGGGAGGCCAAATATCAAATCAGGTGTCGTCTGCATATGTACATGATTTAAGAAGCAGAGTAGATGCTGTATTGATTAGCCAGAAAACAGCGCTTGTGGATAACCCGCGCCTAACCGCTAGAATTGAAGGGTTTAAACATCCAACAACACGGATAGTGCTAGACAGAGATTTGGAGCTTTTAGAAAAAAGTCTGCTTGTACAAACAAGTGATACACATCCCTTAATTATGGTTTGTCAAAACAAGCCAGACCCGACGCATTGGGTGTATCAAAGGCAAAAAAAAGATAATATTCAGCTTGTAATTATGAATGATAATTACAGGTTAGAGTCCATTTTCAATGCGTTACTTCAACGGGGTCAGGGGCACCTATTAGTGGAGGCTGGGCCGCGATTATTAGAATCTCTTTTGTCGGCTAAGCTTGCTGATGAATTTATACAAATAATCAGCCCTCAGAAAATGGAAGTTGGATTATCTATTATAAATACAGAACAATCGGTAGTATTTTCGCCGCCACCACCTTATGTAGTATCAAGGCAATTTAATCTTGCTGAAGATAGTGTTAAAATTTGGAAAAGATAGAAAATCAGAATGTTTACAGGCATCATTACAGATATTGGTGAGTTGGTATCCTTGGATAAGCAAGGGGATTGGCGCTTGAGAATCAAAACCAATTGGGAAACAACGGAAATTACAATTGGTGCGTCTATCGCTTGTTCAGGCATTTGCCTGACGGTTATTGAGAGAGACGATAATTATTTTGACGTGGCCGCGTCAATGGAAACAGTATCTGTTACGACACTGCAAAATTGGCAAATTGGAACAAAAATCAATCTGGAGAGAGCGCTTCGAATGGGGGATGAGCTTGGTGGCCATATCGTATCTGGTCATGTGGATGGTATTGCAACTATTACAGATATCAAACCTGAAAAAGATTCCCATCATATTCGCTTTGAAATAGAGGATACTCTAAATGGTCTAATTGCAAGCAAAGGTTCTGTTAGTATTGATGGGATATCATTGACCGTAAATTCCGTAGCGAATAATAGTTTTGATGTAAATATTATTGCACACACCTGGCAGGAAACAACTCTTGGAAATCGTGCGGTTGGTGATACAGTAAACCTTGAAATTGATATGTTAGCTCGCTACGTTGCAAGATTGCTCGAAACCCAAAAAAACCAATAAAATCAGAATGTGAACACCTCATTTTATCATATTGATGGAATTACCCAAAGGAATTAACCACCAAAGGAATTAACCACCAAAGGAATTAACCAAAGGAACAAAATTGTGTCTGATTTAAATGCAGTAGGGATTGATCCGATTGAGGATGTGATAGCTGACGCCGCAGCTGGAAGGCTGTTTATTCTTGTAGATGATCAAGATAGAGAAAATGAAGGTGATTTATGCATTATTGGTGAATATGCAACGCCAGAGGCTATCAACTTTATGGCTACGCATGGTAGAGGCTTGGTCTGCCTTGCACTCACACGTGAGAAGTCAGACGAGCTTGGTTTAAGCCTTATGGAACAGAGAAATGAATCCCGCCATTCCACTGCGTTTACCACCTCAATCGAAGCAAGAGAGGGGGTTACAACAGGGATTTCTGCACATGATAGATCCCATACGATAAAGGTAGCAATCAAGCCTGATGCCACAATTAATGATATCACAACCCCAGGGCATATTTTCCCGCTCGTTGCCCGTGCAGGAGGCACATTGGTGCGGGCAGGGCATACAGAGGCGGTAATTGATATTGCCAAGGCTGCAAGCGCTAATGCAAGCGGGGTTATCTGTGAGATAATGAATGATGATGGAAGTATGGCAAGGTTACCTGACTTGGTTACTTTTGCTAAAAAACATGATTTAAAAATCGGGGCAATCGCTGAGTTAATTGCATGGCGCAGGCGTAACGAGACGCTTGTATCCAGAATATCTGAAACGGTCATTAATTCAAACTTTGGCGGGTCTTGGCGCATGATGGTCTACCGTAATGACATAACCGGCGTAGAGCATGTTGCTTTATTGAAAGGGGATTTATTAACCTCTGAGCCTGTATTGGTAAGAATGCACGCACTTGATATGATGGTGGATGTCTTAGCAGAAACAAATCAACATCGCTCATTTGGAGAATTGCACAAGGCCATGAATATGATTGCGGAGAAAGGCAGGGGCCTTATTGTCTTGTTGCGAGAGGCAAACTCCAGCAGTATATCTCATCTTGTTGCATCTAGAGTTGGCGCAGAGCAAGATAAAATAGTTAGCCCTGAGCTTCGGGATTACGGCGTTGGAGCCCAAATCCTGAGCGACCTTGATATTCATGACATGATCCTTTTAACCAATTCACGGCCGAATGTAATTGCGCTTGAAGGATATGGTCTCACTATTTCTGGGTGGGAACCGATTTCAGTAGAATAAGGCATCCATATAGAAAAGGGACAGAGATGAGCAAAAAATTTCTCATTATTGAAGCAAGATTTTATCACGATATTTTAGATGCCCTTGTTGATGGCGCCATTCAGCAATTGGCATTAAATAAGCTCGAATATGAGCGTCTTGAAGTGCCTGGCGCATTAGAGATTCCAGCCGCTGTTGCGATGGCTGCCCATACAGGCTCTTATGCGGGTTTTATAGCGCTTGGATGCGTTATAAGAGGAGAGACGTCACATTATGATACTGTTAGTAATGAGTCTGCAAGAGGGCTGATACAGCTTTCCTGTGAGCGGCATCTTGCGATTGGAAATGGAATAATTACAGTTGAGAATAAAGAGCAGGCATGGGCACGTGCACGTATCTCTGACAAAGATAAAGGGGGCGCAGCGGCGCTCGCCGCAATTAAAATGCATTCCATAAAAGAGCGCTACATAAAATGAGTGATACACTATCAAACCAAAAGAAACATCCCATGCCAATGCGTCAACGAAGTGGGGCGCGCATTGCAGCGGTGCAGTTGAATTTTCAGCATTTATTCGTCAGTTCGGATTTGCAATCATCTATATCTGAGTTTCTAATGCATTATGCTTCTGATGTGGCAGAAGACATGCAAGTAAGAGAAATCGATAATGCCTATTTTCAGCAACTCGTTTTGGGGTGTGAGTTACATAAACAGCTCATAGATGATATTATTTCTTCATCCTTAGGCGAAAGCTGGAAACTCGAGAGATTATCAAAAGCAGATTATACAATTCTTCAGGTGGCCATTTGTGAGCTTAAACATATCCCACACACGCCCGCCAAAGTGGTAATTAAAGAATATTCAAGTATCGCTGATGCCTATAATAGCGATGTATCATTTGTTAATGCCGTATTAGATAAAGCGGCACGGCTTCTAAGGGCTGACGAGATGAGTGCCTAATAGCCAATGTCACAACTTCATTAGGCTATGTCATTATTGAAATTTAATATTCTATTCTGTGTTTTGTCTTCTTCTAAGGTTGAAAAATATCTGCTCCAAGATGCCAAGCTGAACCCCTGGCGCTGTTGTCTTTTCAGATTCATAATTAACCGAGTTTGGTAGTTCTGTGATTCTAGTCATATCCAAAAGAATGTCATTATCATCAAATTCAAAAGCATATAAGTCACTTGAATTTATAACCGCTTTCCGGCCTAGAGGTGATTGTCGTTTAACATTTGAATAATAAATCTTTTTCGAGGCAAAACTGCCCTCAAAACTAGGCGGGCCTAAAATGATTTGAAGCTCTGATTTACGTGTGCTTCCTATCTGGATTTTATCAATATCAATAGCGTCTATCTGATTACCATGCGTTGTTTCTTGAGCCGCGCATGATATCAAGAACAGCAATGCAAATACACAAATGGCACCTGAAATCAAGTGCTGAATATTCGTCATAATGTGAGTGTGTTTCAGGTTTGTTTTACTGATATTACTCAAATATCTGATGAAAAAACTATCATGCATCATTTCATGGCTCATTTATTGTATCCTGCTTAATTTGCTAATAACGTTGTTAATCAATGCCTATTCTGGTAGCTAAGGTCAACATATTATAGGAATGAATTATGATTGCTAACAGGTTTCGTCAAAAAATAGCGGATGTTTTTTTCGGTTCTCAAAAAACACCGTTAGATCCCCACCAAAAAGCATATTACAAATGTTTGGAAGCGAGCAGAAGACAAGAATTTTATACTGAATTTGAGGTTGCTGATACCTTTGATGGACGTTTTGATATGTTGTGTCTCGTGATGAGTATTTATATGCAAAAACTTAGTCAAGACACTGAAAAAACGAAGCAATTCAGTCAAAATTTGTTCGATGCGATGTTCAAAGACATTGATTTAACATTACGCGAGATGGGTGCAGGAGATCTAGGGGTTGGCAAGCGTGTTAAAGTCATGTCAGAGAGTTTTATGGGAAGGCTGACTAAATACTCACAGAGTGTAGAGAATAAGGATGCAACTATGCTTGCAGATACACTTTCTAGGAATTTATATAGAAAAGCGGGTAGTGTTAAAGAAGATAGTACCATTACGCAATTTGTATTTAATTTTTATGAGCAAATGACAATTCTGGAAGCAGAATATTTGATTTCAGAGGATTTCAATATGAATGATTTTATTGCTACCTGCCTTGGTAGCCAGCGTTAGATGTCGAGCGAGATAGGGCATGCAGAATTTGACATTAGACAAAAATATCGACTTATATCTTATAGATCGTGGTAGTCCGTTAACGACTTTATCTGGCACGCTTGATGATGATGGGTGCCGATTTATACAAGAAAGGTTTAATTTTTTTGATGTTAGCGGTGTTACTATATCCGCAAATATAAAAAAAATTTCTAAGGATTGCTGGGAGTTAACAGGCACCCTAATTGCCCAAGTAACCCAAGCATGTGTTGCCACTGGCCAGCCTGTGAAAGAAAAACTGGATATAAGGTTAGAAGAAAGATATGTTCTACAAAATGAGCAAGAGGGGCATATAGCTGAGATTGATGTTGATGCTGCTAATGTTGAAGTTCTTGAGACAAATATATTACAGGTTGGTGAGTTAATAGCGCAAACCATTGGGGTTGAGGCAGATGCCTTCCCAAAACAAAAAAATACGCCAGAGGTTCATGTTTTTGGCAGCGATAATAAGGATGAGCATCCATTTGCAAAGCTTTCTAGCTTAAAAAAGTAAAGTATATGGTTTCTTGTTATTCGCAAGATTAGGAGTGTTACCAAGTGTCGTTGAATATTAGAATTGCGTTAGATGCTATGGGGGGAGATGATGCCCCGGATATTGTTGTTTCAGGAGCAAGCATGGCACGTAAGCGTCACCCTAATCTTGAATTAATTTTTATTGGTGACGATCAAAAAATAAAACCTCTTATCAAGAAATACAAAAATCTAAGTGATGCTAAAATAATACATACTGATGATATGGTGGCACCAGACGCAAGACCGGCACAGGCCCTGCGGCATGGCAAAAAAACCTCAATGTGGCTTGCTGTTAACGAAGTGGCGAGTGATAATGCGGATGCTATTATTTCTGCTGGAAATACTGGGGCATTAATGGCTATTTCCAAACTCCAGCTGCGAATGATAAACGGGGTAACACGCCCTGCTATTGCTGGGTTTCTTCCAACAATGAGAGGGTTGTGCTGTATGCTCGATCTGGGCGCTAATATCGAGGTTGATGAGCGCAATCTTGTTCAATTTGGTATCATGGGTGCGTCTTTTTGTTCTGCAATCACTGGTATGAATAACCCATCTGTTGGCATTTTAAATGTTGGCGAGGAGGACCAGAAAGGTTTTGATTATTTAAGGCGTGCTGGCATTAGCTTGTCTGACGAAACTCTGAATTTAAATTATGTTGGTTTTATTGAAGGCTCTGACATTGTAGCTGGCGATACAGATGTAATTGTAACAGACGGATTTACAGGCAATGTTGCTCTTAAAACAGCGGAAGGCACGGCTAAATTCTTTATGCATCATTTAAGGCAGGCATTTCGAAGCTCGTATCTAAGCAGAATTGGTTTTTTGCTTTCAAGAGCAGCCTTCATGAAAATGAGAAAGACTGTAGATCCACGATATTATAATGGTGCAATTTTATTGGGATTAAATGGTATTTGTGTTAAATCTCATGGTGGGGCTGACTCTGTTGGTTTTTCAAATGCAATTGAGGTAGCCTGTGATTTAGTTGAGCATAAGTTTATACCTAAAGTGAATGACTCTATTTCTGCAGCTGAAAAAGTCATTCAAAGTAAAGCAGAATAGAAAATAAACATATGAAACAGATATTGATGACTGGTGTTGGCGCTTATCTGCCTGAAACAATTCTTACCAATGATGATTTAGGTAAGTTTGTAGATACAGATGATAATTGGATTAGACAACGCACTGGAATTATTTCAAGAAGAAAGGCTAATCCAGAGGAACTTACATCTGACCTTGCCGTTAAAGCTGCCAATCAGGCTTTGCTATCATCAGGGATTAATATATCCGATATTGATTGTATTATTGTAGCAACCACTACACCTGATTGTACCTTTCCATCAACAGCTACCATAGTCCAAGAAAAGCTAGGCGCGCATAATGCGTTTGCGTTTGATGTTCAGGCAGTATGCGCTGGTTTTGTGTATGCTCTTTCAGTAGCGAACGGATTAATGTCTGCAGGACAGGGTAGCAATACATTGGTCATAGGGGCAGAAACATTTACTAAGCTACTGGATTGGAGCGATAGATCAACCTGCGTATTGTTTGGTGATGGGGCAGGGGCTGTTGTATTACAAGCAGAAAAAAGTAAAGAAGGTTATGGTATTATAGCAAATACCCTTCACTCTGATGGCAGATATAAAGATATATTATATGTTGATGGCGGCGTTTCAAGCACAGGCACTATTGGGCATGTAAAAATGCAGGGCCGTGACGTCTTTAAACACGCAGTTGAAAAGCTAGCAGCTGCAATGGATGAGGTTTTGGATATATCAAATTTGACATCGGACGATATTGATTGGCTGGTTCCGCATCAAGCAAATATTAGAATTATCAATGCGATGCAGAAGAAACTTAACCTGCCAGATGAAAAAGTTATTAAAACTGTTTCCCATCATGCCAACACATCAGCTGCGTCAATCCCGCTTGCTCTTACCTCAGGTGTGGAAAGCGGACAGATTAAATCAGGTCATCTGTTAGCTCTGGAAGCAATAGGGGGTGGACTTAGTTGGGGGGCCAGCCTTGTAAGATATGGCAGACCTGTTTAGCAATCTTCTTTATTTGATAATTAAAGCAATTGTTTCAGAGTGTTGACTTGCTATCTTGACGATGATAGCTTTTGTTTATGAGTAATACTTTAACACGTTCTGATCTGGCACAAGCCGTCCATCTGGAAGTTGGTCTTTCCAGAAATGAGTCTTCACAATTGGTGGAGGATGTGCTTGAAAAAATGGCTGATTGTTTCGTTAAGGGTGAAAATGTTAAATTATCCTCATTTGGCACTTTCAGTGTGCGCTCTAAATCAGAGCGTATCGGGCGAAACCCTAAAACAGGTATTGAGGCACGAATAACACCTCGCCGTGTGCTATCGTTTCATCCTTCTATATCTTTGCGCCAAAGAGTTAACAAATGACAGCTGAGAAATCGGTTAGTGCATATAAGACTATCTCTGAAGTATCAAAATTAATCGACGTTCCATCACACGTGCTGCGATTTTGGGAAACAAAATTCACCCAAGTCAAGCCGATTAAACGAAGTGGTGGTAGGCGTTATTACCGCTCAGAAGATATTGAGGTTCTCTCTTCAATACGAGAATTATTATATAATGAAGGGTACACCATTAAAGGGGCTCAAAAAGTATTAAAGTCTCATCTAAAAAATACTGGATCGGCTGATAATAAACCGCCAGCAGTCCATCAGCTGGATGAAAAACCAGAGGATAAATTGCGTTTAGCAGATCAGAAAAGCGTTACAATAGATGATAGCATTAAAATCCTCGAGCTTCTTCGTGATAGCGAAATGCGTTTAGATAAACTGATTTCAAAAAGTGCCTAGAATGTTTTATGCTTAAAATGGTGGTTTTTTAAACAGTTTTATTTTAATTACGGAGCGTAGCGCAGCCTGGTAGCGCACTACACTGGGGGTGTAGGGGTCGCAGGTTCAAATCCTGCCGTTCCGACCA
>JADHOL010000031.1 GCA_016779005.1 Alphaproteobacteria bacterium
CTGAAACTCCCCGCCACCTTGCTCTGCCATTACCTTTGTAATCGCCGCTGTCAATGTCGTCTTACCATGATCAACATGGCCTATCGTGCCTATGTTTAAATGTGGCTTCGAACGATCAAACTTTTCCTTGGACATGATATACCCTCCTAATAGAAACTAACTCGTTAAATTACGCCAACTTGGCACGGACTTCATCCGCTACTGCCTGTGGCACTTGTTCATAATGGTCAAATTGCATTGAATATTGAGCACGCCCCTGACTCATAGAGCGCAACGTATTAATATAGCCAAACATATTGGCAAGAGGCACCATCGCATCAATCGCACGCGCATTGCCGCGTGGCTCCATACCGCCTACATTGCCGCGACGACTATTCAAATCGCCAATAATATCCCCCATATATTCTTCCGGGGTAATAACCTCAACCTTCATCACTGGCTCAAGCAATCTTGCAGCTGCCTTTGACATGGCTTCACGAAATGCTGCACGAGCCGCAATTTCAAACGCTAATACAGAGGAGTCAACATCATGACTGGCCCCATCGACAAGTTGTGCCTGAAAGTCAATAACAGGAAAGCCAGCAATAATACCAGTATCTTTGGCCTGAACGATACCTTTTTCAACGCCTGGGATAAATTCTCTTGGAACATTTCCGCCAACCACTGAGTTAGAGAATTCAAACCCACCCTCTTTTAGCGGACCAAACTTGATTTTCACACGCGCAAACTGCCCAGAGCCACCAGACTGCTTTTTATGAGTGTAATCAATTTCAACATCTTTGGTAATCGTCTCACGGTAGGCAACCTGCGGCGCACCGATATTTGCTTCAACCTTGAATTCACGCTTTAGCCTGTCAACCAAGATATCTAGGTGAAGCTCGCCCATGCCGCGCATGATGGTTTGGCCTGATTCATTATCTGACGAGACCTGAAACGACGGATCCTCGGCAGCAAGACGTTGCAGTCCTGTTGACATCTTTTCTTGGTCATTCTTGGATTTTGGTTCAATCGCGATCTCAATAACAGGATCTGGGAATGTCATTGTCTCAAGCACAACAGGCTTAAGCGGATCACAAATAGTATCCCCTGTTGTTGTGTCTTTCATTCCAGCAAGCGCTACAATGTCGCCTGCAAATGCCTCTTCAATTTCCTCACGGTTGTTTGAATGCATCATCATCATTCGGCCAACGCGTTCTTTTTTACCCTTAGTAGCGTTCAACAAGGAGTCGCCCTTTTTAAGACAACCAGAATAAATTCTAAGGAATGTAAGAGACCCAACAAATGGGTCATTCATAATTTTAAATGCAAGCCCTGTAAACGGATCAGCATCATCTGCCTTACGATGTATATCACGTGTTTCTGTATCATCACCAGGTGCAAAGCCCATATAATCAGGAACATCTTTTGGCCCAGGTAAAAAGTCTATAACCGCATTCAGCATCGGCTGCACACCTTTATTTTTAAAGGCAGACCCACACATAACAGCCACAAAATCCATCGCCAAAGTGCCTTTGCGAATAAGACGCTTTATGGTGACTTCATCAGGCTCCTCACCTTCCAGGAACTGCTCCATAACATCATCATCTTGATCAACAATAATCTCGATCATATTGGCGCGCATTTCTTCGGCCTTGTCTTTTAGATCATCGCGGATATCCTGAATAACCCAGCTTGCCCCTAGATCTTCTGTCTGCCACACCCACTCTTTCATAGTGATCAAATCGATAAGACCTGCAAATTCACTTTCAGCGCCAATAGGCATCTGGATTGGAAGGGGGGTTGCACCTGTGCGGTCCGATATCATATGCACACAATTAAAGAAGTCTGCGCCGATTTTATCCATTTTGTTAACAAAAACGACACGAGGCACTTTATATCTGTCAGCTTGGCGCCAGACTGTTTCTGTTTGAGGCTCAACACCCGCATTTGCATCTAACACACACACAGCGCCATCAAGAACGGCAAGTGAGCGCTCAACCTCAATAGTGAAGTCAACGTGGCCAGGCGTATCAATTATGTTAAACCGAAACTTTGCTTCGTCCGCGTCTGATCCATATTCTGGTGTAGGGTTTTCGCCATCTTCTGTGCGAAACCAAAAACAGGTAGTAGCAGCAGAGGTAATCGTTATTCCGCGCTCTTGCTCTTGCTCCATCCAGTCCATAGTAGCGTTACCATCATGAACTTCACCAATTTTATGTGACCTGCCTGTATAATATAGCACGCGCTCTGTTGTTGTTGTCTTTCCAGCATCGATATGAGCCATGATACCAAAGTTACGATATCTATCTAATGTGTATTCGCGCGCCATCTTGTTACTCCTGCCAACTATTACCAACGATAATGGGCAAAAGCTCTATTAGCTTCGGCCATTTTATGTGTATCTTCGCGCTTTTTAACCGCGTTACCTCGGTTATTAGCAGCATCCATTAATTCTGCGGATAATCTGCCAACCATCGTGCGCTCGCTTCTTTTGCGCGAGCTATCAATTAACCAGCGAATGGCTAGGGCTTGCGCCCTGTCTGTGCGAACTTCAACTGGCACTTGGTACGTAGCACCCCCAACACGCCGGCTTCTAACCTCTAAATGAGGGCGCACATTCTCCAGCGCATCATGGAAGATTTTTACAGGCTCATTGCCAGATTTACTCTCGATCTGATCGAAAGCACCATAAACGATACTTTCAGCAAGAGAGCGCTTGCCATCATACATAAGACAAGACATAAATTTGGATACCACTACGTCTTTAAACTTTGGGTCCGGAATGACCTCTCGTTTTTCTGCGCGATGACGACGAGACATAAACTACTCCTGTTATTTCGGACGCTTCGCGCCATATTTTGAACGGCGTTGCCGGCGATCTGATACGCCTTGCGTATCTAATGTTCCACGAATGATATGATATCGCACACCTGGTAAGTCTTTAACACGGCCACCACGAATAAGAACCACTGAGTGTTCTTGTAGGTTATGGCCTTCCCCTGGAATATAACTTGTGACTTCAAAACCATTTGTTAGGCGCACACGAGCAACCTTACGCAAAGCTGAGTTAGGCTTCTTTGGCGTTGTTGTATATACCCTTGTACAAACACCGCGCTTCTGAGGACAAGCCTCCATCGCAGGCACCTTATTTCGAGACACAGGACGGTTACGCCCATGTCTAATGAGCTGGTTTATTGTTGGCATGTGAGGCCCTTTTTAACAAAACAAATTTATATGCGAAATAAAGGATACTTATTACGTAGCCCAAATTTAGTCGGTATTTACGATACCACCCGCTTGTGTACCAAACCAGCGTTTGGATAAAACGAACTCCAAGAGGACACATTATCCACGACCTGACTCAACAAGATTGGGCGGATACTATTTTTTGTAAGCGAAATGGTCAAGCTTTTATTTACCATTTCGCTTATTTTTATTTAATTTCAGCCAATCACTTTTATCATGACTTTTATCATGACTTTTAGAGTGCAAAATTTACGCTTCGCTTGCTGCCTCTGCATCTTCGCTTGCAAAGCTATCTGTCTCATCCTGCAATGCCCTTGTCGCTGCCTCTGCCTTACGGTTAGCGGCAATAAGGGTATCTCTCTCTGTTGCTACTCTACGCATTTTATTAATAACAGAACCAGTACCAGCAGGGATAAGCCTGCCAACAATAACATTCTCTTTAAGTCCCTCAAGCCTATCTTCACGACCAGAAACCGATGCTTCTGTTAAGACGCGCGTTGTTTCTTGGAATGATGCCGCTGATATGAAAGAGCGTGTCTGCAACGAAGCTTTGGTGATGCCAAGAAGAACAGGCCTTGCCACTGCCAAGCGAAGACCCTCTGCCTCAGCTGCTTTATTCGCAAGAACATATTCTTCGCGCTCGACCTGCTCCCCTACCAGCAAGGTGGTATCGCCGCCATCTTCAACTTCTACTTTCTGAAGCATCTGGCGAACAATAACCTCAATGTGCTTATCGTTAATTTTCACACCTTGAAGTCTGTAAACATCCTGAATTTCCTTTACCAAATATTCAGCAAGCGCCTCAACCCCTAGAATACTAAGGATATCATGTGGTACAGGAGAGCCATCAAGAAGCAAATCACCTTTGCGAACAATATCTCCTTCATTTACGGCTAAGTTACGCCCTTTTGGTAGAAGATATTCAACCGCATCTTGTTCTTGATCTACAGGAACAACACGAATACGCCTTTTAGCTTTGTAGTCAGTTCCAAATTCAACCCGGCCATCAATTTCACTGATAACAGCAAAATCCTTTGGCTTTCTGGCTTCAAAAAGCTCTGCCACACGCGGAAGACCACCCGTGATATCGCGTGTTTTTGATGATTCTCGCGGTATTCTTGCAACCACCTCACCTGCCTTAACATCAGCGCCATTATCTACAGACAAGATGGCTCCAACTGGCAGAAAATAACGTGCTTCCATGCCATTTGGTAATGATAGGACTTCTCCTTCACTATCTCGCAATGTAATTCTTGGGCGAAGATTAGCGGAATTACCAGATTGCTTAGTCTCAATAACCTCACGGCTTACAATACCCGTAATTTCATCTGCTGCTTCGCGCATCGTAATACCATCAGATAGGTCTACATAATGAGCAATGCCGCTTACCTCTGTAATAATAGGGATCGTATAGGGATCCCATTCAATCAAGACATCACCTAGATTTACCGTTTGACCATCTTTTACAAAAAGCTTTCCGCCATAAGGCAATCTATGTCTTGCACGTTCACGCTCTTGCTCGTCAAGAATCAAGAGCTCAGAACTTCTAGACATTACAATCGGGCTTCCATCAGCACCCTCAACAATACTAACGTCAACCAGTTGAACTTTACCAGCTATGGACGTTTCTATTTTATTTTCCTCTGCCCCTCTTTGAGCTGCACCGCCAACGTGGAAGGTACGCATTGTTAATTGCGTGCCTGGCTCGCCGATTGATTGTGCTGCAATTACACCTACAGCCTCGCCCATATTAACAGTTGTGCCGCGCGCAAGGTCACGTCCATAACACGCACCGCAAATACCAACAGGCGCATTACATACCAGTACAGAGCGGATGAAGGCCTGATCCACACCAGAATTATCAATCGCCTCTAAATGGTCCTCTTGAACCATTTCACCTTTCTTTACGATGACCTCATTAGTCTCAAGATTTACCAAATCAGCGGCCAGATATCGCCCTAATATACGGTCTGAAAGCGAATCAACAATTTCGCTTCCATTGGTGGCAGGCCTAATCGTTATCCCGTCTGTTGAACCGCAATCTTCAATGGTGATAATACAATCCTGTGCAACATCAACAAGCCTTCTTGTAAGATAGCCAGAGTTTGCTGTTTTCAATGCCGTATCAGCCAAACCTTTACGTGCACCATGCGTAGAGTTAAAATATTCAAGAACGTCTAATCCCTCTTTAAAAGAAGATTTGATTGGCGTTTCAATAATTTCTCCAGACGGTTTTGCCATTAATCCGCGCATTCCAGCTAGCTGTTTGATTTGAGCAGCAGAACCACGCGCACCAGAGTGAGCCATCATCCAAACTGAATTTACAGGCTTTCCGCTCTCAATAGTGGATATACTCTTCATCATCTCTTCTGCAACAACGTCTGAGCAACGAGACCACACATCAATAACCTTGTTATATTTCTCACCTTGCGTGATAAATCCATCAAGATACTGACTTTCAAATTCAGTTACCTGTGCTTCTGCCTCTGATACGAATTTTTCCTTGAGTTCAGGTGTTTTCAGATCAGCAATGCCAAAAGAAATGCCTGATTTACAAGCCTGACCAAAGCCTAATGACATTAGCCTATCACAGAAAATAACCGTGTCTTTCTGACCACAATGACGATAGATAGTATCTATCACATTTGTGATTTCTTTCTTGGTCATTAACTTATTTACCAGATGGAAGGTAATATTCGGGTTATCAGGCAATAAATCAGCAAGACGTGCGCGCCCTGGTGTTGTGTCCATTACCTTTGTAACGCGCTCTCCTGATTCATCGAACGTGGTAACCCTTGCTTTGATATTTGCCTGCAAACTCACAGACCCATTATCAAGCGCTAGCAAAATCTCTTGTATATCGGCAAAGGCCATATTTTCGCCTTTTTCACCCTCTCTCTCCATTGTAAGATAGTAAAGGCCAAGAATAATATCCTGCGAGGGTACAATGATAGGCTTGCCATTAGCTGGGCTTAGAATATTGTTTGTTGACATCATCAACACACGCGCTTCTAGCTGAGCCTCAAGCGATAAAGGCACATGGACAGCCATTTGGTCACCATCAAAATCAGCATTAAAGGCGGTACAAACCAGCGGGTGAAGCTGGATAGCCTTTCCTTCTACTAACTTTGGCTCAAACGCCTGAATACCGAGCCTGTGCAATGTTGGCGCACGGTTAAGCATTACAGGATGTTCACGAATAACCTGTTCTAATATATCCCATACTTCAGGGCGTTCTTTTTCAACCATCCTCTTGGCAGCTTTAATCGTACTGGCAAGACCATATAGCTCAAGCTTGGAATAGATAAATGGTTTAAACAGCTCAAGCGCCATCTTTTTAGGAAGACCACATTCATGCAGTCTTAATTCCGGGCCAACCACAATAACAGAACGGCCTGAATAATCCACACGCTTACCAAGCAGGTTTTGACGAAAACGGCCTTGCTTGCCTTTCAGCATATCTGACAATGATTTTAGCGGGCGCTTATTAACCCCGCTAATAATTCTGCCGCGTCTTCCATTATCAAATAGTGCATCAACTGCTTCTTGCAGCATTCGCTTTTCGTTCCTGACAATGATATCAGGCGCACGCAATTCGATTAGCCTTTTAAGTCGGTTATTTCGGTTAATAACGCGGCGATATAAATCATTGAGATCAGAGGTTGCAAAACGCCCACCATCCAATGGCACTAGGGGGCGCAGCTCTGGCGGGATTACTGGAACAACATCCATAATCATCCATTCAGGGCGACATCCGCTTTCCCTAAACGCATCAATTAGTTTCAAACGCTTTACTAATTTTTTACGCTTTACTTCAGAACCTGTTTCGCGCAAATCATCGCGGACAGTCTCCCGCTCGGTTTCAAGATCTATTGAAGATAATATGGTTTTAATGGCCTCAGCGCCGATTTCAGCCTGAAATGCATCATCTCCATATTCGTCTTGCGCATCATAATATTCTTCTTCACTAAGAAGCTGGGCTTTTTTAAGAGGCGTTAACCCAGGTTCAAGAACAACAAAATTTTCAAAATAAAGAACTCTTTCAAGATCTTTTAATGTCATATCTACCAGTAGGCCAATTCTGCTTGGTAATGACTTTAAAAACCAGATATGAGCAACCGGAGCTGCAAGGTCAATATGCCCCATACGCTCTCGGCGCACTTTTGATAAGGTAACTTCAACGCCGCATTTCTCGCATATAATTCCGCGATACTTCATCCGCTTATATTTGCCGCATAAGCATTCATAATCACGCACCGGGCCGAAAATACGAGCACAGAACAAACCGTCTTTTTCAGGTTTGAATGTTCGATAATTAATCGTTTCAGGTTTTTTGATTTCACCAAATGACCAAGATCTAATGAGATCTGGTGAAGCAATCGAAATTTTAATCTTGTCGAAACTTTGTGCGGATTTTAGCTGACCAAATGGGTTCATCAAATCATTCATCAAACAGACTCCTTCGCGTCCTTGTGATAAGGCCGGCAATGCCGGTTTTACTTTATTACTCTCAATTGTGAGCGCTTCATAAAATCTGCGCTCACATTATTTACTGTTCTGAATCATGCAGGTCGACATTAAGACCTAATGAGCGAAGCTCTTTTACAAGAACGTTGAATGATTCTGGGATTCCAGCCTCAAAATCATCATCTCCTCTTACAATGGCTTCATAGACCTTTGTTCGACCAGACACATCGTCTGATTTCACTGTCAGCATTTCTTGCAAGGTATAAGCAGCACCATACGCTTCTAGGGCCCAGACCTCCATCTCTCCGAAACGCTGACCACCAAACTGTGCCTTACCCCCAAGCGGCTGCTGGGTTACAAGACTGTATGGGCCAATAGAACGAGCGTGAATTTTCTCATCAACCAGATGATGCAATTTAAGCATATAAATATACCCAACCGTTACAGGTCTATCAAACTGCTCGCCAGTTCTTCCATCAATCAGCCATTCCTGCCCTGTTTCAGATAATCCAGCATGCTCAAGTAAATTTAAAACATCTGCTTCTTTTGCACCATCAAATACCGGTGTTGCCATTGGAACACCTCTGGTTAAAAGAGAGGATTGCTCGATCACCTGATCATCATCCATATGGGCAATCGTGTTGTTATATTGCTCCTCAGGATAAATTGATTTCAGCCTATCTCGTAGCGGCGTTAAATCCCGTGAAGCTTTGGCAGCATCTACAGCCTCGCCAATTTGCTTACCAAGTCCTCTTGCAGCCCACCCAAGATGCGTTTCCAAAATCTGCCCAACATTCATACGAGATGGGACACCAAGCGGGTTTAGAACAATATCAACAGGCGTTCCATCATCCAAGTAGGGCATATCTTCTGCTGGCATAATGCGAGAGATAACACCCTTATTTCCATGTCTTCCAGCCATTTTATCGCCAGGCTGTAACTTACGTTTTACAGCAACAAAAACTTTAACCATTTTCATAACGCCAGGCATAAGCTCGTCGCCGCGTTGCAGTTTATCAACCTTATCTGAAAATCTGCCATCAAGACGTTTGATTGAGTTTTCAAAATCGGTAACCTGTGCCTCAACACTTTTCTGAACAGCATCATCTTGAACAGCAATTTGGCGAAGCCCGGTATTTCTAAGCTCGGATAATATCTCTTTTGTGAGCTTGTCATTTACGTTTACAGATGCTGGCCCTGCGGCTACGATTTGTCCATCTAAGATAGAATGCATTCTGCTTGCAAAACCCCGTTCAAGAACATTTTGCTCATCATCACGGTCTTTTGCCAAACGCTCAATCTCGGCACGTTCAATCGCTCTTGCACGCTCATCTTTTTCAAGACCTCGACGTGAGAAAACACGAACTTCAACAACGGTTCCAGCACCCCCTGGTGGCACTCTAAGCGAGGTATCACGAACGTCAGATGCTTTTTCACCAAAAATTGCGCGCAACAATTTTTCTTCTGGTGTCATCGGGCTCTCACCCTTAGGAGTGACTTTACCGACCATAATATCGCCAGCATTAACCTCAGCACCTACATATACAATCCCAGCCTCATCCAGATTTTTAAGCGCTTCTTCACCCACATTTGGGATATCACGGCTTATCTCTTCTTGTCCAAGTTTTGTATCACGAGCCATAATTTCATATTCTTCAATATGAATAGAGGTAAAGACATCATCTCTTACAATACGCTCATTTATGAGAATAGAATCCTCAAAATTATACCCATTCCAAGGCATAAAGGCGACAAGCACATTTCTGCCTAATGCTAATTCACCATCCTCTGTGGAAGGTCCATCAGCAATAATATCCCCTGTATTAATTCTATCCCCTACCTTAACCAAAGGTCGCTGATTAACAGTGGTATTCTGATTGGAGCGTTGGAATTTTAGCAAGCTATATATATCAACTGGAGAGACATCGTCATTTCCGCTATCTTCATCAGCACTAATAACAATACGTGTTGCATCTACCTGATCTACGACACCTGAGCGTTTAGCAACAATTGTCACGCCTGAGTCACGAGCAACGCGTGATTCCATACCTGTTCCAACAGTTGGCGCTTCCGCACGAAGCAACGGTACCGCCTGACGCTGCATGTTAGAGCCCATCAATGCTCTGTTCGCATCATCATTCTCCAGAAACGGAATAAGCGCCGCAGCAACAGAAACCAACTGTTTTGGTGAAACATCCACAAAATCAACATCTTCAGGCTTAGCAAGGCTAATCTCACCTGCTTTTCTTACTGGGATAAGGTCTCCGACAATTTTACCAGATTTATCAATCTCTGTATTTGCCTGAGCGATACCATATTTGCCTTCTTCCATCGCGGATACGTAAAGATATTCGTCTGTAAGCTTTCCATTTTCGACTTTACGGTAAGGCGTTTCAATAAATCCATAGCGATTAATCTGAGCAAATGTAGCCAGCGAATTAATCAGACCAATATTTGGTCCCTCTGGCGTTTCGATAGGACAAATACGCCCATAATGCGTTGGATGAACGTCACGCACTTCAAATCCGGCCCGCTCTCTTGTAAGACCGCCAGGGCCTAACGCAGATACACGCCTTTTATGCGTAATTTCAGATAGAGGGTTAGTCTGATCCATAAATTGTGATAGCTGAGAAGAGCCAAAAAACTCTCTGACAGCGGCAGAAGCTGGTTTGGCATTGATTAAGTCTGCTGGCATTACAGTGTCAATTTCAACAGAACCCATTCTCTCTTTAATGGCGCGCTCCATTCTGAGCAGACCAACACGGTACTGATTTTCCATCAGCTCACCAACAGAACGAACCCTTCTATTGCCTAGATGGTCAATATCATCCACCTCACCCCTGCCATCCTTAAGACCAACAAGAATATTAAGAACTGCAATGATATCCTGCTTACGAAGAATTCGCATTTCATCATCTGTTTCCTGCTCTAGGCGGGAATTTAACTTCACCCTTCCAACAGCAGATAAATCATAACGCTCTTTATCAAAGAAAAGATTGGTAAACAGCTCATGTGCCCCTTCTAATGTTGGTGGCTCACCAGGGCGCATCACACGATAAATATCAACCAATGCTTCAGCGCGGCTATTATTTTTATCAACCGCTAAGGTATTACGAAGATTCGCAGAGTAATTCACATTATCAATACGAAGAATATCAAGAGCTTTAAGGTCATTTTGTTCAGCGATAGTCAAGAAATCTTGGGTGATTTCATCCCCCGCTTCTGCAAGGACTATCCCAGAAGACATATCAACCACATCTTTTGCAAGAAACTTACCAATAAGGTCTTCTTCTTCGATTCTAATACGTTTCAAACCAGCTTCTTCTAGTTTTTTCAAACTACGCGGCGTTAGTTTTGTTCCCATAGATACAGCAACCTCTCCTGTTTCTGCATCGATAATATCTTTTTCAACCTTAGTTCCACGCAGCAATTCTGCATCAAATGGCTGCTGCCAAGCATCTTTGGTTTTTGTGAATTCATCTGATAAATAATAGGTTCCAAGGATATCTTCCCGGCCCATTCCAACAATTTCAGCCGGCTCGATTGATGATCCTTGCTCCTTTAAACTTGCCATTTTAGCAAGTGAGCGCTCATCTGGTAGTGCCATCATAAAAGTAGTCGCTGGTAATTTGCGTTTGCGATCTATGCGTACATTCAAAATATCTTTGGCATCAAATTCAAAATCAAGCCAAGAGCCACGATAAGGAATAATCCGTGCTGCAAATAATAGCTTGCCAGAGGCGTGTGTTTTTCCTTTATCATGATCGAAAAACACGCCAGGGGAGCGATGCATTTGCGATACAATAACACGCTCAGTGCCATTAATAACAAATGTGCCGTTATTTGTCATAAGCGGCATATCACCCATATAGACATCCTGCTCTTTAATGTCGCGGATTGATTTCGCTTCTGTGTCTTCATCAATCTCCCAGATAACAAGCCTTAACGTCACCTTAAGCGCAGAGGCATATGTTAAGCCGCGTTGCTGACATTCTTCAACATCATATTTTGGTTTTTCAAGCTCGTAGGATACGAATTCAAGCACAGCTCTTCCAGAGAAATCATTTATCGGAAATACGGATGTAAATGCTTCTTGTAGGCCGGTATCTGTTCTCTGAGATGCTGGTGTAGTCATCTGCAAAAACTGATCATAACTTGAGCGTTGAACCTCGATAAGATTTGGCATCGTTAGAACTTCGGAGAGTTGACCAAAACTACGACGAACACGTTTGCGGCTATCAAGAGTACTTACATTTTGTGCCATTATAACGATATCCCTTTTATATGTTTAACGTTGTTGCTATCTGATTAGATTAGTAATCAGTTAAATAATTCATGCGCTTGCTTGAGTAACTAACCCTTAAAATAGGGTGCGAAACCGAGTATTTTTAACTAAGCCACAATCCAAAACGCATTTAAGCACCAGACTAAATAACAAGTCTGGTGCTTTATTGTAAGTTAGGTATTGAAGCACAAAATTACTTCAACTCAACAGTAGCGCCGGCAGCCTCAAGCTTGCCTTTGATTTCCTCTGCTTCATCCTTGCTAGCACCTTCTTTAACTGCTTTTGGAGCAGCTTCAACCAGGTCTTTAGCTTCTTTCAGACCAAGGCCCGTGATCGCACGAACTTCTTTAATCACGTTGATTTTTGATGCACCCACAGATGCTAAAACAACGTCAAAGTCGGTCTTTTCTTCAGCAGCAGCGCCGCCTGCATCACCACCGCTAGCAGCTGCCGCAACAGCCACAGGAGCAGCCGCAGACACACCCCATTTTTCTTCAAGAAGCTTTGCTAACTCAGCTGCCTCTAGCACTGTCAATGCAGATAAATCTTCTGCAATTTTTTCAATATCAGCCATCATGTTCTCCTTTTGGCTTTAACTTCTGATCATAGAATAAAAACACTTACCCAAGTTGGTCTGCACGTGCCTTAATAACACGCGCCAACCCACCAGCAGGTGCAGCAATAACGCCGGCAACTTTACCAGCCGGTGCCTGCAGAAGGCCAACAATCTTGCCACGTAATTCATCCAGAGAAGGAAGTTTTGCAAGTGCAATCACTTCTTCTTTGGAAAGAATTTTCCCGTCAAGACCGCCACCAACGATTGATACTTTGTCATTGGTTTTGGTGAATTCAAAAATGGTTTTTGCAGCAGCAATTGCATCCGAAGAGGTGCTTACCGCTGTTGGTCCCGTAAAAAATTCAGCCAAATCCTCAAATGGTGTGCCTTGAAGCGCCAATTTAGTAACCCTGTTTTTGGTTACTTTATAGGTTGCTCCAACGTCACGCATTTTTTGACGAAGCTCGCCGCTTTCTGCCACTGTCATTCCTGTCTGGTGCGTAACAACAACAGATGTTGCTGCCCCAAACGCAGAGTTAAGTGTTTCGATCAGTTCGGCTTTTTCGGTCCGATTCATCTGATCTTCTCCATCGTTATGGGAGGAATTCCCCCCGGTTTCACCAGAGCATGAATGCACCATAAATACCCTTGCATTCATACCGTTGGCCTGCCCATCGAAGCGAAAGCACTAAATCGGCTATGCCCCATCTATGCAGGATATTAAGTTGGACATCCAACGCCTGCAGTCTTGGACAGGTTGGGAACAACATAAGTTGTTCCGCCTGCACTCTGACACAAAATAGTGCCAGAATTTCGTCATTCTCAAATCTGAAGGAACCTTATCCTGCTATCTGAGTTGCATCAATAAAAATACCAGGCCCCATAGTAGAGCTCATGGTAACTTTTTTCATATAAGTCCCTTTCGCTCCTGACGGGCGTGCTTTTTGAATTGCATCAAGAAAAGCCTGCGCATTTTGAGCTATTTTATCTGCATCAAAGCTCGCTTTGCCAATTCCAGCATGAATAACGCCTGCTTTTTCTACGCGGAACTGAACTTCACCTGCTTTTGCTGTCTTTACAGCTTCTGCAACATCTGGGGTAACGGTTCCAAGCTTAGGGTTTGGCATAAGACCACGAGGGCCGAGCACTTTGCCAAGTCGGCCAACCACGCCCATCATATCTGGTGATGCAATAACCCGGTCAAATCCCTGTTCGCCGTTTTGAATTTGTTCTGCTAGCTCTTCTGCACCCACAAATTCTGCACCAGCAGCTTTTGCTTCCTCTGCTTTAGCATCACGTGCAAAAACAGCAACACGCATTGTCTTACCAGTGCCATTTGGCATTGCAACAGAACCACGCACCATTTGATCTGCATGACGCGGATCCACGCCAAGGCTAACCGAAATCTCAATCGTCTCGTCAAACTTTGCTTTGGCTGCTTCTTTGATTATTTTTGAAGCTTCATTAACTGAGTAGGCTTTGTTCCTGTCAATAAGGTCGTAACCTGATTTTAATCTTTTACCTGCAGCCATAATTAACCCTCCACCACTTCAAGACCCATGGAGCGAGCAGAACCACGAACCATTTGCACAGCACCTTGAAGGTCAATCGCATTTAAGTCCTTCATTTTTTGTTCTGCAATTTCCTCAACCTGAGCAACAGTTACTTTTCCAGCCACTTCTCTGCCAGGTGTCTGCCCCCCTTTTGAGAGACCTGCTGCTTTCTTTAAAAAGTAGCTAACAGGTGCATTTTTTGTTGTGAAGGAAAAAGACTTATCTTGGTACACCGTAATAACAACAGGTACCGGCATATTCTTCTCTAAACTATCTGTTGCAGCGTTAAACGCCTTACAGAATTCCATAATATTCACACCGCGCTGTCCCAATGCTGGGCCAACTGGCGGTGATGGATTAGCTGCCCCTGCGGGGATATTCAGCTTAATGTAACTATCTATTTTTTTTGCCATTTTACTCTCTTTAACGCTAACGCTTGGGCTAGCTCCTGCTGGTTCATTAACTCAGATTGTTCCGCAGTTAGACTTTTTCAACCTGACTATACTCTAACTCAACTGGGGTAGAGCGACCAAAAATGGACACCGCAACCTTCAGACGAGCCTTTTCATCATCGGCCTCTTCTACAAGACCGTTAAATGATTCGAACGGGCCATCAATGACCCTCACTTCTTCACCGATATCAAAAGTAATGGTGGCAACTGGACGCTCCACCCCTTCATCCATTTGACGTAGCAATCTTTCTGCTTCGGCATTTGTAATCGGAACTGGTTTGCCTTTTCCGCCTAGGAAACCTGTTACTCTGGTTTGTGATTGAACCAGCGACCATGTAGCGTCACTCAGCTCCATTTTTACCAAAATATATCCTGGGAAGAATTTACGTTCAGCCTGTACTTTTGCGCCTCTGCGCATCTCAACATACTCTTCGGTGGGCACAAGCACGTCTTCAATCATGTCTTCAAGACTATTAGACACAGCCTGTTCCAAAATTGCCTGCTTCATTTTTTTCTCAAATCCGGAAAAAACATGAACCACATACCAGCGTTTTGCCATAACCTATAAATTCCCTTACGAACGCGCTTTTTTTATGAGCCGAAGCCAAGTAAAAACTGAACGACATTTGATAAGACAGCATCGACAAGCAAGAAAAATATCGCAGCAATGGTAGCCATTGCAAATACAGTAACCGTCGCTAATCCAGTCTCACGCCGGGATGCCCAAGAAATCCTTGAGATTTCTTGTCTTACCTGTCTTACGAACTGTGCTGGAGAAGTTTTTGCCATACTCTTGAGCCGATCATTAATCCCGCTGCGACACTCAAAGCCCTGATGGGCGCTTTTTTCATGTCAACGTGCCAGAAAGAAGGATCTTTCCAGCTAAAAAAATCTTAAACGAAACGCGATTTATCATTTATAGAGGCTCATTGCAAGTTAAAAAACATATATTTAGCAAATATATTGGGCATTTTTAGCGATGCATAATCTCATATCTTTTAATCTCTGATTTAGCGGGTAAGGAAGGGGTACAATCACATTAGTGCGAAATTCTAAAATAGCTAAAATTATGCAGCCTGAATCTTATATAAATCCCGGCTATGATGAAAATTACCAATGGCAATATCATTTGCAAAAGCGCTGCTATTCCAGCAGCCTGTCTACTTGCATTAGCAGCTAATGTTACGGCCTCTGTTGTAAGGGTAAGAAAAGTACCATTCCCCGCAAAAATAGTGGGCAGATACAAAGCAGAGCTTACCGCGAAGCCGATTGCAAAGGACGTAATAACAGGCACCGCCATTAGCGGCATTTTAATCCGCCATAATCGTTTAAATTTAGAAAAACCAAAACTCGCCCCTAAAAGCTCATACCGCACATCAAACCTTCTCCAAATTGGGCCTAGTGTAAGCAATGTATACGGAAACACGAATAGATAATGCGCCCAAATCACCGTGATATATAATCCATCAACTTCTAGCCAAATTATCAAAACCTGCATTCCAAACAGAAACCCTGTCTGCGGTAGCAACAAGGGAATATAGACAAGCGCCTCAGTGACTTTTGAGAGGGATTTAGCTGGATATTCCAGCCAAATTATCGCCGATATAAGAGCAAGTATTGAGGTAATAAACCCTATAATAAGCGTATTAATAAATGGGGGGATATAAGCTGCAAATCCATTTCTCCATGAGACAAGCCCCCATTTCTCTGGCAGTATATCTGGAAAACGCCAGACTTCGACAAATCCCCAAATGCCAGCTGATAAAAGCCCCATTATACCCATAATCAACACAAACATGATTAAAGCCAATACAGGCAGAATAATGAGTTTGTGGGGAAGTCCGCGAACCGTTAAACGCGCGCCTCTATAGCTGAGAAAGCGAAAAACCGTTCTGAACCCTGCCCCACAGGCAATCCAGAAAACACAACAACATAATGCAATTAGGAGCAAATAGACAGCAGCTGATGCAGCAATCAGCTGGCTATTTATATCAGGTGACTGATACCAGTTAAAAATCTTAACAGCCAGTGGTGCTGGTGTAGAGGGCGCAAGAATTAAGGCCATATCAACGACAGAAACTGAAAAACAAAGCACAATTAATACGCATACTCGCATACGCGCCGCAATCATCGGATGAATAATATGAAACCAACCTGCAATAGGCCCATACCCAAAAGGGGTGATTTGCTGTCTGTATCGGCTGATATTGACCTGCTTCAACACGGTAAAACCAACCAGAAGCAAAAAGGGTAATTCCTTTGCGGTAAGGCCAATTATAAGGGTCACCCCGTATAAATCAGGTGCTATATTAAGATCGGGCGGTGTCTGCCAACCTGTTAACCAAGGAGAGAATATTCTAAACACCCAACCGCTAGGTTGAATCAAAAACAAAATACCCATCGCAACTGTTATGTGCGGCACTGCTATTAGAGGGGCTATGATTTTTTTTAAGGTGCTATGTAACTTTAATTTTTGACTATAAATAAGAGTGAATATACATAGCCAATAGGCTAAAAATGTTGATAAGAGCGCTGTGGAAACACTTAGCCATACGGAGTGCAAAAAACCTGGCTGATTGAAAGTTTGGACTAATATTTCAAATGTAAAGTGTGATTTTCCATAAATTGGAAACCATCCAAATCCTGGCAAAAAAACACCAAGCAACCCAGCAAATACAGGTAGAACACAGATTATGATAATACTATATCTGGCCATTCTAGAAAAATAAGCTCCAATATTGTATTAAATCAAAACTGCCTCTAACTTCCAGCTGCATATCTTTTTTGCCATTCTTCTTCGATTAGTTTAACCCAGCTTGGATGCGGCTCAGGAATCACATTTTGTAATTCTTGCATAGTTAACATGGCAGGGTGTTGCGGCAAAGATTTGAATGATTTTTTGACGTTTGCGGGTAACATCTCAATATCAAGCACTGTTGGGTCCCCCCAGATTTGAATATTTGCTTTATGCAATTGCGCTTCGGGAGATAACAAAAAATCGGCAACTAATTTTGCAGCATCAGGGGATGATGCATTATATGGTATGGTAACAAAATGAACATTCCCCAAAGACCCCTCTTCAAATATAAAGCTTTTCACATCTGATGATAAAATCCCTTGCTCGATAGCAGAGGCGAATTCCGCTGGATTAAAGGACATTGCAATTGAGATTTCAGTGTCACCAAGCAACCGATTCATATGTGCATTATTAACAGGAAATGTTTCTGCCCTTCTCCAAAAAAATGGATGCGCCTCATCTAGCCATTTCCATAAAGGTTCTAATATCTCCTCCGCATTTGTATTTGAAACTGGCTGGTACAGCACTTCCCTGTTTTCAGCTAATTGAAGAAGGAGCTGTTTTAAAAAACTGGTTCCGATGAAATCTGGGGGCTGTGGGTATGAAAACTTTCCTGAATTCGTCTTTATCCAATTTAAAAGTTTAACAGCAGAGTTAGGGGGCGATTTAATAATATTACTATCATACCCAAAAACAAACTGCGCCCTGCCCCATGGCGATTCAAGACCAAGTGTCGGAATCCCAAAATCAGATATTGTATCTGGCATTTTTTGGGTGTTCACATAGCGAAATGATGGCAGATTATATGCCCATCCATCCTCTCGTAATAAACCTGTTTCCTTCATTCTAGTAAAATTCTCACCATTAATCCAAAGCAAATCCACCGAACCATTTTCAGCTCTACCTGCAATTTTTTCTGCAAGTATTCTTGAAACAGCGTGAGAAGTGTTTGTTAATTTTACATGATTTAAGGTAATGCCGTATTGTGTATCAACTTGACTAGCTACCCATTGTATATAGTCATTAATTGCAGGGGAGCCCCCCCAAGCATGAAACGCAACTTCCCGGCCAATTAAATTCAGCTTTAACGAGCCAAATTCATCATCATCTAACGCCAAAGCTGAATAAATTGGTAGCAAGCAAAACAACCCACAAAAAACTATTCTAAGAACGAAGGCTTTATTTATTTTATAAAACGTTTCAAACATAAAAGAATGTTCCTTAATAAAAATACTTTGGCTTTGTTGAGGTGGCAGATCGAATAGACTAAAACTATATTTTCTGATTTGCATTTTCTACTTGGCATTTTCTACTTGGCATTTTCTACTTGGCTTAACATTTTGCTACTAACAACTTTACCTGTTACCACCATTAATCTGAATTTTCAATTGAGGGATTAAATTTACAATTAGTCATGTTTATAGCTCAGAACGTACAATTATCATTCTCAAACACACCTCTTTTTGCTCCTTTTAACTTAACCATTCAAAAAGGTGAGATTTGTTTATTACAGTCTGAGAGTGGAACAGGAAAAACCTCTTTGCTTCGGTGGATAGCTGGCATATCAGACAAGCAGATGCATGCAGAAGGGAAAATTTTTCTAAATGGAACAGAAATCACTGAATTTCCTGCAGAGCAAAGGCGTATTGGAATTTTATTTTCTGAGGCATTGCTGTTTCCTCACTTAACTGTGGCGGAGAATATTGGCATCGGTGTTGCATCCTCTATTAGCGGCAAAAAGCGAAAAGATCTGATTACAAACAGTCTTATTAAAGCGGGTCTTGCCGGGATTGAAAAACAAGATCCGCTTACGCTTTCAACAGGGCAGCAAGCAAGAATTGCCTTGCTTAGAACCCTGCTCTCTGAGCCAGCCTTATTGCTTCTGGACGAGCCATTTTCAAATCTTGACAAGGATATTCGTAAGACACTCGTAAGCTATGTTCTAACAGAAATAAAACGATTAAATATCCCTGCCCTAATGGTAAGTCACGACCCAAGAGACGCTATATTAAGCACAAATCAGCCTATCACTTTTTCGCCCTTTGATGCTAAAAACCCTTAAATTTTAAAACCCTTAAATTTGGGTACCATGCCGCAAGAAGTTTACGAATTTGGAGACAACGAAAAAAAGAGAAAGCCTAAAAAGACCTCCTCTTTCATAATCATTGCCAATAGTGGCAGGAGTGGAGGGGCTCGAACCCCCAGCCCCCGGTTTTGGAGACCGGTGCTCTACCAATTGAGCTACACTCCTATAACTCTTTTTATTCAAACAACGAGGAGAGAGGCAAAATGCCTCTCCCATTAACCTATTTACTCAACGATTGATGATACCACACCAGCGCCGACGGTACGACCGCCCTCGCGAATAGCAAAGCGCAATCCCTCATCCATCGCAATTGGCGC
>JADHOL010000010.1 GCA_016779005.1 Alphaproteobacteria bacterium
AGCATTTTTGGGGACGCATTTGAGAGCACTGCAAGTTTGTGACCAGCAGCCTGCAGATCAGCAAGCACTTTGGGAACTTCCTCATAGGCAGTGAGCTCGCTATATAACGACAAAAGCCTGTCCCTTATCTTCTGGTCTGATGAAAGCGCGTACTCCTCAAGCGTTGCATCAAGAGCGCGGGTTGTTAGCTCCCAAAAGTCATCGTACTTGCCCATCATGGAGCATAGCCAGCTATACCTTAACTGTCTTTCTCGCCAGCCCTTCGCTAAAGACTGCCAATTCTTTTGAAGAGGCTCAATGCCGTGTTCAGTTGCTGCCTGTCTAGCTGCAGCATCTACATCTAGTAATGTCCCGTAGGCATCAAAGACAAACATCAAAAGAGTCTCTTTGACTAAAGTAATGGTTAAACTGACTAGGATATAATTGCTTTAATTTCATCTAACTGTTTTTTCCAAGTTCGCGCTTGGCTTAGAGCCCTTTCTAGGTTATTTGCATCGATGTGTGATTTAATTGCATCCCACACAGGAAAGCATTGTTGGAAAACTGGATGTTCCTGGCCGAATGTATTCATTGCTTGCATTAGTAGCACACTAACTGCCTCATGGGATTTATCCATATCTTTTGACAATAATGAATCTAAAAGAATATCGGTGGTTTCTCCTAATACATCCCATGCTTGCAGGAGGTCTTGATGCTCATCAGTCATTCTTTCTTCCTCTAAAGATAGCTATTTTGACGATAACAACAATAATAACTCTTTAGCACCTTTTTTAAAAACGCTAAATCCCATCACCTACTGGGAGCTATTTTTAGAGATATGGGACCCGCTAAATTAGCTTCAATCCTACATCCTCTGGTTTCAAATGTGTGTATCGCATTAGCATTCTTACATCCCTATGTCCTGAAATTAGTTGTACTTCAGGGATACTAAGACCCAACTCAAAGAAGCGGCTTATAGCTTCATGACGCAAATCATGAAATCTAAGGTTATAAATATTACATCTCTTGCATAATCGCTCCCACGCTAGTCTCAAAGCGTTCGCTGAGATGGGTAGTATGTTCTCCTGCTGCTGATTCCCACTTGTTTCGATTACATTGATTGCCTTGCTGCTTAGAGGTATGGCTCGCGAATGCCCTGTTTTAGTTTCGGAAATATGAAGTAATCTCTTTCGTCTATCAATGTGTTCCCATTTAGCATTTAAAAGCTCACCACGTCTCATGCCTGTTTCGATGGCCAACTCAATCGCCAGTCTTAAATCAGAATGACTGCAATTGGCGAGCAGAGAATTGAGTTCTTCGTGACCCACTCTTCGAGTTCGCTGCTTACTCTCCTTTGGAATAGCAATACGAAAGATTGGGTTTTCTGATATTGGTGTATTCCACTCATTTATAGCAGTACTTAGACAATGTCTTAAGATTACCAATTCTCTTCTTACAGCCGATGGGGAGACAAGGCGTAGTCTGTCATCTCTGTAGACAGCAAATAGTGATGGGCTGAGTTCTGTTATCGGCTTTTGGGTGATGGATGATTTTAGCATGTGATTGATTCGATATGTCTCAGAGGATGCGCCTTTCTTCTTTAAGGATATCTCATCTCTATATTTGACGAGCAAGCATTCCAGAGTTTTTAAGTTATGAGCGGCTTTTTGATATCCGCCTGATTCGACTAATGCTTCTGTTTGCAAAGCCCAAGCTTTTGCGTCTGTTTTTGTATTAAAACTTTTGGATATAGACGAGGTTCCCTGACGCCTTATTTGTACATGCCAGCGCTCTGCGCGCTTTCTTATGCTGGCCATTTTTCACTCTCCTATTGTGACACCAGTGTGACACACGTGATTTCAAAGAGTATTATGAGATGGCGGTACCTCTATAAGTATCTGTATTAACTTATAAAGATTGGCGCACCCGACAGGATTCGAACCTGTGACCTCTGCCTTCGGAGGGCAGCGCTCTATCCAGCTGAGCTACGGGTGCCTATTGGAATATTATATACACCGTTTCCGCTAATAATGTGAACAATCAAATTTTATAAGAGCATAAAGCGTAAGTAATATAGGAACGGTACATGCAATTCCTAACCCCAACATCCAAGCATCAGCGGGTGAGATCTAGAAAAATATCCTCAAGATCAGGTTGATAGGTACTGACATCCATTATCTGAATCCCGGCATTGCCTATTTGCTTCAAGATATCACCAGAGCTGGTTTCTTCTGGATTAAATCTAATTGTAAATCCGCTAGAAGTCTTAATTGGATTTAAGGATTGTATCTCATCTGGAAGCGCTTGGTTTTGCTGACTTTCTGGTATGGTAACACTTAAATCCTTTCGCCCTGCGGATTTTAGCAAATCAGATTTGGTTTTGCTCACCATAACCTCGCCATGATTTAAAATGGCAACATGGTCACATAGCTCTTCTGCTTCTTCAAGGTAATGGGTGGTAAGAACGATTGTAACGCCCGCATCATTTAGGCTTCGCACATTATCCCATAGTTTCTGGCGTAATGCCACGTCAACACCAGCGGTAGGTTCATCCAAGATAAGCACTGGCGGTGAATGCACCATCGCTTTTGCAACCAGCATTCGCCGTTTCATTCCACCAGAAAGTGTTCGTGCGTATGCATGACTTTGTTCGGTAAGCCCTACCATCTCAAGAATTTCTTTTGTGAGCCGCTCTTTGCGCGGAATATTATACATTCCAGCAGTGAATTCTAACGATTCATATGGTGTGAGGAATACATCGATATTTAATTCTTGCGGCACAATACCAATATTAGCTCTGCATTGTCTGGGATTAATGTCCAAATCCTCTCCCCACACAGTCACACGTCCTGTTGACTTAATAACAGTTCCAGCAAGTATATTTATCAAGGTTGATTTACCCGCACCATTTGGGCCAAGAAGTCCGAAAATACATCCAGCAGGTATTGCAAGATTAATATCCTTCAGCGCATTTTTTGGCTTTGACAATCCTTGCGCTTTATAGGTTTTTGATAAACCATCTAGCCGAATTGCTATATTATCTTCAGGCCTGTTCAGAAATGATCTTGGACTGGATTTCATTGCCAAACACTTTCTTGGATGCCTGTCGTAACAGGCATGTCTATTTCAGGATTGTTTTTAAAAAGATAAGGAAGCATCAAAAATAGGTCTTGGTGTCGTTAAAATATCGATAGTCCTGATCTGCCTTAAATTTAAATCAAATGCCAGATGTTTCTTTTATATTTGTGATAAACTGATTATTATGTGAGTTATGACAGAAAAATAATATGCAAATCATGATGATATAAAGCTGGTTTTGGGCTTGAATTTTATTCATCAAATTATGAAGCAAGGAAGTGTTGATGTTAAAACCAGAAAAAAAAACAGGAGAACAAGGCCATAGTCACTCAAGCAAGCGTGTTTCCTGTAACGGTGGGGGCGGCGCATTAGGCCATCCTCTAATCTGGTTAACCTACGGACAGGATGGGAGCGTTACTTGTCCATATTGTTCCAAAAAATTTGACTCTCAACAATCAGAATGAAACACGCGCAGCAATCTGACAGACTGGTATTGGTTGATGGTTCTGGATATATATTCCGAGCTTATCATGCATTGCCGCCAATGTACCGAGCCGATAGCACGCCCGTAAATGCCGTATTTGGTTTTACGAAAATGCTGATAAAATTAGTGACTGATCTTCAGCCCCAATCAATAGCGGTTATTTTCGATGCTGGCAGAAAAACCTTTCGGAACGAGATTTATTCTGAATATAAAGCCAATAGAGGGGAGCCTCCAGAAGAGCTTATACCGCAGTTTGATTTGGTAAGGCAGGCAACAGAAGCACTTAATTTACCTATGTTTGAGATGGTCGGGTATGAGGCAGATGATGTTATAGCCACATTTGCGAAACAGGCTTTTATTAAGGGTCAAGATTGTCTTATCGTATCTTCTGATAAAGATTTAATGCAGCTTGTAAATAAGCATGTGAAATTATTAGATCCCATGAAAAACACCGTCATTGGTGATGAAGAAGTTCAGCTAAAATTCGGTGTTTTTCCAGATAGAGTTGTTGATGTGCAGGCTTTGGCAGGGGATAGCTCTGATAACGTTCCTGGTGTGCCAGGTATCGGGATTAAAACAGCGGCAGAGTTAATCAATCAGTTTGGAGATCTTGAGGCGTTACTCGCGCAGGCAGAGACAATTAAACAACCCAAACGGCGCGAGAATCTTGTTCAATTTGCGGATCAAGCTCGCCTATCTCAGCAATTAGTGCTGCTTCGTGATGATGTTCCTGTAGATATGCAGATTAGTGAGCTTATTCTGCCAGTATTAGATCGTAAGAAACTACACTCTTTTCTGGTGGAGCAGGGATTTAAAAGTCTGGCAGTCTCTCTTGGTTATGCAGAACAAACAAGAGAGCGTCCGTTTATAGACCCGGCAAGCACACATAATGAAAACGCACAAAAAGATGAGCCTAAATCGAGTGGTGAGCCTGTCAATTCAGAGCCTCAAATTCCCTATGTTGATGAGGTATCCTATCAGCTTATCACGGATTTGCAGCAGCTTGATAGCTGGTGTGAGATGGCGCGCGATCAAGGCAAGATAGCGATTGATACAGAAACAACCTCTCTTAATGCGGCGTCTGCTGATTTGGTTGGCGTTGCACTTGCAATTGCCCCGGGGAAGGCATGCTACATACCGCTGCGACATTCACATAAAACAGAAATTTCAGAACAGGCAGGTCTTGATTTTGGGGATTCTGGTGATTCTGTGAATTCTGGCGCTTCTGGCGATTTTAGGGATAGCTCTGATAGTCAGGATAAGCACTACCAGCAAGTTGATTTTAATGAGGCGATGAAACGATTAAAGCCCTTGCTTGAAGATCCCGCAATTTTAAAAATTGGTCACAATTTGAAATATGACGCGCATATTTTGCAACAAGAGCGCAATGGAAACATAAGGCTATCTCCGCTGGATGACACCATGTGTTTATCTTATGTGTTAGATGCTGGAAGAGTAGAGCGCCACGGGCTAGATTTTCTAGCTATGCATTGGCTCTCGCATGAAACAATTAAATATCAAGATGTGTGCGGCAAGGGCGCAAAGCAAATTTCATTTGCGCAAGTAACCCCAGAAAATGCAAAGGACTATGCAGCAGAAGATGCAGATATCACATTGCGTCTGTGGATGATGTTAAAGCCAAGGCTTGCTAATGAGGGAATGACAATAGTTTATGAGCGGCTTGAGCGCGCCCTCATTCACGTTTTATCCTCGATGGAACAAAATGGCATTGTCGTTGATGCCTCGATTTTAAGGCGCCTATCAAATGATTTTGCGGGTAAAATTGCTCTTTTAGAAACAGAAATTCATTCCCTAGCCGGCCAAGAATTTAATATTGCCTCTCCCAAGCAGCTTGGCGAAATATTGTTTGAGAAACTAGGCTTTGAAGGGGGCAAAAAATCCAAAACAGGGGCGTGGTCTACGGGCGCGGATATATTAGATGAAATGGCTGCTGCTGGTAGTATAATCGCGCAAAAAGTACTAGATTATCGCCAATTAGCAAAATTAAAATCAACCTATACAGATGCATTGCTTGAGAGTGTAAATTCGCGCACTGGACGGGTTCACACATCCTACTCAATGGTGGGGGCATTAACAGGTCGCCTGTCATCATCAGATCCAAATTTGCAGAATATTCCTATTAGAACAGAGGAGGGGCGTTCCATTCGAACGGCATTTATAGCAGAGCCCGGGTCTAAGATTATTTCTGCTGATTATTCACAGATTGAGCTAAGGCTGGTTGCCCATATTGCTAAAGAAAAGACCATGCTGGAGGCGTTTCAGAATAATATCGACATTCATGCTCAGACCGCAGCAGAAGTATTTCAGATTCCAATCGCACAACTTGATAGTGAAACAAGAAGGCGGGCTAAGGCTATAAATTTTGGTATAATATATGGCATTTCAGGCTTCGGACTTGCACGCCAGCTTGGTATATCACAAACAGAAGCAAGAGATTATATCAAAGCTTATTTCGCGCGCTTTCCAGGGATTCGTGATTATATGGAACAAATGAAACAAGTTGCACGAGATAATGGATTTGTGGAAACCCTATTTGGCAGGCGAATTTATATCTCTAACATAAAATCCTCTAATGGCGCTGTGCGTGGGTTTGCCGAGCGTCAGGCCATAAATGCCCCTATTCAAGGAAGTGCAGCAGACATAATCAAAAGAGCAATGATTAAAATGCCTGATACAATCAGCGCGCTGAATTTGAACACAAAAATGCTTTTGCAAGTGCATGATGAATTGATATTTGAAACAGCTGAGAGTGAGATAGATATCGCATTAGAGGCAATTAAAACAACGATGGAAACCGCTCATCAACCTGTCTTATCACTGGATGTTCCCATTATTGTTGATGGCGGTGCTGCGGATAGCTGGGCAGAAGCGCACTGACCCTATCATGACAGCATAATTAGAATATCGCTGCCTGTTTGCAATCACTGCGCCTTAATCTTGCCTTTTAACGGCCGTGTTTTGGTTATTATTATTTTCTTAATTAGGGTAAATATTAGGATAATATCCGTTTCTAAATCGGGGTTAATGGTAGAGGAGAACTAGATGGTCAATAAGATTGCTCTTGTAGATGATGACCAGAATATAATTGCATCTGTTTCAGTTATGCTTGAGCAAGAAGGCTATGAGGTAGATTGTTATTTCGATGGGGAACAGGCACTTTATGGCATTTTAAATAGACCAGTTGATTTGGGTATTTTGGATATAAAAATGCCGCGTATGGATGGGGTGGAGCTTCTTCAAAAGCTTCGACATAAAACAGATATGCCTGTTATTTTTCTTACCAGTAAAGATGATGAGCTAGATGAAGCATTAGGGCTTAGTATCGGTGCAGATGACTATATCACAAAACCCTTCTCGCAACGATTGCTAATAGCTAGAATTAAAGCAGTACTTAGACGCTCCAAATTACAAGAAGACTCCCAATCCGAATCAGAAGATACTATAAAATATGGGGATCTTTTGTTAGATCCTGACCGCCATTTATGCAGATGGAAACAAAAAGATATTAAATTGACGGTTACAGAGTTTTTGATGCTTAAGGCTCTTATTCTGCGGCCAGGTCATGTTAAAAGCAGAGATCAGTTAATGGATGCAGCTTATGGCGAGTCTATATTTCTCGATGACAGGACGATAGATAGCCACATTAAAAGACTGCGTCGAAAGTTTCGGGTAATTGATCCGACTTTCGATCAGATTGAAACTTTGTATGGCATTGGGTATCGATATAGTAATGATTAGCGCTTCATGCATAATTTCTTCTACATTATGGGATAATCTGTTTCCAAATAGCTGGGGAAGTTGCTAGTGCGTGATGATCCTATAGCAAAACGTCTCGTAAGTCCTCTTTCTATTCGAATTTTGCTGATAATGCTTCTTCCTCTGGTGCTGTTTTTTATCGGTATTCTAGCTGTTGACAGATATAGAATTGTGTTAATCGATGCAGAATTAAGTGCCTTAAAACGCCAAGGGGAGACACTTGCACGCTCCCTTGCTTTGGCAGATTCAGATACCTACAATAATACGGATAATCCAAGAGGCGCAAATAGAGGTCTTGCCCCATCTACTTTGAGGCATGTTCTTCCATTAGTTGGTTATGGCTCCTCCCTAAGGGCAAGGATATATCAGCCCTCTGGTAGAATCATGGCCGACACAGCAAAAAATCAAATGCCAGATTCAGTGGTTCGGATGTCGGTCAGAACACAAGAACCCTTTCTAGGCAGTTTAAAACATGAAATTATTGCCTCTATTTCTAGATTTAGCAATTTTGTAAATGGCGTGGAGAAGCTCCCCGAAATGCCTAATCGCAGACTCTATTCTGCTAATCAGATACCTGCTTTGAAGAATGCAATGATGGGCAGAAAAGCTAGCATGAGTTGGCGCACGCCATCTGGCGCGCTTGTGCTTGGTGTGGCTTTGCCCATACAAGAAGTGCGCGTCGTCAGAGGCGCATTGTTGCTGACTAAAAATGGCTCGGATATCGAAGCAGAGATTGCAAAAGTCCAATGGGCGTTTTTCTTATTATTATGTGCCATGTTTTTTCTGACTATCATTCTGGGTCTGTATTTATCGAGGTCAATAACGCGGCCTATAGTTGAGCTGGCAGCCTCTGCAAGACGAGTTGCAAACGCAAAAGACAAATCCATGAAGCTTACCAACCTGCCAAATAGAAATGACGAAATAGGAGATTTGTCGAAAGCACTTCAAGAAATGACAGATGATTTACAAGAAAGAATAAAGGCAACTGCAGGATTTGCAGCTGATGTTGCGCATGAGCTAAAAAATCCGCTGACCTCTCTTCGCTCAGCAGCAGAAACATTTTCAAGGATAAAAAATCAATCTCAGCAACATCTGTTAATGGGCGTTATTCTTGAAGATGTAACAAGGCTCGATAGGCTGATCACCGATATTTCTCAAGCTAGTAGAGTAGAGGCAGAGCTTGCCCAGACCCATCGAGATAATGTTGATTTCAGCGCGCTTGTGGATAGCTGGGTTTCCATGATGCGTGATAGATACCCCGATATTAAACTGAGTTGGAAGCAGATTGATAAGCGCCAAGATAAAACTCATTTTGAGGTGAGCATTCACACAGGAAGAATAATTCAGATTCTGGATAATCTATTGGCGAATGCAATTAGTTTTAACCCTCCTGACCAGGAAATCGAGCTTGAGCTTTACATAACAGGAAGAAACAAACAAAAAATCTGTTTTTCTATTCGTGATCATGGCCCTGGCATTCCTGATGCAAATCTTGATACTATTTTTAATAGATTTTATTCGCAAAGACCTAATGATGAAGCCTTTGGTCATCATTCTGGTTTAGGGCTTTCGATTGCAAGGCAAATAGCGGAGGCTCATGGTGGGGACTTATATGCAGGTCACGCAGCTGGGAATGGCGCGATTTTCTTTCTCGAACTACCGCTTGCCAAACAGACCTAAGCTTGACAGAAATTGTTTTTTGCCTAAATCCTCAATTAAGGGATTTGTTCAAAATAAATAGCATCTTGGACAAGATTTGGAGCAATTAAGATATGGCAGATGATCCGAGCATTAATAAAGATGCGGCAGATGTGCGTATTGTACTCGTAATTGGACCATCTGGTGCGGGTAAATCAACAGCTTTGAATGCGCTTGAGGATGCGGGCTTCTCGGCAGTGGATAATCTGCCCTTATCTTTAATCGATCAATATATTGCGTTAGAAGTTGAAACAGCAAAACGAAGAATTGCACTTGCTGTTGACATGCGAACGACAGGGTTTGAAAAAAAGGTAGTTACAGGGCTTATTCAAAATTTAAAATCTAAATTTATGGATGCTTGCCAGATTGTCTATATTCATGCGCACCCATCTGAAATTATAAAAAGATATCAAACGACAAGACGACATCACCCGCTTGTTAATGCAGGGAATTTAAATGAGGCTATAGAAATAGATTTTGCTGCAATGGACGGGCTTGACGCATTTGCTGATATCATCTTGGATTCAACTGACTCAGACCCTTCTGGATTTAGAACTATTCTGCTCTCTCGACTTGGATTGCCTGCTCTTAACCCGGTGCCCCTATCTATCTCGAGTTTTTCCTTCCGTAAAGGTGTCCCTGAAGCAGTGGATTATGTATTTGATACAAGGTTTCTTAATAATCCTCATTGGCAGGAGGAGCTGCGTCATCTAACAGGCATAGACAGAGAGGTACAGGATTTTGTTCAGGCTGATATTGGATTTCAAGCCTTTATGAGCAATGTGACACAAATAATAGAATTGGTGCTACCTGCATTGCAACGCACAGGCAGGCCACAATTAGGGGTCGCCTTTGGATGTACAGGGGGGCATCATCGCTCGGTTTCTTCGGCTGAGTATTTGGCCTCTTGGGCTACAGAAAAACAAATCAAACATGTGCTAGAACATTTAGAATTATAATAGGAAATTTTAATCGAGTATTATAATCGAGCATTATCTTCGGGTATTATCGTCGGGCATATTCGGTGGGAACTATAATTGAGCCAATAGAAGAACCCAATGCCAAATGGCAGGGTGATTCTGGCGGGGACTGGCATTATTTTTAAGGTTCAAACTTAGAAAAATTTTTAAATGCTACTTAAAAAAGGCTATCGCTAGTTTGGTAAGTTTGGTATCACGCTGTAGATGAATTGCCGTAAACGAATTGCCGTAAATGAATTGGATGGATTTAAATCAATGAGTGATTATATTATTTCAGATATCAGTCTTGCTGAGTGGGGCCGAAAAGAACTTTCAATCGGCGAGAGTGAAATGCCTGGTTTGATGGCACTCAGAGAAGAATTTGGGAGCACCAAGCCTCTTAAAGGGGCACGGGTTGCGGGATGTCTTCATATGACAGTGCAAACAGCGGTGCTTATTGAAACCTTAACTGCACTTGGTGCTGATGTGCGTTGGTCGTCCTGTAATATTTTTTCAACACAAGACCACGCTGCTGCTGCAATTGCTCAGTCAGGAGTGCCAGTATTTGCTAAAAAAGGCGAGACATTGGAAGAATATTGGGCCTATGTGGATAAGATTTTCGACTGGCCTGAAGGTGAAGCTGCCAATATGATACTAGATGATGGCGGTGATGCGACTATGTATATTTTGCTAGGCGCTAAACTTGAAGCTGGCGAAGAGGTTCTAGAAAACCCTGCCTCAGAAGAGGAAACTTTTCTAAAGCAGCAGATTTTAAAAAGACATCATACGCACAAAGGCTGGTTTACCCGCCAGCGAGATGCCATAAAAGGGGTTTCGGAAGAGACAACAACAGGGGTTCTTCGACTATATCAGCTCGCTGAACAAGGACAATTACCGTTTCCAGCAATAAATGTGAATGACTCTGTCACTAAATCAAAATTTGATAACCTATATGGGGTGCGCGAATCATTGGTAGATGGAATACGCCGTGCCACAGATGTTATGCTTGCAGGAAAGGTTGCTTTGGTATGCGGATTTGGGGATGTGGGCAAAGGCTCTGCTGCCTCCCTTCGTCAGGGCGGCGCACGGGTAATGGTAACCGAAATTGACCCGATATGTGCGTTGCAGGCCGCTATGGAAGGATATGAAGTTGTCACATTAGATGATGTTGCATCCAAAGCTGATATTTTTGTAACAGCGACAGGCAATAAAGATGTAATAACGCTTGATCACATGCGTGATATGAAGGATAGAGCGATTGTGTGTAATATCGGTCATTTCGATAATGAAATTCAAGTATCCTCACTATCAAATTACGTATGGAGCGAAATCAAACCTCAGGTAGATGAAATTGAGTTTCCAGATGGTAAGAGGATGATTTTGCTTGCAAAGGGACGACTTGTTAACCTTGGCTGTGCAACAGGCCATCCATCTTTTGTTATGTCTGCCTCATTTACGAATCAGGTGTTGGCACAAATCGAATTATGGCAAGATAGCGATAAGTATGAAAATAAAGTCTATACGTTGCCACGGCATTTGGATGAAAAAGTTGCCGCGCTTCATTTGGATAAAATTGGTGCCAAACTCACCGAATTAAGAGAAGACCAAGCAAATTATATTGGCGTTGAGCAGCAAGGCCCCTTTAAGTCTGAAGAATATAGGTACTAATTCGGGCATCTAAATGGAATGGACCATAGCTTCTATTGAGGAAGAATCGGTATATAATTTAGGGCGTATACTTGCAGATTATGTAAGGCCAGGGGTTGTTTTCTGTCTTTCTGGGGACCTTGGTTCTGGGAAGACAACGCTGGCACGAGCCATCATCAGGAACGCTTGTAATAATGTTGGCGAGATTCCAAGCCCAACTTTTAACCTTGTTCAAAGCTATGAGGTGGGTGCTGGTTTTGAAATATGGCATCTTGATCTCTACCGATTAAATAATATCGAAGAGGCAATAATGCTTGGCCTTGAAGAAGCGCTCATAGAGTATTGTTGCATTATTGAATGGCCAGGTCTGATAGAGCCAATAATGCCTGCTCACAGCATATATATTCAGCTGGATTTTCAAGATAGAAATAGCAGTAGCCTGTCTAACCAGCGTATGATTACTATTAAAACCTCTAATCCCATTATGGCGTCTTTTAATGGACTGCACGAATAATTTAACAGGTCGATAAAAAATACTGCCCTTAAACCTTATCTGAGCTATTATCAAACTGATGATAAAATCTGGATTTTACACCATCCCAGCTTCACAGGCTTTTGCTGATACTCTTGTAACTGGAATCATAGATAAATTTCCAGAACCAGAACAACTAGCTAGGATAGAGCTATATCTGCCGAGTAGAAGAGCTATTTCTTCTATCAAGGAAGCATTTTTAAAGCATCAGAATAAGGGGCCTATATTACTGCCAAAAATGTTCGCGGTCGGTGAGCCAGATGAAGAGGTTGCTTTAAATATCACTATTGAGAGGCTTGAGTTAGACGAAGCAATTAATGGGTTTGAAAGGCAATGCCTTATTGCATCGCAAATACAGCATTTTCCAATTGGTGGCCGGCGAATGGCGCCTGCGCCTGCGATGAAATTAGCATCAAGCTTGTGCGTGCTCATTGACCAGATGCAGCGTGCAGGCACCCCCTTATCAGCGATAAGGGATGTTCTGCCAGATGAATTATCAACGCATTGGCAGGAAATTTTAAAATTTTTAACCATATTATTTGACTATTGGCCTTCTATACTTGCGGAACGGGGGCAAATAGATCCAGTAGCGCGTCAACAGCAATTACTCCAAGCTCAGCTAGATTTCTGGACTAGTCATCCCCCAAACGTGCCGATAATCCTTGCAGGCTCAACAGGCACTCTGCCTATGACAAGAGCCTTTATGAAAGTAATTTCGCAATTACCAATGGGGGCTGTGATTTTCCCGGGTATAGAGCTGGATATCGAAGATGCGGACTGGCGTGCTATTGAACAAGACCCAGTTCACCCCTTACATCAAATTGCTCGTTCAATGGTTGAGTTTGAATTGCCGTTATCTGAAGTGCGTTATTGGCATGCAACCGAACAGATGCAGCATAAATCAGTGCGCTCCCGGCAGATAATGCTGCGCGAGGTAATGAGACCAGCCAGTAGAACATCGCAGTGGAGAAGGCTTGCCGTCGACCAGAGCGAATTATCACCTTCCAGCCTTCAAGGATTGACAGTAATGTCAGTGACAGACTCCTTTCAAGAGGCTGAATTAATTGCAGGATTAATGCGGCAGGCACTCGAAACCCCGAATAAAACAGCGATGCTTATCACCCCAGATAGAATGTTGGCACGAAAAGTACAAGCAGCATTGATGAGATGGAATATTCTGGTAGATGATTCTGCCGGTAGCGCGCTAATATTATCCAGCCCAGCAAGATTTCTGGCATTAATCATACGCGTGGTGCAAGAAGATGCATCCCCTCACGCGCTCAGAGCCTTATTCAAGCATCCATTTGCAACTGCTGGATTGCCAAGAGCTGAATTTACCCATTTGGCAAATTTATTTGAAGAGCAAATCTTAAGAGGCCCGCTCCCACGAAAAAACTGGGAGAGCTGGACTTTATTAGTGGCCCAAACACCAAAATTAAAGCATTTCTGGCAGACCTGTTTAGTGCCAGCATTCACCCCATTGCGAGATGCTTTCAAGGCGGTAAACCCATCGCTCGATACCCTTGCGATAGCTCTTATGCAGACAGCACAAAATTTAGGTGCATTGCCAGAAAATAGAGTAGATGAAAATAGCGCAGATGAAAATCGTGCAGATGAAAATAATGTAGATTCTGGCATAAATGATACACAAAGTGACGCTCCCCTTCATATTTACTCAGATTTTGCAGGAGCAGTATTGCTTGAACTTTTATCTGATATGATACGCTTTGGGGGCAGCTATCCACTTGCTGCATCTGAATTTCACAATACCTTTAGGGTGTTATGTCAAGAAGAGGTGGTAAGAACCCCTTATAATCAGCATCCAAGACTTAAAATTCTGGGTACAATCGAAGCACGAATGCAACAAGCAGATACCGTAATACTTGGCGGGTTGAATGAGGGGGTATGGCCACCATTTTCTCAACGAGATATGTGGATTAATAATGCCTCACGAACTCAATTAGGGTTGCCTGACAGGCATTGGCGTATAGCCCTGTCAGCACATGATTTTATGATGGCAGCAGCATCGCCAGAAGTTATGATAACGCGTTCTGTTATCACAGACGGAGCGCCAACCCAAATATCGCGCTGGCTTGCACGATTAGATGCTGTGGTGGCAGCAGCGGGGCTATCATCCTACCTTGATAAACAGATACCTGTCTGGATGAAGGCTGTAAATGCACGTAAAATTCCAGATATCGTAAAACCAATTGCGCGGCCAGAGCCAAAGCCAGCCCTTGCCCACAGACCCTCTCAAATATCAGCAACTGATTTTGATCAATGGATTACAGACCCTTATGGGTTTTATGTTAAGAAAATACTAAAAATTAGACAGAAAAACCCGATTGATGAGCCGCCATCTGTGGCGTTGAGAGGATCTCTTATTCATGATGTTATTGCAGAATTTTCAACGCGTTATCCGACTGGGAAATTGCCTGAAGATGCGCAGGAACAACTTCATAAAATTGTAGATGCGCATTTGTCGAAATGGTCCAATATTGCCTATATCGACCTGTTCTGGAGGCAAAAATTTTCTGTAATTCTAAACTGGTTTCTAGAGGAAGAAGGCAGAAGACGTGATGAGCGCTTTCAGGTGGTTGTAGAAAAAGAAGGAAGGCTTGAGCTGCCGGTTGGTCAGCGTTTAATTCTTATTACCGCAAGAGCAGATAGAATAGAGCTGCATCCGGGTAATCATTATCAGATAATTGATTATAAATCTGGCAATCCACCCTCAAAGCTAGCGGTAAGTTCAGGAAGGGCCGTGCAGCTACTTGTCGAAGCGGCAATCCTGTCAAAAGGGGGGTATCGTTTATCTGACAAGACAGCACAGGATATTGAGCTTTTTTACTGGCAATTGAAAGGCAGGGAAACAGCACCTGCCAAAATTGACGACGTTACGCCAGATGAGTTTGACGTCTCTATTATTTTTGATCAATTGCTTGCGCTGGTTCAGAGTTTTGAGAATGAAGACCAACCCTATTTATCAGAGCCAAATTCAGCACAACGGCCAAAATTCTCGCAAGTAAGGCACCTTGCCAGAATAAAGGAATGGAGAGCGTTTGAGGTGAATGATGATGGATAATTCCAGCCTTGCATCTGACCCGAAATTATCTGTTTTTGTTTCTGCTAATGCAGGTACTGGAAAAACAAGAGCGCTTACCCACCGCGTTTTTCGGCTTTTGCTAAATGGCGTGAAGCCAGACAGCATATTATGTGTAACCTATACCAAAGCAGCAGCAGCAGAGATGCAACAGCGACTGCAAAATACGCTTTCAAAATGGGCTGTATGTAGCGAGAGTGAGCTTATATCTGACTTGACCGAAATGAGCGAGCCTAATCCAAGCCAGGAGAAAATTCTAATATCAAGGCAGCTATTTGCCAGGATATTAGATAATGAAGATGGCCCTAGAATTGAGACGATACATTCATTTTGTCAGACAATATTATCTCGGTTTCCAATAGAGGCAGGTGTGCCTCCTGGATTTGACTTAATCACAGAATCTGAATCAAATGAGATATTACAGCAGCGTCTGCTTGAATTATTTGCAACTCCAGCACGTCATATTAAACAGAAGTTACATTTTCTGGCTAAAATTACAGATGAGAGGACATTAAGTCAGTATCTCATTCAGATAGTGCAAAAACGAGATATCATTGAAAAATTCGCAACGGATCCCGCTTCTGCGCGGCGTTTTAAAGAACATTTAAAAACGCAAATTGGATGTAAATCAATGGCTGATTTTTCCTCTGAAAAATTATCTATGATGGCTCAGATAAAGCAACTTCCATTTCAGAAAATGGCTGATGCGCTTGATGGTGGCGGCAAAAATGATAAAGAAGCAGCTCTTAAAATCAAACGCTGGGCTGGTTTATTACCAGAGCAGGCAGAAGCAGGGTTTTCATTATTAGTGGATGTTTTCTTTAGTGGGGGCAATCCAAAAACACGTATCGGCACCAAAGCAGTAAGGGCACTTAATCCTGAATTAGAGGGTGATATATCTGAGGCGCAACGCTTGATTTTAGAGTATATGCAAACCCAAAATGGCGCTTATACAGGAGAATTAAGTTTTTATATATTATCTCTTGCAGCAGAATTATATCTATCCTTTCAACATCAAAAATTCAGCCGAGGTGTGTTAGATTTTGACGATTTGATATTCTTTACAAATCAGCTGCTTCAAAAACAGCAAATCCATGCTTGGGTTAGATGGAAGCTAGAAACGGCTATTCAACATGTTCTGGTTGACGAGGCACAAGATACCAGCCCAATGCAATGGTCGGTGATTTCCAACCTTTTGTCAGAGTTTTTTGAATCAGAAGATGAAGCGCCACTGCCAAGGACGTTTTTTGCTGTTGGGGATTATAAACAGTCAATATATAGTTTTCAGAATGCGGATCCAAACGTGTTTATTGCAAAGCAAGCAGAAATCAAAGAACAGTCAGATCAATACAAAAAACCATTTAAGCAAGTAAGTCTGTCAAAATCTTATCGCTCATCTGCACCGATACTCTCATTCGTGGATGCGGTTATGCAGGATGAGCGCATTATCGGAGTAGGGGATAGCTATGTGCCGCACGGTCTGCATTGGACTAGCCTTTCTGGGTCTGTGGAACTATGGCCAGTTGTGGAATCGCAGAAAAAACCGCTAACAGCGCCATTTATGCCAGTCGAAATAGAACGTGTTGAAACAGCAGAGGTTATTCTAGCAGAAAAAATAGCCCTGCATATTAAGGCAATTTTGCAGTCTGGCACAGATAATATTTTGGGCAGAGCTGTGCGCCCAAACGATATTATGATATTGGTGCGAAAGAGAGACTCGTTCCTAGCCAATTTAAGAGCGGCACTGATTTCAGCAAGAATACCCGTCTCACCCCCAGACCGTGTTATACTGCAAAATCAGATAGAAATTCAGGATTTGCTTGCGCTTGTTGATGTGTGCTTATCACCTGAAGATGATTTGCAACTTGCTAGCATTCTTAAGTCACCCTTACTGGAATTACAGGAGGAGGATTTACAAGAACTAGCAATCGCAAGAGGAAAAACCTCTTTGTTTAGCAGATTACAAGAATATGAAAAATCTGAATGCCGTAAGGGATTGGCATGTCGCAAATTAGTGGAATGGCGATCCCGTGCTGGAACACAGGATGTGTTTAGCTTTTTTAATCAGCTTTTAATTGGGGACCGGTTAGTTGATGCATTTATCAAGCGTCTTGGGATAGGGGTTATTGAGAGCTTTAATGGTTTCTTGCAGGAAATTTTAGCGTTTGAAAAAGCAGGAAATCTAGAGCTAAGCCAATTTGTAAGATCTTTCAGAGATAGCCAAGGCATATTAAAGCGCGATAATAGCGCTACCGCGTACCCTCAAGTAAGATTGCTAACAATACACGGCTCCAAGGGACTTGAAGCGCCTATAATATACCTGCCCGATATGTTAACTGCTAAAACACCTTCAGATACGCTTACATTCTCTCAAGAATGGATTTACTGGACAGAGAACAGCAATTTTGCACCTTCTTTTATTACAGAGATTAGAAATGCAGAAAAAGAAAAAATCAAAAGAGAAGATGACCGCTTATTATATGTCGCTCTAACCCGGGCAGAACAAGCTCTTATCATTGCTGGATGGGAAGCACCGGCAAGGCGGGTTATTAAAAATAGCTGGTATGAATTATTGAAGGACACCTTATCTGACAATCCAGCATGTGTGGATATTGACGGTACCTTAACGCTTCAATTTGCCCCATCAACAAAAACCCAGAAACAGGACGAGCCATCCATAGAGCAGGAGCAAATAATAGCAGATGTTCCAACTTGGTATGATGAGCTTCCCGATACATATGTTGAGACAAAAGGCGCAATTATTCGCCCGTCTGAATGGCTATCAGATACGCAGCAGATTACACCACACAAAAACAGCCAGCTAAAAGCGCTTGAGCGGGGGAAGCTAATTCATACATTACTTGAGAGGCTCCCATTACTTCATGAATCCGACCAAGCAACATCAGCCATTCGATATATAAAAAAACAAATGCCAACCCTATCTGAAGCAGAGGTAACAGCATTGTTTGATGAAGTATATTCTATCCTTCATCATGAGGATTGCAGTGATTTGTTCTCAAATAAGTCATTGGCTGAGGCCGCTATCATTGGCAGAATTGGGACGCTGGAAATATCCGGGCAGATAGATAGATTGATTGTCACTGACAGCTATATCAAGCTAGCAGATTTCAAAACCGGACGGCCTTCTGCCAGCCCTCCCGAGGCATATCTTCGTCAAATGGCGCTTTATATGGGATTGCTAAAACAACTCTATCCAGACAGGTCATTTCATAGTTTTCTTATCTGGACGCAATCAGCAGAAATCATGCCTCTTTTAAATGAGCAATTGAATGCTTATCTTAATACCAGAACCAGTGTAAACGCATTTAATAACGAAAAATAAATTTAAAAAAACTATTTACCAATGGGCAGATTTATTACTAACTATTAAGAATTATTTTTAAGCATAAAGGAATTAGCATGGCTACTAAACACTCAACCGATTCTAATTTTGACACTGATGTCATAAAAGCAGCTGGACCAATAGTTGTAGATTTTTGGGCTGAATGGTGTGGGCCTTGCCGCGCCATTAGTCCTGCACTGGAAGAGATTTCAAATTCACTCGAAGGTCAAGTTGATATTGTTAAGGTAAATATTGATGATAATCCAGTAACTCCGCAAAGCTATGGGGTGCGCGGGATCCCAACTTTATTAATGTTTAAAAATGGCGAAGTTGTAGCTGAGAAAATTGGCGCATTACCAAAATCCCAGCTAGAACAATGGGTGAAGGAAAACTTATAATCCTCTATGGTAGCCTATCATAAGTTGGGATAGGCTCTCTTTAACCAAAACTTATTCTGGCAGGGTATCATTTAATAGTAATGCGTGCCCTGCTAGATATAACGAGCCACAAATCACTACAAATTCACTTTCACTTGTGGCAGAAAGTGCCGCGCTGAGGCTTGATTTTGCGGTCGCTTTAATTCCTAAATCCTGACAATTATCTGACAGCGCTTGGGCGGATAGGCTTGCTGGCTGTCCTGGTATCGTTATGGTAAATATCTCGCTGATGAGGTTTTTTAAAGGCATAAAAACGTCATCTGGCTTTCGGGTAGTTAGCATCCCTGCAATAAGGGTCCATTTCTCTTCGGTTATTTGTGCAAGAGAGGCCGCAAGAGCTGTTGCACCGTGTGAGTTATGCGCGCCATCAATCCATATTGGTCTTGCATCACGGTAATTGAGTAATGTTCCCTCATCGATGAATTGTACCCGTCCAGGCCATTTTGCGAGCCCGATGCCTGAAAATAATCTATCATCCAAAGGCGTAAAATTATCACTATAGATTATGGATGCAGCTGCAAGGGCGGCATTCTGTATTTGATGGGGGCCGATTAGCGCGGGTTTTGGGAGCGTAAAAACCCTATTTTTACATTCTAGTTTTACCTCTCCTGTGCTTATCTGCTCCCAGATGAAATCAGCCCCTTCAAAAAAAATGGGTGCCGCCATCTCTCTTGCTTTTTCGATAAGAGTTTCCTCAACCTCCTTGGTTTGAGAGGCACTAATTACAGGCACATTTTTTTTGATTATACCTGCTTTTTCACCCGCTATTTGTGTTAGCTCAGAGCCCAGAAAATGCTCATGATCGCGTGCGATAGGGGTAATAATAGACGCTAATGGATTTTCGATTACATTTGTTGAATCTAGCCTGCCACCAAGACCCGTTTCTAAAATAAGCAAATCGGCGGGTATTCTTGCAAATGCCATAAATGCAGCAACCGTTGTGATTTCGTAAAATGTAATAGGCCTATTCTGGTTAAGCTTCTCTACCTCATCCAAAACCTGCAGAAGCGCCTCATCATCGATTAGCTTGTTGGCAATCCGAATTCGCTCATTAAATCTGCATAGATGTGGCGAGGTATAACAATGCGTTACAAGGCCAAGTTGCTTTGCGATAGCAAACAGATAGGCACAAACAGAGCCTTTTCCATTGGTGCCTGCTATATGAAATATAGGCGGCAGATTCTGATGCGGGCTTCCTGCCTTTTCAAGGAGTTGATAGGTTCGCTCTAGCCCTAGGTCAATAAGCTTTGGGTGAAGAAGGGCAAGCCTATCAAGGCTTTCTGACAGCATACGCATCTCCTTCATATGTGTTACCGATAGTATTTTTTTATTATCCACAAATCATAATGATTTGAATATTTTTTATTCAGGCTTATGGGCAGATATCGCATCTGCGAGCAATTTAGTAAAATCACTTACCTTTCTGGCAGTATCCTCAGCTGATAAATTCTGCGTATCGGATTCTGCTATAATCTCCACGACTGCGGAGCCCACAATAGCGCCATCGCCTAGCGAGGCAATATGTGCTGCCTGTTCTGCAGTTCTGATACCAAAACCAGTTACAACAGGCAAATCGCTGACTTGTTTTATTCTATTTACAGCGCTAGAGATAGATTCCATCTGAGCAGATTTTGTGCCAGTGATACCTGCGATTGAGACGTAATAAATAAATCCAGATGCCTTTTCCAAAACGTGTGGCAATCTATCGCCAAGGGTTGTTGGTGTGATTAATCTGATAAAATCTAGTTCTGAATTTTGGCTTGGATTACACAGCTCTACATCCTCTTCAGGGGGAAGATCTACAATGATAAGACCATCTGCACCAGCTGCCTGTGCATCTTTAAGAAACAGCTCAACACCATAACGATAAATAGGGTTGTAATACCCCATCAAAATCAACGGAGTATCGGCATGTTTTTTACGGAATTGAGACGCAATTTCAAGACTACCTCTAAGGGTCATACCTGACTTGATAGCACGCAAGCTTGCTGCCTGAATTGCAGGGCCATCTGCCATTGGATCAGAAAATGGCATTCCAAGTTCTATCATATCCACGCCAGATTCAACCAAACCATCTAATATTTTTATGCTGGTATTGGTATCAGGGTCTCCCGCAGATACAAAAATACCCAAAATGCCTCTGTTTTCTTGCTTTGCCTTTGCAAAGCTTGCGGCTAATCTTTTGCTCATTTTATGTGCTTCGACCTCTATTTGGAGTTTCTTATAGTAACCCGCGCTCATCCAGCTTAGGCAGCACTGCTTCAAGGTCTTTATCCCCGCGACCGCACATATTAAGGATTACAATTTGTTCTTTATCCATTAATGGTAATTGTTTTGCTGCAAATGCAAGTGCATGGGAGGGCTCAAGAGCAGGAATTATCCCTTCAAGCCGGGAGCATAACTGAAATTGAACCAACGCTTCTTCATCTGTCGCACTCACATAATGAACACGTCCTATATCATGAAGCCACGAATGCTCTGGCCCAATGCCAGGATAATCAAGACCAGCTGATATAGAATGGGCATCTATTATCTGTCCATCATCATTTTGTAATAAATAGGTTCGATTGCCATGTAAAACGCCTGGTGTTCCGCCGGTAAGGCTTGCCGCATGCATTCCGCTATCGATTCCCAGACCAGCAGCTTCAACGCCATAAATAGTAACATCAGTATCATCTAGAAATGGGTGAAACAGGCCAAGCGCATTTGAGCCACCGCCAATACACGCAATAAGCGCGTCTGGCAATCGCCCTTCAGCTTCGAATAATTGCTCTTTTGCTTCTGTTCCAATAACAGACTGGAAGTTTCGAACCATTTCGGGGTAGGGATGTGGGCCTGCAACTGTGCCAATAATATAAAAATGAGTATCAGGATGAGCTACCCAATAACGAAGTGCTTCGTTCATGGCGTCTTTTAATGTGGATGTGCCAGAGGTAACAGGGTGTACGGTAGCCCCTAATAGGCGCATCCTATCCACATTAGGCTTTTGACGTTTAACATCCTCAGCCCCCATAAAAACCTCGCATTCAAGATTAAATAATGCGCATGCCGTTGCGGTAGCTACCCCATGTTGCCCAGCCCCTGTTTCAGCAATGATTTTTGTTTTTCCCATCTTTTTAGCAAGTAGTGCCTGACCAAGCACATTATTAATTTTGTGAGCGCCTGTGTGATTTAGCTCGTCCCTTTTTAAGTATAATTTCGCGCCGCCATAGTGCTCTGTAAGGCGTTCAGCAAAATATAAAGGAGAGGGTCTGCCAACATAATGTTTCTGGAAATATAGCAGTTCTGCGTTAAAATCAGGGTCTGTTTTTGCTTCATTATAAGCAGCTTCAACCTGCAATATCAAAGGCATTAATGTCTCTGCAACAAAGCGACCACCGTGAATACCAAAACGACCATTCTCATCTGGCATTGTCTTAAAGGAATTTAGCTGTGTTTCGTTCATCGTTAACTATACTCACTTATATTGAATGATTAAAGACAAAGTTAAAATTATGCATTAGGGATAGGTTTTTCATTTTTAATAACATTAAAACGCAAACGAACATAATCTGCATACCAGATGCCATTCTTATCTTGCAATGTATCAGCAACAGCTTGATTTATGTCTTGAATGAAATCTTCACACGGGCTTGCAGGAGTATCATTTAAAAATGGTTTGGCAAAGGTTTTTATCCACCCTGCAACATCTGTCACAAGCTTGGTTGGACGCTCAAACTGTTCGATAAAATCAATTTGAAATCCTGTTTTTTCCAACTGGTATGCATAATCCTCTTTAGAGGGGAAATACCATGGGTTGTAATTATCACCATTCAGTCCCCTGCGGTCTAATTCTGTGTAAATTTGCGTGATGATTGTTTGAACATTTCCACTTCCGCCCATTTCTGCACAAAAACGTCCATTGATTTTTAACGCGTTAAAAACATTTTCCAAGACCTTATCTGATGATTTCATCCAATGTAGAGCAGCATTAGAAAAAATAGCATGAAATTCAGTTTCGAAATTCATATCTTCCCCGCTCATTACATAAGCGTTTAGGCCTTTTGTCTGAGCTGCATTAACCATTTCTTTGCTTGAATCAATGGCTGTGACCTTACATCCCTTTGCAGCGATTTTTTCTGCAAGCTCACCATTCCCGCAACCCAAATCAAGAATATGCTCACCGCTAACAGGGTTTAATAGCATAAGAACATCATCTCCAAATTGAGAGACAAAAGAGGCATTCTCTGCGTAATCATCAACACTCCAATCCATATTTACTCACTACTGAAGTGAAGCTTAACGGTCAAGCTTCTTTTGTGAACGGCTCTTAGATACACAGCAATGCTATTTAGATACATATTTGCGCCTAATTTCTGTATCAAAGCTGTATAATTAAACAGAATAATTTAAGAGCTCGTTTTTGCAGACTTCACAAAGGCTGAGATCAGTAAATCATCTTTTATACCTGCGCTTGCCTCTACCCCTGATGAGACATCAACCCCATCTGGATTGGTTTGCGCAATTGCATGGGCTACATTATTGGGATTTAATCCGCCTGCGAGCATCCAAGGTAAATCACATTCAAAATCTGCAAGAAGCGACCAATTAAAGCTCTCGCCATTGCCGCCAGGCATTAAATCTGCAGATGCAGCCGCATCAAATAACAACCAATCTGCCGAGAAATTATATTGCTGACTGGCCTTAATATCCAACTGCGTTTTGACACGAATTGCTTTAATTATCGGAAGGCCATATTTCTGTCTTATCTCATCAACCCTCATTGGCGGTTCTATGCCATGTAACTGGAGAAAGTCAGGTTTTGATGTGCTTATAATTTCAGATAATTCTGTATCAGTAGGGTTAACACAAAGGGCCACTTTTTTAATCCCAGAATCAGAATAATTACGGTCATAATAATCAGATAATTCAGCCGCGTTCGCAGGGCTGAGATGTCTTGGAGATTTCTGGAAAAAAACAAAACCAATAAAATCAGCGCCAGCCTTGATACAATTATCGATATCTGAGGGTGTTTTTAACCCACAAATTTTAACGTTCATAAGTATAAGCCTTGTGTAAATGGGCTTGTTTGCCGTGTTCCCTATTCAAAGCTAAACCTGTTGTGGTTTGGTCAAATAGCAGATGATTATCATCTTTCATTTCTGGCGGTGCATTGGGTTTTTTTCCCATTTGTCTTGCGGCACGGCGGGATGTAATGGATTTAAGCCAAATTAATAAGGCCCCAAACAATAAGCCGATCCCAAAAGCTAATAAAATCGGAAGCCATAAAGCAAGGCTGAGCTGTCCTGGAATTGGCCATAGCTGGAGGGTTATTAATTGGGTGTTAGAGCCGACGATCGCAGCAATAAAAAGGCTGAACAGGATTAGAATTACTAACCAGAATAGTTTTGATATGAAATGGGAAATGCCAGACATTACGTTTTAATCCTGTTTTCAGGACGGCATTATTATCAGCTTAGATGACAAAATGCCAGATTATTTATTTAATCTCTCCCGCATTCCCTTACCCATTTTAAAATAAGGTACTTGTTTGCGCGCGACATCTACAGGCTCACCAGTGCGGGGGTTTCTTCCTTTTCTTGCACCATGTTCGCGAACAGAAAAAGCACCAAAGCCTCGCAATTCAATACGATCACCATTCTCAAGTGATACACTAATCGTCTCGAATATCGTATTTACGATTCGCTCAATATCCCTGTGATATAATTCGGGGTTTTCCGCCGCAAGCATATTTATCAACTCTGATTTGGTCATGGTCACCTAACCCTTTTATATTCAAAAGAATGCTTAGTTTATACTTGTCTTAACTATCCAAATAGATTACTCATTTCTATTTGCCACTATACCAAAAGGGTACTTGAGGTTTTTCAAAATGGCAAAAAAAAACCTCACCTCAAGCGAGGTTTTTTTATTTTAGTTTTGACTAAATCTAACTAGGATACACCTATTCAGAATCATCATCGTCTTTTTTTGCTAATGCTGCCCCAAGGATATCCCCTAAGCTTGCACCACTATCAGATGAGCCGAATTCTGCCATAGCTTGTTTTTCTTCAGCCATTTCACGTGCCTTGATAGATAGTGTTAATTTATTGTTTTTATTATCTATTTGAGAAATTACAGCATCTACCTTCTCACCAACAGCAAAACGTTCTACGCGCTGGTCTGATCTATCTCTGGCAAGGTCACCTCGTCTGATAAAGCCAGAAAGCGTATCTCCAACACGGACTTCAAGGCCTTGTTCGGTTACAGCGGTAATAATACACGTTACCGCATCGCCTTTGCGTACTTTTTCAACAGCATCAGCAACAGGATTGCTTGTTAATTGCTTGATTCCAAGAGAAATACGTTCTTTTTCAAGGTCGATATCCAGAATTTTTGCCTCAACCTTGTCGCCTTTGTTAAATCCTTCAAGCACGTCTTCGTTAGAAGAGGACCAAGAAATATCAGACAGATGAACAAGGCCGTCTATTTCTTCTGTTAATCCGACAAATAATCCGAACTCAGTGATATTATTGATTTCACCCTCAATCACATCGCCAATCTTATTATTAGTCTCAAACTCTGCCCAAGGGTTGTCTGTTGCCTGTTTTAGGCCAAGTGAAATTCGGCGCTTGGTTAAATCAACATCCAGAACAACAACTTCAACTTCCTGACTTGTTGAGACGATCTTACCTGGATGCACATTCTTTTTAGTCCAGCTCATCTCAGATACGTGAACCAATCCTTCGACACCGTCATCTAATTCAACAAATGCGCCGTAATCAGTAATGTTCGTAACTCTGCCACTAAGACGTGTACCTGTTTTAAACTTATCAACCGCATTTTCCCATGGGTCGCTTTGCAGTTGTTTCATGCCAAGCGAAATACGCTGCGTTTCTTGATTAAATCGTATGACTTGAACATCAACAGTTTGACCAACCGTAAGTGCTTCAGATGGGTGATTGATTCTACGCCAAGCAATGTCAGTTACGTGTAGTAATCCATCCACCCCGCCTAAATCAACAAATGCGCCATAATCAGTGATATTCTTAACAACACCTTTTAGAATTTGTCCTTCTACTAAATTAGACACAAGCTCGCTACGTGCCTCAGCGCGGGATTCTTCGAGAACAGCTCTGCGGGAGACGACAATATTGCCTCGGCGACGGTCAATTTTTAATATCTGAAACGGCTGAGGGGCGCCCATAAGAGCGCTCACATCATTAATGGGGCGAATATCAACCTGACTTCCAGGAAGGAACGCCGTTGCACCTGACAGGTCTACTGTAAAGCCGCCTTTAACTCTGCCAAAAATCACACCTGTTACACGCTCTTGTGCTTTAAATGCGCGCTCCAAGATAACCCATGCTTCTTCTCTTCTGGCTTTCTCGCGGCTTAGAAGTGCTTGACCATCTTTGTCTTCCATGCGCTCAACATAGACTTCAACAGTATCGCCAACCTGTAATTCTGGGTCTTGGCCTGGTGCTGTGAATTCTTTGAGAGGAATGCGGCCTTCTGATTTAAGACCCACATCAATGATAGCATTATCTGACTCTATGGCAATGATTGTTCCGCGAACAACGCTGCCTTCTACTGAGGTGCTTTCTGAAAAACTTTCTGCAAGTAAATCAGCAAAATTCTCATTGACGAGTAAATTCTCGTCATCTTTTTGGTTTGACAATAAAAGTCTCCGTGGGATGCTATTTAGGGGGCGAAAAGCCCTATTTTATCTTGGCTGGGTTCAAGATTTTTTCTGTCTAAACACACTTAAGTTATTTTCCTTAAGTCAGATATTTTATAAACAGCAAACAAATTTCCAGCTATTGTTAGTTAAAAAAGTAAGACACCGTTTAGAAAAATGTCAAACAACGAGCCTTAGCCATTAATGTAATTTAAGGCAATTTGCAAGACTTCATCCGCATTTAATGAGGAACTATCAATAAAAAATGCATCTGAAAGACGTTTTAAAGGGGCAATTTGTCTGGTGCTATCTCTTTTGTCACGCTCCATCAGGTCTTTGAGAATGGTTTCTTGTGTTTGATTTGAGTTGGTATCTTTAAACTCCGCAAACCGCCTTTTTGCGCGAATCTCGGGTTTGGCATCAATAAAGAACTTAAAATCTGCTTCGGGGAGTATGACAGAGCCAATGTCTCTTCCATCCAAAACTGCCCCTTTGTTAGAGGGAGGAGAATTGGCAAAATCTCTTTGTTTTTCAATAAGTGCCTGGCGGATTTCTGGCAAGCTTGCAACGATTGCGGCCAGACTTGAAATCTTTTGACTTCGCAGGTCAGGCGAATCTGATATTGGAAGCGCTAAGCCAAGTGCAATGGTTGTAAGTTCAATTCGGGTTGATTTCTCAAAGCGCTCTTCTGTTACGGGCTTGTTAAAATTGTCATCAAGACTAGACAGCCCGTATCTTGATGCTTCGAGCGCAACAGCGCGGTAGAGAAGTCCTGTGTCCAGATAATCGCACCCAAGGCTTTCTGCAAGCCTTTTTGCCAAGGTGCCTTTCCCAGATGCTGCAGTGCCATCAATCGCTATTTTCATGTTCTGCCTTTGTGTGTGAAGCCAAATTTACCTAACCTAATCGCCAGCCTAATTAAAATATCATCTTCAGTGAGTACCTGCCGTATGATTTCTACCGTGTGTTTTTCTACCGTGTGATTTTTAGGCTGAATTTATAGGGGAAATTCTTGCACCATGCTTATTCATTAATTCAACAAATCCAGGAAAGCTTGTCTCAATCGTGGAAACGCCATCTACAATGATTCTATCACTACTTACAAAGCCAAGAGTTAAAAAAGACATTGCAATTCTATGGTCATGTTCTGATGAAATATTAAAGCCGCCCTTTATATAAGAGTCCCCCTTTGCTGTCTTAGTACCATATACCCGCATTGAGGTTTCCGTTTCATCAACAGTTACGCCTGCAAGCCGTAATCCCTTTGCCATAATAGCTATTCTATCTGCTTCTTTATGTCGTAACTCGCCAATATTTTCCATCAAGCTAGGCCCAGTTGCCATTGCAGCTGCGATACATAAGATAGGATATTCATCTATCATTGATGGCGCTCTATCGGATGGTATGACAATTCCTTTTAATTGGCTTGAAGAAACCTTTATGTCAGCAACCTGCTCGCCGCCAACCTCGCGTTGATTGCTGATTTCTATTCTGCCACCCATTTCGCGAAGCGTTGTAATTAATCCAATGCGCTCTGGGCTCATACCAATTGTAGGCAATAAAAGCTGGCTGTTTTTAGTGATTAATCCTGCAACAATTAAAAATGCAGCAGATGAGGGATCCCGTGGCACAATAATATCATTTGCCTGTAATGTAATGCCGCCTGTCACGCTTGCTATGTAACTGCCATCTAAATTGGTTTGCGTGTTAACTTCTACTCCGAAATGCCGCAGCATACGCTCTGTATGATCACGCGATTTTGCAGGCTCAATTACAGATGTTACACCTCGTGCATTTAACCCTGCAAGTAAGATAGCTGATTTGATTTGCGCAGATGCCACCGGGGAATTGTATCTTATCGGAAGCGGGCTTGTTCGTCCTGTTAGCGTAACAGGCAATAATCCATCACCATTATCGCTCACTTGAATTCCCATTTGGCTAAGTGGTTCTGTAATACGTCGCATTGGTCTGCTTGACAGAGACTCATCCCCAGTGAAAGTTGCAGTTATATTCTGACCAGCAACCAGACCCATCAATAGCCTTACGCCAGTTCCCGCATTTCCAAGGTCCAGGGGCCTTGCAGGCTCTTGAAGGCCATGCATGCCGACCCCTATTACCTTCACCACATCATCTTCCACTATGGAAATGCGAACACCGAGATCACGCATCGCGTTTAAAGTTGAGTGAACATCTGTGCTGTGCAGCAAGCCCGATATTCGCGTTGTCCCTTCTGCAATTGAGCTGAACATGAGCGATCTGTGAGAGATTGATTTATCCCCTACAACAGAACAGGTTCCTTGTAATCCGGAAATTGCCTCAGATGAGAGAGAGTCTGTATGATTAATCATTTCAAGCCTCGGTTAGGAATAAAAAATACCCATTTTGCATGCGGTGCTTTCTCTCACAACAATTAATATTTATCTAGGTTTAAAATAAATTTCGAAAATTTTTTTTGCGCGCGATATGAATAAATAATCAATCTGTTCAAAATGGGATAGAAATTATACTTGCCGTTACAGATTAGAGCTGTTTTGACAATTTTTTTGATTTTTGAGCAAAATTTACTTTGACATAGGGACATATTATCGTGTTATTCGCGGAGTTGTTATAAAAAAAGCATCTTTTGAAAAAAGCATCAAGGATTAGATATGAACGAGATTGAATTGGGCGTTAAGCGACGCTGTGTTAGCTGTGGCACGAAATTCTATGATTTTTTAAAATCCCCCATCACCTGTCCTAAATGCGGAGCAGAATTTGACCCTGAACAGCTTCTTAAAAGTAGGAAGGGCAGAGTAGCTACTAAATCAGCTGTTGTTGAAACTACCAAAAAAGAAACTGATGAGGATGAGTTTCAAACAGATCCACTCCTTGCTGGAGCCGAAATTGAAGCAGATATTGACGCTGTAGAAGATGATGGATTGCCGGCAGATGAGGAAAGCTTTGTTGCTGTAAGCTCTGATGAAGATGAGACTGCCGCACCAGCTACCTTCGAAGATGATGAAGAGTTTATTGATGAATTAGCTGAAGATGCTGATGATGATGATATTGATGCAGATGAGGATGCAGCACCCCTTTCTGAGAATGAGGAAGAATAGGGCGTTCTGGTTGACATTGGCGGATAGTTTGAATAGGACACATAGTTATTAAAAACCTATAGTGGGGCCATAGCTCAGCTGGGAGAGCGCTACAATGGCATTGTAGAGGTCGTCGGTTCGATCCCGATTGGCTCCACCAATTTACTTTTTTTGGCTGCCAGCTGGCCTCATCTAACCTGTTAAGTATGATTAGATTTCAGGGCAGGGTTATATACCCCAAGCTTATGAGACAATGGCATCATGGCCCTTGCCAATCTTAAGTAAATAAATATCTATTCACTAATGTTAGATGATTATTCTTGGGCCATATCTAATTATCAAATATAGTTGCCAAATCTATTTGATAAATACAGGTCACTGATTGATAGTGCTGATAAACAGAATCGAAAGGAACTTTAAGATGAAAACCTCAAGCTCAGAACTTGAAGCCGCTAACAAGATTGTACCAAAAATTGACGTTGAAACAGCTATTGAAAAACACAAAACTGGGAAGGCTGTATTTATTGATGTTCGTGATGGATTGGATATAAATCAAACTGGTACCATAAAGGGCGCCCTCCGCATTCCCAGAGGATTTATAGAATTTGCAGCAGATCCTGAAACGCCATTTCATAATAATGCGCTTCAAAAGGATGCTGATATTGTGCTCGTATGCGGTGCTGGCGGAATGGCAGCACTAACAGGCAAGACATTGGTTGAAATGGGGTTTCAGTCAGTATCAAATGTGGGCGGATTTTCAAGCTGGAAAGAGGGCGGCGGTCCTGTTGAATAGAGCAGAATTACCTGCCATTGCGTGATCATTAGGCGTGTTAGAAGATGAACATTTTTGTTTATGGCGATTCTAATAGTTGGGGATATCTTGATGATGGAACTGGCCTTCGCTATGAGCGCAGATGGCCTGAGGTGATGAAGCAATATCTAATGGGGGCGGATTTTGTTAGTCAGGACTGTCTTCCAGGACGGACTGTGGCAAATGATGACCCTGAAAATGGGTCTCATTTAAATGGGCGCACAAACTTGCTTGCCAGCATTCTAGCGCATTCCCCAATTGACCATGTATTGCTAATGCTTGGCACTAATAGCTTTAAATATCGTATGAATTTGTCAGCTGAGAGGATTTGTGATCAGCTGTTAGAGGCAGCTTGTGTCATTTCAACCAGCGGAGCTGGCGCTGGTACTTGGCACGATACTGTCAGCCCCACAGTCACCATTATTTGCCCGCCAATATTAGGAATGAGAGCAGAGGATCCTAATTGGGTTGGATTTTCTGATTGGATTGGCGGCGCTGAAAAGTCGCGCGCCCTTCGCAGGCTTCTGATAGAGGCCACAGCTAAAAGCAAAATTGATTATTTTGATTCAAACAAGGTTGTAGCCTCTTCTGATAGAGATCCAATTCATCTGTCAGCAGAAAATCACCATAAATTCGGCGAAGAGATGGCCAAGCATATTTTGCGTTTAAAAAATCGACAAAATTAACCCTAGTTTTAACCAAAGATTAACCAAAGATTAAAAAGTGAAGCGTTTACCCAAATATACTTCACGAACCCCTTGATGCTCAACAACCTGTTCTGGGGTGCCTTCCATTAATAAAGCGCCATCATGCAAGATATAGGCTCTATCTACGATATCTAATGTTTCCCTGACATTATGGTCTGTAATAAGCACGCCTAATCCACTCTCTTTTAGATGCGTTATAAGGTCTCTTACTTCACCAATGGCAATTGGGTCGATACCTGCTAATGGTTCGTCAAGAAGGAGGAATGTTGGTCTTGCCGCTAGCGCACGCGCTATTTCAAGTCTGCGCCTCTCACCACCAGAGAGATTAATAGCAGCTGTATTACGTAAATGAGCAATGCTAAATTCAGCCATTAACTCCTCTAGCATACCATCGCGAACATCTTTATCACTCTCAACAATTTCTAATACGGAGCGTATATTCTGAGCAACGCTTAATCCTCTAAAAACGCTTGATTCTTGCGGAAGATAGCCAAGTCCTAATCGTGCTCGATAAAACATCGGGGAATGGGTAACTTCAAGACCGTCCAGAAATACACGGCCTTCATCTGCTGCTAGTAAACCACATAGCATATAAAAAGTAGTTGTTTTTCCAGCCCCGTTTGGGCCAAGAAGCCCAATTGCCTCGCCACGCTGAACACCAAAACTTACATTGCGGACAACGCGACGTTTATTGATATATTTGCCAAGACCATCGGCAACTAGCCCAATATTGCTGTCGATCAATTTCAAGTGACTTGACCAACTATTTGAGTTTTCAGCTGTTTCTTCGTTTGTCATGAATTAGCGCGATCATGTAAGGAATTGATAGAGTTAATCATCACCATAGAAAAAAACCGTTGGTTTTGCAATTAATTTGATGTACCCAAAATTAATTTTCCAGTTACACGCTTGTTCTCGCTCCCTGCCAGTATCTTACTATATCCTGTCTCCATGTTAATAATCGCTATATCGCCGCGAAGCTGATTATTGCCATCCAAAATTTCAACAGAATCGGACAGGGTCATATTGCCGTTTTCAGCTTCATAAAATGCGGAGCCTGAATAGGCAATTCTGCCTGCTTCTTCGGTTAATTTTACATCTCCCTTGGCATTTATTGTAGTTACGTTGCCATCATCTGATAGCGCAATTTCTAGCCGTTGTGCCTCTATCTTTCTGGCTTCGGAGATTGAAATCATCGCATCATCTTGTAGATTTAAAATACCGTTTAATTCATTAAATTGAATTTGATTGGATGATTGAGCGATAAATTCTTCGGATTCAAAATAATTCTCATTTCCATTAAGTGTAACGGTCTGTGTATTCATTTCATAATGTAACCTATCAGAATAGCCAGAGCCCGATACATCGCTAAATTTCACAGAGCCTGCTGCTTGAATTCTAGTAATGTCACGGTTTTCCTCGCTTTCATAAAAAGCGATAATTTCGTCTGCTTGTATGGTGCGCTCACCTTGGGTTGCAATCGCATCTCCCTTGGCAATATAGGATTTGTTCTCCTGGTTCCATTCCAGAAAACCGGAGGCTTCAATTTCTAAATTTTCTGCCCATAAGGGCTTGAACAGGAACATACATAAAGCAAGCCCCAGAATATATGTTTTATGGTTGAATATCTGTCTTAATGTTCCATTCATTGCAGGCACCCTTATTCTTGATTACTGACATGTTTTGGCTGCTGGTTTTCCATAATAACAAGATTAGCATAACCGCCAAAATAAATAGTTCCGCTTTCTTGATTAATACTCATATCTTCGCCTGTAATCTTCATATTTTCAGTCACAACAATAACGGGCTGATTACTATGATAAATTTTATTCACCAAATCTACTGATAATTCGGAGGTGTTAATATTCACCTTTGGCTTGGTTTGGTTTATCTCAACAGCTCCTTGAAATAGAGTTGTTTCCTTGGATTGATCTAAAATCGCTTCGAGTGAGTTTATTTTTATAATGCTTCCATTTTTAGTCCAAATCGTGCCATCTGGTTTCAAGAGATGAATAAGCCCTTGCTTTGGCATATTATCTACCGCCTCCTCGGCTGTTATTTCAAAATTTTCACCATCATCTGTTCTTCCTGAAAATCGAGCGCCAGTCATTTTGGTATTGCCGTCTTGAGTTTGTGATACCTGTTCAATGCTTACTTCAATATTTCCAGTCTGATCTACGAAATTTAGCCACCAGACAACAGCTAAGCTTATAAAAATAGAGGGAATTAACAACAGATATGAGCGCTTTAATCCAGGCTTTCTGGAGCTGCTTTCTGCCTTTATTTTAGAGAGGCTTGCTAAATTTCTTGCAAAAGCTCTGGTGTTTCCAGAAGTGCTGGCATTGCCATCAGAGTCACTATTTTCTTGTGTCATTTGTATTTTTTCTACCTAATTCTGGCATATTCTAATTCTGGCATATTAGACTGATATTCATCATTGCTTTTGTGGCTTATGTTACAGCGTCCTCTAAAACCCTAAATAAACCTAGTGATGAAAAATATCTAAATCTTCAAACCCGCCTAAATCCAGCATTATTCGATGCGTTAGAAAATCAAAGCAATGATGGGCTAAATTCAACCGGCCCTCTTTTTTGAGTTGCTCATTTAATTTGGCTTTTAATCTATGCAAATATAACACATCACTAGCGGCATATTTTTTCTGAGCCTCGCTTAGTATCTCAGCGCCCCAGTCAGATGATTGTTGTTGTTTTGACAATTCAATCGATAGTAATTCAGAACATAAATCTTTTAATCCGTGCCTGTCGGTATAGGTTCTAGATAATTTTGATGCAATTTTTGTGCAATAAATAGGTCCTGAGACTTCGCAGACATCGCGGGTTAAAACTGCTAAATCAAATCTGGCAAAATGAAATAGCTTCTCCACAGTCTTGTCCTGCAGTAATGCTTCTAGGTGAGGGCTTTTATGCTTTTCAGCAGAGATTTGCACCAGATGCGCCTCTCCATTGCCATCAGATAATTGAACAAGACAAAGCCTATCTCTTGTTAATTTTAATCCCCTTGTTTCTGTATCAATCGCAACCGATTTGCCAAAGCTAATATCGCTTGGTAGGTCATGTTGATGAAGAAATATACTCATTTTAATCGTTGGCCTTCCTTAATATCTTGTCCATATCTCAATGCGATTTGAGATATATCAGGGCGATTACGCTCGTTTGGTTGTTTGGTTTTTGCGCCAATATAAATGAAGCCTGCAATTTTGTCAGTATCAGGATTCCCGCCAAGTGTTGTTATCATTTTATCATTGTAAGAATACCAATGCGTGACCCACTGCGCGCCATATCCAAGGGCAAGCGCGGCTGTGAGTAAATTCTGACAAACGGCACCAGCAGATAAATGCATCTCCCACTGGGGAATCTTTGGATGCATAACAGGTTTTGAGATCACGCACAAAACAGCAGAGGCTTTTGCAAACCTGCTTTCTTCAAACTCTAGCATAGCTTCTGTTGCATCTGGATTTATCCGCGCAAATTCATCTCGCAAACAAGACTTGCCGAGTTGTAAGCGTTGCTCGCCTGATATGACAATAATCTGCCATGGCGTTAACATGCCATGATCTGGAACTCTTGTTCCACATTCAAGTATGGAAGATAGGTCACGCTCTGGCAGTGGGAGCGGGTTTAAGTTGCGGATCATAACAGAGCGACGTTGCTTTAAAAATGAAATAATAGGATTCATAGAGTCTGCTTGCGTTTGAATTAGATTAAAGAGTGTAGCATAACGGCGTCTATTTTAATACCCCAGTAATAGGACAAACATCGTCTTAAAATATTCAGATTTTTTATCCAAAGTTCTTATCCAAATTTCTTATCTGGCTTTTATCTGCAACATCCATATAGGTTGCATCAAGCTGGCCTACAAACAGAGAAGAATTAGAAAACGCTTTTATGCATATAATCAAATATCTTGACAATCTTAATGCTTCAAATCAAGTTTGAGAGGTGTAAATAATAATGTTGGGCTTATGTCGGGTGATGCTAAAATCATTGAGGTGCTGAAAGATGCTGGATTGCGGCCAACAAAGCAGCGGATATGTGTTGGACGTTTATTATTTACGGGCAAACATCAGCATGTAAGCGCAGATAGGTTGCAACTCCAAATACGAGAATTAGGGCAAAAAATGGCCCTAGCGACTATCTATAATTGTCTTCACCAGTTTCACAAAGCAGGGTTACTGAAAAAAGTAAATGCGGTAAATGATGTGATTATGTTTGATACTAACTTATCCTATCATCATCATTTTTTGAATGTGGATACAGGGGAGCTTACCGATATCAACAAAGAAGCTGTTTCGATTGCAGGGTTGCCGTCACTTCCAGATGGGTTTGAGGCTTTATCAATGGAACTAACAATTCGGGTTAAACCTCAAATTTAGCGATTGGCTTTCTGCCTTAACCGTTTAATTGTTTTTTTCTTAAAGTTTTTTATAAGGTGATAAAGGATTACTTTAAAACCATTCTAAACCGATTGACATCGCGTAACGGATCCCTAGAATTATGATACTGAATTCAAACTCGAAACCTGCCAGGCGCAATTAAAACGCTTGATAGAGTGGCTTAGCAAAACTAGGAGATACCATATGAATGAGTTAGATAAATGCCCTGTAATGCACGGGTCTGCTACCAGCAATAGTAGCACGATTAGGACGAATAAGGATTGGTGGCCAAATCAGCTAAATATTGGCATTTTGCACCAGCATGATAAGCGCTCAAGCCCTATGGGTGTTGAATTTAGTTATAAAGAAGAATTTAAAAAACTAGATTATTATGCGCTAAAGAAAGATTTAACTGATTTAATGACAGAGTCGCAAGAATGGTGGCCTGCGGATTATGGACATTATGGCCCGTTCTTTATCAGAATGACGTGGCATGCGGCTGGAACCTACAGAACGTCTGATGGCCGCGGTGGCGGCGGAACAGGTGACCAGCGATTTGCGCCCTTAAATAGCTGGCCTGATAATGGAAATCTAGATAAAGCCAGACGTTTATTATGGCCTATTAAACAAAAATACGGCAATAAAATCAGTTGGGCTGATTTGTTCATTTTGACTGGAAATGTCGCCATAGAATCAATGGGCGGCAAAACATTTGGGTTTAGTGGTGGCAGAGAAGATATTTATGCACCGCCATTAGATATATATTGGGGCCGCGAAGATGAATGGCTCGATAATGCACGTTATACAGGCGATAGAGAGCTTGAAATGCCACTTGGTGCTGTCCAGATGGGACTGATTTATGTGAATCCCGAAGGTCCAGACGGAAATCCAGATCCATTGGCAAGTGCAAAAGATATCAGAGAAACTTTTGCAAGAATGGCAATGAATGATGAAGAGACAGTTGCCCTAACCGCTGGCGGACATACCTTTGGTAAGGCGCATGGTGCCGCTGATCCTGGAAAATATGTAGGTGCAGAACCGGAAGGCTCCCCCGTTGAGCAAATGGGTTTTGGCTGGAAAAATCTATATCAGTCAGGTGTCGGCGATGATACGATAACAAGTGGTATTGAAGGTGCTTGGACAAGTAATCCAACCAAGTGGGATAATGGATATTTTGATCTGCTTTTAGGATATGAATGGGAATTAGTGAAAAGCCCTGCAGGTGCATTTCAATGGCATCCTGTAAACCCGAAAGAAGAGCATCTTGCTCCAGCCGCACATGATGGTTCTCGTCGTGTTACTACAATGATGACCACAGCAGATATGGCGATGCGAGAAGACCCTTCCTACCGCGAAATATCTGAGCGTTTTCATTCAAACCCAGACTATTTTGCAGATGCATTTGCACGGGCTTGGTTTAAATTACTGCATCGTGATATGGGGCCAAAATCGCGCTATGTCGGACCTGAAGTGCCTGAAGAAGAATTAATCTGGCAGGATCCGGTTCATGCTGGAAGCACAGATTATGATGTAGATAGCCTAAAGGCGAAAATCGCTGATTCTGGTTTAACTATTCAGCAAATGGTTGAAACAGCATGGGCAAGTGCATCCACCTTCAGGGAAACAGATATGCGTGGCGGGGCCAATGGTGCTCGTATTCAACTTGCCCCTCAAAAGGATTGGCAGGTTAATAAACCAGAACAGCTTGCAGCCGTGCTTGATATTTTGCGCCCGATAGCGGCGCAATCAGGCGCATCACTTGCAGATGTTATTGTTCTTGCTGGTACTGTTGGTTTAGAAAAAGCAACTGGTCGGACCGTCCCATTCACGCCTGGCCGAGGCGATGCAACCCAAGAGCAGACAGATGCAGCCTCGTTCGATGTGCTGGAGCCTATTGCAGATGCGTTTAGAAATTATGAGAATAAGAACTATGCTTATAATCCAGCAGAAGTCATGCTCGACAAGGCACAATTGCTTGGGCTAACAGGGCCAGAGATGACAGCCCTTATTGGCGGGATGAGATCTATTGGCATTAGTTATGATGGAAATGGTATTTTAACTGATTCTCCTGATAGTTTGAATAATGATCATTTTGTAAAGCTTTTGGATATTGATAATCAGTGGAAACCATCTGGTGATGGCGCCTATCAAGCAACATCGCGAACAACTGGAGAGGTTACATTCAAAGCCAGTAAAACGGATCTTGTTTTTGGCTCAAACTCCCAGCTTCGTGCATTAGCTGAATTATATGCTCAGAGCGACTCAAATGATAAATTCATAACTGATTTTATTGATGCCTGGAATAAAGTAATGAACGCAGATAGGTTTGATATTAACGCCTAATCAATCCGAATATTAAAGATTAAAAAACGCCCTTTAGGCCGTTTTTTTTATTACTGATTGTGAATAGGGGGAAGGCGTTCATCCCATACAAGTTACCGTATCAAGCATTCTGTTAGAAAAACCCCATTCATTATCATACCAGCTGAAAATGCGGGTCATTCCATCTGGCATTACCCGTGTCTGGTCAATATGGGCTATCGAAGATGCTGGGTGATGATTGAAATCTGTTGATACCAACTCACGTTCTGTAAAATCTAAAACGCCTTTTAATTCGCCATTAGCGGCAATTTTAATAAATTGATTTATTTCATCAGCAGATGTTTGCTTAATAGGTTCAAACACAAAATCAACCGCAGAAACATTTGGTGTTGGAACACGAATAGCAACCCCGTCAAGCTTGCCGTTTAGCTCTGGTAAAACAAGTCCTACAGCCTTTGCGGCGCCTGTTGTGGTGGGGATCATGTTTAAGGCAGCCGCACGCGAGCGATATAAATCCTTATGTTCTGTGTCCAGAATACGTTGGTCGCTTGTGTAGCTGTGAATAGTGGTCATGAAACCTTGTTTAATACCACATGTATTATGCAGAATATGCGCAATTGGCGCTAGGCAATTGGTTGTGCAAGACGCATTTGAGATGATTTTATGTTCTGGTGATATAAGGGTGTGATTTACACCATATACCACGGTTAAATCAGCTCCTTTGGAAGGCGCAGAAACAAGCACTTTTTTGGCGCCTCCTCTTAGATGCACAGCAGCTTTATCAGCATCGGTAAAAATGCCAGTACATTCCATAACAACATCTACCCCAAGCGCGCCCCAATCAAGAGCCTCTGGGTCACGTTCGCTCAAAAAGCGAACCTTGTTGCCTGCGACATGCATCATATCGCCCTCTATAGTGACAGGTGTTGGCAACCTGCCATGCACGGAATCAAATTCCAGAAGATATGCAGAGTCAGAAAGAGACGGGATTGTATTTACCGCAATAATTTCCACATCACTTCGTGGATTTTCAATAAGTGCTCTAAATACATTTCTGCCTATCCGGCCAAATCCATTAATTGCTACTTTGACGGTCATATCTTTCCCCTATCTGGTTTCTAAAAGAGTGTTAAATGTTTCATCCAGAAGTGTCATAGCAAATTAACAGCCATTCGCGAACCCACAAAAATGAACAAATTAGGCCTCTTATTCTGATAGCACCTATTTGAAACTTTTCACGAAAAGAATAAATGCAAAAAGGGGGTGGCTTGGAGGATAGGGACCACCCCTTTTATGTGCACAATATGTTTGGGGAGAAATTGTGTCTTAATACAAGTTTTAACCTGCATCATTTTAATACTAAAAAAAGCTGCACCTAAATAGTGCTAATAATTGCTATTGGCGATGCAATTTTTGCACAGGTGATAATATCTATGAAGTTTAATGATTATGTTTTTTTGAACTTGGATTATCACTAGCCGGAGCAGATTTAACAGTCGCTGGTACTATCACAGAACCCAGATTTTTAAATGTTAAAGTTAATTCGAGCGTTTGCATCGGGATTATTTGCATATTAAGCTTCATAAACATGAGATGAAAACTGCCTGGCTTTAGATATATGCTCTCGCCAGCCGGGATAATTAATCCATCTGGTATCGGCCTCATTTTCATTACCTCGCCATCCATCTTCATCTGGTGGATTTCTCCTTTAGCAGCAAAAGAGCTAGATACGGACAGTAATATCTCATCCGTATCACCGAGATTTTCAATTGTAAGGTACCCTGCGGTTGTTTTGTGATTTGGAGGGGTGTCTTTTATCCATACGTTATCAATTATAATATGGTTAAATTTTAGGGGTTCTGCATATGCGCTAGCAACACTCCCAATTATCAAGGTGATAAATAGTATAAATACCCGCATCAATAGTTTCCTAATATCATTTTTGACAAACACCTTAGAATAGATGGTTTAGGATTATCAAATTATAAATATAGAATGCGTCAATAATGCCCATAGATATGCATAATAGTGTGCAAAAATAGAAGTTCTAAAAACGCTTTTGGGATGGTTTTCTGATTAGATTAGAAAGTCTTGGCTGGTTCAGTAACCAGCCTAGAAGGTTAGACCTTATGCCGATAAGACATAGTTTTCCTGTAGAGGCTCCCCCAGAGTACCTACAGCTTAATTGAACAAGCTAAATGCTGCGACTAATAAAATAATTACTGCAATCGCAAATAAATATCCGTTTCCTGTATTTCTGCGTGAGTAGTCTGCTGAAATTGCGTTTGTTTTATATGGGAACATTGCCGGTCTCCTCTCTATGTCTTTCCACTATACGGAAAGAATTAGAAAAAAGGATCAAAAAATTAAAAAAACCTTAATTTTTTTTTCGCTCTTCCAAATTTGAGTCCTAAATGTAAGGACTTTGGCCTTAATGGGCGCGTCCTACCTATCTCGTTCTACATATCGATAGATAAGCTTGTATCGCCCGCAATGACAAAGGATGCGTTTTTAAAAGAGGGTGATCCAAGAAACCCTTCTGCATTATTACTAAACGCATAAGGCTCTTTCGGAATGCCAACGAAATTTTTATCTAGTTTATTTTTCAAATTTACGTCAATATAAACGCCAATAACATAAATGCCATCTGATTTTCGCGAAACCGCAAGCGCTATTTTTGAGGGGCGTTTAGGCGCGCTAGACTTGACGCATCCGCGCGCTTTTGTCAGAGGGCGCACAGGCATTTGAAGAGTTACAAAATGGGCTTGTTACCCATCCAAAAATACTATTGAAACCCTGACGATAGGAGAGATTAAAATGTCAGAAATACCCCATTTATTGGTTCACGATCATGAAGACACTGTTGGTGTCGTCGTTGTTGAGGGGCTAGAGGCTGGAACAGATATGCTTGTTTGTATAACACATGATAATTCGACCTTTCGGTTAAAAGCAGAGCAATCAGTTCCTATCGGTCACAAGATATCTCTTAGAGATCACCAGGTAGGCGACACTGTCTATAAATATGGTGAGGATATTGGCAGAATCATACAAGATTGTGCAAAAGGTCATCATTTACATACACATAATTGCAAAACCAAGCGTTGGTAGGGAGCTAGAAATGACTGATTTTTCAAATGTAATGGTTCAAGGTTATCGACGTGATAATGGTCACATTGGTGTTCGCAATCATGTATTGATCCTGCCGTTGGATGATATTTCAAATGCGGCATGCGAAGCTGTTGCCAATAATATCAAAGGGACATTGGCGATACCACATGCATATGGCCGCTTGCAATTTGGGGAAGACCTAGAGGTGCATTTTCGAACCTTAATAGGCACGGGGAGTAATGCAAATGTAGCCGCTGTTGTGGTTATTGGAATTGAGCCTGAATGGACCCAGCGTGTTGTAGATGGCATAGCAGAAACAGGAAAACCTGTTTCTGGATTATCAATTGAACAAAATGGTGATCTGAAAACCATTATGGATGCCTCTCATATAGCAAAGCAATATGTGCATTATGCAACCGAGCTTCAGCGAGAGGATTGCCCTCTTTGTGAACTTTGGATTTCAACTAAATGTGGGGAAAGTGATACTACCACAGGTCTTGGCTCCTGCCCGGCAGTTGGTAATATGTATGATAAGCTTTTACCAATTGGTATTACAGGCTTCTTTGGTGAAACCTCTGAGATCACAGGGGCAGAGCATATTTGTAAACACAGAGCCATCAATGAAGAGGTTGGTGAGCGCTGGTATAAAATGTGGAAAGCCTATCAAGATGATGTCATTTTTGCCCATCAAACAGATGATCTCTCTGATAGTCAGCCAACCAAAGGCAATATCTTGGGTGGATTAACGACTATTGAGGAGAAAGCACTTGGTAATCTTGAGAAAATTGGCCGAACATCCAGATATATTGACATTCTGGGCCCTGCGGAGAAACCTCAATCTGGCGCGGGATTATATTTTATGGATAGCTCTTCGGCAGCTGCAGAATGTGTAACATTAATGGCTGCAGGTGGGGCTGTCATTCATACATTTCCAACCGGACAAGGTAATGTGATAGGCAACCCCATTGTACCTGTCATTAAAATCACAGCGAATCCAAGAACCATCCGCACGATGAGTGAGCATGTTGATGTGGATGTATCAGGTATTTTAAGACGTGAAACCACAATTGACGAAGCAGGCGATCAGCTGATAGATATGATCATACGCACAGCAAATGGTCGAAATACAGCTGCGGAAGCACTTGGCCATCGAGAATTTTCAATGACCAAATTATATCGATCAGCTTAGAAAAGGAGGGCGGAGGAAATCTCCGCCTCAATCTTTGGAACATATTTTCATAACCACCCAAGAAGCGATGCAACGCGTCCGTGATGCGTTTCAATCTCACGGGATGAGCACACACAATGCTGAGATAATTGCGCATTATTTAGTGTTGGCAGAAACCGATGGCCAATTGGGACATGGTCTCTCTAGAGTGAAGAGTTATTTGGCACAAATTAAAAGTGGAAAAGTAAATATTAGGGCTTCTATCAGCTCAGAATTTCAGGGAAAGGGCTGGCTTGCGCTAGATGCAGATCATGGATTTGCATTTCCTGCATTAGACCATGTTTATTTGCAGGCAATGCCTCTGGTTCGCGAAAATGGATCTCTTCTGGTTACGATTAATAAATCTCACCATGCGGGCGTTCTAGCTCATCATGTTGAGCGCTATGCAGAGCAGGGCGTGGTTGCGCTTATGTTTTCGAATACCCCGGCTGCGATGGCGCCTTGGGGGGGCTCTACCCCTATCTTTGGAACCAATCCCATTGCATTTTCCTGCCCAAGGGATACGGGCTCACCATTTGTGATTGACCTTTCTCTTGCAAAAGTAGCGCGCGGTAAGGTTATGAGAGCAAAGACAGAAGGTAAAAAAATTCCAGATGACTGGGCTGTTGATCCAGATGGTATTGCTACAACAGACCCCGAACAAGCATTAAAAGGGGCAATGTTGCCAATGGGGGGTGCCAAGGGCGCTGCTCTTGCATTGATGGTTGAATTAATAACAGCAGGGCTAGCAGGGGCACATTATGGATTTCAGGCTTCTTCATTCTTGGATACAAAAAGCTCAGAGCCGAATGTTGCTCAGACACTTATTCTTATCGCACCGCCTGCTAAACGAATAGCTCATTTTGAGACGTTATTTTCGGCTATTTTAGCTCAGCCAGATACACGGCTTCCAGGCATAAACCGGCTTAAAAAGCGAGCAGATGTAGCAAAAAATGGATTGAAAATCCTATTGGATGACTACACCTATATTTTATCGCAAGCATAATAATGACTGGCCAGTTTCTAAACCGATATTATAGTCAGTTTTGCCATATAGTGCATCGTTATTATCCAGGGGTAATAGTGGTAGGAATTTTGGCGCTCGCAGCACAATTTATTTCTGATTATTATGGTGCCCCGACAATGCTAATGGCGTTGCTTTTTGGGATGGCCTTGAACTTCTTGTCAAAAGAGAAGCGATGTGTTGAGGGTATAAATTTCACAGCGCAGAAAGTTCTTCGCGTTGGCGTTTGCCTGTTAGGGGCGCGAATAAGTTTCGATATGATTTCGGCTGTTGGTCTGGTGAATGTGGCAATTACGGTAATGGCGGTATTAGCAACCATAGGGTTTGGTATTGCTATGTCTAAATGGTTTAATATTGACAGGTATTTTGCGTTCTTAACTTCTGGTTCAGTTGCTATTTGTGGGGCTTCTGCAGCTTTGGCAATCGCTGCAATAATGCCGAAACATAAAAAGCGTGACGAGGAGCTTATATTTACGGTAGCTGGTGTTACCATCCTATCCACATTCGCAATGATATTATATCCCATTTTAGGTCAAAAAATCGGCCTGTCAGGAGACGCGCTAGGTGTATTTTTAGGTGCAACTATTCACGATGTGGCTCAAGTTGTGGGGGCAGGATATTCTGTAGATGAGCCAACTGGCGATATCGCAACAATTATTAAATTGCTGCGTGTTGCAATGCTGGCGCCAGTTGTGGTTATTGCTGGATTGATTATTCGCTTTAAAATAGGTGGCAAGAAAATAAGTGGCAGGAAAATTGATAATAGGGGCGAGCGTGAGAGCCCGCCCATTCTACCTGCATTTGTTTTGGGGTTCATTGTTATTCTACTCGCTAACTCGCTTGGTATATTGCCGCACATTATAAAGGAGGGGTTTCAGATAACCTCGCGTTGGTTTTTGGTAATGGCAATTGCAGCAGTTGGAATGAAAATAGATTTGAGTGAATTGCGACATATTGGAAAGTCTGCTTTTTTTCTTATTATCGCGGAAACGATATTTGTTGCTGTGTTCGTTACGAGTATTTTGTTTGTTTAAACCTATCTGGTAAACTCATCTGATAATTGCATCTTTGGTGCCTTAGATAAACATATTGTTTATATAATGAGCAAAACTTATTTGCACAGATAGCAAGCTATGATGAGGCTTTCCTGTCGGAGGACAATCTGTTACTTATCTCGTTATTATCTAACGCCCTGTTATTTGTTGTGCGTTATTTAACGTGCAGTTATTTAAAGTGCTGTTATTTATAGTGAGAATTTTGAGTAAATAGGAATGAACATGCAACTGCGAAACAAAACCGTCTGCATAATTGGTGGCTCTGGATTTATTGGAAGAGCATTAGTTGAAAAATTAGCGCGTGCAGGGGCACGTATCTCTGTTCTTACCCGAAATGCGGTGCGCTCAAAAAATCTAAAACCAGTTGGAGATATTGGCCAGATAACAGTTATGTCTGGTGATGCGCTTCTAGATGATGATTTGGCAAGAGCTATTCAATCGGCTGATTATGTTGTTAATTTGGTTGGTATTTTTCACCCATCTGGCAAACAGAATTTTGAAAACGCGCAGGCCGAATTACCGCAAAGAATAGCACAAATCGCAGAGCAGGCAGAGGTTACAAAAATTGTTCAGATATCCGCGATTGGGGCAGATCTCAAGGCTGCTAGTACATATTACAGAACCAAAGCCGAGGGTGAGAGAAGCCTGCTACGTCTTGCGCCAAATAGTACAATTTTGCGCCCCTCCATTGTTTTTGGACCAGGAGATGGTTTTTTCGATAGGTTTGCAAGAATGGCTATGATTGCACCTGCCCTGCCTTTATTAGCTGGGGGGAATACCAAATTTCAACCTGTTTTTGTTGGCGATGTTGCTGAGTCTATTATTTATTGTCTTAGTAACAGCCAAACAGATGGGCAAATTTATGAGCTAGGCGGCCCCTCTATTTATAGTTTTAAAGAATTATTAGTCTATATGCTCTCTGCGATTGGCAAGAAGAGAGCTTTAATTCCTGTTCCAATTTTTGCGATGCAGGTTCCAGCAGCAATGGCATCTATCCTGCCTAATCCGCCAATAACGCGGGATCAGTTGCGGATGTTAGATACTGATAATATTGTAAATGAGAATATGCTGGATATCACTTCATTTGGCATCACGCCGCAGCCTATTGAAGCACATGTTCCAAATTACCTGTCTTGTTATCGACAGGGCGGTATTTTTGCATCAAGCTAGAAGCTAATGATAAGCAGCACAAGGCCAAGTGCAAACCGGTAATATACAAATAGATTAAAATTCGCGCGTCCAAGCCATTTCATCATGCCATGAATTGCCCCTAATGCAATAATGCAGGAGAATACGGCAACATATAATGCAGCTGCGCCTACGACAATATCTTCTTGGCGGATAAGTGTTACGACTTGCAGACACCCTGCCGCAATAATGACAGGGATTGATAATAATAATGAGAAGCGTGCAGCACTCAAACGCTCAAAGCCAAGATATCGTGCCATTGTCATTGTAACGCCGCTTCGCGAGGTGCCAGGGATTAATGCAAGCATCTGCACAAGCCCAATAAATAAAGCTTGTTTCAATCTCATTTCGCTTAATGTGTGCTCAGAGGGCGATGTTTTGTCTGAATGCCATAGGAAAATAGCAAAGATAATATTTGAAATGGCAACAGTTTGCAAGAGCCGAAGCATATCAGGCTCAAAAAGCGAAACCAAAAACCCAGCAATAATAACCGGAATAGTCGCAATTATAAGCATTTTAATCATCATTAGGGATGGCGCATCAATCAGGATATTAGCGTTAGGCCTTAATGACTTCAAAGCAGTATTTCGGAGTGCCAAAGTCATTTTAATTAAATCAGAACGCACATAAATCATCACCGCTATCAGGGTTCCAATATGAGCTGCAACATCAATAGATACCCCATGGTCACTCCGATTCGTAATAGAGGGCACTAAAACAAGATGGCCAGATGAGGATACAGGCAGAAATTCTGTTATGCCTTGAACCAAAGCAAGTAACAGGTAATAAGAAAAATCAGAAAAAGAAAAAGCCATATTTTTCAATGCCTTACCTGCTTATTACTCCAGAAATGATTTTGGAAATAATTCGGAAATAATCTGGAGTTAATCTGGGGTTAATCTGAAAATAATATAGTCTAGTAAATCTTTTGAGAATGCAAATAAAACAAGCATATTGCTAATTTGAAATCTCTAAACAGAAAAATAATACCGAATCGGAACTAAATAATTCATCATTAGGGTTGATAGGCTCGCAAATTCATTATAAACTTGAGTCATAGCGAATTTTATGGTAGTATTGTTGACCAATTAACGAGAATGATTCGTTTAAGATAGGGGTGTTTTATCTGCATTATCTTGGGACCTAACATCATTGCTTTCATGCATGACAAATCCAAAGATACATACCCCCTAATCATAAAGCGTGTGCAAAAAGACAATCAATGAATGTCAAGGAGACGGTGATGTCGTCTAAAATGCTAAAATTTGTCAATACCGAAAAAGCGATGCCGAAAAAACGCAAAGCAGAGACACGGAAATTTGATTTTGATGAGATTTATGCCGAATTTAGTGAACAAAAAGCAGAAGAGCAGGCAAGTAGATGCTCTCAATGCGGTGTTCCTTTTTGTCAGGTAAATTGTCCGCTTCATAATAATATTCCAGATTGGTTAATGCTAACCGCTGAAGGGCGAATGCAAGAGGCTTATGAAGTCTCCTCTGCTACCAATACCTTTCCTGAAATTTGTGGCAGAATTTGTCCGCAAGACAGGTTGTGTGAGGGTAATTGCGTAATCGAAAAAGGATTTGAGTCTGTTACAATAGGTGCTGTTGAACGACATATCACAGAAACAGCCTTTGATAATGGGTGGGTGAAACCAATTGCGCCAAGCGTAGAAAAAGAACAGTCTGTTGGTATTATTGGCGCTGGACCGGCGGGTCTTGCTGCTGCTGACCTGCTCCGAAGAAAAGGATATCAAGTCGTTATATATGACCGGTATGACCGAGCAGGCGGACTACTTATATATGGAATACCAGGGTTTAAGCTTGAAAAAGAAATTGTTACCAGACGATATGAGCTACTTGAGCAAGGCGGTGTTAGCTTTCGCTTAAACTGTGAGATTGGCCGCGATATTTCGTTTGATGAATTACGGGCAAAGCATGATGCGGTATTAATTGCTACTGGTGTTTATAAAGCGCGTGATATCAGCTTGCCGGGAAGTGACTTAAAAGGGGTTGTGCCTGCATTAGATTTTCTGATTGCATCTAACCGTAAATCATTAGGCGATAAGGTGCCAACATTTGATGATGGGACGCTTAATGCAGATGGAAAAGATGTGGTTGTCGTTGGCGGCGGTGATACGGCGATGGATTGCGTGCGAACTGCCATTCGTCAAAATGCTAATTCTGTAACATGTCTTTACCGCCGCGATAAAGCCAATATGCCTGGCTCGCAACGTGAAGTTCAGAATGCAGAAGAAGAGGGTGTTAACTTTCAATGGTTATCTGCACCTTCACAATTTCTGGGACAAGATAAAATCACCTCTGTTCAAGCACAGCGCATTCATTTGGGCCAGCCAGATGCAACCGGAAGGCAAGTTCCCAACCTTCTTCCCGGGTCTGAATTTGATGTTTCAGCAGATATCGTCATCAAAGCACTTGGATTTGATCCTGAAGATTTGCCAGGTATGTTTCATCAGCCAGCACTTGAGGTTTCTAAATGGGGCACACTATCTATTAATTGGAAGACGATGCAAACAGCTATTGAAGGGGTGTTTGCGGCTGGGGACATTGTTCGCGGTGCATCACTGGTGGTCTGGGGCGTAAGAGATGGAAGAGATGCTGCAGAACAAATTGACAGCTTTATTATCAAGTCAAGTCAGGAAAAAATTCAGGCAGCTGAATAACGGCCCAATAACGGCCCAATAACGGCATAGGTAAAAGAGTTTTCGGAAAGTTAGTAATATGACATTTGAAGCAAAAAATTATATCCGTAATAGAGCAGTAACTGAAAAGCTTTTGCAACATGCGGGCGCTTATAACCCAGCATGGGAGCATGATAATTGCGGGGTGGGGCTGGTTGCAGCGACCGATGGCAAACCCTCACGCGCAGTTGTCGAGGCAGCTATAAATGCACTTCGAGCTATCTGGCATCGCGGCGCTGTTGATGCTGATGGCATGACAGGGGACGGCGCTGGAATTCATATCGCTATCCCGCGTGAATTCTTTATGGAACATGTTGCCAGAACAGGTCATAAGGATAATGGCGATAGGCTTGCTGTTGGCATGGTATTCCTGCCAAGATTGGATTTGGGCGCGCAAGAAACATGCCGCTGTATCGTTGAGCGTGAAATCCTAAAAATGGATTATAAAATTTATGGCTGGCGTCAAGTGCCAGTGGATATTAATGCGCTTGGTGATAAAGCAAACGCGACACGCCCTGAAATTGAGCAAATTATGTTTACAATGCCAGCTGCAAAATCAGAGGCAGAGGCAGAGCGTGAGTTGTTCATTGTTCGCAGAAGAATTGAAAAAGCGGTTCTTGCAGAATTAATTAATGATTTTTATATCTGCTCACTCTCTTCGAGATCTATTATCTATAAGGGTATGTTTTTAGCAGAGCAGGTAACTGAGTTCTATCCTGATTTAGATGATAAGCTGTTTATTTCTGATTTTGCTGTCTATCATCAAAGATATTCAACAAATACATTTCCAACATGGCGATTGGCACAGCCTTTCAGAGTGATTGCCCATAATGGCGAGATTAATACAGTTCGCGGAAATATGAACTGGATGTCCTGTCATGAAGATAGGATGGATAGCGATGTTTTTGGCGATAACGTAGAAGATATAAAGCCTGTTATTGCTAAAGGGAGTTCTGATTCAGCGGCTCTTGATTCTGTTTTTGAATTGCTGTTACAGGCAGGGCGCGATTTGCCGATGGTAAAAACAATGATGATACCTCAAGCTGTAACGCCAGACGTACCCTCAGAATTAGCTGGGCTTTATGGATATTGTAATGCGGTGATGGAGCCGTGGGATGGGCCTGCAGCGATAGCTGCCTTCTCTGGTAATTGGGTAATAGGGGGCATGGATCGCAATGGTCTGCGCCCGCTGCGCTATACAATTACCAAAGATGGATTGCTTCTTGCGGGTTCTGAAACTGGAATGGTTTCAATCCCGCCTTCAAATATTCAAGAGCTTGGACGGTTAGGCCCTGGCGAGATGATAGGGGTTAATCTGGCAGAAGGCAGGCTTGTTAAAGATAGCGAGCTTAAGTCAGAATTATCGGGACGAGCTGACTGGAATAGCTGGCTTGGCAAATCACATCAGCTAGATGAAATATTAGCCGAGAAAAAGGATATTACGCCGCAACGACCTGCATCAGATATTATTAGACGACGTCAGTTGCTTGCGGGCTGGAGTATGGAGGATATGGAACTCATATTACAGCCAATGATCGAAACTGGAAAAGAGGCTGTTGGCTCTATGGGGGATGATACACCGCTTGCTGTTTTATCATCTCATTACCGCGGTTTGCATCATTTCTTCAGGCAGAATTTCTCGCAAGTAACAAACCCGCCAATTGATTCGCTTCGTGAACGACATGTAATGACATTGCGAACACGGCTTGGCAATCTTGGAAATATTTTGGATGAATCAGCAGAACAATGCGACCATTTACTTCTGGACTCCCCAGTCTTAACAAATTCAGAATGGGCACATCTTATTGAACATCTCGGTGCAAAGGCTGTGGTTATTAATTGTCAGTTTGATGCAGATGGCGGCGAGAATAGTCTTAAAAATGCCCTAGAAGAAATTCAGATTTTGGCCGAAAATGCTGTTCGCGGCGGGTGTGAGCATGTAATGTTATCTGACAGTAACATTTCTTCTTCTGAAGCGCCAATACCCATGATTTTGGCAGTAGGCGCGGTGCATTCTCATTTGGTTCGCCAGCAATTACGCACGTTTGTATCTGTTAATGTAGCTACAGGTGAGTGTCTTGATGTTCATCATTTTGCTGTATTGATAGGCGTTGGTGCTACTACTGTAAATCCATATGGCGCAGAATGGGCAATTGCTGAGCGCAAAGAAAAAGGTCTGGTTGAATCACTTTCAATAACACAGGCTGTTACAAACTATAAAACGGCAATTGAACTTGGCTTGCTGAAAATCATGTCGAAAATGGGAATTTCGGTTCTGTCATCCTATCGTGGTGGGTATAATTTTGAAGCGCTTGGTCTTTCACGTGCGCTGGTTGTTGATTATTTTCCGCCTATGTCCTCTCGAATATCTGGCCTTGGTCTGAGCGGTATTCAAACACGCGTATTGGAAATGCATAAACGGGCCTTTTCTAATGAGGTTACTTATTTGCCAGTTGGAGGACAATTTAAATACCGCAAGTCAGGAGAGGCACATGCCTTTGATGGGCAGGTAATTCATGCCATGCAACATGCTTGTAATACCGGCTCTTATGATAGCTGGAAGAAATATGTATCCATGGTTAGTCGCCAAGGCCCAGTCAATCTGCGAGATTTGCTTGACTTCACCCCAAATAAGCCGTCGCTCTCCGTAGAGAAAGTTGAGAGTATAACCGATATAAGAAGACGCCTTGTATCCCCTGGAATCAGTCTTGGTGCGCTAAGTCCAGAGGCGCATGAAACGCTTTCTATAGCGATGAACAGGATTGGCGCTAAATCTGATTCAGGTGAGGGCGGTGAGGACTCTGAGAGATATAAATTGCGTGATAATGGTGATGATCCCTCTAGTGCGATTAAACAGGTTGCTTCTGGCAGATTTGGAGTAACAGCAGAATATCTTAATAATTGTAAAGAAATTGAGATTAAAGTTGCGCAAGGTGCAAAGCCAGGTGAAGGCGGACAACTGCCAGGTATTAAAGTCAATAGTCTTATCGCTAAATTGCGTCATTCTACACCTGGTGTAACCCTGATATCACCGCCGCCTCATCACGATATTTATTCAATCGAGGATTTAGCGCAGCTAATCTATGATCTAAAACAGATAAACCCAGAAGCAAAAGTATGTGTAAAGCTTGTGGCATCCACAGGCATTGGCACTATTGCAGCAGGTGTTGCAAAAGCCAAAGCAGATACCATTTTGATATCTGGTCATGGCGGTGGAACAGGGGCAAGCCCTCAATCATCCATTAAATATGCTGGCATGCCGTGGGAAATGGGGTTAACCGAAGTACATCAAGTGCTAACCATGAATGGTCTTCGGGAGGCAGTTGTATTGAGAACAGATGGCGGTCTGAAAACAGGGCGTGATGTTGTCATGGCTGCTATTCTTGGCGCAGATGAATATGGAATTGGAACCTCATCATTGCTTGCGATGGGGTGTGTGATGGTTCGCCAGTGTCATGCCAATACATGTCCCGTTGGTGTGTGTACACAAAGAGAAGATTTGCGTGCTAAATTCGAAGGCACACCTGAAAAAGTGGTTCAATTATTCACTCATATAGCAGAGGAGGTACGAGAAATTATTGCCTCACTTGGCTTTGAGAGTATCTCAGACGTAATAGGTCGCACAGAATTGCTGGCTCAAGTATCACGAGGGGATTCTGCATTAGATGATTTAGACTTAAACCCTATCCTTGTGCAAGCAGATGCTCAAACAAAGCATCGCGGCGGAAATAGGGATGCAGGCAGAACAGAAGTGCCAGATACGCTTGATGCTCAGATGGTTAAAGATACCCAGAAAGCACTCGCAAGCGGTGGTAAAATGCAGCTATCCTATAATATCGAAAATACTCAGCGCGCTATTGGCACCAGACTATCCTCTCATATTGTTCGCAAATTCGGGTTAACTGGAATGAAGTCTGGTCAAATTTCAGCTCGGTTGCGCGGGTCAGCGGGGCAATCTCTTGGAGCGTTTGCCACTCAAGGACTTCGCTTGGATATTATTGGTGATGCAAATGATTATGTTGGCAAAGGGCTATCTGGTGGTATGATTACGGTTCGCCCATCTGCAGAGGCATCTTTTGTTGCATCTGAGAATACCATTATCGGTAACACAGTTTTGTATGGTGCTACTAGTGGATTGCTATTTGCGGCTGGTCAGGCAGGAGAGCGTTTTTGTGTTCGCAATTCAGGTGCAACAGGTGTTGTTGAAGGATGCGGCTCTAATGGATGTGAATATATGACAGGTGGCAATGCTATTATTCTAGGGCCTATCGGATCTAATTTTGGAGCTGGTATGACAGGTGGAATGGCTTTTCTATATGACCCAGAAGAAGAAAGTCTGAAGGATTTCAATACTGAAACCTTGCATATTACGCGTCTTCAATCTGGACATTGGAGTGATAAATTATTGGAAATGATACAGCAACATGTGCGAGAGACTAATTCAGCACTTGCCAAACGACTTGTTAATGATTGGTCAATGGAAATTAGAAATTTCTGGCATGTTGTTCCACATGAAATACTAAATACCCTTGATAATCCGGTGAGTTCAGAAACAGTAATTGGCAAAATCGCATAAAGGTGTTTGATGATGCCAAATAGATTCGCCATACGCAGCTATGTGCGCCAAGATGAAGCAGCGGTAGGCCGAATAACACAAGATGCCTTTGGTCCTGAACATGCAACCCGTTCTGTGTGGCAGCTGCGTTATGCGCATCCAATTGATGAGCTTGGATTAATAGTAGAGGATTTGGATATATCTGCAGAAAATAGTGATGCCGTTACAGGCAGAATTGTTGGCAGTCTGCAATTTTGGCCGATTAGAATTAGTGCTTATCCCGCGCTTCTTCTTGGCCCGCTTGCTGTAAAATATTATCTAAGAGGCCTTGGTGTAGGCAGGTTGCTGGTAAAACAAGCATTAGGTCAAATCAGCCAACGCAATTGGGATTTTTGTCTGGTCTCAGGAGAGCCTGATTATTATCCAAAATTTGGATTTAAACCTGTTCCTTATAAGGTGGACTGGCCAGGCCCCATTGAAAGACAAAGGGTGCAATTTATAAATTTGCGTTCTTTGGACTTAGAAAAATTACCAGATCACACATTGCCTGTCTTGTCAGATATTGATTGAGCGCATATGGTAAGTTCGATTTTAATCGAACAGATTTCTTAGATGAACAACACCTCACTTTTACATCATTTTGTGTTGTCAGCAGCTAGCAGATTTATCCGTCTTCAGCTTGTTGAATATAAATATGAGTTTGAATTAGCACATCATTTGCCATGGCAAAGAGATGAGGATTTTCTGTCTCTTAATCCAGCAGGGTCTGTGCCCGTTTTTCAGTATAATGATAAGATTATTTTATCAGGTTCACGTGCCATCAGTGAATGGATAGAAGAATCAAGAGCAGATGCAAGGCTGTTATCAGGCTCAGTTGTTCAACGCGCTGAGATAAGGCGACTGACAGATTGGTTTGAGGATAAATTTTATTATGAAGTTGGCTTGCCCCTTTTGCATGAAAGAGTAATAAAGCGTTTCGATGCTGGTGCTGGTGCCTCTTCGGAAAATATTCGAACAGCGCTTGCAAATGCTCATGTGCATTTAAGCTACCTTAATTGGTTGACAGAGCGATATAGCTGGCTTGTAGGTGCGGAGTTATCACTCGCCGATTTCTGTGCAGCCGCTCATATCTCGGTGTTAGATTATTTTGGGGATATTCAGTGGGATAAATATCCAGCAGCAGCATCATGGTATATGAAGCTTAAGTCTCGCCCTTGTTTTAGAGCTCTTCTTGGCGATCAGCTAACAGGCGTTACGCCTGCCAGCCATTATGCTGAACTTGATTTTTAAGCATTAATCCGTTCCTGATATTAATGTTTCAAGACTACCGATTATAGCATCTATCTGTTCTGTTTGTGAATATCGATGTGTAGCTGTTTTGTCCAAGTGGATTTTAACATTTTCGGATTTAAGCCGGTGCGCAATATCTATAGATGTTTGCCATGGAACTTCTGCATCACATAAGCCGTGATGCAAAACAACAGGCCCCTTAAAATCAATAGGGTTTTGCAAAATAAGATGTTTTTCAGCTTCCTGAATAAGAGTGTAGGGATACACAACATCTGTATCACTATAAGGATTTGGAACCGCTAACAAACCTGTTTTGCGAAATGTGTTCTGCTGCTCTGTATCTAATATATCCCAGATTAATCTCTTGGTAAAATCTGGTGCTGCTGCGATGCCAATTAAGCTAGCTATTCTCTGAGGGCGATATGCGCATAACAACAACATAATCCATCCACCAAGGGAGGATCCAACCAAAATCTGTTTTCTAGTTGTAACCATGTCAAGAATATCACAACTATCTTCAATCCATTGACCTATTGTAGCAGACAGGATGTCGCCGCCCGTTCTGCCATGCCCAAACAAATCAAATCTGGTAAATTCTATATCCTTGCTAACCGCCCATTGCATGAGCGCTTCCGCCTTGCTGCCTTTCATGTCAGAGCCATGTCCGTGCAAAAACACTATACCAACCCCATCATCTATAGATGGTTTGCCGCCGTAATGCTGATAGGCAAGCTTATAACCACGCTTTGTTGGCAATTGTTTAATATCAGAATCATTTATCTCTTGCATAGCGTTGTCTGGGTGTTGTCTGGGTGTTGTCTGGTGTTCGTTTTTATCTAGGGGGCTGATTTTTTTGGGTTAGTGAATTTAGCTTTGCGTAACATACATATTGCCTAAAATAATGACTAGGCTTACAAATAGCGAAGTAATGCTACTTCTATCTTTTTTTGATAATAAGAAATTTATCTATATATGTCACAAAAAAATAATCTGGTACGACCTGTGATTGCTCAGATACTCCCTGCGTTAAATAATGGGGGTGTTGAAAGAGGAACTATAGAAACCGCAAAGGCAATTAGGGATGCTGGTTGGAAATCGGTTGTTATTAGTTCTGGCGGCATGCTGGAATCTCATCTAAGCCGAGCTGGCGCCAAACATTATAAATTGCCAGTAGATCAAAAAAACCCGCTCTCTTGGACATTTACCAAAAATAAACTCCGTAAAATCCTGAGGGATGAGAATGTGGATATCGTTCATGTGCGCTCTAGAGTGCCAGCTTGGATAGGCCTGCCAGTTGCAAAATCATTAACAATACCAACTGTTGCAACAATACATGGAAAGTTTGAAGCAGCGAATTTATTTAAACGTGTATATAACAAGAAAATGCTTACTGCAGATGAAATAATTGCGATATCGCAATTTACCAAATCAGTTATTGAAAGTCAGTTTCCAAAATCAATAGAAAATCTGTCCTTGAATGTTATTCATAGAGGCGTTGATATCACCATGTTCAATCCGCTTAATGTAACACAGCAACGGATTATCAATGAAGCTGATAGAATTGGGTTGCCTGATGATTTGCCTGTTGTGATGTTGCCTGCGCGCCCTACAAGCTGGAAGGGACATGTTATTCTCTTGCAGGCTCTTGCACGCCTTAAACATCTGGATATTGCGTGTGTATTATTAGGGGCAGGTGATACCAACTCTGGATATTCTGAAATGCTCGAGAAAAAATCAGTTGAATTAGGGCTGGGCGCGCATGTGCGCATTGCGACCTCAACAAGAGATATGCCAGCTGCATTAATGCTTGCAGATGTCGTTGCGATGCCATCTATTCGCCCAGAACCATTTGGCAGAGTTGCCATTGAAGCACATGCGATGGGACGGCCTGTTGTGGCTTTTGATCATGGGGGCGCACGAGAGACAATTTCTGCTGGGAAGACTGGATGGCTGGCAGCACCTAATGATGTGGATAGCCTTGCGCAGGCGCTAGAAACTGCTTTGAGTTTGTCTCAATCAGATCGTGATAAATTATCAACGCATGCACAATCTGCCGTGAAGCGCAGGTTTAGTGTTAAAAAGATGACAAAGTCAACTCTAGCAGTTTATAAAAACCTTCTTCTTAAAAAGGGTTTCTCCCCTCTTGTTTTAGGAAAGTGAACCAGTTAAATTCTGCAAGAAAGCCTATTATCCAAGGAAGCTTATTATCTAAGAAAGTTTATTATCGTTATATAAGGAAAAAGAATTAATGCCTAAAATTGCTCTCCCAGATGGGTCCGAGCGGCACTATGATGCCCCTGTAACAGCCGCACAAATTGCAGCTGACATTGGTCCAGGTCTTGCTAAAGCAGCTCTGGCAGCTGTTGTAAATGGCGAGAATTGGGATATTGGCCGAGCTATCAATGAAGATAGTGAACTCCGTTTAATCACCGCAAAAGATGATGCTTGCCTTGAATTAATTAGGCATGATTGCGCGCATATTCTAGCAGAGGCGGTTCTAGAATTATATCCTGAAACACAAGTTACGATTGGCCCTGCCATTGAAACTGGTTTTTATTATGATTTTTACCGAGAGCACCCATTTAGCACAGATGATCTTGATGACATTGAAAAGCGGATGCATGAAATTGTAGATCGCGATGAGCAAATAACACGCGGTGAATGGAGCCGCGATGAGGCGATCTCATTTTATAAAGAGCGCAATGAGCCATTTAAGATTGAATTAGTTGAGGCTATTCCTGCGCATGAGACGGTTAGTTATTATGCACAAGGAAGCTTTATCGACCTGTGTCGCGGGCCTCACCTAGTATCTACCAAAAAAGCAGGTCATGCGTTCAAATTGATGAAAGTTGCAGGCGCCTATTGGCGCGGTGATTCCAATAATCCGATGTTACAGCGTATATATGGAACTGCCTTTGCAACTGAAGCAGACCTTCAAGCATATTTAACGATGCTAGAAGAAGCAGAAAAAAGGGACCATAGAAAACTAGGTAAAGCACTAGATTTTTTTCATATGCAAGAAGAAGCGACGGGTTCTATTTTCTGGCATCCAAATGGATGGACTCTTTACCGAGAGATTGAGAATTATGTAAGACGGCGTCTTGCCGCTGAGAATTATCAAGAAGTTAAAACACCTCAGATGATTGACAGAAGTTTGTGGGAGGCGTCTGGACATTGGGAGAAATTCGGTGAAAACATGTTCACCGCAAACACCCAAGACGATAAAACATTAGCATTAAAGCCAATGAATTGCCCAGGTCATGTTCAGATTTATCGGCAGGGTGTGAAATCATATCGTGATTTGCCGCTACGCATGGCAGAGTTCGGCTCTTGTCATAGGAACGAGCCGTCTGGAGCGTTGCATGGAATAATGAGAGTACGTGCATTTACACAAGATGATGCTCATATCTTTTGTACAGAAGAGCAAATAAATTCAGAATCGGTGGCATTTTGTAATTTATTAAAGGATATTTATAAAGATTTCGGGTTCACAGATATCAGGGTTAAATTTTCAGATCGCCCTGAAGTGCGCGCAGGTGATGATGCCACCTGGGATAAGGCAGAACAAGCCTTATCAGATGCAACCAAAGCGGCTGGTATTGAAACATCTCTTAATCCGGGGGAGGGCGCATTCTACGGGCCTAAGTTAGAATTTGTGCTAACAGATGCTATCGGACGCGATTGGCAATGCGGTACTTTGCAAGCAGATTTTATTTTGCCAGAGCGTCTTGGTGCAGAATATGTTGATGAAGATGGTCAGCGTAAACGCCCTGTTATGCTGCATCGCGCAATTTTGGGTTCTTTGGAGAGATGGATTGGAATATTAATTGAGCAATATTCAGGCAGAATGCCTGCATGGCTCTCCCCTATTCAAGTTGTAATTGCCCCCATTACAGAAACAGCAAATGACTATGCAAATACAGTTTATCAAACCCTTAATAAAGCTGGCATAAGAGTGCAAACAGATCTTAGAAATGAGAAAATCGGCTATAAAATCAGAGAACATAGCACAGCAAAAGTTCCCTATATACTTGCGGTTGGCGCACGCGAGGCAGAAGCTGGAACAGTTGCAGTGCGGCAACTGGGCATGCAATCCCAGCAGGTGATGCGTATAGATGAGGTTAAATCATTTCTTCTATCCGAATGTATGCCGCCTGATTTAGCGTCATCTGGTTCACCATCACCTGATTTACCATCAAATGCGCAATAACCGATATCGCTTACTTGCAATCATTAAGGTTTCAACGTATGACTAACAAATCAGACCTTTAGCCTATTTTAAATGCTAAGGTTTATTTAATAAATTTCAACAATTATGGAGAGTTCAATAGTACGTCCAAGACAAGAAATGCCGTCTTCCTCAGATGGGCCGCGAATAAATGAAATGATACATTCAAGGTCTGTTAGATGTATCGATCCAGATGGAGAACAACTCGGAATTTTATCCATCGATGATGCCCTGAATAAAGCAGCTGAATTAGGCCTTGATCTGGTAGAACTCCAACCAAATGCAGTGCCGCCTGTTTGTAAAATCCTAGATTACGGAAAACATAAATATCAGGCGCAAAAGCGGGCTAACGAAGCTCGAAAAAAGCAAAAAATCATTGAAGTAAAAGAAATCAAGCTTAGACCTAATATCGATCAACATGATTATCAGGTTAAAATGAAAGCGGTTCATAAATTTCTTGATGGCGGTGATAAGGTTAAAGTTACCCTTAGATTTAGAGGCCGTGAAATGGCCCATGTTGAGCTTGGTGCAGAGCTATTATCGCGGGTTCGCGGGGATGTAGATGATTTTGCAAAAATCGAATCCATGCCCAAAATGGAAGGCCGGCAAATGACGATGGTGCTTGCTCCAAAATAATAAATTCGCCCGAGAAAACCTAAATATACAAAATGAGCTTGAAATAGCGTTTATATCTTGCACAAGAAGGCTAATTTATGATTGCTTTTATACAAGACAGCTAGTATAACACGCTCACTAAAAGTCGAGCTAAGGCCATGATAGGGCATGCCTTGCCGGCAAGATAATATCTAATATAGATAAAGTGAGGATGAAATGCCCAAATTAAAAACCAAGAGTGGTGCAAAAAAGCGCTTCTCTCTTACAGCTAAAGGGAAAGTTCGCGGTTCCGCTGCTTTCCTTAGTCATAATTTGCGTAGACGCTCTCAAAAAATGAAGCGACAAGCTCGTGGAACGATGATTCTACACCCAGCTGATGCGAAAATCGTAAAAGGGTTTCTACCCTACGCCTAAACTAGCTAAATAAGGAGAAGTGCTATGGCTCGAGTGAGCAGAGGTACAACCACACATGCGCGTCACCGCAAAGTAATTAAAGCCGCTAAAGGCTATTATGGTAGACGTAAAAATACATTTAAAGTTGCAAAACAAGCTGTTGATAAAGCAAGGCAGTATGCGTACCGCGATAGGCGTGTTCGCAAGCGCGAGTTCAGAGCATTATGGATTCAGCGGATAAATGCTGCGGCACGGGCGCATGGGGTTACCTACTCATCGCTGATGGGCGGCTTGATAAAAGCAGGAATAGAGGTCGATCGCAAAATGCTTGCAGATTTAGCGGTTCATGAGCCTGCGGCATTTACAAAACTAGTTGAGCAATCCCAAAAAGCTGCAAGCTAGTTAGACTGGCCCTCGTTACTATAATGGTAGATATTGACACGCTACGGGAAAAATTTCTCAAGGATATCACTCTGGCAGGGGATCTTGATCAGCTTAATGCGGTTAGGATAGATGCGCTTGGCAAAAAGGGTGCGATATCATTTGAACTTGCTAAACTTGGTCAAATGGATGCCGATGCTAGAAAACAAGCTGGCCAAATCATAAATGCGGTGAAGCAGGAACTTACTTCTGCGCTTGCAGAACGCCAAGAGCTTCTTGCAAAACAAGCATTAGATAAAAAGCTCGAATCTGAAAAGAGTGATGTATCATTACCAACACGCCCATCTATTCAGGCAAAAATGCATCCGCTTTCAAGAACGATGGAGGAAATATCAGCAATCTTTGCTGATATGGGGTTTGTAATTGCGGAAGGCCCCGAGATTGAAACGGACGAGAATAACTTCACAGCGCTTAATATTCCCCCTGAGCATCCAGCACGACAGGAGCATGATACCTTTTATTTAAAGGCTGATGCCTCTGGAAGTCGGCCTGTGCTGCGAACTCATACGTCACCAGTTCAAATTAGAACTATGCGTTCTACCAAACCACCAATTCGGATTATTGTTCCTGGTAGAACATACCGGTCTGACCATGATGCAACGCATTCACCCATGTTTCATCAATGTGAAGGGTTAGTGATAGGGCCAGATATTCATATGGGTCATTTAAAAGCTACCTTGATTGATTTTTGCCGAAGTTTTTTTGGAATGGATGAGTTGCCAGTTCGTTTTCGCCCTAGCTATTTTCCATTCACGGAGCCGTCTGCAGAGGTTGATATTGGCTGCAGCAGAGAAGGCGGCGGATTGAAAATAGGGGCTGGAGAGAGCTGGCTAGAGATCCTTGGAAGCGGAATGGTAAATCCAAGAGTACTTGAAAATTGCGGGTATGATTCTACAACTACTCAAGGGTTTGCATTTGGCATGGGGGTTGAGCGTCTTGCAATGCTAAAATATGGCATTCCTGATTTACGTACCTTTTATGAGTCAGATTTGCGCTGGTTACATCATTATGGATTTATGCCACATGACGTTGCTGGTCTTCATACTGGCATTGTGTAAAGAGGGATAGTGCGATGAAATTCACCCTCAATTGGTTAAAAGATCATTTAGAGACTGAGTGCTCTTTGAGCGAAATTTGTGATGGATTGGTAAGATTGGGTCATGAAGTTGAAGAGGTTGTTGACCCTGCACAAAGCTTGTCTGACTTTCGTATTGTTGAAATTAAAGAGGCACAACCGCATCCAGAAGCAGATAGGCTTCAGCTTTGTGTGGTAGATGATAACGGGTCTATATTGCAGATTGTTTGTGGTGCGCCGAATGCACGTGCTGGCCTGAAAACAGTTCTAGCACCGATTGGCACATATGTGCCAGCTATTGATATCATTATCAAAAAAGGCCTTATCAGGGGTCAGGAATCAAATGGTATGTTATGTGCCTTCTCAGAGCTTGGCTTGGATGGCGATAGCGACGGTATTATTGAGCTGCCAGATGATGCCCCGCTGGGCACGTCATATATTGAATATGCAGATTTAAATGATCCTGTTATTGAAATCGCAATAACGCCAAATCGCGGCGACTGCCTAGGGGTGAGAGGGATAGCTCGTGATTTGTCTGCCGCCTCAATTGGCCGCATGAAACCTCTGGATACATCTGAATGTAAAGGCGAATTTGATAGTCCAATCCATTGGGCGCTTTCGCCAGACACAGTTGAAATCGTACCGCGCGTTACAGGCAGATATTTCCAAGATGTTGCTAATAAGAGCTCGCCTGAATGGATGGCCAGAAGATTAATCAGTATAGGTCAGCGACCTATCTCTGCATTAGTTGATATCACTAATTATATTATGATGGATTTGGGCAGACCCTTACATGCGTTTGATGCCGATAAAATCAGCGGAGATACGCTATTTATTAGGCGCGCAAATGCGGGAGAGAAGATACTAGCTCTCAATGAGAAGGAATATGAATGCACGCCTGATATGCTGGTAATTGGTGATAGGGATGGTGCTGATGATATTGCTGGAATTATGGGGGGAGAGCGAACTGGTATAACAGACGATACACAAAACCTATTTCTAGAAATCGCTATATTCGACCCTATTAGTGTTGCAGCTACTGGCAGAACGCTGAATATTAATTCAGATGCACGTTATCGTTTTGAGCGCGGGTTGGACGGTGAGTCCCCAGACCTTCTATCTGGCTATATTGCGCGATTTGTGCAGTCTATATGTGGCGGTAAGATAAGCCGTGAGGTAAGCGTTGGAGCAGGGGTTACATGGCAACGATGTGTTTATTTTAATCCAGAATTAACACAGCAATTAACAGGTATTGAGCTTGCGCATCCACAACAAAGACAGATTTTAAATGAGTTAGGTTTTATTATCGAGCCAGGAGAAGATAAGACATGGAATGTCACGCCGCCTGCATGGCGAAATGATATTGACGGTCAAGCTGATTTGGTCGAAGAAATAATTCGTGTTGCTGGATATGATAAGCTCCCGATGGTGCCACTGCCCCGATTGAGCGTCATAGCCCAGCCAGCCTATTCACAAGAACAGCTACGCCCGATTCATCTTCGGCGTATGTTAGCGGCTGCTGGACTTAATGAGGCGGTTACATTCTCATTCATGGCGCAGTCTGATGCGGCCTTGTTCGGGGGCGGGGATGATGCGCTCACCCTGGTAAATCCGATCAGCAGTGAGCTTGATTGTATGAGGCCTTCTATTCTTCCTAACTTACTTAATGCGCTATCTCGTAATATGAATCGCGGCATTAAGAATGTCAGATTGTTTGAGATAGGCCCGGTATTTCACGGAACAGATGAGGCAAGCCAGACGCTGTCATGTGCGGGGGTATTAAACGGGGATTACCAAATCGGGGACTGGCAGGATAAGGCACGCTGTGTTGATGTATTTGATGCCAAGAAAATAATGGAAAAAATATGCGAGACCCTTGGGGTCTCTAGTCAGTCCATTCAACTTAACACTCCTGGTCCTGCATGGTTTCACCCAGGCCAATCTGCCAATATGATGCTTGGTAAAACAGCCATCGGAAGCTTTGGTATGATCCATCCAGAAATTCTTGCTGCCTTTGATATTAAAGTTCCAGTTGCTGCCTTTGATTGCAATATCAACGCTATCCCGTTGCCGAGACACAAAAATGTAGCACGACCTTTGTTAAAGCTTTCTACTTTTCAGCCTGTTGAGCGTGATTTTGCGTTTGTGCTGGATGAAGAAGTAAGTGCTGCCAAGTTATTAAGAGCTGTTAGGGCGGCGGCAAAAGATAAAATATCAGATATTGGTATTTTCGATGTGTATGAGGGGGCGGAAATAGGGGATGGCAAAAAGTCTATCGCGGTAAAAATTCAGCTCACCCCTGATGAGGCTACATTTACAGAAGCTGAGCTTCAGCAAATCAGCGCAGATATTATAGCTTCAGTTGAGAAGCAATGTGCTGGAAAGCTACGCGGATAATGAGCGGTTAGGATTATTTTTGTTAATTATTGTTCTATTGCTTAAGCACCCATATCCATAATTCAGACCTAAATTCTATTAATTGCAGAAATAAGCGCCCTTATGGGGGCTTGGGTTATGGATGTATCAATTCCAGAGCCGAAAATAGATTTACCACTATCATCAGGTACTTTTAATTCAACATAGGCAGCTGCTTCAGCCTGTGATGTACTAGAGCGTGTGTTCTGGCCAAAATCAGCTAGTTTAAATGAAACATCAAAGGTTTTGCGAAACCCATTTACAAATGCTGAAACCGGCCCATTACCAGTTTCAACAAACGATGTCTCTGTGCCGTTATAACTTACGGTGGCAGTGACTTGCTCAGTACCAGCAGAACGAGAAACTGGATGAGATTGGAAGGATACTAGCTCAAAGGGCGCATTTAAATTAACATAGAATTGCTCGTAAATTTCCCAAATTTTACGAGCAGTAATTTCAGCGCCGCTGGTATCAGCCTCTGTTTGAACCAGCTGGCTAAACTCAACCTCCATTGCTCTTGGTATTCTAATATGATGTTCTGTTTCTAATAGCCAGGCCGAACCTGCCTTACCTGATTGCGAGTTTACCCGAATAATAGCCTCATATGTGCGTCCAATATCTGCGGGGTCAATGGGAAGGTAGGGGACTTGCCAGATTATATCATTTGATTTGCTTATGGCTTCCATACCTTTGCGGATGGCATCTTGGTGCGAGCCTGAAAAGGCGGTATGTACAAGTTGACCTGCATAGGGGTGGCGTTGATGCACGGGAAGCTGATTACAAAATTCCGCAACATCTACCAGTGACTGGATATCAGACATATCCAGCTGTGGGTCTGTTCCTTGGGTCATCATATTAAGACCAAGCGTGATTATATCCACATTTCCGGTGCGCTCTCCATTGCCAAACAAAGTGCCTTCAACTCTATCAGCCCCTGCCATAAGGCCAAACTCGGTGGCAGCTATGCCAGTGCCTCTGTCATTATGGGGATGCAAGGATAATATCACCGCATTTCTATTTGAGAAATTTCTATGCATCCATTCTATCTGGTCTGCATAAATATTAGGGGTGGACATTTCTACTGTCGCAGGAAGGTTTATAATAACCTTTTTCTCGTGTGATGCGTGCCAAATTTCAAGCACGCTCTCACACACCTCAAGCGCGTATTCAAGCTCTGTTCCGGTAAAGCTCTCGGGGGAATATTGCAATCTTATGTCTGTATCAGAGCTTAGCTTGCCTAGCCTGTCAGCTACAAGCTTGGCGCCATCTGTTGCAATTTCTTTAACGCCTTGCCTGTCAGAATTAAATACAACACGTCTTTGCAAGGTAGAGGTGGAATTATACAAATGCAAAATAGCTTTATGCGCACCTTCAAGCGATTCAATCGTTCTGTCGATAAGGTGCTCTCTTGCTTGGGTTAAGACCTGTATTGTTACATCGTCTGGAATATGATCCTTCTCAATTAATTCTCGCAAAAACTGAAAATCTGTTTCTGATGCAGATGGAAACCCAACTTCAATTTCCTTAAACCCCATATCAACAAGAGTTTGGAACATTTGCATTTTTCGGTTGCTATCCATAGGCTCTATCAGGGATTGATTGCCATCTCGCAGATCCACCGAACACCAAATCGGTGCTTTAGATATAATTTGCGACGGCCATGTTCTATCTGCAAGGTCAATTGGCGGATAGGGCTGGTATTTTTGTACCGGCATTTTGGGGCTCATGGTGGTAACCAATCCTGCTGAAATGAGTTATTTATCGTTCATCTTTTACCATGACTAACTTATCGGTCAAGATTCATCACGATTTTTTGTATCTAATATAGAATTTCTTACGATTATCATCTAATTCACATTATTTTGTTGGATATGAGGGATTTTGTTAGATATGAGGGGGTGTGTGTCTTGTCCTTATCAGATAATGAAAGAAAACATTGAAATGACTTGCATTTGACGATGTTAGCTTACAAATTACGGATTACCCAATTTAGTTTTTAACTAGTATATCTGTCTTGAAAAACTAGGAGAATAAATCCACAAATGAGCCCTATTTCTCATATTCGTAATTTCTCTATCGTAGCCCATATTGACCACGGGAAATCTACCTTGGCTGATAGGTTGATACAATTTTGCGGTGGCCTGTCTGAGCGTGAAATGTCGGAACAGGTGCTAGATAGTATGGATATCGAGCGTGAGCGCGGAATTACAATAAAAGCACAGACTGTGCGTCTTGCCTATACAGCACAGAATGGCGAGGAATATCAGCTCAATTTAATGGATACACCAGGTCATGTTGACTTTGGGTACGAGGTTTCGCGATCGCTTGCTGCGTGTGAGGGCTCACTGCTTGTGGTAGATGCAAGTCAAGGTGTTGAGGCGCAAACTCTGGCTAACGTCTATAAAGCAATCGATGTTAACCATGAAATTGTCGTTGTTTTAAATAAAATGGATCTCCCCTCAGCAGAGCCTGAGCGTATTAAAGCACAAATAGAAGAGGTGGTTGGGCTTCCAGCTGACGAAGCGATAGCTGTTTCTGCTAAAACAGGCCTTGGAATAGATGTGGTATTAGAAGCGCTTGTGCATGATTTACCGCCGCCAGAGGGTGATAGGCTTGCACCGCTAAAAGCATTGCTTGTTGATAGCTGGTATGATTCTTACCTTGGCGTCATGACATTGGTGCGCGTGCGTGACGGTGTTTTAAAAAAAGGTATGAAGATTAGAATGTGCGCTACTGGCGCTACACATACAATAGAGCGGGTTGGTATTTTTGGGCCAAAACCAACTATTATTGATGAGTTGGGACCTGGCGAGGTAGGATTTATCAATGCAGGCGTTAAAACGGTTTCTGATGCCAAGGTTGGGGATACAATTACGGATGATCGAAAACCTTGTGCTGATATTTTGCCTGGGTTTAAACCTTCTGTTCCAGTTGTTTTTTGCGGTTTATTCCCGATAGATAGCGCTGATTTTCCAGAGCTCAGATCCGCGCTTGAAAAATTAAGCTTGAATGATAGTTCCTTTTCATTCGAAGCAGAGACGTCAGCTGCCATCGGGTTTGGCTTCCGTTGTGGGTTTTTAGGCCTGCTTCATATGGAAGTCATAAGAGAGAGGCTTAACCGTGAATTCGGGCTAGAGCTAATATCAACAGCCCCTTCTGTTGTTTATGAAATCGAGCGCACTGACGGGGTTATTGAAAAGCTGCATAACCCAGCAGATATGCCAGATGTTACAAAAATTATAGGCCTTTCGGAGCCATGGATTACAGCAACAATTATGACACCAGATGAATATCTTGGTCAGGTGTTAAGTTTGTGTACAGAAAGGCGCGGCGAGCAAATAGACCTTACCTATACAGGGAGCCGTGCTATGGTAATATATAAGCTCCCTCTTAACGAGGTTGTGTTTGATTTTTACGATAGGCTGAAATCTATTACACGAGGATATGCCAGCTTTGATTATCAGATAGCAGATTACAGGCTAGGCGATCTTGTTAAAGTTTCTATATTAGTGAATGGGGATCCAGTTGACGCTTTGTCGATGGTTGTGCACCGAGATCAAGCAGAAAACAGGGGCAGGGCTATTTGCATAAGATTAAAAGACCTTATCCCGCGCCAGATGTATAAAGTTGCATTGCAGGCGGCAATTGGCGGCAAGGTTATAGCCCGTGAAACAATTGCAGCTCTTAGAAAAGATGTTACTGCAAAATGCTATGGAGGCGATGTTTCTCGAAAACGTAAATTACTTGATAAACAAAAAGAAGGTAAGAAGCGTATGCGTCAATTTGGAAAAGTTGACATCCCTCAAAATGCCTTTTTTGAAGCTCTTAAAATGGGTGATAATTAAATAGCTGATAATTAACGGCCGTCGCGCCTTAGATTATAGGGTTGTCGTCGCACCCGTCTGCGGGGAATCCATTGCGATAACACAAGAACAATAACCCCTAATGTGAAGAAAAATAATGAAGCAGGCAATTGCAAAACTGACGAAATTGTTGGATGCCAAAGAAATGACGGACACCCCAAAAAACTAATAAGACTACAAGGGTCGATATACCTGTCTATTACAACTTCTGCCAATTGAAGTGACGTTGGTGCATTATTAAACCACGCCTCTCCTAATAATGTCGCACTTGATCTTTGTTGCATCTGATCGGTGATGAAATACCAAATAGATAGCAGAAAAAGTAAAACAGATAAGATGTTAAATGTAATCCTTGCCATAAGCGCATATTGAGCAATTAACGGTTTGGATGCAACAAAAATTAGGCTAAAAATAATTTGCGAGCAATATCGGCAGATAATATAGAGCGTGAATTAAAATCACATTTAGAAAATATTATTAAATGTTTTAAGGGTGTTAGAATAGGATAGGATTATTCCTCTATTGTAGAAATTTTTATCATGTAAGTTTATCATGTAAGTTTATCAGGGAATTAGATTGCATGTATCTGGTTAGATTGCTAGATAATAATCACTATTGAAATGGAGGAATGGCCGAGCGGTTTATGGCGCACGCCTGGAAAGCGTGTTGGGGTTAACGCCCCTCCGGGGTTCGAATCCCCGTTCCTCCGCCA
>JADHOL010000032.1 GCA_016779005.1 Alphaproteobacteria bacterium
TTTATTCTTGTTTATTCTTGTTTATTCTTGTTTATTCTTGTTTATTCTTGTTTATTCTTGTTTATTCTTGTTTATTCTTGTTTATTCTTGTTTATTCTTGTTTATTCTTGTTTATTCTTGGCTCTTTTGTGGGGGGACTAGATGATGCAGCATAAAACAGCCAGCAGAAATTGAGGGGCCAACCAGAAACGCAAATAATACGGTGCCTACCCCAACCGTGCCACCTAACATCCAACCAGATACCACAACTAATATTTCTATCGTACTTCGAACCACAGAAATAGGAAGGTTTGTAAGGCGTGTTAATCCTGTCATAAGACCATCTCTTGGCCCTGGACCAAGATTGGCACTAAGATAAATTGCGGCCCCAAATCCAACGATTAACACCCCGATAAGGGATTGCAGGATCTGAAAAAAATAAAGATCTGGTTTTGGAAGATAGGGTAGCGATATATCTAGCATCAATGCCACAATAAATGCATTCGCAATTGTTCCCAATCCAGGCACTTGACGCAAGGGTATCCATGTTAGCAAAACAGCGATGCTAATGATAAAAGTAGCAAATCCGATAGTCCAGCCAGTTAATATGCTTATGCCTTCTGCTAAGGTAGTCCATGGACTAACGCCGGCTCCAGCAGCCAGCAAAAGTGCTTCCCCAAGGCCAAATAAAACCAAACCAAAGGCTAACACCAATAAGCTTATAACAGGAGGCTGGAAGGTTAATGCCTTTGGCGATCTCCAGATTAATTTAGGAACCTGTTTTATAGATAAAAATTGTAATTTGCTAGAAATACTCATCTAAACCTCAAAACTTAAAAATAATACAGCACCCTAGCTCAGCTAACGCGATGCGTCATTATATTAAAATTTATATTTTGGGGCTGCTAGATAGGTATCTGATAAAAAAATAATCCGAAGATAGAAAAGCTTTCCTGTTCGGTGTAAACCATAATAACAGCAGGGATATCCATCATTGTTAATGAGGCAAATGTTGGATGAGTTTTATTTGGTTAAAAAATTATAATGCGTAAATTTGATGTTATAATAATAGGTGCAGGTGCGGCAGGGTTAATGTGCGCTCATATCGCCGGCAAGAGAGGCAGGTCTGTGCTACTATTAGATCATGCAAAAAAGCCTGCTGAGAAAATCCGGATTTCAGGGGGCGGTAGATGCAATTTTACAAATCACTATTCAAGCCCCTCTGCCTTTATTTCTAATAATCCCCATTTTTGTAAATCTATTTTTAGCCGATATACTCAAACAGATTTTATAGAATTAGTACGCTCTCATAAAATTGATTTTCATGAAAAAAAATTAGGTCAGCTTTTCTGCGATAATAGTGCTCAAGATATTATAAAAATGCTGCTAGACGAGTGTGACCGCGCAAACGTAATTCTGCAGCTGGAAACACATATTAAAACGATAGAAGCATCTGGGATCGGCTATAAGGTAAGCGTTAAAGCAATGGATGCTGTCGAAGCAATTGAATGCGAATCTCTAGTAATAGCAACAGGCGGTTTATCAATTCCTAAGATTGGTGCCAGCAGATTCGGGTATGATATTGCACAGCAATTTGGTCTTAACGTAACAAGCCTAAAGCCAGCTTTGGTGCCCCTCACCTTTCATTCTGAATTTCTAGATAGATGCCGTGCCCTGTCAGGGGTAAGTGTTGATGCTGAAATTTCCTTTGGGACAATTTGCTTCAGAGAAGGTTTGTTATTTACCCATCGCGGTCTGTCTGGCCCGTCAGTATTACAAATAAGCTCTTATTGGGATGCGGATTGCGAGATTACGATTAATCTATTGCCAGAGCTTGATTTACTAGATTTCTTAAAAAATTGTAAATCAGAGTCACCCAAACAATCTATTCATGCAGCCCTCAGCCAGCATCTGCCAAAAAGACTTGCAGAAGATATTTTAGGCGAGCTTGGGCTTGCTGGAAGGCTTGCCGATTTATCGCACGCAAAACTACAAAATTTGAGTGAGCGTATTCACAAATGGCTTGTTATTCCAAATGGAACCGAAGGGTATCGCACCGCAGAAGTTACCTGCGGCGGCGTAGATGTGGATTCTATTTCTGCAAAAACCATGCAGTCTAAATCGCAAGAAGGGCTTTACTTCATTGGAGAGGTAATAGATGTAACAGGGCATTTAGGGGGGTATAATTTCCAATGGGCTTGGTCATCTGGGTTTGTTGCTGGACAAAATGTCTAACTCACTATTAATCCCAGAATCCCCCCTTGCCTATTATCGATTTACGAATTTAGTGCCTGTTCAATATCAGCAATAATATCATCAATATGCTCTATCCCTACTGAAAATCTTACATATCCAGGCGTTACACCAGCAGCAAGCTGCTCTGTTTTGGTTAGCTGAGAATGGGTGGTTGATGCTGGATGGATAGCAAGTGTGCGTACATCACCAATATTTGCTACATGATAAATCATTTTCAGATTATCAATTAGCTTTCTGCCCGCACTTTCACCGCCTTTAAGCTCTATGCCAAGCAATGGGCCATATCCTGTATGCATATATTTATCCGCACGCTCTTTATCCAAACCTGAAAATTGACTTGGATGAATAACATTCGTAACTTCTTTGTGATTCTTAAAATAATCTGCCAATTTTTGAGCATTTGATTGCTGCTCTCTATATCGCAATGGCAATGTTTCGAGCCCTTGAATAATCTGAAATGCGTTAGTTGGCGAAATTGCAGGTCCCAAATCACGAAGCGCTACCACCCGCGCTCTTATTGCAAAAGCAATAGGGGCTCCAAGAGCTTCTGGAACCAGTTGGCCCCAGATTGCGCCGTGATAACTATCATCAGGTGTATTCATCAAAGGTTGTTGCTCTGGTTTTGCAACCCAATCAAACTGTCCGCTATCAATAATCACCCCGCCAATGGAAGTGCCGTGGCCGCCAATAAACTTGGTGAGAGAATGCACAACTACACAAGCGCCATCTTTTATCGGTTTACAGGTAATTGGTGCTGCTGTGTTATCAACGATAAGCGGAATCCCGCGTATTTTGCCTAATTCTGCGACTTCACTTGTGGGAAATAGCTTTAGCTTGGGATTAGGCAGAGTTTCTCCATAATAAGCACGTGTTTTATCATCACTTAATTCAGCAAAGCTCTCTGGCCTGTCTGGGTCAGCAAACCGAACCTCAATTCCAAATTGCTTGAATGTGCTTGTGAATAAATTCCAAGTGCCACCATATAAATGAGGAGAAGAGACAATATTATCTCCCGCAGATGCGAGATTTTGAATAGATAATGCGATTGCAGCAGACCCTGAAGATACGCCAAGTGCTGCTAACCCGCCTTCTAGAGCGGCAAGTCTTTCCTCAAGAACAGCTGTAGTCGGGTTCATAATTCGAGTATAGATATTGCCTAATTCTTTTAGCGCGAATAAATTCCCTGCATGTTCGGTGCTATCAAATTGATAGCTTGTTGTCTGATAGATAGGAACCGCTACAGAGTTTGTCGTTGGGTCTGAGCGATAACTACCTGCATGTAAAACCAATGTTTCTGCATTTTCTGAATTACTCGGCATTTTATCCTCCATGATATGAAACCAAAAAGGCACGATAGAGAAAAAAATCCTCAAATAAACATATATTTTTTATAATTGTTCCTTTTTTCTCTATTTTATACTATTTATAAGAATAATTTTCTATCGATAAGGGTTTTGGCAGAATGGATGAAATAGATAAGAACATCTTAACAATATTACAAGAAAACTCAGATATTTCTCTTAGCAACTTATCAAAGCGAATAGGCATTTCCAAAACACCGTGTTGGAATAGAATAAGACGGATGGAAGAAAATGGTATTATTACCAAGCAAACTACTATTTTAAATAGGCATGCTATTGGCCTTCCGATAGTGGTTTTTTTGTCTATTTCGGTGGGACAACATAGTCCTGAATGGACTGCTAAATTTGATAAACTTGTCTATTCACACCCAGAAATTATAGAGGCACATCGCCTAACAGGTTCTGGTGCAGATTACCTGCTAAAAATTGTCAGCCCCACCATCGAAGCCTATGATATTTTTCAGCAATCTTTGATCTCAAACATTGAATTTACGTCCATGTCTTCAAGTGTATCCCTACAGGAAATAAAATATCAAACCAGCTTCCCACTTGAAAAACTGGTCCAAAAAACAGATTGAAAAGCCTAAAACGCCTATTTAAAAGGGTTCTTTTAATATAGCTGGGTCAAATGCTTGCCTGGTAAAAATTTCGGTTATCATCGGTATGAAATGAGCAAGTGATTTGCTCTCATACTCAGGATCAAACGACATCTGGTCCCAGTCTCCGCAGAATTGCTCGCATCTGTCAAACCATTGATGCCCGCGCCACCGCTCTCTCTCATCTGGGTTAAGGCCAACCTTATCACCATAATATTTATATTGAAAAACGCCATGCATTTCTAGAATCCAGGTGACTTCAGCACGCACATAGGGACGGATAATACTAGCTGCCATTTGTGAGTGATTTTCAGGTGCCAATTCATCCCCAATATCATGAATGAGCGCTGCTACTATTAGTTCGATATCTGCTCCATCTGCTTCTGCCCTGGTAGCTGACTGAAGTGAATGTTGAAGACGGGTGACTTGATATCCACCAAGAGTATCATCTAATCTTAAAAGGGCATTGATAATTCTGTCTGGCAATCCTTTTACATAATCTGTTTCGAGCGAATGAAGCAGCGCATAATCTTCGACACTACCCTCATCCATCCTGTTAAAGGAGACTTGGTTTTTAGAATTCATTGGCGCATTCCGATCTGCGGTATTTATAAAATTAGTTAATTAATGACATCGCGATTTGCACAAAAATAACGATACAGAGATTCAGGACCATCTTTGTCAATATAACATCCTTGTAAATGTCTTGCGCCCTCATTTGGGTCAAAAACGCTTCTGCCATGCAACACTCTATTATTATCAAACATCATACATTCGCCAGGCAATAATTTAAATTGCAATTCAAATTTTGGGTCTGTCAGTAATTTAGATAATTGAAAACGTGCTTTTTGATAGGATTTCAAAATCTTCTGATCCATGAGCGGAAGCCAATCAAGACGAGGGCTATAATGCATACCTGTCGTTTGACCATCACTATCAGTGCTTATGATTGGTCTTGATTGAGCAATGCAGGTATCCTTATCTGCAAAAGTGAATGTTACTGGGATTTGGCATAAAAGATCAAATCCTTCTGGATTAGTTTCTTCCAACTCATCTAGGCAAGATAGCGAATCAACTAAGGTGGATAGACCGCCCGACGTCTCATTCACCAGACAATGAAGTAATTGAATGCCAGGCGTTGGCTCACGATACGGATTATCTGTATGAGGCCCAAGCGCAACCGCACGATAGGCCAAATCATTAGAATTAGGTTTTGTTTTTACCTCAAACACCTCTCCAAAATTTGTCTTCCTGATATATCCAAATTTACTTGCGATATCGCAAATGGATTTTGGCTTGCAAGCGGTATTATATAAGATAATAAAGCCGTATTTAAGGTAAGCCTCCACCGCCTCAAATAATCCGTCTTCTTCTTGAACACGCCTCCAATCAAATCTGGGGACTATGTTAGAGCCCGCACGCCATCTAACTGTGTCTGGGAGCATATAGCGCGCCCTTGTCCATTTCAGCACTTCTTCTATCTGGTAGTCTGCTGCATACCCGTCTGAGAAACGAAGTTGAATATTGCTTGACCCTATTTCTGCGAATTCTAGCCTAAGGTCTGGATCAAACTGATGTGAGTTGATGAATCTTTGCTGGGTTATTCTATCTATCTGATCACTGGAAGGGGCGCGCTCACGAAGCCATAAAGCTGGTAATTCCCTTTTTCTTTTATCATCGCGAACATATAATCGGACATCACAATATTCCCCTTCAACGGTAAGTTTAGGATGGTTAATCTTACTCATTTGCTACATTCCTCTTCAAGAATACTGAGAAAATTTTTTGTCAAAAACACCTAACTATTTTATAAATTTTAGATGCTGTCAATCGTAAAATTAATGTATCTTTGCGAGCTGCATCTATATCATTTTTCGGATATATCATACTGAAATAATTTAGTTTTTTATAATTTTTATCTAATTTCAGTTAGTTACTATTACCTCTTAACTCATTTATAAAATACATAGCTGGTAAAATACATAGCGGGCAGAGCTGGGTCATTTAGCTCGCCACACCCTATAGAAAAAATAGGAGCTGCCCACCAAAATCTATACCGATGCAATTTAAAAAACATATGGTGATATATTTCTATTGACAGAAATAATGGTTTGGATAACACAGCTAACAAAGATTTACATAATGGGAAGGAATTGAGATGAAGCCTATCGGCGTTGGTGTTATTGGCACCGGATTTATGGGTAAAGCACATTCTATTGCTTATAGTGCATCTGCTTCTGTATTTGGAACGGGTTTGAGACCCAAGCTTGAAATCGTCTGCGATTTAAGCCCTGAGCGTGCTAGTCAGCGTGCCACAGATCTTGGCTTCTCACGTTATAGTGATAAGTGGGAAGATGTTGTTAATGACGAGGCAGTAGAGTTGATTTCGATTTGCACCCCAAACGACACCCATGCGCAGATTGCTATAGCAGCCTTGAAAGCAGGCAAGCATGTTTGGTGCGAGAAACCAATGTCAACTTCTCTGAAAGACTCAATGGCAATGAGTATCGCTGCTGAACAATCATCTGGCAAAACCATTATTGGGTATAATTATACGAAAAACCCAGCTGTAACCCACGCTAGAAGATTAATTGAGGATGGGGTAATTGGAAGAGTGGCAGGGTTTTTCTGCCGTTATGATGTTGATAATGAAGCAGACGAACAACGGCCTTGGTCATGGCGGATGTCCCGCGATATGTCAGGAACAGGTGCCAATGGGGATGTATTAAGCCATGTAATTTCTGTTGCACATTATCTAACAGGCTCTTCTATCTCAAGAGTAGTGGGGGATATCGCAATTGTACATCCTGAACGAGATGACCCAAATAAGCCAAACACACGTAAAGTTGTTGATAATGACGATATGGTTGCCGCTTTAGTAAGGTTTGAAAATGGGGTACATGGCCATATCGGCGCGAGCCGCGTTACATGGGGCAAAAAATGTGGCCTTGCTTGGGAGATACAAGGCACCAAAGGCACTATTTGCTATGATCAGGAGCGCTTAAATGAAATTCGCTTATTTACAAAATCTGATAATGCAGCAACAGACGGATTTAAAACAATTTTAACAGGCCCGTATCATCCGCCTTATGAATCCTTCCTGCCCAATGGGGGGCATAGCCTTGGATATATGGATGTGAAAATCTGCGAGCTGCATGAACTACTCTCATCAATTCAAACAGATGGTGATGTTTGGCCTGACTTCACTGCAGGCTTAAAAATCGAGAAGGTAATGGATGCTGTTGACAGATCAACACAAACCGGAAACTGGGAGAATGTTGAATAAGCACGCCCCCCGGTTTTGCTTCTTTGGTTTTTTTTATCTGTTTTTGCTTCCTTAGTTTTTTTTCTCTGGTTTTTCTGATTAAGATAAGCGTGCAATATATTCTTCTGCGGTAAGCGAATGATACCTAATGGAAGACACCCCTAAATCAACTGGTTCAGGATCAACAATTTCAATTCTAGCACCATTCTGCAACCCCATTCTAAGAGCGATTGAGGTTATATTCACACTAAATGAAGTGCCTATGAATACCATTTTATCTGCTTCCATCATCCAGCGTTCTGCTTCATTCATTCTGAATAAATCTGTATAATATTCGTCAAACAGCAAGATAAACGGCTTCAAAGATACCTCTAATTCTGGCTGTCTTGTAGATTGAGATATTTTAAATGTCTCCAACAATGCGCGTTTAAGACGGGTAGTATCTGCGCTTTCTATCTGTAATTGTGCCACCTCGTCCCATGGCGCATCCATTAGCTGCATAGGCTGGTTTTGATTTCGAAAAAGAGTTACCTTATCAAGCCTGCCATGTATCGGAATATAATTTTGATTTCCAGCTTTGCCATCAAGCCCATCTATATTCTGGGTTATAAGCCTTTTATCTGAAAGCCAGTAATGCGCAGAATTAGGAAATACGTCTTTATATGTTGCAAAGCGTTTATAATACCACAGCAAGAATTCATCTGGCTGCTGATAATACATTTGGCGTGTTGCCATTTCCTGCGGTGTGTAATTTACGCTTCCAATCGTCCAGAAACCATCTTCGCCTCTAAAAGTTGGTATGCCGCTTTGTTTGCTAACGCCCGCACCCGTGATATATAAGCTTGTCATTGTATCTTAAATCCAAGTAGTTTGAGTGACTATTATTTTTTTAAATCACAAGATTAGTCTATGATACATTACCGCTTGTTGAAAGCAGTCTGATTATTACTATGAGAAATAGTGAAAGGTTTTTTTATGTCTGAATTTAGTTTTGCCCCAGCGCCACAACCGGTAATTTCCATTGCCAGAAGCACCCAGCTTTTTCCTGTCAGGCGGGTTTATTGTATTGGACGTAACTATGCAGATCACGCTGTGGAAATGGGGCATGATCCAAAAACATCCCCTCCCTTTTTCTTTCAGAAAAACCCTAATAACGTAACTGAAACAGGCGGTTTTATATATCCATCTCATTCTAATGATGTCCACCACGAGATTGAGATGATTGTAGCGCTTCATTCTGGTGGCACCAATATTGATGTATCACAAGCAGATACCCATATTTTTGGCTATTCAATCGGCCTTGATATGACAAGGCGGGACTTACAGGCTGAGATGAAACGACTTGGCAGACCTTGGGAGGCAAGCAAGGCTGCGGAGGGCTCTGCTCCCACAAGTCAGCTTCACCTAAGAGAAGAGACCGGACTTATAAATTCTGGCAGAATAGAGCTTCGTGTTAATGGCGAGATAAAACAAGAATCAGATTTAAGCATGATGATATGGACTGTATCAGAACAGATATCTATCTTGTCTGAATATTATGAACTTGCAGCAGGTGATATTATCATGACAGGCACCCCTGCCGGGGTTGGGCCAGTGCAAAAAGGGGATGTCATGCACGGCTCGATTGAAGGCTTGGGGGAGCTAACCGTTACTGTAGATTAACACAAAACCATAATTTGGCCTTTGAGAGTTTTTTTAAATGCGTTGATGCGCAGCATTTGTTCTTTTATGCAATTCGCGCAAGACATTAAGCTCTGTGGCATCAGGTAGCGGCGTTGTGGTAATTTGCTTGCTAAAGGTAACTTCCCAGCCACAATGAGCCTGTACATCCTCTTTAGAAACACCCGCATGTAAGTTTGTAACAATAAATTCCTTTGTTTCAGGATGAGGCTTCCAAATAGCAAGATCGGTAATCAGCACTGTCGGACCAGTTGTTTTTATGCCAAGCTTTTGTCTGTCGTCATATCCATTGCCATGTCCATAGCTGGTGAAAAAATCAATTTTCGGCACCATACTTCGAAGAGATTGCTTCATTGTTATATAAATCTGGCCTGCCTGACTTGCTATTTCTGGCGCGCCGCCACCACCTGGCATGCGTGTTTTAGGATTATGATAATCGCCTATGACAGTTGTGTTGATATTCCCAAATTTATCAATCTGTGCAGCACCCAGAAACCCGATTGTAATGCGCCCGCCTTGCAACCAATAACGAAACATCTCTGGAACAGAAACCGTTGTTAATGCGGTATCACATAACTCACCATCTCCAATTGATAATGGAAGAATATCTGGAGCCGTCCCAATAGTGCCTGACTCATATATCAGCGTAATGTCAGGTGCGTGGGAGAGCCGCGCTACATTGCAAGCAGCGGACGGCGCACCAATACCAACAAAACATACATCATCTGATTTTAGCATACGAGAGGCCGCTATGGTCATCATTTCATCAGAGGTAAATTCATTTTTTTCTGCATGGCTATTCATCACAGCTATCACCCTGCCCTGTGCTTTGAGGATTGGTAAATTGCGCACGCTTTGCAAAAACATCTGGGGTCTGTTGCATGACGTGCTCAGCCATCCATTTCAAAAAGAGGTCTCTGTCAGCTGATAGTATATCCCATTCCTTATAGGCTGAATTATCACGCGCATAATAGCCTTGCGCGTAAGAGGGATGCGCAGCCCCTGGCACTTCGGCTATATAATCAATTGTCCAGTGAGGAAGAATTACAGCATTAGGATGAGTATCAAATTCATCTATAATTTCTTCTACGGTAACCACTGATTTCGCAGCCGACAACACTGCTTCTTTCTGGATACCGATAATGCCTTCAATCAATATATTTCCCTTTCTATCTGCTTTTTGAGCATGAATAAAACTAACATCTGGTCTGATAGATGGCACTGCTGCTAGCGCCTCCCCTGTAAAAGGACAAGAAATCATCTTTATATTTGGATTTACTTGTTTTAATTCTGCGCCCAAATACCCCCTAAATAAGGCACATGGCATTGCAGCTGCACCCGCCTCATAAGCGTTTGCCATTGCCGCATGTGAATGCTCTTCTATTTCCAATGGCACTGGCCATTGATTTTCAACAGCATCTCTTAGCCTTCGTAATAATCCAACCCCAGGATTACCCGCATATGAAAAGATTAGCTTGCTGGCACAGCCCATACCTATCATCTGATCATATATTATATCAGGCGTCATGCGAACTAGGGTAAGGTTTTTAAATCCTTGGCGAATTATTTCATGTGCGGATGCATGCGGAATTAAATGCGTAAATCCTTCCAATGCAACGCACAGACCATCGCTCATTACGTCTCTAACAGCGTCCTGAAGTGATACGAATTGAGCCATTGTTAACGAGACCTTGCCAAAACAAAATCATACACAACCTCATAATAAGGCTGGTTAAAGCCATGCTCTGTTATTTTCTGAGCATTATCAATACGCTTAAACTCTGCCATAAGGCTTTCCTTAACACCAAACACTGCATCAGAATGTATATACGCATCATCTGGATCGAACAGATGCGTGGTCAGAGTCTGAAAGCCTTTTTTCTGGATGATATAGTGAAAATGAGCGGGTCTGTAGGGATGCCGTCCCAATGCTGCCAGTAACGCCCCTACTGGCCCATCATCTGGAATTGGATAATATTTTGGTTTTGCGGATTTAAAAAAATATCTGCCATCATCCCCAGTTGTAAAAACACCTCTTAGATTAAAATCAGGCTGGATACCTTTTTGTTGCACATCATAAAATCCATCTTCATTGGCCTGCCATATATCTATCTTGGCACCTGATATTGGACGACCCTCAACATCTAATATTCGCCCAGATACGAACATAGGCTCGCCTTTACCATCAAGACTTATATTTGCACCCATTTCTAATGATGGCACATCTTCTAAATGAAAGGGGCCAAGAACTGTATTTTCTGATGCCCCGTTTGGGCGTCTGCTATTTATCGCATCAACCAACATAGAGACCCCTAAAACGTCAGATAATAAAATAAATTCCTGACGCCAATCATCTGTCTTATGGCCTGTCTTGGTTAGAAATAAAATAGCGTTCATCCACTCATCCTGAGTTGGCTCTATCTCTTTGACAGCTTCATGCAATTTACGAACAATAACTGATATAACCTCTTTTAATCTTGGCTCGCACTCATCAGACATGCTGTTAATTACAACATCTATGGAGTTTTCTTCTGTAAAATACCCGTTTGTTTGTTTTGTCAAAATTATTCTCCCATTTAGGGGCTATAAAAAATAGCAATACCAGATAAACCTATTCCAGATAAACCTATTATAGTGCCCCAGCGCAAACTTTAAGTATGATTAAATTTATAAAATTTTTTCCTAAATTAAATTCAAACTAGCTTTGTTTTATTCATTATGATTTCATATGCGCCAGAGCAATTTATAAAACAAGAAAATCTAATGAGTAAATGGCATTTTTGGATTGATAGAGGCGGCACTTTTACGGATATTGTGGCGCAAACACCAGAAGGCTTATTAGTAACCGATAAATTATTATCCGAAAATCCAGAAGCTTATTCTGATGCAGCTATTCATTCTATTCGAAATTTAATGAAGCTAGAGCCTAGCTCGAAGATACCAGTTTCTAAAATTGCCTCAATAAAAATGGGGACAACGATTGCCACAAACGCCTTGCTAGAACGAAAGGGCGATCCGGTCGGGCTTATCACAAATTCTGGTTATGCGGATGCTCTGGAAATCGGCTATCAGGCACGACCTTTATCATTCGCCCGCGCAATTACAAAACCAGAGTTGCTCTATCATTCTGTAACCGAAATTGAGGGCCGGGTTGATGCAGATGGCGTTGAGTTGGCAAGCCTTGATGGTGCACAGGCCAACATTAAATTACAGCAGCTATTTGATACTGGCATTCGCTCTGTTGCGATTGTGTTTATGCATAGCTACAAATTTCCGAAGCATGAAAAACAGATTGGCGAGATTGCCAAAAAAATCGGGTTTACACAAATATCGCTAAGTCATGAGGTCTCCCCATTAATTAAATTTGTTAGCAGGGGCGATACAGCTATCATTGATGCGTATCTATCCCCGTTATTGCGCAGATATGTTGAGCAGATAACCAACTCGTTTGATACTAGCTTGGATGCTCTTAACCTATTATTTATGACATCATCTGGGGGTCTTACAGCTGCTGATTTATTTCAAGGCCGTGATGCTATTCTCTCTGGCCCTGCTGGCGGTATTGTTGGGGCTATTAAAACAAGTGAATTATCAGGCGCTGATAAAATCATATCCTTTGATATGGGGGGCACCTCTACCGATGTTGCGCATTATTCAGGGTTCGTGGAAAAGGCATTTGATACTGAAATTGCTGGCGTTAGAATGCGCGTCCCTATGATGAAAATTAACACTGTTGCAGCTGGTGGCGGCTCAATCCTTCGCTTTGATGGCGCGCGGTTTCAGGTTGGACCTAATTCTGCTGGTGCATCGCCAGGCCCTGCCTGTTATGGCAGGGGCGGCCCTCTTAGCGTAACCGATGCCAATCTTGTTCTTGGAAGATTACTGCCTGAATATTTCCCCAAACTTTTTGGATCAAGCGGCAAGGATGCCCTTAATTCTGCTATTTCATTAGAGCAATTATCTAGAATTGCAAAAGATGCTGGAAAGTCTGTAGGCGAGGTTGCAGAGGGTTTTGTGAAAATCGCCAATGAGAATATGGCAAATGCGATAAAGAAAATATCCGTTCAAAAAGGGCATGATATTTCTGATTATGCGCTTGCCTGTTTTGGAGGGGCAGGTGGTCAGCATGCCTGCGCTGTTGCTGACTTGCTTGGTGTACGGAAAATTATCCTTCATCCATTTGCAGGTGTGCTTTCTGCTTATGGGATGGGTCTGGCTGAAATTACGTCCAACCATCAACAGCATATAGAGCGTATCTTTGATGAAAATCTACTCTCCAATCTATCGGTTATAATTCAGACGCTTAGCACAGATGCACAAGCAAATTTAATAAAACAAAATATATCCGCAACAGATATTAATATTAGCTGTGTTGGACATCTCAAATATAAAGACAGCGATAGCACGATAGAAATTCCAGTTTCAAATTATACAAAAATGAAAGCAGATTTTGAAACTGCGCATAACGAACAATTCGGCTTTTCAATGTCGCGAACACCTATTATTTTTGATTTCATTGAAGTTGAAGCAAGCGGTGGTTCAACCAAAATTGAGAAAATTAAATCAGACCCTACAAAATATAACTCTGAGCCAATCGATAAACGGCCAATATATTTTGCTGGCTCATGGCAAGATGCAACTCTTTTTAACCGCGATCAGATAGCCATCACTGATATTATAAATGGGCCCGCCTTAATTCTTGAGGAGATAGGCACCATTTTTGTTCAGCCAGGATGGCAAGCCGCACTAGATGATAATGGCTGTATCATTCTGTCTTGCAAGCAGAGAACAAACAAAACATTAGCAACCCGCACACAAGCAGACCCTATTTTGCTAGAGGTATTTAATAATTTATTTATGTCTATCGCAGAACAGATGGGGGTTAGGTTACAACATACTGCCCGCTCTGTGAACATTAAGGAGCGATTGGATTTTTCCTGTGCGGTTTTTGATAATAATGGCGATTTAATTGCAAATGCGCCGCACACCCCTGTGCATCTTGGCTCAATGGATAGATCAGTTGCATCTGTTATACAAGCGCACCCAAACATGCAGAAAGGGGATGTTTTTGTTACAAACGCGCCTTATAATGGCGGCACGCACCTACCAGATATTACTGTGATTACGCCTGTCTTTGATAAAAATGATACACAGCCTGTATTTTTTGTGGCCTCGCGCGGGCATCACGCCGATATAGGCGGAACAGCGCCAGGCTCAATGACCCCTCTTGCTACTCATATTGAAGATGAAGGTGTCATTCTGGATAATCTAAAATTAGTAAGCAACGGTGAATTCCTGCATCGAGAAATTTTTAAAATCCTTACTCAGAATAAATATCCTTGTCGTAATCCAGAACAAAATATCGCCGATTTGAAAGCCCAAATTGCGGCAAATGAAAAAGGTGTTTTAGAATTAAAATCCATGATTTCACAATTTGGCTATGATGTCGTTCATTCCTATAAAGATCATATTCAAAATTATGCAGAATCTTGTGTAAGGCGTATGATTAACGCACTCGTTGATGGAAAGGCAGAAGTCGAATTTGATCAAGGGTGCAAAATCTCGCTCTCTATAAAAATAGATAAAAATACGCAAACGGCCATCATCGACTTCACAGGAACCAGCCCGCAACAACCAGATAATTTTAATGCACCAGAGCCTATTACAAGAGCTGCGGTGTTATATTGTATTAGATGTATGGTAGATGAGGTTATCCCTATTAACGCTGGATGCTTGCGCCCACTTACTATTATTCTACCCGAAAATTCTATGCTAACCCCAAGCTTCCCTGCTGCTGTGGTTGCCGGCAATGTTGAGGTTAGTCAAGCTGTTGCGGATTGTCTTTTCCTAGCTTTGAATGCAATGGCAAACGCTCAAGGTACGATGAATAACCTAAATTTTGGCACTGAGTCTTTCCAGTATTATGAGACGATTTGCGGCGGCGCTGGTGCTGGCGATGGCTTTGATGGGTGTGATGCCGTGCATACCCATATGACCAATACGCGTCTTACCGACCCAGAAGTTTTAGAATCACGATATCCTGTTTTACTCACACTATTCAAAATCAGGCGTGGCTCTGGTGGAGAGGGGCGTTGGCGCGGCGGTGATGGCATAGAGCGGCATATAACCTGTCTTCAAGAAATGGATGTCTCTATCTTATCTGGCAGGCGCATTATCGAGCCGCAAGGCTTAAATGGGGGCGCAAATGGCAAGACTGGTAGAAATGCGGTTTTGCGAGCAGATGGCAGTCTTGAGGAGTTAGAAGGCAGGGTGCAATTTAAATGTCATCCTTCTGATACAATCATTATTGAAACACCCTCAGGTGGCGGTTATGAAAACCCGTATGATGCACAATAGCGTGAGAGTGCCAATTTTAAAAAATCAACCTTCCCTCGATAAATGCTTTTGCAAATTCACTATCTGGTTTTTCAAAAAAACTATCTGTAGGCTGAAATGCCTCTAATCTTCCTTTGTGAATAAATAGAATATCTTCCGCTAATCGGCGCGCTTGATTCAAATCATGGGTTATAAAAATTATCTTGGTATTTTGATGCTGTAATTTAATTAGCAGCGTCTCTATCATCTGGACAGAGTAGGGATCAAGGCTGGCTGTAGGCTCATCCAATAATAGTAATTCAGGTTGAGATACCAATGCACGCGCAAGGCAAAGGCGCTGTTTTTCGCCCCCTGATAATCGTCTTGCTGGCATATGTTGTTTTTCTGCAAGCCCAACCTCTGCTAGTAATTCTAAGAGATTAGAAGGTTTTTGAGGCTTGTGTAGATTTGCTACAAATGATAGATTTTCCATTACCGAGCGCCTAAGCAAAACGGCATTTTGAAATACCATTGCTTGTTTGCGTTTTATCGTCTCGTCTGCAACAACACCCTTGAATAAAACAGTGCCTTCATTTGGGATCTCAATCCCATGCAGTAATCTTAATAAAATACTTTTACCAGCACCATTTGGTCCCAATATAACGGTAATGCCCCTAGAATTAAGCGTAACGGAAACGCCATCAATCAAACAAACCCCAGATTTCTGAAATGATACAGAACAAAGCTCAATTGGTAATAGATTAAATTCCGACTGCGTTTTTGTTACATTTGCATCAGACATCCTGCTTATCCATTACCCAGTATTTTGCTCTTGCAGCAAATAAATTCACACCAAGTGCAATGGCTAACAAGATGATGCCAAGTGCAAGCGCTAAGGAGAGATTGCCCTTTGACGTTTCAAGTGCAATTGCGGTAGTCATCACACGGGTGAGATGGTCAATATTACCGCCAACGATAGACACAGCTCCAACTTCCGAAATTGCCCTTCCAAACCCTGCTAGAATAACCGTTAACAGAGATATTCTTGCATCATAGATATACGCCAATACAGCTTTTGTTGTAGAGACATTCAAAGAGCGAAATAAGTCATTATATTCTGAATGTAGGTCTTCGATAATTTGTGCAGATAACGCCGCAATTATCGGCATCACCAATAGCATTTGTGCAATTATCATCGCTGTTGGCGTATATAGCAGACTTAAAAAACCAAGTGGGCCAGAGCGGGAGAGATATAAATATACGATTAATCCCACCACGACAGGGGGCATCCCCATCAATGCATTCAGTACCGACAAGACAATTGAGCGCATTTTGAACCGATGAATAGCCAAAAACGCACCAAGAGGCAGACCTATAATAACACTCCCTAACAGAGAGGTCAGACTTACTTGAATCGAAAGAAAAATGATCTCAAATAAATCAGGGTCACCTGAAATAATCAAATAAAAGGCGGTGATAAAAGAGTCTGAAAATAGTTGCATGTAAGCAGGAAAGCCGATTAATCAAAACAAATGCATGGTATATCATAATCTTGCTTTGGTGTCGAATTCACGATGCTGTGCTAGTAGTGGATTAGGGATAGAAGAATTTATAGGCTGTCTTTCGATGACTTAAATATCGAAGAATAAATATAACATAATACCCCAGATTACGCTGGCAAATATAACAAATGTGCCAATCACAACACATATGCGTTTTATAACATCTACCCAATATTGCTTTTTGGTTTCAGACGTTCGACTTGGCGAAGAGGTCGGCGCATTTTTCGTTTCTGAAACTGCTGGCAAGGCCTGGTTGCTATGTTTAGGCGTTTCTATCCTATCTAGGATTTCAACAATCTCTTTTAGCATGGCACGTGTTTGCTTTTCCTGCTGCTCCAACCCTGAAAGCCTGGAGCGCACTTCAAGCTCTACCCATTTATCTGTTAGCTCAATAATCTGATCAGACGAATTTTTATGCTCATCAGGGGTGTTATCCCCAGCAACTGGCTCGATTATTTCTGAAGGCTCATTAGTCTCTACCTGACGATTTATATCGGCTTCTCTAATTTCTTTTTCACGCTTCTCATCTGACTGACCGGGCTCATTTTGAATTTCTTGTTCCTGTCCATCTGCCGGTGCTTTTAGTTCTTGTTGTGGCAGGCCTGCTTGTATTTCTGCGGCCTCTTCACGCGCCTGCTTGTTCGGTTTTTTGCTGGTTTTCTTTTTGCCTGATTTGGGTTTTTTCACAGTTTTAGTCTGTGTGGTCTTTTCTCTTACTGGCGTGTCGGTCTTTTGATTATCTATAGGGGGATTATCTATAGAGGCCTTGCTGTTATCCTCTGGAATGTTATCTTTTGGAATGTCCTCTTTTGGCGATTTGCTGCCATCCCCTTGTGCCGCAGCATCCCCTAATGGTTCAGCTAACACACGCAGGCGCATTTCCTTAATACGATCTTTTATATTGGCCTGAGCCATACAATTATACTCGCCGCTTTATGTAATCAC
>JADHOL010000033.1 GCA_016779005.1 Alphaproteobacteria bacterium
CAAAGAAACCAAGGAAGGTTGCGCCAATAATCTCTACATATTGAAATGGGGCCAGTAAATTAGCAGGGGCTTTGCTTGCAGCGAAAACCAATAGCAAATGGCCGCCAGTTGCCACAAACCCAAGAGCAATTAATAGGTAGAATTCATACCAGCTTGGGGTTTTTATCTCAAATATCCCTAAATTTGGAAATAGCAAAACAAAGACACTCATAATGGGCACAATGATTAAGCCCATTTGAAATTGCATTTGCACGGGGGATATTTTTTCTGCAAAATAGCGTGTGATTAGCATATAAGTTGCAAAGCTTGCCGCTGTGATTAACGGAAGCAATGCTATTAAACCAACATCGCTGAATTGCGGTCTTATGATAATAATTGCGCCAATAAACCCAATAATAATAGCTGTTACGCGCCTAAGCCTTACTACTTCCCCTAAAAATAATACAGACAGAATGGTTAATATCATTGGTTCAACAAAGAAAATAGCAATGCTATCTGCAAGCGGCATATAGCGCACGGCAACAAAAAAGCAAAATGTTGCAGTTGCCATCGCCAAGGCTCTTAGGAGTTGAAGCCAGAAATGCTTGAATGTAAGTGTGAGCTGATTTGCCCAGAATAAAATTGGCAATAAAATTAGCGCCTGAAAGCTGAATCTAAAAAGAACTATCTGGCCAGATGACATCTCGTTCTCGCCCAATAGTTTGGCAAAGCAATCTAGTAAGGGCAATGCAAACATTGCTCCACACATCAGTGAAATGCCGTGCCCGTAATTTTTGGAATCATCGTGCCTCATCATTTGTTTATTACGCTGTTTTACCAGCAAGTGCTATCTTTTCTAACTTAATTTTTTCCCTCAATTATGGATGCTGATTTGCTGAAGTCTTCATCTGTTTCAATAAAAAAGACACCATCAAGCTAAAAATCCCGTCTATGTGTCGTTATTGTAGTTAGTAAAATTTTTTATAGAGACGGTGTCATGTTTAAAAACCTAAGAGTGATGTTTGTACTTTGCTTATTTTTGGTATTGTCGGGCTGTAGTTTATCCACAAGTCCTTATGCTACATCAAGCCACACTATTTACAAAAAAGTGGCTCAGCAGGCAGACCCTGTTGTTAATCAAGAAATAGCAAACCCTGTGACCTTGAAATCGGATGTTGTTGATTTCAATAGCTCGCCTGATAAAAATTATGATGAGCCGATTAAGGGTTCTGAGAAAATCATAATGCGGGCAGACGCCATCCTTAATTCGGAAAAGCAATGTCATAAAATCATGACGTTAGGGCTGGCGATTTCGCAAGATTATAGTCAGGCAATAACCTCGTTAAAAAACCGCGCATACCTTATTGGCGGTAATGCAATCGCTGTTTTAAAACTCTATGAAGATCATGATGCTTTCGTTTCAGGCACTACTGGAATTCCAAAAGTTGAAGGCTCGTCCTCGCAAGGCTCTCAGAATGTTTCTGGATTAGTCGCCAATATCTATCAATGTATTTAGCCTAATCGGACTGAGCGATTAAATTGATGTATCGAAGTGGGAAAGATAACATGAAAAAAATATTATCTTTCGGGAAATGGATTTTAGTCCTGTTTGTTTTCATGTCGTCGTCTCAGGCATTTGCTGTAATCACTGCCGGCACCAGTAATACGGCAGTTGGTGATGGGGCGCTTGACCCAGATAATTCATCGGTTTCCGGTACTTCTAATATTGCCATCGGGGTTAGCGCTGCATCTGGTATATCGTCTGGGCAAGATAATATCGCTATTGGTGATAACGCGCTTACTTCGGTAGATACAGGCGGTTTTAATGTTGCAATAGGCACAAATGCGCTGGCAAATACAGACAGCTCGGACAATAATACCTCAAACAATATCGCGATCGGTTATGAAGCTGGCTATCAGATGACAGGTCAGAATAATATTTTAATAGGACAAGGTGCAGGTGCAAGCCTTGGAAATATCGACAACCGATTAATTATTGATGTAGATAATACATCAGATGCTTTAATAGATGGTAATTTTAGTACTGATATTCTAACGGTGAATGGCAGCTTGGTGGTAACTGATAATGTGACAATATCAGGGACACTCACGCAAGATAATACAACAATTTCTGGTACATTAGATGTTTCAGATTCTGTTGCCTTTAGTAGCGATTTGACTGTGAGTGGCTCAACAACATTAGATAACACTTCTATCGGTGGGACTCTTGGTGTGACAGATGCTGCTACATTTTCAGATAATCTAACGGTCGCTGGTACTACTATATTGGACAATACCTCTGTCAGCGGGAACCTTGCAATTACAGGTCTTACAACTACAGAGGCTGTGACAATAAATGGTGCAGCTTCGCTTGATAGCACATTGAGTGTTTCTGGAGCATCCACATTTAATGACACGGTGAGTGTACAAGATTTAGAGGTTGGAGGCACTCTTACCTATCAAAACTTAAACTTATCTAATGTATCTGCTTTGACATTATCAGATAATCTAACAATATCCGGTAGCTCGATTTTGGATAATACCTCTATTGGGGGCACGCTTGCTGTTAGTGATGCAGCTACATTGTCAGATAATCTGAGCGTTGCAGGCACTACTACTTTAGATAATACCTCTATTACGGGTACGCTTGCTGTTAGTGATGTTGCAACATTGTCAGATAATCTGAGCGTTGCAGGCACTACAACTTTAGATAATACCTCTATTACGGGCACGCTTGCTGTTAGTGATGTTGCAACATTGTCAGATAATCTGAGCGTTGCAGGCACTACTTCATTAGATAACACCACTATCACTGGTACTTTAGCTGTAACGGATGCCGTAGCGCTGTCAGATAATCTGAGCGTTGCTGGCACCACTTCATTAGATAACACCACTATCACTGGTACTTTAGCTGTAACGGATGCCGTAGCGCTGTCAGATAATCTGAGCGTTGCAGGCACTACTACTCTAGATAACACTACGATTACTGGCATACTTGCTGTGAGTGATGCTGTAACGCTATCAGATAATCTGAGCGTTGCTGGCACTACTACTCTAGATAACACTACGATTACTGGCATACTTGCTGTGAGTGATGCTGTAACGCTATCAGATAATCTGAGCGTTGCTGGCACTACTTCGCTAGATAATACGACTATTACTGGTACTCTAGCTGTGAGTGATGCTGTAACGCTATCAGATAATTTAAGCGTTGCTGGCACTACCACACTAGATAACACTTCTATCACTGGTACGCTTAGCGTTGTAGATGCTGTAGCATTGTCAGATAATTTGAGCGTTGCTGGAACCACTTCCTTAGATAATACTTCTATCACTGGTACGCTTAGCGTTGTAGATGCTGTAACATTGTCAGATAATTTGAGCGTTGCTGGAACCACTTCTTTAGATAATACTTCTATCACTGGTACGCTTAGCGTTGCTGATGCGGTAACATTATCTGATAATCTCAGCGTTGCAGGCACAACTTTATTAGACAATACTTCTATCACTGGCACGCTTGCTGTGAGTGATGCGGTAACGTTGTCAGATAATTTGAGTGTTGCTGGCACTACTTCGCTAGATAATACCACTATCTCTGGGACGCTTAGCGTTGCAGATGCTGTAGCGCTGTCAGATAATTTGAGCGTTGCTGGTACTACTTCGCTAGATAACACCTCCATCTCTGGGATGCTTAGCGTTGCTGATGCGGTAACATTGTCAGATAATCTAAGCATTGCGGGCACCACTTCGCTAGATAACACCACTATCTCTGGCACACTTAGCGTCGCTGATGCGGTTACGCTATCTGATAATCTAACAGTGGCTGGTACAACAATATTAGACAATACAACCATCACAAATTTAGTAGTAACCAATGATTTGACGTTTGATAATGCAACAGTTCAGGGCGATTTAGATGTCGCTGGTGCTGCTAGCCTGTCTGATAATTTAAGCGTTTTTGGCACTACAACGCTGGATAATACCACTATCACTGGCATACTTGCCGTTGCTGATGCGGTAACATTGTCAGATAATCTGAGCGTTGCAGGCACTACCACTCTAGATAATACTTCTATCTCTGGGACGCTTAGCGTTGCAGATGCTGTGGCGCTGTCAGACAATCTAAGCGTTGCTGGCACTACCACTCTGGATAATACGACTATCTCTGGGACGCTTAGCGTTGCAGATGCTGTGGCGCTGTCAGACAATCTAAGCGTTGCTGGCACTACCACTCTGGATAATACGACTATTACTGGCACTCTAGCTGTATCAGATGCCGTAACGCTATCCGATAATCTAAGCGTTGCTGGTGCAACTTCATTAGATAATACTTCTATCACTGGCACGCTTGCTGTTAGTGATGTGGTTACGCTGTCAAATAGTCTTGCGGTAGCAGGCACCACCATATTATCAGATAATCTAACGGTGACAGGCACCTCCAATCTAGCGAATACCGTCATCTCTGGTGCCTTGAATATTAGCGGGCTAACAACGCTTGATAATGCCTCCATCACTACTTTAAATGTTTCTGGTAATTCTCAGCTAACTGGAAATGTCACAGTAGGGGGGACATTATCAGTTACTGGATTGGCAAGCTTTAGCGAAATTACAGCTGATAATGCAACCATTGGCACTATTTATACAGATACCATTAAATCAGCAGATGGGCAGACTGATATTATCAGAGCTGAAAGTGACGGAACCGTGCATATTGGCGAGAATTCACTTGTGTTCGATTCCTCAAATGACGCTATTTTTTCGAGTTCTGGGTTACTAACACTTGGTGATTCAAACAAGCATGTAACCAAGGTTAGAGGTATATTAAGTATTCAGGATCCAACAGACCCAGATCATGCTGCAACAAGGCGATATGTTGACCAGTCAGCGGCTATGGCAGCTGCATTAGATACCCGCAATCCGCACAGAGGAAAAAGCTTCCATGTGCAGCTAGGTGGTGCATCCAAAAATCAGGAAAATGCAATAGGTCTTAATTTCGCGGGCTCTATGTTCTTAGTAAATGCACCTGGCACCAGCGAAGCATTACCATTTAGTATTTCAGCAGGTGTTTCTAGCTCAGCTGACCAATATATGGGTAAATTATCTGTAGGATTATCTTGGTAGCCGAGGTCTAACAGGCAAACTTATAAGAAAGGGCGTCGGTAAATAATCCGTCGGCAGGCCGCTCGAAATATTCAGGATAGTCGGTGGCATATTCAACAAATAGAGTCTTTAAGTTAGCACTATTTATGCCCTTTGGGATACATATCGACACAAAATCTGATTGATGCCCAGAATAAATACTATCTGCAATGCCAGCAAGATAACCTTGGCATATACCATCTTCTAACGGTAATTTGCTTTGACAGAATGTCAGAAGTGCTTTGCTTGTTAAAAAGTAAGTTTTCTCACTAGCAAAAGCTGATTGACTGCCGGGGAGGATAAACATACCTGCCACTAACATACTACTTAAAACCTTGGATATTTTCACGCCCATGCCAACCAGCCCTTAACAGTGTTTAATTTCACAAATCTTATTTATCTATATATAATTTTGTTATTGGTGTCATGAAGATAAATGCTATTTCTCTGTATTAAGCAGTGACAAAAAGCGTTTTGCAGCAGGGCTAAAATCATCTCCCATATTAGGCGTTTCTAGCTCTTTAGCCTTTTTCTTGCCAAGCTCTACACCCCATTGATCAAAGCTATTTATGTCCCACAAAAAACCACTTGCGATTGTGATATGCTCATATAAAGCCAATAAGCGTCCAACTTCAAACGGGTCTGTTTTATTCCAGCTAATAAGTGTTGAAACGCGTCCACCTGGAAAATTTCTGTGAGGCTCTTGCTGATTATCTTCTCCGATAGCTAGAGCTTCAGCCTGCGCCAATGCATTATAAACGAGTGTTTTATGGCTTTCTTGCCAGCCATCAGGCAGAGAACATCCAAGAGAATTACGAGGAATAAGAATATCCAAGCTTTGCTGTTCAATCCCTTGATGAAGATACTGGAAAAAACTATGCTGGGCGTTTGTTCCTGCCTCTCCCCATATAAGCGGGGAGGCAGGCTGAGTTAAGGCATCGCCTCTAATATCAACTGATTTTCCGTTACTTTCCATTTCTAATTGTTGTGCCCAAGCAGGAAGACGCGCAAGTCTATGATCATAAGGCATTATTCCATGCATTGGCAGGTTCAAAAAATTACGATTCCAAATACGCAAAAGTGCCAATATTATGGCTATATTCTGGTTAGTCGGGGTGTTTAAAACATGCTCATCAATCTGATTTGCGCCATCTAGGAACGATATGAAATTCTTATTTCCAATGGCGATCATAATTGGTAATCCAACAGCAGACCATAAGGAGTATCTACCGCCAATCCCATCCGCAAAATCAAAGATATGTTTTTGGGACATACCCCATTCAAGAGCTTTTTCAGGGGCTGCTGTTATGGCTGCCATTTGATTTGCGGGGTTAATATGTGCCTGTTTAAGCCAATCCGCTGCAAGAGATGCATTTTTCAGCGTCTCTGCTGTGGTGAAAGTCTTGGAAGTGATCAGAAAAAAAGTGGTCTCAGCGTCACAATCAGCAAGGCAGTCATTTAAATCTGAAGGGTCAACATTAGATACAAACCGTATTTTCTGTTTTCCATGGAAAGGGCGCAACGCACTGGTTACCATGGACGGCCCAAGGTCAGATCCGCCAATTCCTATATTAATTATAGTCTGTATATTTTGTGAGGCTCTCAACCCCTCGCTAAAAGCAGATAGTTTTTGCCATTCATCCGTTTCACGCCTATTTGGCTTGCGCAATTGCGTGTGCAGGACGGCTCGGCCCTCTGTATAATTGATAGGATTGCCAGCATCGAGCGCAGAAAACTTCTCCCGTACCCCAGATGCATCTGCTAGTTTTATTAGGCTGTCGAATAGTGCTTTATTTATGTAATGGCGTGAGATATCTACCCATAAGCCATCTAATGTAAAACAAAAATCATTCTCTCTGTTATCCTGTTTCATTAAGTCTGTGAGAGAGGTGTTTTTTATGTGCTGTGCCTCACGCAGAAGGCTGTGATAATGAGGATTATTGGTGAGTTGCATCTTAGGGTCTCTCTAAAATTGATGCTTGTTTTGCACGTTCCGTTATCATAGAGAAATTCTGCTGATTGATATCATGCGCTGGCGCAAGCCAGCTACCACCAACACAAGGGACATTTGCAAGCGCAAGCCAGCTTGAAGCTGTATCATAGGTGATGCCCCCTGTTGGGCAGAATTGTAAATGGGGAAGCGGACTTGCAAGTGATTTTATAAACTGAGCGCCTCCGGCAGCTGCAGCTGGAAAAAACTTCATTGCTGTGAAACCTGCCTCATGAAGTGTGAGCATTTCTGAAACAGTACTTGCCCCGGGTAGTAGGGGTAAATTATGTGCTTTACAGGCATCTATAATCAAGCGAGTTGTACCAGGGCTTACAGCGAAACGAGCGCCCGCATTGGCAGCTGAATGTGCGTTTATTTCTGTTAATATAGTGCCAGCGCCAACGCAAATTTCTGGTAACTCTTTTGCCAGACGTTCAATTGAATTCAAAGCAGCATCTGTTCGAAGTGTTACCTCGATAGTGTTAATACCTCCTGAAAGTAATGCTTCACCGAGTGGAACTGCTAAGTCTGCATCATCGATTACGATCACAGGCATCACTGGGCCCGTTAAGAGAATTTCTGAAATATTCATGTATTATGTCCTGCTGTTAAATTGATGCCGCCCCCTGCTTCTGCATTCGCGGATTGATCTCGCATAGGTGCAAATAATGAGCGGGCAAAACTATTTGGGTTAACGTTTGATGCTGAAATGTAATCAGGTCTATGCGACAGGTCTGCTGCAATTTCAAGGCTCCCAGAAAGCGCATCTAATGTGATTATATCCCCATCTTGGATACGCCCAATAGTGCCGCCCTTAACAGCTTCTGGAAATACGTGAATGGCTGCTGGAATTTTGCCAGAGGCACCTGACATTCTGCCATCTGTTACAAGCGCGACTTTAAATCCTTTATCTTGTAAGTTAGAAAGCATGGGGGTCAGGCTATGTAATTCAGGCATTCCATTAGCTTGCGGACCCTGAGCAATAACAACCACAATAACGTCCCTGTCTAGTTTGCCATCAGCATAAGCAGATTTTACATCTGCTTCATTTGAAAATACGGCAGCTGGCGCGCTGATAACTCTATTTGTCTCAGATACGGCGGATACTTTAATGACCGCTTTTCCAAGATTTCCAGATAGCATTTTTAGCCCACCAGTTTTCTGGTGTGGCTCTGAAATTGGACGCAATATGCTTAAATCTCCAGAACTACCGGGTGCGTCCCGCCATTCAAGCCCATTATTACTTAAAATAGGTTCAGATGCATAATCATCGATAGAATTACCCCACACAGACTGGGCGGTACCATCAAGTAGGCCAGCTGAAAGTAACTCCTTTATAACAAAGCTTAATCCACCTGCGGCATGGAACTGATTTACATCAGCACTGCCATTTGGATAAATGCGTGTTAGGAGTGGTATAATATCTGATAGGTCTGAGAAATCTTCCCAAGTTAACACAATACCTGCAGCAGCTGCCATTGCTGGCAGATGCAATGTGTGGTTGGTAGAGCCGCCAGTGGCATGTAAACCAATAATAGCATTTACAAAGCTGCGCTCATCTAACATCTTTCCAATTGGACGGTAATCAGTGGATTTTCGGCTAATACGAACGGCTTGTTCTGTTGAAGCAACTGTTAGAGCGTGCCTGATATCACTATGAGGATGCAAAAAAGCAGCGCCTGGCAAATGCAGCCCCATGATTTCCATCAACATCTGGTTTGAATTTGCAGTTCCATAAAAAGTGCATGTGCCAGCCCCGTGATAGGCGCTTGATTCTGCTTTTAATAAAGCATCTCTTCCAACTTCCCCTTTTGCAAATGCCTTTCTAACAGAGGCTTTCTCATCATTGGGAAGTCCAGAACTCATTGGTCCGGCTGGAATGAAAATCGCAGGCAAATGTCCAAAAGATAACGCGCCTATAACCAATCCAGGTACGATTTTATCACATACGCCAAGGCACAGCGCCGCATCATAAACACCATGGCTAAGGCTGACAGCTGTCGACATAGCAATAACGTCACGTGATAAAAGAGACAATTCCATCCCGGGTCGCCCTTGTGTTACGCCATCACACATTGCAGGAACACCGCCAGCCACTTGCGCTGTGGCTCCGGCCGTTCTTGCAGCTGCTTTTATAATAGCCGGAAACGTCTCAAACGGTTGGTGGGCGGAAAGCATATCATTATAAGAGGTGACAATGCCGATATTCGGTTTTTTACTTGTCAAAAAATCTGCTTGGTCAATACCTGCCCCTGCGCCAGCATGGGCAATATTAGAACAGGAAACAGCCCCTCTATCTTGGTCATTATCTGCCGCCATTTCATCAATTGCCTCAAGATATGCAGAACGGGTATTTTTACTGCGGATTCGTATGCGCTGTATAACCTCGGCAATGAGGGGATGTAACTCTGACATGATTACAAACTTTCTATTTCGATAGGCAGGATTGTTTGATGAATTAAAAAATGAACTGGGAGTGTCTTGTCTGTTTCTGCTTTTGCTAAAACGGCCTGTTTTTCAGCCCCATTAGCAAGCAGAATTATCCTGCTACTATTAAGAATAAGACTGAGATTCATTGATATACGAGGGACTGAAGGACTGCCAAGAGCAGGTGTTGTGATAATGCGTGGCTTGCTGGTACTGTGTAAATCTGGATGAGGCAGCGATGACGCTTCAGATTTTGATAATAAATCAGGAAATAGGGAAGCAAAATGACCGTCTGTTCCCATTCCAAGAAGTGTAACGGTAAATTTTGCAGGTAGCGCTGAAAGGTAAGTCAAATCTGTTGATAAGGGTATTAGCGTTGCAAGACTTGCATTATTTTGAATAAGATGGGTCTTTATAAGATGTTGATTGCTGTGCTCTGATTGTGGGTCTACCAGCCTGTCATCTACAAGAAAAATGGTAATAAGTGACCAATCAATTTCTTGCAAATTAAGATAGCTGAAAATTTCAATAGGGCTTGAGCCACCACATACCACAAGAGATGCAGAAGAGGTTCGCGATAACTCAGACCGAAGCGAATCTGCGATAGACTCTGCTATGATTTGCGCTTTTGAAGTCATATATCTTCATCCAATGCAGGGTTAAACCAGTGTCTGCCCTCTCTTTTTAATATTGTATCCTCTGGTCCCATCGAGTTTGGAGAATAAATCTCTGGATTTCTTTTTCGAACCATTGAGATGATGGGATCAATATAATCCCATGCTGCCAACACCTCGTCAGAACGCATAAATAAGGTTTGGTTACCACGTGCTAAATCCATCAGCAATCGCTCGTAAGCATCGGGGAGTCGCTCGGCGAATGCTTCATCAAATGAAAGGTTTAGCTCGGATGGAAATAATCTCATTCCGCCAGGACCTGGTTTTTTGGATGTCAGATGCAGTCTTAATCCTTCTTGAGGTTGCACTCGTATCACAAGACGATTTGGATATTCTTCTGCCTCTTGCTCGCCATTTTTTGCAAAAATATCATGTGGCCTATTCTTAAAGGTTATTACAATCTCGCTAGCCCGCAACCCAAGTTTTTTTCCGGTGCGAATATAAAAGGGAACGCCAGCCCACCGCCAATTATCTATATTTACCTTCATTGCAACATAGGTCTCAGTGTTGCTTTCTTGCTCTAATTCTTGGGTGTAATTTTCATACTGACCGATTTGTATCTCGTCCTCTGCTGAGGGTCGAAGCGCCTGTAATACTCTCAATTTTTCGGTTCTAACCTGGTCTGCATTGAAATAAGATGGGGGCTCCATCGCAACGAGACATAATAATTGCAAAAGATGATTTTGCACCATATCACGCAATGCGCCATAGGAATCATAATAGGATGCGCGTTGTCCAACCCCAACGGTCTCTGCCGCTGTTATTTGAACATGATCTATATGATGATTATTCCATTGTGTTTCAAAAATAACATTCGCAAATCTCAGCGCCATAAGATTTTGGACTGTTTCTTTGCCTAGATAATGGTCAATTCGATATATCTGACCCTCATCAAATACGTTTAGTATTTCTTGATTTAACGCTAACGCAGAATCCTTGTCATGGCCAAATGGTTTTTCAACGACCACTCTGCTTTGTGGTAAGACCAGATTATTCTTTTGTAATAATACGCAACTGGCACCAAATAATTTAGGAGCAACAGCAAGATAAAAAATACAAGGTCTTTCTTCTGAGAGATCAGACTTCAGAGTATTGTATAATTCATCCCCGCCGATATTATTAACAATGTCTAATTCTAAAATTTGAATGAGCTTAAGAAAATTCTCCCAGCTTTGCTCATCTGCAATGCCACTTTCAAAGGCTTGCTCACAAAATGGGCGAAAATTACTGGCAAATTCTTGAGTTGTAATGACAGTTCTCATACAGGAAATCAGGCGAAAGTTTTCTGTTATTTGACCATGTAAGAAGCGCCAAAATAACGCAGGAAATATTTTACGGACTGATAAATCGCCGCTACCCCCAAATATAATGAAATCACTATCATGCGTAATCGCAGTTTCAGGAAGTGCATTATTCATAATCATTGGCCTTCAAAATTTTTGCGCAAGTTATAGGCTAAAAAACAACCGATTGCTAGTCCCAACAAAAGAGCAATTTATAAGAAATTATCTACCCCAGTTAACCATAAAGCAGGTTAAAACTTTTCTGTAATTATACCCTAGATAGCGTGTTTTGAATTTGCGCGCGCCCTATAAAAAGATACTACTAATAAGCGTAAGCATGGTATAACGCAAAAACCATAAATGCACCCGTGATAGAAAGATGTTTTTTTTTGTTTTCCAATCCTCATATGCGCGTAATGCTTACGGGCATTTTTTTTGCGAGTTTATCAGCCTGTCTTGGGGGTACAACTTTTGTATTTACCCGCATCGTTATTCCACAGACAGATCCCGCAACTCTCAGTTTCCTTCGCTACGGCCTAATAGGGCTCATTCTATTCGCCTTTTCCGCAAAAACAGTATTGAACATCTCGATGCCAAAGCGAGATGTAATAGGTATTGTAATAATAGGTCTTGGTATGTTCGCTATATTTCCATTCTTTATGGCATTTGGACTTAGCTATACAACCGCAGCCAGAGGTGGTTTATTATATGCAACGATGCCTCTTGCTACTATCATCATCGCTACATTATTTAAAATAGAGCGACCTACCTTGGCTAAGATATTAGCGGTAATGCTGGCGATGGTCGGAGTGGTTACTGCTATTGGAACTAAGGTCTCACCTGATAATTTAAGTTTGTTAAAGGGAGATGCATTAGTGATGGTGGGTGTGTTAGGTGCTGCGGTCTTTACCGTTTTTTCAAGCAAATATATGGCGAAATATGGAAACCTACCTGTGATGGTTTTCTCAGCTATTTCAGGCGTCTCAACCACATTTGTGTTGTCCTTATTCATAGGAGCCCCCTTGGACGGCTCTTTATCTTTGGATGGTTCTGGCTGGTTTGCAATTTTTATGCTCGTAGTTCCAGGCGGCGCCTTAATGATGTATGCGTGGGGACGTGCTTTGATGATAATATCACCGACACAGGCTGCAATTTCACTCGGATTTAATCCGCTGACCGCCATGTTACTAGGTGCTTTATTAATTGGTGAGGAAATAACCCTCCAATTTATTGCTGGCTTTTTAATGGTCGTTAGTGCAGTGGTGCTCTCTAATATATCATTAAAAGGAAGGCAAGGTTAGCTATTGGCTAATCAGATTATTAATAATAATCACTGATATTGCTATATCAGAAGTTGAGCAAAATACTGTGAGGGACGGTTTTGACAGGTTTTAAAAAAAATACTATTGAGAGTAGGGGGGGCAAGAAAAATCCTCTTTTATAGTGTGTGAGCGGTTGTAGGCTTTGTGCTTAATGCCCATTAAAAAAAGGCGCGGTTTCAGACTAGATTTCTGCTAAGCGGCAAACTAACATGCGATAGCTGGAAATAATAATTCATTTTACCCACGAGGAGATAATACGATAATGACGATGCAAAAAATATGGAAATTAAAAGATTTTGGGGGTTCCGACCAACTTGAGTTATCACAAGCTGAGATACCAAACGCCTCTGATGCACAAGTAATTGTAAAGAACGAAGCCATTGGTCTTAATTATCTAGATGTTTATTTTCGCACTGCATTATATCCATGGCCAAACCAGGAGCTTGTAAAAATACCAGGTTCTGAGGCCGCAGGTACGGTGACTGAAATCGGTTCTGGAGTAACGCATCTGCAGGTTGGAGACCGCGTTACTTATGTTATGCCTGTAGGCGCTTATGCAGAATATGTGTGTGTGCCGTCCAAACATGTTGCAAAAATTCCAGATTCTGTATCTTTTGATACTGCTGCTGCTAGCCTGCTTAAAGGTGTTACGGCATATTATCTTCTTCATGATACGTTTGCACTCACAGCAGGTCAGACTGCTCTTGTGCATGCAGCGGCTGGAGGAGTTGGCCAGCTTTTGGGACAATGGGGCGCTGAAATTGGGGCAACCTTAATTGGCACAGCCGGAGGTCCTGAAAAATGCAAAGTTGCAAGCGCTGCTAAATATCACCATGTGATCGACTATAATAATCAGGATTTTGTTGCAGAGGTGATGCGTATCACCGATAACCAAAAAGTGGATGTCGCCTATGATAGTGTGGCAAAAACAGTATTCCCTGGTACAATGGACTGCATTAAACCCCGTGGGTTGTGGGTTGTATTTGGACAGGCATCAGGGCCTATTACCGACTTTAATATTGGTATGTTAGCTCCTAAAGGCTCGCTATATGTTACTCGGCCAGCGCTATTTAATTATATTCCAACTCAAGAGCAGTTCACCAAAGCGTCTGATGCATTATTTAGCAGAATTGCGGATGGAAGATTAGTTACAGGGGTTCACGGTGAAATGTCTTTTGATGAAATTCCAAAGGCCCATGATATGCTAGAAAACCGGCAAACTACTGGGTCGGTCATATTTAAGTTCAACTAAAAAAGAGAATAAGATGATTGATTTTTATACATGGTTTACACCAAATGGCCGAAAAGTTTCTTTAATGCTTGAGGAAACAGGACTCGACTACACGACATTTCCAATAAATATAAATAATAAAGAGCAGTTTCAGCCACATTTTCTGGCAATCTCTCCAAATAATCGTATTCCTGCGATTATCGACAGAGATAATAATGATTACGCCCTTTTTGAGTCAGGCGCTATACTTTTGTATCTAGCTGAAAAGTCGGGGCAGTTCTTGAACACGAATGATAGGGATGTTTATTGGCGCACCATGGAATGGTTAATGTGGCAAATGGGCGGTGTTGGGCCTATGTTTGGTCAAGTTCATCATTTCACTAAATATAATAAGGGCACCTCTGAATATTCAGAAACCAGATATCACAATGAAGCCAAACGACTTTATGGCGTTATGAATAAGCGTCTTGGCGAGAGCCAATTTATTGCGAGTGCTGAATATTCTATTGCAGATATGGCAGTCTGGCCTTGGGTTGCCCGATTTAATTGGCAAGAAATTGACTTGAATGAATTTGAAAATGTAAAGCGATGGTATAAAGAAATTCTAGTACGACCAGCTGTAAGTCGTGCATGGAATGTACCTGAGAATGAGCAGCCACTTCCTGACCCAGATGATCCATCATCGCAATAAGCATAGTCAATTTTTGTGATAATGGGGTCTAAAAGGAGGTATTAATGGCGCGCCGTTTTATTGATTTATCTGTTGCATTGGAAGCTGGAATTGCTTCTGATCCGGCCTTTATGTTGCCGAAAATTGATTATCACCGCCATAAAGATACAGCATCGCAAATGGTGGGCTTTTTCCCAGGTCTAAGCGAAAGCGAATTGCCAGGCGAAGAGGGATGGGCCATGGAAACCATGGTTGTAAGTACACATAATGGCACACATATGGATGCCCCCTACCATTATCATTCCACAATGAGTGGTGGTCAGCGAGCCATCACCATAGATGAAGTGCCCTTGGAATGGTGTTTTAATCCTGGGGTGAAGCTTGATTTCCGACATTTTGAGGATGGCTATGTTGTTCAAGTGGCCGATATTAAAGCAGAGCTAGACCGTATCGACTATGCGCTAAAGCCACTTGATATTGTACTTGTGAATACGGCTGCTGACGGCCATTATGGCGCAGATGATTTTGTTTCTAAAGGATGCGGTATAGGAAGAGAGGCAACACTCTTTCTTCTGGATTTGGGGGTGCGGGTAACTGGAACAGATGGTTGGAGCTGGGATGCCCCTTTTGTGCATACAGCAAAAACGTATGCTGAAACAAAAGATGCGAGTCTGATTTGGGAAGGTCATCGAGCAGGGATGCATCAAGGATATTCGCATATTGAAAAATTGGCTAACCTTAGCGACCTTCCAAGCTATGGTTTTATGATTTCAGCATTTCCGTTTAAGATAAAAAATGCATCTGCTGGATTTACCAGAGTCGTCGCAATTTTAGAAGAATAAAGCTCTTTAACGCTTTTATTTACCATAAATAATGTTGGTTACTTTTTGCCCAAGGAAAACGGCGATAGGCCGCATTGCCATAATGGCAAAAAAACCAACAATAGACGCGACAAGCCAGTTGGTCGGCCAGACGGAGAAAAATAAAGATTTATGCTCTAATGACAGGTAAGTCACAATTGCACTAATAAACATGGTCACTAAAATCGCAGATAATAATGTAATAAGACACAATGAAAAAAGCGCGCGTGGCATGAAATATCCTAATTTACAGTTTTATTAAAAGCTAACACTTCTAAGTGTTGGTTTAGTATACCATAAAAAACGGGCGGTATGAAAATACCGCCCGTTTTATGGTATTATTATAAATGGTCTACAGCTTAGAGAACTGGAATCTTACAGGCCACTCATGACCTTCTGCTTCCATCATATCCATATATTCGTCCATGATTTTAATGCCATCCACACCATATTCGTTCATGATGTCGTTCGCACGTGTATTAGGCCAATCTTTGATTGTTTCTGCCCAAATAACCCGCTGGTCCATTGGAAGATAGTAAACCGTATCGCTTAAGCCTTTTTCTTCGCCAACTTTAACGAGTTTATCAAGACCTTTTTCATAGTTTACCCATGCATCTTCGTTAACAGCAGCAGAATAAACAAGGGCCTCTTCTTCAATAATAGCCATTACGTCCGCTGGAAGCTTAGCAGCTGTATTCGCATTGATAGTTAAAATATTCTGGTTCATTGCACCAAATCCAGTAACTGTCCAGTATGGAGCAACTTCATAGAACTTGTATCCACCACCGTGAGCTGTTGGGAAAATAACAGTTCCTTCAGCAACGCCAGTAGCCATGTCATTATACATAGTTGGCAATGTTGAGGTTACTGGTATTGCACCGAATAATGAAACCCAAGGAAGGTTAGGACCAGCAGCAACAATTTTGCGGCCTTTTAACTCTTCTGCTTTTTTCCATGGCTCAACGGTACCAATTCCATAATCATCAAAACCAGATAGGCCTGGTAGATAAACTTGATTATATTTTTCAGTAAGAACAGCTGTTAATTCAGGATATTTTTCAATTAATTCAGCTTTTACTTTATTTACAACACGGGGGTCTTCATGTGTAAAAGGAACAAAGTAATCAAAGTTCAAAGGTAATAATTTGGCCGTTTCGAAACAGACACAATAGGCACCAATATCAAGTAAACCTTTTTCCACAGCTTCAAGTGTCTCGTGCACTTTTGCGATTTTTCCGCCATAAGCTTCGATGAACTTTATTTTATGGTCTGTCTCAGCAGCAACTCTTGCAACAACATTTGGAACAAATACATTTTCCAAATTTCTTACATAAGGTGTAGGGGCAGATGGATGTCCTGATCCTATTCTAAGTGTGAAGCTATCTGCAACAGCAGATGAGACGAATGCAGTAGACGCTAATGCGGCTGCACTCATCAAACTTATTAGACTTTTATTCATTTTTTCCTCCCAAGGTATGTTTAAAGTCATAAAGGTCTGGCCTTCTCTATTTGTTAAGTAAAAATCTTAAACAAACGTTGTCAACCAGCTTGCTAATCCAGGGAAAATGACTACTAAAATCATTACGATTAACATCATGATCCAGTATGGGATTGACCCTGAAAAAATTTGATTAAGAGGCACATCGTGTCCTGTACCAGATAAAACACCTTTTACCGTATAAACGATTAAGCCGAACGGCGGTGTTAGTAATCCAGCTTCAATGGCTAGAATACCGAAAATAGCAAATGCGTAGGGATCCATCCCACTACTAAGTGTCATAAACAATGGAACGGTAAGCAAAATAATTGAAATGGAGTCTAACAACATTCCTAATAGAAGCCAAATTATAACCATCACAATAAGACCCATTGCGCCGTCCAATCCTGCAGAAGTCATTGCGCCAATGATTAATGAGTCGATATCTGCAAGAGATAAAAATCTGGAATACATGCCAGCAGTGATAAGTAATATCATGATTGGAGCAGATGTTTTTCCAGCATCAATAATACATTCTACAAGCTCTTTAAATCGAAGTCCTTTTGCAATCGCAATAAACATGCCCGCAAGTGCGCCAACACCGGCTGCCTCTGTTGCTGTAAAAAAACCACCCCAAATTCCGCCAAGAACAAGCATGATTAATCCTACAATAGCAGCACCAGAGTAGACTTGCCCTTTTGTGAGAGGCGATACATCACCTAATGTATCAGGCTCAGGCGCAATTGAAGGGTTCATTTTCGCGGTAATCATATTATAAGCAGCAAAGAATGCAGCAAGAAGAATTCCAGGTAAC
>JADHOL010000034.1 GCA_016779005.1 Alphaproteobacteria bacterium
CTTTCCTGATAATTATGAGAAGCCTGCAATAAAATTGTTGATTTACCTGCATTCATTGCTGAGTAAGAAAAATATAATTTAGCCAATTTCACTCTCTATTCGCACACATGTGCCATCCAATTTACCTAACCATTTACCTGGCATTATCCTATCAAAACAAGAGGACATATGCAGCATCCGTAATACGTAACAACCTAATTTTTTAAAATCTAGGCTAAACGTTATTTCATGTGATATTCATCTTGATAATGGCTTTGAAAAAATGGATAACATTTTCTATGAATTCTGTAACCGTACTTGATCACCCGTTAGTTACTCATAAACTTGCAATTTTGCGAGATGAGAATACAGCTTCGCCTGCGTTTCGTAAGACATTATTAGAGCTAGGTCATGTTATGAGCTGGCCGGTATTTAGCCATCTGCATGTTGCTAACACAGAAATCAAAACCCCAATGGAAAAGACAACCGAGGCAGTGCTGGTCTATCCTTTTCCATGCATTGTCTCCATCCTTCGGGCAGGAAACGGAATGGCAGATGCATTATCAGCCGCACTTCCAGAAGCGCCTATTGGATATATTGGAATGCAACGAAATGCCGATACGCATTTAGCAGAACCCTATTTTAAAAAGCTTCCAGACCAAATCCAAGATAGGCAAATCATCCTTGTTGATCCCATGCTTGCGACAGGAAGTTCTGCTGTCCAAGCCGCTGATTTTTTAAAGCGGGATGGCGCAAAAAATATAATATTCGTATGCTTAGTAGCTGCGCCAGAGGGTATTGAGTATTTTCATAAACAACATGCCGACATTCCGATTATTACAGCAGCGCTTGACCGGGAATTAGACGAAAACGCCTATATTCTACCAGGGCTTGGGGACGCCGGCGATAGAATTTATGGCACCGAATAGCCCCAGCCTATTTACATCCCTCATTAGCAAGACAATATTGGCGTTAACAAATCTGTTTTGGCTAATCTGAAAATTTAGATTAAATTATCAGGACCGAATGAAGCTGGCAGTAACATCTCCAGATTAAAGCGTTTTTTAAACTGTGTATCAGTGCAGATTAAAATGTCTGTTTTCAAATTCGCAAATTCACGAATTCTCTGCCGACACCCCCCACAAGGGGTGCATAATTGCGTTCCTGCACCGCTAACCGCTATGCGTTTTATCTTGGTGCCGCCTGATGCAATCATCGCTGATATTGCGCCAGCCTCTGCACAGCTTCCTTGAGGATAGGCAGCATTTTCAACATTAACACCTAAATGAATATTATCAAATTCATCTAATATTGCTGCGCCAACCTTGAATTTTGAATAGGGCGCATACGCATTATGTCTTGCGGATATAGCAGCATCGCATAAACGCTGTTCAATTTGTGTGAGCATTTAGAATTATCGCTCCTTAATATAGGGCTGTCCAATTGCGCGTGGCGGCGAGACCCCGCCAATAAAACCAGCAAGAAGAACAACTGTTAAAACATAAGGGAGCGCAAGCAGAAGATCAGATGAAATTTCACCTATAATAGGGAATTCTGCTCCTTGTACTCTGGCAGCAACTGCTTCTAAAAACCCAAACATTAAACATGCATATAAAGCTGGTACAGGCCGCCATTTTCCAAAAATCATTGCAGCTAATGCAATATACCCCTTACCAGCTGTCATTTCTTTAACAAAACCAGCCCCTGTTGCCGTAGATAAATAAACCCCTGCTAGACCGCATAAAATACCCGCAATTATAATCGCTTGGAATCGCATTTTTGATACTGAAATACCTGCAGAATCAAGTGCTTCTGGCTTTTCCCCAACCGCACGGAGCCTTAAGCCAAACGTTGTTTTAAACAAAATATAATAGGTTATGCCAACACTCGCCAAGGCAAGCCAAACAAGAATATTGTGGCCTGAAATCAGCTCTTTGTAAACAACACCCAAAATAGGAATATTATCTGCAACATATTGCGCAAAAGGGAGTTCAATTGAATTAAACCGTGCTGATTTCGGTAATGTTGGTGTTTGACCGCCCTGTCTGAATAGTGCGATGCCAATTATAACGGTTAGACCGGAGGCAAGAATATTTATAGCAAGCCCAGAAATAACCTGATTTCCCCGATGAATAATACACGCAAATCCATGCAACAAACCAGCTAAAACAGAAACTATAATTGCAGCAAGTGCCCCAATCCATGGGGAGCCTGTCCCATAAGCAACCGCTGCTGCAACAAAGGCTGCCATTAACATTTTTCCTTCAAGGGATATATCAATTATACCCGAACGTTCTGAGAAAATACCCGCCATTGCAGCAAATATCAGCGGCGTTGCGACTCGTAATGTTGAGTCCAATGCAAGCAAAAACTGGAACCAGAAATCAGCCATCGAGCATTTCCTTCTGGGGTGTATTTGCGCTAAAAAAACGTTCTAATATAGGGTTAAACATATAAGCAAGAGCGCCTGAAAACAGAATTATAAGCCCCTGAATCATCACCACCATATCACGTGTAATTGTCTGAAATTCAAAATCAAGCTCTGCACCACCTTGATATAAAGCGCCAAACAACAAGCTTGCGAATATGATACCAACAGGGTGATTTCGGCCCATTAAGGCAACCGCAATTCCTGTAAATCCGTAACCAGATGTAAAATTCAAAATCACTCTATGTTGCACTCCAAGGATTTCATTAACAGCCATCATCCCTGCAAGACCGCCAGAAATGGCCATTACCAAGATGATAATCCATTCAGGCCGGTAGCCTGCATAAGTAGAAGCTTTGGTGCTAAATCCAGTTGCCCTGATACGGTATCCCAGTCTGGTTCTCCAAATTAAAACCCAGACCGCAAAACAACATAGTAACGCAAGAGCGAATGATATATTCAATGGTGATCGTGCAACAGAAAACCCCATGCTATTTAAGATCTCATGTATTTTAAACAGCATCACCCCATCTGCAAAAGACACTGTCTCTGGCGACATTTGGTTTGGCGCCATAAGCATTCCTGCCAGCAGCCATATTAGTATCGAAGACGCAATAAAGTTAAACATAATGGTTGTAATAACAATATGGCTACCACGCTTAGCTTGCAGATAACCTGGTATTACACCCCAAAAGGCCCCAAATAAAGCTGAGCCCATAATGGCAAGAAGAATAACAAATGGCGCTGGGATAACACCCCCTAAAGAGAGTGCTACAAGACCAATTCCAAGACCGCCCATTGCTGCTTGCCCCTCACCGCCAATGTTAAACAGCATTGCATGAAACGCCACTGCAACCGCAAGCCCCGTAAAAATAAAATTGGTAGTGTAAAAAAGTGTATAGCCAAGGCCGCCCTTATAGATAAAGGCTCCTTTAAGCATAACAGATAAAGCGGTAAACGGGTTTTCGCCGATAATAGCGATAATGATGCCTGCTACAAATAATGCCGTTAATAGATTGAGAAACGGTATTATGAGGATATCCACATAGGCAGGTAGACGCGATGTCTGCATTACATGCCACCCTTCAAGTTAGGAATGGTCAATTCAGGACTGGCTGAGGCACTACTGGCTGAGGCAGCACCAGTGGCAATTCCAGACATCATCTTACCAAGCATTGATTTTGTAGCATCCAGCTTATCTACCGTTCCTACAACCTCACCTGCATTCATCACCATTATTCTATCAGACAAACTTAATATCTCTTCCAATTCAACCGATACAAGGAGTATCGCACAGCCCCTATCGCGCATTTTTATCAAGGTGTTATGGATAAACTCAATTGCACCAATATCAACGCCTCTTGTTGGCTGACCAACAAGAAGCACTTTTGGCATCGATGATATTTCACGCGCGAGAACCAGTTTTTGTTGATTTCCGCCTGAAAACTGACTGCTTAATAGTTTTGGATTAGGGGGGCGAACATCAAAAGAATTCATTAACTCGGAACAATGCTCCTTAATAATATTCGGATCTGTTAGCAAATTACGTCCTAATTTTGGGTTTGTCTCATAACCCAAGACAGAGGATTCAAACGCCTGGAACTGCAATATTAGCCCTTCTGCATGCCTATCTTCTGGAACATGCGCTATGCCTAGTTGCCTTAGGAAGGCTGGGTCAGCTGGTTGAGAAGAATTAAACAGGTTTTCCCCTATTGCAAACGCACCTATTGCTGGTTTTATAATTCCTGAGAGAACAGATAATAGCTCTGACTGGCCATTACCTGCGATACCGGCAACGCCCAGTATTTCGCCTTCACTAAGCTCAAACGATACGCTCTTTAAACTATTAAAACCGCGCTTATCACTTACACATACATTATGCGCCGATAATGCTATTTTATCTGGTTTTCCGGGCGCAAACTGTGAGTTTACAAGAACTGACCTGCCGACCATTTGTTCTGCGAGCCATTCAGGCGATGTATCATTGGTCTTTGTATGAGCTACCAATTTACCTTGGCGCATAACAGACACAACATCGGTAATAGCCATCACTTCATGAAGCTTGTGCGTAATCAGAAGGATAGTAACACCTTCCGATTTTAAAGCTTTCAGGATTTCGAAAAGCTGGTCTGTTTCCTGAGGTGTTAGCACGCCCGTTGGCTCATCTAATATAAGCACTCTAGCACCGCGATATAAGGCTTTTAAAATTTCTATTCTTTGCTGAATTCCAACTGGCAGCTCTTCTGTGATGCTGTCTAATTCAACCTCCAACCCATAGGTTTGGGATAGTTCTTGCAGCTTCTCTCTTGCAAGCTGCAGACCCGTTCTAAGACCTTTTTGACCCTCAGCCCCAAGAATAATATTTTCCAGTGCTGTGAAATTTGGAACAAGCATAAAATGCTGATGCACCATGCCAATTCCCATGGCTATAGCCTCGGAGGGTTGCTTAAATGCAGAAGAAATGCCGTCTAATTCTATTTGCCCACTATCTGGTTGATAAAATCCATATAAAATGGACATTAATGTGGATTTGCCAGCGCCGTTTTCACCAATAATTCCATGGATTGTTCCAGACAGGACGTCTAAACTGATAGAATCATTCGCGCGCACTGGCCCGAAACGCTTGCAAATATCTTTCAATGAAACAGCAAACGGCGGCGATTCGCCGCCGTTTTGTTTGGTTATGTTTAAACTCACCGTATTAAACTTACGTCTAAGCGTTATTTAATAAGGGCAATTTTGATCTGCTAAAAAGTCGTGCACTACGATATCGCCAGACAGAATCCCGTCTTTGGCTTTCTCAATAGCACTCTTAATATCTGCAGTGATAAGTGACTTGTTATTATCATCCAGAGCCCAGTCAACACCGCCTTCTGCAATACCAAGTACCTGAACACCTGACGTAAATGCATTATTCTTTGCATCCATGAATGTCTCATAAGCCGCAACATCCACTCGCTTTAGCATAGAGGTTAAAACAGAACCTGGGGCTAGCCCGTTTTGGTTTGAATCAACCCCAATCGCAAGCTTGCCTGCATCAGCTGCTGCTTGAATTACACCAACGCCTGTGCCGCCTGCTGCGTGGTATACCACATCTGCGCCGCGATCAATCTGGCTTCGTGTTAATTCAGCTCCTCTTGCAGGGTCATTCCAAGCCGCAGGAGTAGAGCCTGTCATATTCTCATAAACTTCTGCATTTGGAAGAATAGATTTTACGCCGCCTACATATCCACACGCAAACCTGCTGATAAGGCCGATATCTTGACCACCAACAAATCCAACTTTACCTGTTTGCGATGCCTTTGCAGCAGCAACACCCACTAGAAACGAGCCTTCATGTTCTTTGAATACATATTGGCGCAAGTTCGGCGCATCTAGCCAGCCAACATCAATGATTGAAAATTGAACATCTGGATTATCTGCCGCTACTTTAGAAATCGCATCTGCCTGTGCAAATCCGACGCCAAGTACAATCGTTGCGCCCTTGTCAACCATGCGGCGCATTGCCTGCTCACGCTGTGTCTCGTTAGTTACTTCAAATTCCATTACTTCGATGCCTGTCTCTTCGGTAAATTTCTTTACCCCATTCCAAACACCCTCGTTAAAGGATTTATCAAATTTACCGCCCATATCAAAAACAACAGCCGGCTTTAAACTTACAGTCTCTTCTTTATCTGCAACCTCCATATCGAGATTGAAAATAATAACTGCCGCCACCACAATGACGCCAACTATCAATAAAAGATTATTTCGTGACATAATTTACCTCTTTACCTATTTTAATCCAATTTCTTTTAGTCGATTTAGCAGATATCCTTCTGCTGAAAGCACGTTATTCAACATTACCTCGGGTCTTGGATGTAGAAACATAGGTATAGAATAACGTGAATTATTATTTTCTCCATCTGGGTTTACCACACGGTGCGGTGTTGACGGAAAATAATTATTACTCGCCATAGCAAGCATATCTCCATTATTAATGGTGATCATCCCTGGATCGCAGGAAATATCATGCCATTTTCCAGCTTTATCCTGTGCTTGCAAGCCAGGCTCAGAGCCCGCTACAAGAAGTGTTATTAGATTTATATCTTCATGTGCTGCTGCCCTAATCGCCCCTGATTCTACATCCTGTTGAATAGGTGGATAATGTAAAATGCGAAGCAAGCTTTGCTGGCTGCCGTGCATCATTTCATCTAAAGGTTCTGAGAGAATATCATGCACATCAGATGGTATGGTGCTATCAAGCCATTTTAATAAGGTTAATCCAAGGCTAACCAAATCATTATATAATTTTCGGGTTTCTACCTCTAATTCTGGAGGAACACGGCCCCATGGAAACACATGATAAAATTCTTTTAGATCTTTTAAATCAACGCCTTTTGCGTTTTCAGACCGAAACGGAAAATATCCATCTTGCTTTTCCATATCTCTTAGAAATTCATGCTTTGCTTCACTTGCAAAAAAGGCACCCCAATTATCATAAATTGACTGCACTTGCTCAGAGCTAATAGGATGATCTTCTAATATCGCAAACCCTGTTTCATGCAGAGAGCGCGTTAGGGTTTCTGCTGCATCCTTGGCAGTATAGCTTACTGTTTGAACTTGCATATCCTGTTTTATTCCTTAGCTGTTTACTCTCTTATCGAAGGCGGTGTCAGCTTGCTCTAAAATAGCCATAAAACGCTTTTTAGCTGCATCCACGTCAACCCCTACTGCCACACTCACAGCTCTTCGTAACGTATTTTCACTAACAATCGAATTACCCACTTCCTCTCCCTCAACTATGACAGATAGCGGCTCGTTTTGGAACGTAAAAATATCACGATCACAAATTGCCAATAATGCCGCCGGGTCATGCATAAGACACACACGCTTTCCAACGATTTTCTCATAGAAATCAATATAGAATTCACAGATATCATAAATAAAACCTCCAATTCTTGGAGATGCTTTAGCAATTTGTGAAAAAACATCAGGCGGAAACTGTATTGTTGCAGTTACATCAAGGCCTATTAGATCTATGTGCCAATCTGCACCAAGAACCTTGTCTGCGGCATGAGGATCATTCCAGAAATTTGCTTCTGCAAATGAGGTTACATTCCCTGGGACTTGAACAGCCCCTCCCATTATAACCAGTTTTTTAACATGGTTTACAATTTCTGGATCGTAATCAAGCAGCTTTGCGATATTCGTTAAAGGCCCGACAGGACATAAAATAATTTCGCCTGAATGCTCTCTTATTGTTTCAGACAGATAAATATGTGCGGGCCTTGGATCTGGCTTTTGCGAGGGTTGAATGTCCGTCAAACTGCCAAACCCTTCCTCTCCATGAACAAAAAAGGCAGGGGTATTCATTGCTTGAACCAATGGCGTTAACGCGCCGCCAGCAACACTGCATTCATACGCTGCTTGTTCTGCAAGCCAAAGCGCGTTTCGTGTTGCTTGCTCTACATATACGTTGCCAAAAATGGTGGTAAGTCCAACCACTTCTAATCTGCTATCCGCAAATGCTTGATGAAGCGCCATGGCATCATCAATGCCTGGATCTGTATCAATAATTATTTTCTGAGGTTTCATTATTTGGGCTTTCATTATTTGGGCTTCCAATCTGTGTATTCTTATGAATTATCTTGCAAAAAACTAGTTACCTCCGCCCATGACGGAATGGCCGGCAAAGCACCTTGTCTTGTGATTTGCAATGCTGCTGCGGCTGACGCATATCTCATAGCCTGTTGCATTGTCTGCCCGTCACTTAGGCTAGCAAGCACAAAGCCAAGAAAGGTATCTCCTGCGCCTGTTGTATCGATGGCAGTTACCTTAAAAGGCGCCACTGAAAAACAGCCTTGCTCGCCCCTATAACGAGCACCCTTCGAGCCTAATGTTATGATAAGATGAGGCAATCCAAGTGTGGTGATATCTTTTTCAATATAGTCACTCAGCGCCGCCGCCTCTCCCTCATTTACAATCAGAAGATCGGTTAAAGGGAGAAGGCCGGCTGTTTGTTCTGCAACAAAAGGCGCCGCGCTATAACAGATCTTAAGACCCTGTTGCTTAGCAAGTGATAAAAACGGCTCAACTAGGCAAGTCTCGTTCTGCGCAAGCGCCCAATCAGACGAATTCGCTTTTTGAAGTGCTTTTTTTATCTGTTCTTGCTCGATTTTATAATTCGCAGATGGCGATAAAATAATCTGATTCTCGCCTGTTTTATCATCTACCATTATAATGGCATGTCCTGATGGCATATCTAACAAAGCAACAAAATCAAGATTCACGCCTGCATTTTGCATCTCTTGCAAATATAGCGCATCCTTTTGCCCAAAAGCGCCAATATGAAACACCTCTGCACCCGCTTTAGCAAGTGCAACAGACTGGTTAGCGCCCTTGCCGCCAAGCGCTATGTTAAAATCATTGGCTGCCAACGTCTCGCCTGCGGATACTAAATGTGGCAGCCTATAAAAATAATCTAAATTAATAGAGCCGAGATTAAAGATAGTCATAACTATTATATGCCTTTTTAGCTGTCTGTTCCGCCATTAGCAGCTGACCATCCTGTTGGATCATGCAAGAAAGCCTCAACAGATGTAATGGTCGTCTCATCAAATTTTCCAGACGCTTTTAGTTCAGCTAATATATCCCACCAAGTTGCAAGATAATGTAAATAAAGACCATGATCTGCCAGTTTTTTCTGAGCAGATGAGAATATATCATAGTAAAATATCACCAGAATATGGTCGCAATTCGCACCTGCAGAGCGAAGCGCATCTGCAAACATAAATTTACTTCCCCCATCTGTTGCTAAATCCTCCATCAACAGCACATTTGCACCAGCTTCTAGATGACCCTCTATCTGAGCGTTTCTGCCAAACCCTTTCGGTTTTTTTCGGACATACTGCATCGGCAGTGCAAGCCGCTCACTAAGAAAAGCCGCAAACGGAATGCCGGCTGTTTCGCCGCCTGCTATCGAATCAAAATATTCTACCCCAACAGCTTCAGCTAACAAAGACACAGAATAAGACATCAGAGCTGCTCTTATACGCGGGAAAGATATCAGCTTGCGACAATCAATATAGACTGGACTTCTCGCACCCGAAGTAAGAACAAATGGCTCACTTGCATTAACGTGAACAGCCTCAATATCTAATAGGATTTTTGCAGTAGAACGGGCAATAACCTCTTTTGGCGTATGGTTATGAAGTATCATGATGGCGGTAGCCCCTTAATCGTTTCTAGTGATTTACATTAAATAGCGCGTTGTTAAAAGATGTATAATGTATGATTTTAGGTGGTATGGTAATCAATTAAGTTTATTTTCGGCGTTTTTTTAGGGGGGATTATTTTTTGCCATCTCGCCGTAATACCAGAAAACTGCCTATCATAACGAGCGCAGAAATCGTTAAAATCATTAGGGTTGCAATGGCATTAATTTCTGGTGAAACGCCTAGTCGTATTTTGGAAAAAATAACAATAGGGAGTGTTGAGCTTCCAGGGCCACTTACAAAACTGGCAATCACTAAATCATCAAAGCTTAGGGTAAATGATAATAGCCAAGCCGCAATAATGGACGGAAGAATAAGAGGCAGAATAATAGATAGGAACACAAATGGCTGCCTGCCACCAAGGTCTCTTGCCGCCTCTTCAAGGGATTTATCCATATCACGCAATCTTGTTTGAATGACGACAGCTGCAAAACACATCCCAAAAGTAGCATGCGCAATCATTATGGTATCCACACCTCGCCCTGACGGCCAGCCAAAGCTTGCCTCCATTGCGATGAATAATAATAACATTGATAAGCCCGTTACTGCCTCTGGCATTACCAAAGGTGCACTTGCAACAAGGCTCAAAAATAATCTGCCTCTAAAATGTGCAAAACGCACAAAGGCAATTGCGATTAATAATCCAAATATCGTTGAAATCGTAGCTGAGCTAAATCCAATTAGTAATGATTTATACAAAGCGGTAAGCAAAACATCATCATACCACAACTCTTTATACCATTTAGTAGAGAAGCCTGCCCAGACAGAGACAAGTTTACCGCGATTAAAGCTATAAATCATCATCATCATGACCGGAATATATAAAATGCCAAATCCAGCAATGGCTAATAATTTAACCAATAACGGAACAGTACTACGCATTAGCTTATACTCTCCTTATCCTGATACCTTGCATAGACAATGGGTAATATGATGATTGCGATAAGTATGATGGCGATAGCAGCTGCAACAGGCCAATCCCTATTACGAAAAAACTCTGTCCAGATGACTTTCCCAAGCATTAATTGCTCTGGGCCACCCAAGAGAGCTGGTATAACAAACTCTCCAACTGCAGGAATAAAGACCAAAAGACAACCCGCTATTACGCCAGGCATACTAAGAGGCAGAATTATGGTTCGAAAAATATCCCAATTTTTTGCGCCAAGGTCAGCTGCCGCTTCTAATACCGAATTATCTAGCCGCACAAGAGAGGCATATAACGGCAGTATCATTAATGGCAAATAGGTAAGAATCATGCCTGAATAAATTGAAAAATCTGTTTGCATCATTTGAATAGGCGTTACAGTAATCCCAGCCCATATTAGAAAATCATTAATAACGCCATTTGGATTCAACAAGCCTATCAGAGCATACATTCTAAGAAGCGATGATGTCCAAAACGGCATTAAAATCAATACCAGCAGAATATGTTGCAATGATTTATTCGAGCGCGCTATCCACCAAGCCATCGGATACGCAAATAAAAGACAATATAAGGTCGAGAAAAAAGCCAACCTGACGCTATTCACCGCAGGCCACAAATAATCTTCCCAATATTCATATATTAGCAAGTAATTATCTACTGCTGGCTGAAAGGAGATGCCATCTTTACCAATTTGAAAGGCAGGGTTATAGGGCGGCACTGCTCGCCTTGCCTCTGACAAAGAGACGTTAACCATTTCCACCAAAGGGAGCATAAAAAATATACCAAGCCATCCCAACGGCAACCAGATAACAAGCAATCGTCCAAATTTTTGAAGGAAGGAGTGCATTTCTTCACCCTTCTAGAATGAATGTTGCATCTGGTGAGAAGTGAACAAAACCTGTTTCTAACTGCCTTGGATTGGCTTGGCTTGGCTGATTATGGGACTGATATACTTTTAACTTGATACCGTCTGGCCCAATTACTTTATATTGCGTTCCAGCACCATAAAATGCCCAATCTTCAATTTCTACCGGAAATTCATTGAGCTGGCCTGTCGGCTGTGAGGTGAGGGTTATTTTCTCAGGCCGGATAGCAAGGCTTACCTTCATCCCAGATGTCAATGTACTACTACCGGTGGCGTGAATTAGGGTAGCTGCTTTCATTAGCCAATATTTACCAGCCCGCTGTATAACTGTTGCCTCAAGAAAGCTTATATCACCAACGAAATCCGCCACAAAACGTGTCTCAGGCTTCTCATATATCTCGTTCGGAGTGCCCGTTTGAACTAATTTTCCGTTATCCATCACACCAATTCGAGTAGACAAGGTCATCGCCTCTTCTTGATCATGTGTTACTACTATGAAGGTTGTGCCAAGTTGTTCTTGAATATTAACAAGTTCAAATTGCGTTTCTGAGCGAAGCTTTTTGTCCAATGCGGCAAGCGGCTCATCTAGTAATAACAGCTTAGGGCGCCTTGCAAGGGCACGTGCTAACGCAACGCGCTGTCTTTGCCCACCTGAAAGCGTTGAGGGTTTGCGTGCGCCCATTCCAGACAGGTGAACAAGCCGAAGCAATTCTTCAACACGTGCCTTAATTTCATCGCTCGGAAGTGATGCACGTTTTAAGCCATAAGCAATATTGTTTGAGACACTCATATGGGGGAAAAGCGCATAGCTTTGAAACATGATATTTACAGGTCTATCCGCTGGATCGACATTTGCCATATCCTGACCATCAATTTCAATGTACCCTTCTGATGGTTTCTCAAACCCTGCCAGCATTCTTAATAAGGTTGTCTTGCCGCATCCAGATGGACCTAAAAGGCTAAATAATTCGCCTCTTTCTAAATTAAAAGAAACATCATCAACTGCCAATAATTTGCCAAATTTTTTAGAAATATTCTGAATTCTAATAAAGGGGGTCATATGGCAATGCCGTCACTTCCAATTTATAAATAAAGAAAGCCACGTTCATGTAAGATTGAAGGTGGCGTCCATTACTAAATTAAAATTCTGATTTCTGCTCTCGTCTAATTACCTGCAGAAAATCTGTTCCATACACGCGTTACTATTCTATCCGTCTTTGCATCGTAAACAGGTGTTACAAAAAGCTTCTCTTTTGCTTTTTCGGTTGGATAAATGCCTGGATGAGATAAAATATCTGGATCAATATCTGGCATCGCTGCTTTGTTACCACTTGCATACCAAACATAGTTTACATTCTCCGCTGCTACATCAGCACGCATCATGTAATCAACAAATTTATAAGCATTCTCTATGTTTTTTGCATCCGCAGGAATTGCCATGACGTCAAACCACAGATTGGTGCCCTCATCTGGAATGTAATAATCTATCACATGTCCATTTTCTGCATCTTCTGCCCGATAAGCTGCCTGAAACGCATCGCCTGACCACATTATAGCGGCGCAGATATCACCATTGGCAATATCATTTATCGACTGGCTTGAATTAATATATCGAAGAAAGGGTCGAATGGCTGACAACGCATCTCCTGCAGCTTCGAAATGGGCTTTATCTGTCGATGTTCCAGGATACCCCAGATAGGTCATAACATTTGGCAATACATCGGTTGGGGCATCAAGAATTGCAATGCCACAATCTTCTAGTTTTGCCGCATTTTCAGGGTCCAGGAGCAGCGACCAGCTATCGGTTGGCGCATTATCGCCAAGTCGCTCTGCTATCATATCTTCATTATAAGCAATACCTGTAGACCCCCACATATATACTAATCCAGCAGAATCTGATCCGACCATCTTATCGGCTTGATCCTGTATCTCAGAATCTTGGTTAGAAGCATTTGGAATTTTGGACAAGTCCATATCCCGGTACGCCCCAGCCTCACGCCCGCGAGCCAGAAAATCAGCTGTAGGCACAACAAGATCATATCCAGAAGAACCGGCAAGCATTTTAGCTTCTAATACTTCGTTGGAATCATACATATCATAGGTAACTTTTATCCCAGTTTCAGCCTCAAAATTTGCAATTGTGTCTTCTGCAATATAATCGGACCAATTATAGACATTTAAACTTTCTTCAGCGAGGGTATGACCACTCACTGCTACAAAGCCAGAAAAAGCCAATATAAAACCAAATCTCATCTTATTCTCCTTGTGAGCGCGGATATCGTTAAACTAGCTGAAACTATAAACAGATTAGAACAAGCCAACAAGCAGAAATCAGCCTGTCTAACTCTGGATATGCCAATAAACAGGCATTTGCGGATCAAACAGCGTAATATTGCCTTCTTCTGTTTGAAGTGTTTTTGGCATTTCCAGCATAGTATCTGATTTGAACAAGGTTAACGTCTGTTTATTATAAGGTAGCCTATAGAAGTCCGCCCCATGGAGACTTACAAACCCTTCCAGATTATCCAATGCCCCCAAATTATCAAATAATTGGGCTAATATCTCAATGGCAAAAGAGGCATTAAAAACACCTGCACAGCCACAAACATCAATTTTAGCGCCATCTAAATGAGGCGCACTGTCAGTGCCAAGAAAAAACCTCTTATCCCCTTTTGTTGCGGCGTCTATCAATGCAAGCCTATGAGATTCTCTTTTCAAAATCGGCAGGCAGTAATAATGAGGTCTTATGCCACCTGCAAGCATTACATTTCGGTTCACAACCAAATGATGAGGGGTAATAGTAGCCCCAAGGTTTCGTGATTCGTTAACAACATAAGAGGCTGCTTGCTTGGTTGTAATATGTTCCATCACAATTCTTAAATCTGGTAATTCACGTCGCAAAGGCTCTAAAATTTGCTCAATAAAAACAGCTTCCCTGTCAAATATGTCGATTTGTGGATCTGTTATTTCACCATGTATTAATAATGGGATAGATGCCTCTGACATCGCTGCTAGAACTGGATATACTTTCTTAATATCTGCAACCCCATTTTGTGAATTGGTTGTTGCACCAGCTGGATATAATTTTACTGCCTTGATTATTCCTTGTTGATAGGACGCTATGACATCCTCTGATTGTGTGTCTTGTGTTAGGTAGAGGGTAAGCAAGGGCTCAAATTCTGCCCCAGACTCGATGCTATCTTTAATTCTGTCTGCGTAGAGGCGCGCATCCGCACCTGTCACAATCGGTGGCACAAGATTTGGCATTATAATCGCTCTTGATGCCCATCGATAGGTTGCAGGCAACACCGCCTTCATGATTTCTGCATCTCGAATATGCAAATGCCAATCATCGGGTTTGGTGATGTTAAGCTGATTTTGATTCGCTGTCATGAAATTTGCCTAACCCCTAGCTTTTTTATTACCGAATTTAATACCCTAATTTATGCATCTGCTGCATGTATTAATTCGCGATTAATTCGCCTACCATGTTCGCTGTATAACAAGCAAGTGTCCATCCAAGATGACCATGTCCAGTATTATAAAATATGTTAGGTTTTCTGCCTTTTGCAACAAGAGGGATCATATTAGGTCTCATTGGTCGCAAACCTGCCCATGGTTTTATATCCTTAGATGGAAGCTCTGGAAAATTACATTCCACCCACAGTGTTAGAGGCTTGATACGTGCATCCACAATATCAAGATTATACCCAGCGATTTCTGCTGTTCCGGCAACTCTAAATCTATCTCTTCCTAATCTTGATGTAACTATTTTAGCCTCATCATCAAGCAAGCTTACCATTGGCGCTTTTTGTTGTGCAATGCTGTCTGATAATGGCACCGTGATTGAATAGCCCTTTACGGGATAGATATTAATCCTGTCGCCTAATTTTCGCCCGAATTTATGACTAGCGACACCGGCGCATATTACGACAGCATTAAACCTATCAGCTCGTTCTTCCAAGCCGTGCGTTTGAGAGACAATTTCAACCTCATGGGTAGATGTTTTTATGTCTGTTACATCTGTCCAAAGTTTAAACTCAACGCCGCGTGTACTAATAACATCTGCTAGATTAGAGGTGAATTTATGAATATCACCTGTTGAGTCTGTTTTGGTATAATATCCCCCAACAAACTTCTTAGTTAAGCTCGGCTCTATTTCCAGAATTTCACTTCCCGAAAGACGTCGACGCTCCAGGCCGCCCTCGGCCAATAGCGCATTAACTCTATGAGCATGATCAAATTCACGCTGACTATTATATATATGCAAAATGCCACAATCTGACTTGTCGAAATCTATGCCAGCATCATCTATGATTTTTTGCATTTGTTTGCGTGACTCGATCGCTATTCTTGTAGTCGCGATAGTGTTTTTTCGGTAATTCCTTGTTTGTAGCAAAAATTCGCTAATCCAGCTTATCTTATGCCCATCTGGCCAATAATTCATCTTAAGCGGCGCCTCTTTCTTAAAAAGCCATGAGGCTGCTTTGAAAATTGTTCCAAAGTGATTCCAGACTTCCGCATTACTTGCAGAAAGTTGCCCTCCATTTGCATAGGATGTCATAACACTCGCATAGCGCTGTTTTTCAAAAACAGTCACCTTATATCCAAGCTGGTTTAATATATAAGCGGTGGTAACCCCTGTTACACCAGCACCAATAATCGCAATAGATTTCATTTTCAAAGACTCCAAAGTGTATGAATGCCGATAAACGACAATAAAAATACACCTCGTCTGTCTTTGTACCTGAGAGTTTCCCAAGAATGCGATTTTACCGCGCTCTTAGTTATCCCCGTCGGTGAACCTTTTACGGTTACTTTCCAGACTGTTCACTCTGATTGGCCCTGTTGCCTGAGAGATTATGAGGCTTGTGCTCCTTCGGCGCTGCCATAAAATACAGTATCATATCTATAACAGACTCTCCCAATCAGCGTATTGAACGTCTCAAGGATTATCACATTATCAAGCTGTCTTCAAATTTTTTTACAACCTGCTTTTACGAATCTGGCCCCTACTTTGGCGAATCTAGTAAAGCTAATCATTAGAAATAGGGGATTATACTTTACAGAATAAAACTTTATTACTATAACCTAGCACGCTTGGCCAAATAACATATTGGTTATGCACATTTTCTTTCAGACCACTTTCAAGAGGTACTTAAATCATGAC
>JADHOL010000035.1 GCA_016779005.1 Alphaproteobacteria bacterium
TGATGCTGCCTCAAATGCTAGCAACACGCATGTTATTCTGTTTTTGATTTTTTTCACAGGCTCAAAGCATAAAGAAGCGCTGTCTGGTGCAGGTTGATTTCTTAAAAGATAGTCAGACATGTCATCTTTTAACCTGTTCAAATCATCTATGTTTTTGCCAATTATCGTTTTGCCCAATAATCCTGCACCTGCCTCGCATAATGCACAGCCGCGAACACCAAAATGAACATCACTGATAATTGCCTTATCAACAACTAGAGTAATAGTTACTTTATCCCCGCAAACGGGGTTATTTTTTTCCCCCCAATGGGTCGGCTTGGAAATAGATTTTGACTGCCTTGCAGATTTAGCAAGATCTAATATCTGGCCTTGATATATATCTTGCATTGTAACGACCTTTTTAAGCCCATAATAAAATCATATCATGTGTATGATGTATTATTAAATTCTAAAGATATTAAAGAAAATGTTAGGTTGCAGATGATAATAAAAGGTAAATAGCAGCAGCGGCAATGCCATAGGCCAATATAATCGACCAGTGAACCGATTTATACACATTTTCCTCTGGAACATTTGGTGGACGCTGTTTTTTGTTTTCCGAATCCATTTTATTAATCCCCCGATTTCATAAAAATTTTAGACAATATAGTAAAAAACTATGAATTAAAAAAGAATTAATATATTTTCTTTCAACAGTATTTCATAAAAATCTAAAATAGAATAAGTCATATTATTTAAAAATATAAAATTGTCTTAAAAAAACACAGATCAATCTTGCTTATCAATGCATAAACGTTAAGCTAGTGGCATTAATTGAACTGGTTGGTTTTGGCTTAAAAGTAGGTAATGCACACATCATGAAACCCAAAGCATCAAAACAGAAACATGCTACATCTGGTTTGTCTGTAATAGCTTATACAGGATTGATGATTATCTTATGGCTTGTGCTGTCTGGTCACTATACACCCTTGTTGCTTTGGTTTGGTGCTATTAGCTGTATATTTGTTGTTTTTCTTGCATGGAACAGTAATTTTTTCAATGGGGAGTTAAAGCCAGAGCAGCTGTTTGTAAAGGTTCCTGTCTATTGGATATGGCTTGGCGGTGAAATTTTAAAATCAAATATTGCTACTGCAAAAGCAATATGGATGAACAAATTTGATCCTGAGATTTTTTCAGTAAAGGCAACTCAGAAGGATGAAAATGGACTTGCGAATTATGCAAATTCTATAACGCTAACCCCGGGTACTGTTACAGTTTCGATAAATGAGAATATTTTCCTTGTGCATGCGCTAACAGCTGAGATGGGTGATGATGTGCGCTCTGGCACTATGGATAAAAAAGTAACGAAGCTGGCGTTATGATGTTTGTTGCTGTTCTTATTGCCTGTGCTGTTTGTATCGTAATGCTTGTTGCAAGAGCTGCAAGCGGACCTTCTGCTTTTGATAGGATTTTAGCTGTAAATAGCGTCGGCACAATCATCATTTTAGGCATTTCATTGCATGGGTTTGCATTAGGCAGACCAGAATTTGTGGATATTTCAATTTTATATGCCGTGCTGAATTTTCTTGGCACCCTTGCTATCCTTCGGTTTTATCGTAGCTCAGATACCAGCGACGAGGATGTGGTATGAGCTTGATATTAGATATCGCGTCTATCTTGTGCTTTGTGATTGGCACGGTAGCACTTATCACCGGAAGTCTTGGCTTGTTGCGATTGCCAGATGTATATAGCAGAATCCATGCCGCTGGAATAATCGATACAGCAGGCGTTGGTTTTATTGTATTGGGGATGATGCTTCAGGCGGGGTTGTCTCTTACGTCTGCTAAATTAGCATTGATTGTTTTCTTTCTATTTTTTACCAGCCCCATTTCGGGGCATGCGATAGCAATGATGGCACATAAATTTGGCGTAGAGCCTAAGGCACGGAACTTAAAGGGCAAGCCTGACGATACAGGAGAGCCTAATGATTGAGCTTTGGGTCAATGTTTTTCTGGTATCGCTTTTGGTCATTATCACATTCTATATTATGCGTCTAAGGCGCCTTATAGGAATTGTGGCTTTGTCGGGCGCTTATTCGCTAACGGCAGCCGCAATTTTTGTAAATATGGATGCTGTGGATGTCGCTTTTACAGAGGCGGCGGTGGGCTCTGGGATATCGACCATTCTATTTCTGGCGGCATTACGCTATTTACCAGTCGAAGAGGCACATGAAACACGATATCCGGTTTGGAGTTTGTTTTTATGCGGTATTGTTGGATTGATGCTTATAATCGCTGCTTTTGCATTACCTGAATTTGGCGATCCGAATGCTCCTGCACATCTTCATGTTGCGCCACGCTATATCGAAGAGAGCTATCCCTTATTTCATATTCCCAACGTAGTTACCAATGTATTAGCCAGCTATCGGGGTTTTGATACATTAGGGGAGACAGTGGTTGTGTTTACCGCTGGCTTAGGTGTAATTATTTTGCTGACGGGCTCTACTCTTTCTATGCGGTTTAAGCAATCTGCAACATCGTCAGATAATCAAACTGCAAAGTCTGATGAGGAGACCAGAGATGCGTGATAATCCAGTTTTCAAAATCGTCAGCAAAATCTTGTTCGGGCCTATTATCATATATGGTCTATATGTCCAATTTCATGGAGATTATGGACCTGGAGGGGGATTTCAGGCTGGTGTTATTGTTGCCGCTGCTTTTATTCTTTACTCTATGATCTATGGTCTAGAAGAAGGCAGAAAACTTATGCCTGACTGGATTATTCGCTCGGTTATGGCGCTAGGGGTTTTGGTTTTTGGCGGTACAGGTATTGCCTCAATCCTACTTGGCGCGAATTATTTGGATTATAGTCCGTTTGCCTATAAAATTTATAAAGCGCAACATTTAGGGATAATCATTGTTGAATTAGGTGTCGGATTAACCGTGTTTGCCGTTATGCTTGGATTATTTAATGCCTTTGCGGGGTTTAAACCACACAAATGAGTATCAATCTAATCGTGTTATATTGGAATTATATTATTGTTATTATGCTAATGATGGCAGGTCTCTATATCATTATTAGCAACCAGAATTTTATAAAAAAGCTCGTTGGTCTATCCATCTTTCAAAGCTCGGTTTTTATTTTCTATATCTCTCTTGGTAAGGTGTCAGGGGGAACAGCCCCTATACTGACAGGCATTGAAGATACGGTATATTCAAACCCGCTACCCCATGTTCTTATACTTACCGCTATTGTGGTTGGAGTTGCCACCAACGCACTTGGGCTAGCATTAGTGGTGCGAATACAAGAAGCCTTTAAATCGATAGAAGAACATAAATTATTGGCACTTAAAAAAGAAGATGGCCTTAAAGATATACAAATTGAAGATAGTAAAGAAGATAGTGCGGTATAATGCTGATATTAGATAACATTCCTGCATTGCTTGTTGCCATTCCTCTTTTGGCATCTGCTGTGGTATCGCTTCTACCTTCTGCTAGAATTGCTTGGGGATTTGCATTTTTTACTACTCTGATTTGTCTTTATATGGCGGTTGAGCTGGTTGGTATTATATCCTCCACTCAGGCTTTGAGTTATGCCTTTGGCGGCTGGGAGCCACCATGGGGAATCGTCTTTGTATTAGATAGCGCTAATGTCTATCTGGTGTTGCTGGTTGCCTTTGTTTCTGTAATAGCAACTTTGTATGCTTATACCATGTTAGCGCGCGAAATAGCCGTTGAAGATTTACCAAAGGCCTATGCAGTTTGGCTTTTGGCGATTGCAAGTTTATTTGGCCTTGCGATGACTGGAGATGCATTTAACCTTTTTGTATTTTTGGAAATTTCAGCCTTAAGCTCGATTACCCTTATCGCACTTGGGGCTGGTCAGGATAGACGCGCTTTGCTTGCGGCTTATAATTATCTCATCATTGGGGCAATTGGAGCGACATTTTACGTAATTGGTGTTGGGTATTTATATGCTGCAACTGGCTCATTAAACCTGATAGATATTACAGATAGGCTTAATGAGTTAGGAACTAACCAGGCTGCGATAACTGGGCTTGCATTCATGCTCGCTGGTATAATGGTAAAAGCAGGGGTGTTTCCAGTGCATATCTGGTTGCCTGCGGCTTATAGCTTTGCGCCATCTGCAGTATCGTCGCTTCTAGCAGCCGTTGCTACTAAGGTTGCGATATATTATTTTGCCCGTCTGTTATTTGGAATTTTTATAGATATAACGCAATTAGTTGATTTCTTTTTGTTATATATATTAATGCCGGTTTCTGTTCTTGCTATTTTCTATGGAACGATAGCGGCTATTTATCAGTCAGATTTCAAACGTCTATTTGCGTTATCTTCTATCGCACAAATCGGATATATCACTTTTGCATTTTCGCTTAATAGCCATTCTGGTATTTCAGCTGGATTTATACATATAATTAATCATGCCTTGATAAAAGGTGCCTTATTTATGGCCGTTGGCATATTTGCATTAGGCATTGGCTCCAGAGCTACAATGTCATCTATGCAGGGTGTCGGAAGGCAGATGCCAATAACCTTTGCAGGTTTTGTGCTGGCAGGGCTTGCCTTAATTGGTGTTCCGCTAACAGCTGGGTTCATCTCAAAGCTCTATTTGTTCAAAGCCATTTTTGAAACAGGGAACGGCTTTTACGTGGCTCTAATTGCATTAAGCAGTGTGTTGTCTGTGTTATATCTGTGGAAGATATTTGAAGTTATGTGGTTAAAGGAGCCAGTGCAACCGCTGAAAAGTGACAAAGAACCTGCATCAGCCTATCTGCCGGTTTGGTTGATGGTTGGCGTGATCATGATATTTGGCGTCTATAGCGGTGAGGTAATTTCATCGGGAATAGGGGCTGCAAATGCCCTTATCGGAGCAAGATAAATGAGTGATTTGCAACTCCTATTGGCTATCAGTCTTGTAATGCCACTGCTCTCAGCACTGGCGGTGTTAGTGTTCTCCAACCAGGAGAATATTCGTGATATATGCGGACCCGTTGGTGGATTAATTACGTTTATATCTGCTATTTTTATTGCATCTGCCATAATGGATGGCAAAACGGTATCGATTACCTTATGGCAAATAGCACCTGGTATAGATTTTAGCTTTGCGGTTACGCCCCTTGGCGCTTTATTTGGTCTTGTAGCCTCTGGGTTGTGGATTTTGGCCTCTATTTATACTGTTGGTTATATGAGAGGCGCCAAGGAGAAAAATCAAACAAGATTTGCTTTTTACTACGCGGTTGCCATTCATGCCGCAATGGCAATTTCTTACTCTGGCAATCTGATGATGCTGTTTATTTTTTATGAGGTATTAACCTTTTCAACTTATCCACTTGTGGCGCATAGCCAGACTAAAGAGGCCAGAAACGCAGGTCGGCTTTATATGGGGATTCTGGTTGCTACCTCCTTATTACTATTTTTGCCCGCAATTTTCTGGGTCTGGACTGTTTCAGGTACGCTAGAATTTACCAAAGGCGGGATTCTGCCTGCTGACTTTCCGCCATTTTTGGTATCTGTCATGCTTGCCATGTTTGCATTTGGCATTGGAAAGGCGGCCTTAATGCCGATACATCGCTGGTTGCCAGCTGCGATGGTTGCGCCAACGCCAGTTTCGGCGCTTCTTCACGCTGTGGCCGTTGTAAAGGCAGGTGTGTTTTCTGTTCTTACAATAACAGTATATATTTTTGGTATTGATTTTCTAAACACAACTGGCAGTGCTGTGTGGCTTGCTTGGCTGGCAGCCTTTACAATTTTAGCATCCTCTATCATTGCCATTACCAAAGATGATTTAAAAGCCAGACTTGCTTATTCTACGATTTCACAACTTTCTTATATTGTTCTGGGTGCCGCCTTGGCAACAGCAGCTGCAACTGAAGGAGCAGCGTTGCATATTGTAATGCATGCAACCGCAAAAATTACGTTATTCTTTTGTGCTGGTGCGATTTACGTAAATGCTCATATCAAAAAAATCTCGGAATTAGATGGGTTAGGTCCTAAACTGCCACTTATCTTTATCGCATTTTTTCTAGCATCCTTGTCCATTATTGGCATTCCGCCAATGGGGGGAAGCTGGTCAAAGTTTTTGCTTATGGCAGGGTCGGTGGATGCTGGAATGCCGCTTATGCTTGCGGTGCTTGCTATCTCTTCCTTGTTAAACGTATATTATTTGCTGGAGCCTTGCGCCCGTGCGTTTTTCAAGCCGGCGATAAAAAAAGTTCATGTTGAAAACCATATTTTAACGATTATACCGCCTGTAGTAACCGCAATGATAAGCCTATCCTTATTCTTTACGATAGACTGGGTAAGACCTCTTACAACCCTGATGGTGATGCCATGAGTAATTTAAATCCAAACCTGAAAAAGATGGGCAATTATGCCAGCATTGCATTGGTGGTTATTGGCATAACACTTATCATTGCTGAATTTTTTGTGCATCGCCATGGCGAAATTGCGCTTGAGGATTTGCCCTTATTTCCAGCTATTTATGGATTTGCAGCCTCTGTTTTTATTGTGGTTGTTGGCATCGGCCTTAGGCATTTGTTAATGAGAAAGGAGGATTATTATGACTGATATTACTCCTGGAATATTAATGATTATAGCGGCTGTATTTGTGCCCTATCTGCCGCATCATATTAGACAAATTTTTATGCTTGGGGCGATAGCATTATCAGCCTTCAGCCTGTCCGCCGGAGCTGGAATTCATTGGAGTGTGAGTGTTTTAGGTCAGGAGTTAATCCTACATAATGCAGATAATTTAACGCTTCCTTTTGGTATTATATTTCACATAGCAGCTGCTTTGAATGTCATTTATGGCTGGCATGAGAAAAAGGCAATGGAACATACAGCAGGCCTTGCATATGCAGGTGCTGCAATAGCCGCTGTTCATGCAGGTGATTTAATAACGCTATTTATTTGGTGGGAAGCAACTGCGATTACTTCTGTGTTTCTTATCTTAGCAAGTGGGACTGAGCGTGCTAACAAAGCAGCCATGCGGTATTTGCTTGTGCAAGTGGCATCAGGGGTAATGCTGCTTGCGGGTGCATCTTTGTATTGGCGTGAGGTTGGATCATTAGCATTTGGAGCCATGGAGCTTGGCAGTCTTGGCACCTGGCTTATTTTTCTGGCTTTTGGTATTAAAGCTGCGTTCCCGCTTTTAAATGGATGGCTACAAGATGCGTATCCAGAGGCCACAATTCTTGGCACAGTAATGCTCTCTGCATTCACAACCAAGCTGGCCATATATGCATTTGCAAGAGGATTTGCAGGTACAGAGTATCTTATTTGGATTGGCGCTGCAATGACTGCTTTTCCGGTTTTCTTTGCGGTTATTGAAAATGATCTAAGGCGGGTTTTAGCCTATAGTTTGAATAATCAGCTTGGATTTATGATTGTCGCAATCGGCATTGGCACCGAGTTGGCAATAAATGGGGCGGTTGCCCATGCATTTGCCCATATCATCTATAAAGCATTGCTGTTTATGTCCATTGGCTCGGTAATGTATAGAGTTGGAACAGCCAAGGCAACGGAACTTGGCGGTTTATATAAATCGATGCCACTAACAATGATATTTTGTATTATTGGTGCTATGTCCATTTCAGCATTCCCTTTGTTTAGCGGATTTACGGCTAAGGCTGTAATAATGAAAGCTGTTGGATATGAAGGGTTGGTATTTGTGTATTTAGTTTTGCTTGCAGCCTCAGCTGGGGTATTACATCATTCTGGCATTAAAATTCCATATTTTACCTTTTTTGGTCATGATAGCGGGCTGCGCCCTAAAGAAGCGCCTTTTAATATGTTGGCGGCAATGGCCATCGCCAGTGTTTTGTGTATCGCGATCGGCGTGATGCCAACACAATTTTATCAGATACTGCCCTATAGTCTTGATTATCAGCCCTATGATGCAAGTCATATTGTTGGCCAATTCCAACTGGTTATATTTGCGATGCTGGCATTTACATTCTTGATGCGGTTTGGATTTTATCCTCCAGAGATCGTATCAACTGTACTTAATTCAGATTGGATATATCGCAGGCTCATTCCTCGGATGGGAAGTCCCGTATTAGCAGCTGCCAATAAACTATCTGTAATGGGCAATAATATTATTGTCTCTTCTGCAAAGAAGATTATGTCAGGCACCTTATATGTATATCAGCATCCGCTTACAGGGCCTGTTGCACCTGGACCAGCGGCCATTGCATTGCTTGCATTATTAATGAGTGTGTTGCTACTTGTAAATCTCTTCTCATAATACGATATCGAGATGAGTATCGTTCTTCTTACAGTTTGACAGGTTGGCAGGTGACAGTTTTCCTTGGTAGTGACATTTTCAGAGGCTCTGGCTATGGTTCTGGGCATCCTTTGAATATACCGCGCATATGGCCCGTTATTGATATTTGTAGAGCGCAAGGATGGCTGCCAGATAAAGATTTCGAGGCAGTACCACCAGCAACCGCAGAAGAATTAGAATGTTTTCATACCAGGGCATATATAGATGCCCTGCTTGACGCCGAGAAAAATCAGGCATTGGATGAGATCCGCTCTAAAAGACACAAAATTGGAACCCACTCAAACCCCATTTATCCAGAGATTTACCGAAGGCCAGCAACAGCAGCCAAGGCAAGCCTAACAGCTGCGCATTATCTGATATCAGGTATTCATACTAGTGTTTTTAATCCTTCTGGTGGAACACATCATGGCTTCCCAGACGCAGCAAACGGATTTTGCTTTGTTAATGATCCAGCCATAGCGCTCACAACATTATATAAAAACACCTCTAAGAAAATAGCCTATATTGATATAGATGCGCATCATCCAGATGGTGTTCAAGATCATTTTAGTCATCTAAAAAGAATGATTTTATTTTCTATTCACGAGGAAGATAGATGGCCGCGTACTGGCAGAAAAGGCGATATTGGTGGCGGAAATGCGCATAATTACCCTTTGCCACGAGGCGCTAATGATGCCGATTTAAACGAGACACTAACCCATAATATTCTGCCGCGTTTAATGGATTATGCACCTGATTTTATTGTGTTACAGGCTGGGGCTGATGGTTTGGAGGAGGATCCTCAATCTGGATTATGTTATTCCAATCATGGCTACTGGTCTGCTGTGTCTGCTTTCTTGGATTTGAAAATTCCTATTCTTGTGCTGGGCGGCGGGGGGTATAACCCTTTCACAACCGCACGTGCATGGGCAGGCGTATGGGGATTAATGATAGGTCAAAACCCGCACACCACAGAATGTGTGCCAGCATCACGTTCAGTGCTGGAGAGTTTGCATTTCCCGCACCGATTGGGGAAGAATGTTCCAGAGAGATGGGTTTCAAGGCTTTATGATAGACAATAATGATGTATAGCTGCATTCTTCTCGTCTGTTACATCTTAAAATGTAAATAAGATAAAAAATGAAACACCATTCTATCAAATTAAACCTAATAGTTTTTTTATTTGCGATTATTTTATTCTATCCCAATTTCTCTTTTGCATTATTTGAGCGTAAAGGACAGGTTGAGATAGCAACAACTGACGGCAAATTGCAGAAATTTAACGTGGAATTTGCACGAAGCGAAGCTGAAAAAGCCACAGGATTAATGTTCAGGGAGCGTTTAGCGGATGATGAAGGCATGTTATTTATGTGGAATACCAGTTCACTTCGTCAGTTTTGGATGAAAAACACACTTATTAATCTGGATATATTATTTATTGATTCAGATTACCGTGTCGTTCATATAGAAGAGGGCGCACAAAAAGGGTCGTTGCGTATTATATCGTCACTATTACCAGTACAATATGTGCTTGAAATCAATGCCGGACAGTCAGAAATACGCAAGATTACACCAGGCGCTTTACTATCTGCAAAAAATTTACCTATTTGTTGTTAATTATGCTTGGAATTGTGTCCTCTTATATATATAAAACAGTTTGTCGGAGTGTAGCGCAGCCTGGTAGCGCATCTGGTTTGGGACCAGAGGGCCGGGAGTTCGAATCTCTCCACTCCGACCATTTCACAATCTATCGCTGAATATTTGGATTTCCAGTCGCTATGTTTTTAGTTGTTATGGTTTCAGTCACTATATCAGATAGATAAAATGGCAGGCAACATAGATAGGAAAAGGGCAATCGCCATTGTTACGTTAAAGGCAATTCTGTAGTGCCTGTTAGATAAAAAATCAGAAATAGCGCTTCCGATAAAAGCCCAAAGGCAAGCGCTAATTATTGTAACCAGTACAAAAACGATTACCATCACGGGCAGTGCTTGCCAAATGCTGGAAGCGGTTTCTAAATAAGCAGCGATTGCGCTTATCACTACAGTTACACCTTTGGGGTTAACCCATTGAAAGAGAGCGGCTGTGTGAAATCGCATTGGTTTACCATCAGGCGATAATTTTGGCGAAGATGCGGTTCCTACTTTCCAGACAAGATAGAGCAAAAATAATAAGGCAAGCATTTTCAAGATAGAAAAAAACTGTGGGAAGGTCTCTAAAAAGCGTCCAACTCCTAACCCTCCTGCAATAACAAGACACCCAAATCCAAAACAAACTCCGATAATGTGAGGCAGGGTGCGCCTAAATCCATAATTAGCCCCAGAAGCGGCGAGCATAATATTATTCGGACCAGGCGTAATAGCTGCCATCAGGGCAAATATGGAAAAACTAACAAGGGTGGCGAGTGTCATTGGCTTTGTTTGGCAAGTATAATGGCATCCTCAGCTGCTCTTATAATAGCACGTGCTTTATTCTGGCACTCTTCATACTCTGATTCTGGGTCACTATCATATACAATGCCAGCGCCAGCTTGAATATGCATCTGGTTGCCGTCAATAATAGCTGTGCGAAGTGCGATACAGGTATCCATTTCGCCTGCTGCACCAATATAACCAATGGCACCAGCATAGATGCCTCTCTTGTCAGGCTCGAGCTCGTCAATAATTTGCATGGCTCGAATTTTCGGTGCGCCAGACACTGTGCCAGCTGGAAACCCAGCCATTAAGGCGTCGATGGCATCAAATTCCGGGCGGATCCTGCCGCGAACCTCAGATGCGACATGCATTACATGAGAATAATATTCCACTTCAAAATTTGATCCCACACGAACGGTTCCAGGAGTGCTTACCCTGCCAACATCATTTCGTCCCAAATCCAAAAGCATTAAATGTTCTGCTCTTTCTTTTATATCTGCGAGTAGACTGGCTGCATTTTCTTGATCCTCTTGCTCTGTTGCTCCTCTTTTTCGGGTGCCAGCAACGGGTCTTATTGTAACTTCGCCATCACGAAGCCTGACTAGGATTTCTGGACTTGAGCCTACAATGCCTAGATTTTTAAGGTGAAAACAATATAAAAAAGGAGAGGGGTTTAAACGCCGTAAGCTTCTGTAAAGTGCCATAGGTGATAATGTAAATGGTATTGAAAATCGCTGTGACAGAACAACCTGAAATATATCACCATTGGTAATATATTCTTTAGCAGCTTTTACCATATCCATATATCGAGATTTTGATAAATTAGCAGATACATCCTTGAATTTTTCTAAGTTTTTATCAGGCGCATCACTTTCGAGTGCCGAATTTAATTTGCGCTCAGCGGCTGCAATGCGCATCTGTGCATTTTTCCAGCCATCTTCGGCAGTTTTATTAGCATCATATCGTATTTGTGTAGCAAGGGTAATGGTATCTTCCAGCCTATCAAAAATGGCCACAATAGAAGGTCTTATAAACACACTATCATAGTGGGATAAAATGTCAGGATTATGTGCAGGTATCGCCTCAACATGGCGTATCATGTCATAACCGAAATAGCCGAATAATCCTGATGCCATCGGCGCGAGTGGAAGTGTATTTTCCATTTTACCTTCAGCTAAAACCGCACGCAGATCCTCAAGTGGGTTTTGGGAATGCTCAGACAAGAATTCATCTGGATTTTCAGTGGGGTTTCGGTTTGTCTCAACCAAATTATCTCTGCTGCGCCAAATTAAATCAGGCTCTATCGCGATGATAGAAAACCGACCTCTAACTTTTCCGCCTTCGACAGATTCAAGTAAGCAAGAATAAGAATCCTGCTGTGATAATTTGAGCATAGCAGCAACGGCAGTTTGTGTATCAGCAAGCAATACACGGTAGCAAATCTGACTTTTGCCTTGTGTATAATTCTCTAAAAACGGCTCGAATTCTTGGTGTGAATTGTTGCTATTCATCCCGATACCTAACTTTTTTTCTTGGATACACCCATTTTGTTATTGGTTGCTTTGTCCCAACAATAATTGTTGCACCATCCCTGGGTAAAGCTCTAATTTATGGCTTTCTGACAATCTTGCTGAAAGTGCTTCTGAAATATTTTGAGAGGCTGCTTGATTTAATTGAGATGAATAAAATGTTGCTGTATCTGTAACTTCAGTTTCAGTTGCAGGTAATATTTCAGCTGTTCTAACGATTAATATCTCGCTTCCAGTTTCAACAATCTTAGCCGCATCAACGGGTTGCTCAAAAACTGTCTGAGCGATTAGCCGTGCATTAGCATCGTCAAGTCCAACAGCGGAGCGACGAAATGGTGTTGTAGCCGGCGTATCGTTGAAAATAGAGGGGCCAATGCGCAAATGTGCTTTGGCTTTTGCTTCTGCCGCAGTGATCGCATTTTCAAGATTATAATCCGCTAAAACACGGTTTCTGACTTCTTGAAAAGTCCGTTTTCTTGCCTCACTTTCAGCTGTTGGTTCTACTACAAAATAGCTATCATTGCCTGCGTCCACAACTGTGCTGATTTCACCTAACTCAGTGGACCAGCTTGTTTCAAGAAATTCAGCTAGCGATATAATATCGCCCTCAGAGCCGAGGAACGGATTGCCATCAATATTATTGCCTTGTTGGTCAACGCCGATAATGGTTTTGATCTCAATCCCATTTGCGGAGGCAACCTCTTGAAGTGTTGACCCTGTTCCAAGCGCATCTTCTATTGTATTTAGTTTGTCATAAACAAGACCAATAGCGTTTTCATTCTTTAATGTTGTTTCTATTTCTTCTTTTACATCTTCAAATGAATCACTGCTTCCCAAAATAATAACATCAACAATAGCAAGATTATGACCAAACAAAGATTCGGTAGGGCCTATGAGCTCCCCAGCTTCTGCATTAAAAATAGCATCTGCCATTATTGCACCCACATCGTTATAGGTAACATCCCCAAGAAAGATATCCTCTTGTGTTAATCCAAGAAGATTATTCGCAACTTCTGTAAAGTCTGTGCCAGAATCAATGGCGTTTCTTGCCGCTAATGCTTGCTCTGCTGTATCAAACACCATCTGGCGTACAACGCGCCTCTCTGGTGTTGCAAATTCATCACCACGTTGCTCAAACGCTTCCTGCATTTCATTATCGGTTACCTCTACCTCGTCGATAAGAGCTTCAGGCGAGATTAAAAGGTATCTTAAATCTCTCAGCTCGGTTGCATCATACGCATCAGAATTAGCATTAAACCAATCGCGCAGTTCGTTATCCTGAGGCACTGGTTGTTCCTCTGGATTAATATCGAAACTGATAAGCTGAGCTGTTCGGCGCTCTAATTCATATTTGGCAAACTCTTTAGATATGCGCTCTGGGTATTTTGCCCCCATAGAAACCGTATCAGCAATTTGCTGTGATAGAATGGTTTTGTCGAGCTGTTGCAGATACGCATCTTCGCTAAGTCCTGCCTGCGATAATGCGCGCAAAAACCTACCCTGAGAGAAAGCGCCAGTTTCATCTTGAAATGCAGTTTGTCTAAGCAAGGCAATTTTTTGCATTTCACGCGTTGATACGATGTTTAATGTATCAGCTTCTGCCTCAAATAATGTAGTTCGAGCCATTCTTGAAATCACATCATTTAACAAGCCGAATTGAATAGCATCTCCTGTTGAAATACCATTATATTGAGCGCGCCTGATGAAATCAAATTCCTGCGCGACCTCTAGAGATGATACAGATTGTGAGCCTGCTTTTATGGCTTTGTCTCCGGGGCCAAATAAGCCAGTTGACACATCACCTATTCCCCAAATGGCAAAACCACCTGCAAGAAACACTAAAAAGACTTTCATAAATGGCGATTTTGAGCCTGTTCTCAATGATTGTAACATAGAGTTCGATAACCCTTTTATCTATTGGTTGAATAATTCACTAAGCTCGTTTCTAACAGGGCTTTAACATAACGTCAAAGCTACAGATAAAAACAGGATTTTTTTTATAAAAAGAGCTTAAACCAAAGGCAATTTTAATTTTGTAATTTTTTCGTATATTTTCTGTAATAAATCTATACAGACTTAAAAAGCGCATTTTGTAGGAGAGGTAAATGATTTACGCAGCAAATTGGAAGATGAATGGAGATAAAGACTTTGTGAACTCTATTCTATCTCAAATTAAAGATAATATTCTTCCCAATTTATCAGATGGTTCTAGCCTAATTCTGTGTCCTCCGACGATATATTTAAGCGACGTGACGGATAGGTGTAAAAATACATCTATTCAAAGTGGAGCGCAGGATTGCAGTGCTCATGAAAATGGAGCCTTTACAGGAGAAGTAAGCGCTCAAATGATATCGGGCACTGGCGCTCATTGGGTGATTCTGGGTCATTCTGAAAGGCGCCAATATCATGCTGAAAATAATCTACTTCTAACGGATAAATTACGCACAGCACATAATGCTGGCCTAAAGGTAATTTTTTGTGTGGGGGAGATGCATCAGCACTATATTGAGGGAACAACCAGAGAGATTTTGAAGGATCAGCTGTCTGTTCTTAATGATGCCAGCCTTGCTAATCTTAATTACATCATTGCGTATGAGCCTGTTTGGGCAATAGGCACCGGTCTTGTCCCAGCACTAGAAGAAATTGATCTTATTCATCAATTTATCAAAACACTGCTTAAAGATACCGCGAACCCACCCAAAGAGAGGACAGTTTTATATGGGGGTTCTGTTAACCCAGATAACGCAAAAGACATTAAGTCGCTTGCAAGCGTGGATGGCGTTTTGGTTGGTGGCGCTTCTCTTAGTTCTGATAAATTTAAACAGATCTGTATTTAGGGTTTGCTTGATTTAATATAAGTTATTTTTAGCTTTGCCTTTTGCAAAGCGATGTTCTACAAGAATAACGAATTAGCTTG
>JADHOL010000036.1 GCA_016779005.1 Alphaproteobacteria bacterium
GGGTTTGAGGTGCGCCGTGCATTACCAACCAAACAAAAACAGATGGTAGGTCCTTTTATCTTTTTTGATCACTTTGGCCCTGCTGAGTTTTTAACAAATCAGGGAATTGATGTAAGACCCCACCCTCATATCGGGCTTGCCACCTTAACCTATCTTTTGGAAGGCGCTATAGAACACAGAGACTCTCTTGGCACGTTGCAGAAAATAATGGCAGGAGATGCCAATTGGATGGTTGCTGGAAACGGAATTACCCATTCAGAGCGCACAGGGGCTAGTGAGCGCTCGTCTGAGCATACATTATTTGGGATACAAAGCTGGGTTGCCTTGCCTGAGAAGGAAGAAGATAGAACAGCAAGTTTCTCCCATCACACGCAGACTAGCCTGCCTTATATTGAAGATGGCGGTATTGCTGCCCGCTTGGTTGCAGGCACTGCTTGGGGTGGGGGCTCACCTGTCGAACAGCTCTCAGATATGTTTTATATAGATGTAAGCCTTAAAGCATTAGCCAGTATGCCCCTGCCAGATGAACATGAAGATAGAGCAATTCACGTTATGCAAGGGCAGATATCTGTTGCAGGTCAGATTTTCGAAGCTGGAAGGATGCTGGTATTTCGTCCAGGAGATAAAATCACACTTACAGCAGGCGAGCAGGGTGCAAGATTAATCTTACTAGGAGGCGCTACTTTGGAAGGGCCGCGATATTTATGGTGGAATTTTGTATCCTCTTCGAAAGAGAAAATTGAGCAAGCTAAAAAAGACTGGGCGGCCGGCGAATGGGAGAAAGGACGCTTTCAGCTTCCCCCCGGTGATAGCGATGAGTTTATTCCGCTTCCAGATAAGTAAAAGCCTGAATATAGAGTGTAAGCAAACCTCTAATCACCTGAGATAAATTTAAGTTATAAAAAAAGAAAGTTTCAAAAATGTCTATAAGACCTGTTAAAAAAACATCTGTTGCGCGCCCTGCTATGGAAGGCGCTGGCGTTCATCTTCATCGTGTTTTTGGATTTGGTGATACAAAACCGTTTGACCCGTTTTTAATGATGGATGATTTTAGAAACGATCATCCAAACCAATATAGCAAGGGTTTTCCGTGGCACCCGCATAGAGGGATTGAGACAATTACCTATGTGCTGAAGGGAACAGTTGCGCATGCAGATAGTCTTGGTAATTTTGGTGATTTATCTGATGGCGATATTCAATGGATGACAGCAGGTTCAGGCATAATTCATCAAGAAATGCCAAAAGGAGATAAAAACGGCCATATGCATGGTTTTCAACTTTGGGCAAATCTGCCTTCTGCAGATAAGATGACGACCCCTAGATATCAGGATATAAAATCAAAAGAAATACGCATTTTGGAAGAAGATGATGGCAGCAAAATCAAGGTAATTGCTGGTAACTTTAAAGGTGTGAAGGGGCCTGTTGATAATATTTTAGCAGATCCGCATTATTTGGATATATTTGTGCCTGCTGGAATGAGCAAGCGCTTTCCCTTTGACACTTATCGTCAGGGATTTGCCTATATTTTCGAGGGCAGTGCGCGCTTTGATGGTGCCTCAAACCCTGTTGGCGTAAAAGTCGAAAAAGAGTATGACGGACGAGAAGTAGAGATAAGGGACCTCTCTGGAAATAGAACCCTTGTGTTGTTTGATAGAGGGGATGAGGTGGTAGTACATGCCGGGCCAAAAGGCGTGCGGTTCCTGCTTATCTCAGGAAAACCTTTAAAGGAGCCAGTTGCATGGCATGGGCCAATTGTAATGAACACCCAAGCCGAGCTACAACAGGCGATTAAAGAGTTGAATAATGGTACTTTCATCAAAACAGGTTCAGCAGGATACGGATACTAACCTGCGCTTATGGATACATCCTGTTATGAGCAAGTAGCGTCTTAAAAACCATTAGAAGCTTCCAGAAACTATACCAGCACCTACTTCTGGCAATTAAAGGTGCTGTGTTAGCACTGACGGGACAGCAGCTAGCCATAATTTGTCTAACTCAAGCATCTGTTTTCTGTCGATTATGCGTGCGACCTTCCAATATCTGCCGCTTAACACAAAATAACCGAGCTCTTTTTCGAGGGCTAGTGCGTCTGTTACCGCCGCTTGGTCAAGGTTTCGAAATTGCGGAGATAATTCACTTCTGGTTTCGCTTGCGCGCGGGAATATCAAACGAGATGGTAGCTGTGATAAATTCACGCTCTCACATCCTTGCTGTAAGGCTAAAACATAGAATCTGGCAGCACATGCCTCAAGAGAGGTTAATGAGATATCATCACGCAATGGGTCAGGCTCACCTGTGCCATAAAAATGGGTGGGGCCTTTTTTGGGATAATGCATATCACATCCCATAAACGCTATTTGCTTTGGTTTAAAATGGTCTAATATCCAGTATGCTGCCGTAAACGCCATGGTGCCGCCAGCATAAATAAATCCCCCATATTTATTCTGCGCAGGCACAAAATGTTCCTCATCAACAAGGTTTTGGTTTTCAGTAACGATAGGCGGCAAGCGCTCTGGTAATAAGTCATGCGGGTAGATTAAATCATTCCAGTCATCACGTACTTGCCAGGCATTATTTATCGCAACTATTCTATCAAAATTTTTGTTATCCCAATGTCTGGCAATGATGCTGTTAGGTGCAGAACCAAGAAGTAATACTCTATCCATGTTGCTTTCGTCCCTGTTAACCTTCTAATGTGGGCAATTACATACGCCCCTATTAATAGCTAGAATAGTATATAAGAGAAACCTCAAATAAATTTATTTGCGAAAATCACTGAATTGACTATGATTGACTATTATAGAGGGTTGGAAAAATCTAAACTGGTTTGACATCTAAAAGTGAAAAATAACATGGAAACGAAACGCTCATTCAGCTATCTGATGATGGCCTTAAATGAGATAGAAGAACATTTAGAGTTACAAGCCAATTCACAGAATGAGAAACTCATTCTTGCATCCATTATACTAATTGCAGAAGAACATAGTGGAAGTGCTTATATTGATTATATAAAAACACATCCATTGACAGCTAAGATTCCACTTCCCTCACTATATCGGGGATTAAATGTGCTTATTGAGCAGAAAAAAATATACCATATTGGCAGAGAGAGATCTGGTGTGTATGCTTTATCTGACGATGACATAACGCTATAATAATGGTCCTTTATCATGGAGGGCGTATCGGTCTCTGCTTATTATATAGCCGAAGATGTGCGGGCCAACTAAATCGAATAAATGTGTTTAGGAAATAGAATAAAATGACAAAAGCAAGGCGCGGCATTTACGCAGCTGCTATCTCCCCATTTAACAAGAATTATCGACTTGAGCACTCAAAACTCACTGATTATTGTTCTTATTTACTTACAGATGGTGGGTGTGACGGGGTGGCTCCAATTGGTACTACGGGGGAGGGGTCCTCTATTTCAATTGAAGATAGGGTATCTTTGCCAAAATCGCTTTGTGATGCGGGTATTCCTTGCGACAGGGTAATGGTTGGAACAGGTAATTCATCAACGCCTGATGCAGCACGAATATCCAAAGCAGCTTTGGAGTATGGTTATGTTAACCAGCTGGTGCTGCCACCATTCTACTATAAGTCCGTTAGCGATGATGGATTATATGATTATTTTTCATTTATGATAGATACTATTAATTCTGATAAATTGCGTATTTATCTATATCATTTTCCGCAAGTCTCGCAGGTTCCCATCTCTGTTGATTTGGTAGTGCGTTTAAAAAAAGAATTTGGGGCTATTATTGCTGGTTTAAAAGATTCGTCTGGTGATTTTTCACAATCTGCCGCATTTGCGCAAGCCACAGGCGGAATAGAGAAAGATTTTGACGTCTATCCGTCTTCGGAGGCATTTTATTTTAAGGGAATTGATGCGGGTTGTGCGGGTATTATTTCAGGCTCAACAAACGTATTTGCAACACTTGTTCAAGCCGCCATAAAAGCCCCTGACGGACCAGACAGCAAGGAATTTAAAAAGGTAGTTGAAGCCCGCAGTTTTATAGGCGGGTTTAATTTAATGGCAGCAATGAAATCAGCAGAAGCCAATCGGATTGGAGATGCGGATTGGGAGCGGCTTGCACCACCATTGCGCCCATTAAAACCAGAGGAAAAGCAAAAGCTATATTCTGGTTTATCAGAAATTTTTGCGAATTAGGAGGGGATAGCAATGGATGGACAGATAGATAAGGTAACTCGGAAAAGCGACCATATTGAAACATCTCAGAATTTAGATGATTTTAAAAATTGGCCTGTAGAATTAATCGAAGAAATGAAGCAAAGCCATAATAATGGGTGCGTTGGCTCTATTTTAGTGTCAGAGACGCCTCAGCTTAGGGTATGGCATTTAAGATTGCCTGCTGGCTATCGCTGTCCATTTCACCGCCATGTAAACCCTTATTTCTGGAGTTCACATAATGATGGCCGTGCTCGTAATTATTTTTCATCAGGGGAAATTAAAGAAGTTAATCATTTTGCAGGTGAAACCAGACATTTTCATTATGGTGGGGATGAATATATGCTTCATTCAGTTGAAAATATCGGTGATACCGAATTATTATTCACAACGGTTGAATTTATCGATGGAGAGAATGAACCGCTGGAAATTCCAGATGGATACCGCTTAAAAGAGCCGACTATCTAGCCAGATTGCTAAGCATCATTTTAAAGTAACGATAGGATAGATAAATGTCAGATGTAACATATTCAGAAAAGATGCCTGTTCCTGAACATATGAAAGCTTGGGTGCTTGGAAATCCAGAAGAGCTTTTGCAAATCTCTAAGCCGGTTCCTGTTCCTGGAAAAGCAGAAGTGCTTGTTCGCATTGATGCAATCGCAATTTGTGCAACAGACCTTGAAGTGATGAAATATGGCACACCTGCACTGATTGAAGGCGGGGATCCTTTTAACAAAAATTTCACACCTGGACATGAATATATGGGCACGGTTGCCGCATTAGGGCCAGGCGTAGATGAATTTGAAATTGGTGACAGAGTAACCGTTGAAATTCACGCTGGTTGCGGCCAATGTAAAAGATGTCGTTCTGGTATGTATACATCCTGTCATAATTACGGGTTGAATTATGGGGATATGAATAAAGGCCATCGCGCCAATGGCTTTACCTCCCAAGGTGGTTTTTGCCAATATGCCATCAATAATATCAACACCATGATCAAAGTGCCTGATGATATGAGTGATGAAGTTGCAACCTTGGTGGTGACGGCTGGTACATCCATGTATGGATTAACCGAACTTGGCGGCCTTGTTGCAGGGGAATCTGTTGTTGTGATTGGCCCTGGGCCGATTGGATTGCTTGCTGTTGCAGTTGCAAAGTCACTTGGTGCATCACCAGTTATACTTGTAGGTACCCGCGAAAACCGGCTTGAAATAGGACGAAAGCTAGGCGCTGATATCATCCTTAATGCAAAACAAGTTGATGTGGAAGCAGAGGTAAAAGCAATTACCGGAAAAGGCGCTGATTACGTTATTGATTGTGCAGGCTCAGAAGAAACTGTAAATCAATCTGTGCATATGACGAATAGAGGCGGCAAGGTCTGTCTGGCAGCCTTTCCAAAAAATGCAGTAACGTTTGATATTGGGTATTTAGCGGTTAATAACATTTATCTATATGGAATACGGGGTGAGGGTAAGTCAGCAACCCACCGTGCAATGGCGTTTATGGCTGAAAAGAGACTTGAGGCAAGCCTTGTGCACACACATACATTTGATATGAACGACTTACCTGAAGCAATCCGATATGCCAGAGACAGAGTAGATGATGCTATCAAAGTGGTGGTGACAAACAGCTATTAGTATTGCTTCTAACGATTTGTTTTTACGGTGTTTTATAAATATGCCAAAGGAGATGGTTTTGCATGAAAACACACGCTATAATTCTTGAAAGTCAGGGTGGTCCTGAGGTAATGCAGCTCAAGACAATTGAGATAGCAGAGCCGTCTGAAGGCGAGATATTAATAGAGCAGACAGCAATCGGCTTGAATTATATGGATGTATATCAGCGCTCTGGATATTATAAAATGCAGACACCAATGCATTTGGGGCTGGAAGCAGCTGGTACTGTTATTAAGCTTGGATCTGGGGTTACTCATTTGAATGTGGGTGACCAGGTTTGTTATGGCCCTAATCTTGGCGCTTACGCAAAACATCGACTTTTGCCAGCAGCACGAGCTGTAAAAATTCCTGAAACAGTCTCTGACAAGCTTGCGGCAGCTATCTTGATGAAGGGAATGACAGTTGAATATTTGCTGTGCAGAACCTATCGGGTTCAAGCAGGCGAGACTGTTTTATTCTATGCGGCCTCTGGCGGGGTTGGGCATCTTGCAGGTCAATGGGGCAAGCATATTGGCGCAACCATGATCGGTGTGACATCAGGCCCTGAAAATTGTGCTTCCATCTTAAAGTTTGGCTATGAGTATGCTTTGGACAGAAAGAGCGATAATATAGCACAAAGGGTGCATGAAATAACAGACGGTAAAGGTGTTCCAGTGCTTTATGATTCTGTTGGGAGGGATAGTTTTGAGGCCTCTCTTAACTCTTTGTCGCCGCGTGGATTTTTTATCTCATTTGGAGCAACGACAGGAGAAGCGCCTGCCGTTACACCGTCGCAGCTGCAGCATAATGGCTCATTGTATTTTTGCCGTCCATCGCTTGCTAATTATGTGGGCACCAGTGAGGAATTGCAAATGTCGGCTAACACCGTTTTTGCACTATTAGCTGACGGTGTGTTAGACGTATCAATCGATAGAGAAGAGAGTCTGTCGAATATTATAGAGCTTCATCGCGATTTAGAGGCAGGAATAACAACTGGCTCAACCATAATCATTCCGTGATGTATAACAAAAGGGTGTTTCAATGCCCTATTATAATTGGATTTATAGCTTATAATTGGATTTAAGCAGGGGTTGATTAATGCCAGTATCTTATCTTGAACATTATTTAATTGTCGCAAAGTCATATCAGGCAAGCTGTGATTGGTATGTATCAAACCTTGGAATGAGGGTCGGACCTCACCCAGATTTTGGGCCAGAGGTGGAGGTGACATGGCTTTATATTGGTGATCATGACATCATTCATATCGTGCCACCAAGAGAGCCTGAGGCCAGCGACGATACGCCTATTAGCTTCTCTGAAGAGGATATTGCAAAAGGTGGCAGGCCTATTCATCATATTGCGTTTCGTGCTTCAGGCCGAAAACAAATGATTGAGACGTTTAAAAAGAACAACACGCCCTTTATTGAGCAAAAAGGTAAAAATGCGACATTAATACAGATATTCGTGCGGGATCCAAATGGAATAACAGTAGAGCTTAATTTTCCAGCTGAGGAAATGGACGAAACAGAAACCCTGCCTGTAATGTCATTAAAACCTAACTAACCGCATTTTGATTAGCGCCCTAATCATTATTTTGTGAATTCGCCTGCTTCTAGAATAACCAATTCTACCTCGCCAGCGCCGTCTTTTCGGTTGCTGGCAGCTTCTTGGTATTCATCAGACGCCCAACATGCTTCTGCAGCCTTTAGAGATGGAAATTCAATTACCACAAATCTCTCAAACTTTTTGGGGCCTTCTAGAATTTGAAAATCACCGCCTCTTGCTCGTATTTTTCCGCCATGAGATGCAATGATTTCCGGCACTCTGTCGGTATATCTTTTATAGGCAACAGGGTCGTTAATTTTTGAGCGGGCCAACCAGAAAGCAGTCATTAAAATCTCCAAAAAAAATAAATATAGTCAGTATATGTGTTAAACATCATTCTTTTGCTGCTTACAACACTTAAAACGAACGCTTATGCGCTCTTTGATGACGGTGATTATTCTGGTCTGAAATTAATTTAGAGAATTATTGTCGGTAATTTACGTAACTTTGGTTTATCTATTTCTGGTGATTTCAGTTATGCTATTTTAAATCTGTTGCATCTAAGGCAGACCAAATGCCATTGATATAAAAGAGGAATATAGCAAAATGCAGTTTGAGACGATACTAACGGAAATTGACGAAAATATAATGCTGATTACCTTAAATCGGCCAAAGGCTCTCAATGCCCTAAATAGACAATTAGCAGACGAAATGCTCTCTGCATTGCGTATCGCAGATAATAACCGGGAAATCGGATGCATTATAATAACGGGGTCTGAAAAAGCATTTGCTGCAGGTGCCGATATCAAAGAAATGCAACAACATTCATTTACAGAAATGTATGATTTAGACTGGTTCTCACAATGGGATCACCTCTCCCAAATACGCACGCCCATTATTGCAGCTGTCTCTGGTTTTGCGTTAGGGGGAGGGTGCGAGCTCGCATTAATGTGTGATTTTGTACTTGCCTCAGAGACAGCAAAATTTGGACAACCAGAAATTTCACTAGGGATTATGCCTGGTATAGGCGGCAGTCAGCGTCTAACCAGAATAATTGGAAAATCAAAGGCAATGGAAATGTGCCTTACCGGGCGGTTTATGGATGCGCAGGAAGCCGAAAAAGCGGGGCTGGTAGCCAGAATAATCCCTCAAGAAAGTTTGTTAGAAGATGCCAAAAATACGGCACAGAAAATAGCTGGATTTTCAAAGCCAATAGTTCAGATGGCGAAGGAATCAGTGAATAGATCTTATGAGACAAGCCTATCGGAAGGGCTTAGATTTGAGCGAAGATTATTCCATGCGATGTTTTCAACAGTTGACCAGAAAGAGGGTATGACAGCTTTTATCGAAAAACGACAAGCTGTGTTCAAGGACAAATAACGAACCAATCATAATTGGCTCTCTTAATCTAGGGACTATGTATTAATATCCAGAGTATTAATATCCAGAGAATTAATATCCAGAAAGATTACGCTAAATCTTCACTTAATATCGTCATTTGGACGTGATAGCAAACATCGCCATCTTCATCATCCTTAAAGACTATCCCAAGTGTTTCGCCGGCAATCGTGATTTCAACAGAGTCCCTAGTTTCTTCTCTTGGCTTTAATATAATGTCTGCTCCAGAAAATTTTGCTTTTAGAAAAGCCTGTATTTTTTGTATTTCTTCTGAATGCATAATGTGCCTCTTTGTGCTGAAGAAAATTAATGATGAAAAAAATTCTTTATGAATGATTTGTTATTTAATGTCCAGTAATTGAGATAGTGCCAGCTTATAAATAATAAATAGTTTTAATTCTATGTAGCATCAATCCATATGACGGGCAATTTGACCACCATGACTAGGCCAATTTGGGCGTGTTGAAATATCATGTGTATTATTACATTTACCGCATCTCAAATTACGCCCGATTTCAGGAACAGGATAATTTGCCCCTAATCTTTCGATAATGTGTGTAGTTTTAATTACATTATTATGATTGCATCTATTGCACCAACAAAAAATATCCAGCTTCTCGCATACCAAATCATGCAATGTTATCGACGGTAATGTGTTTGCAGTATCATCTGTTAGTTTTTTTTTATTGAATAATCCCATTATTTACTGCTTAAACCTATGTTACACTATTACCGATTGCCAAAAGCTTTGTTCTTGCTTTGTTCTAATTTAGATTAGTTTTAATTAAGTTTCAACTAAAATTGCATATGTGGAACAAGCAATGTCTTTAAGAGCAGAAAAGTTAAGAATAAAATAGTTATCGCTAATATATACGGAATAATGCCAATTTAAGATTTAGCGGGCATAAATAAGTCTGGGAAGATTATTCAGATATGAAATTACGCTCTCAAGAGAGCTAGACTTATTCAGTGTTTTATGTCTGTCATGTAATAAAAACAGCGAATTGCCACCCGTGCGCAATCTTCGTTTTTCAATAACTAAAACAGGCGTTTCATGAGCATGCCTGTAAATTGAAAATAAAGCGGCATCGTGCGAATTATCCAACGCATAATCTCGCCAATCACCACGTGCAACCCTTGCAGAATAGGTGGATAGAATGATAGATAGTTCTGTGCGACTAAAGTAATATGGTTTTTTGTGTTTTTTGATGTTAGATAAATTTGTCATTTGGATTTAGAATACGTAAATAAGAAATACTGTTCAAGATATTCTGTATATTTAAAGAAAATTCATAATGCGATATGCACAAATAGATTTTGATGTGGTATCACTGTTCTACCTTAACTTGACAATAATGAATATGTGAAAGGCTAGCGTTAACATGGCTGATATATTTGATGAGATTGAAGAAGATTTACGCCGTGATAGGATGAAGGATCTGTGGCAACGCTATGGTAATTATATTCTTGGATTGGCAGTCCTTATTATAATTGGCGTAGCTGGTCATCAAGGATATAATTATTGGACTAAAACCCAGTCGCAGGCATCAGGGGATAGTTTTTTCGAGGCGGTAACAGCTGAAAATACGCTAGATGCATTAAGCGAAGTTGTATCAGAATTACCAGACGGGTATGCAATGCTGGCGCGCTTTAGAATGGCTGCTTTATATGCAGAGGATGGCAATAGCGCCGCTGCTGAGCAAAGTTATCTTGAATTGAGTGAAGATACGTCTATCGATACATTTTACCGGGATACTGCATTGCTATTATCTGTCATGAATGCGCCTAATTCTGCGGATAAAAATGCGTTAATTGACCGGATTTCTGATATTTCTAGTTTTGCTGGACCGCTTCAAGGCCTAGCGTTGGAGACAAGTGCTGGCCTATATCTCGAACTCAGTGAGGCAGATAAGGCTGTCTCTTCTCTAACACAAGCATCTAAATTATCCGACATTCCGTCATCTTTAAGACAACGTATCTCTCAGTCACTGTCGATAATTTCAGAAAAATATACTGACAGCGCGTCAGTTGTCTCGCAGTAGAAGTGTTTATGCTGAAGCTACCTAAAAATATTCTGTTATTGATGATATCGGTATCATTGGTATCTTGTGCAAATGATGGACGGGTATTGCCAGGGGAAAGGCAGTCTGTATTGCCTGCCTTTAGTGATGTTTCTATTGATGAAGAAGCGTCAAATGAAGATGTCTTAAGCGATACTCAACCTATCACTACCGAGGCAACCCATGCGGGCGGAAATGAGAGGCATTCTGGTGGTAATTTGTCTTTGGTGTTCCCATTATCTCTTAGCTGGTCAGCGCGCACTAAAGGTATCAAAGATAATGCAATCGATTTACCACAGCCCATTATAGCTTCAGGCCATGTATTTTCTATTGATGGTGATAGTAAGCTTCATGCATTTGCCCTTGCGACAGGCACGCTATTATGGTCATTTAGTTTGGATCCACAAGCAGATGATCCAACTCCTGGTATCAAGGGGGGGATTGCTTACCGCAATGGTGTGATTGTAGCGCATTCGGGAAGACAGAATTTATATGCGCTGGATGCCAATACTGGCAGTATTATCTGGCAAAAGACATTAGATGAAAGCCTCAGAGGAGGTCCCACCTTAAGCGAGCTTAACAGTGTTATTGTTACTGACTTAGATGGACAAGTATATGTATTGACGCTCTCCGACGGTACATTGATTTGGCAGCGCTATGGATTTCCGGTAGAAACAGTCGTCTATGGGACTTCTTCTCCTGCCATATTAGACCAAAATTTAATTGTAAGTGGGCAGGCAGGCGAAATAGCAATTTATAATATGTTGTCTGGTGCATTGTTATGGGCAGATTCCCTTGCAAGCTTTAACCCAAGAACACCTTTGGAACGTCTTGGAGATATTCGAGCCTTTGCCGCAACTGACCAGAGATATGCTTATTTTATTAGCCAGTCTGGTAGAATGAGCGCCTTTGAGGTTAATTCTGGGTTTGAGGTATGGGCCAAACCATTAAGCGGTATTGAAATGCCATGGATTGCTGAAAACACGATTTTTGTTGTAACAATCGATGGCAGATTAATAGCAATGAGAAAATCTGATGGCGCAGTGCGCTGGGTAACTGAATTGCCAGGGGCTATCCCAGAGGGCATTGCTGCTACCAAAGATCTGCCGCGTTATATGGGGCCTGTCATTGCTAATGGTGAAGTATTGATAATCCGCAAAACAGGTGAATTATACAGGTTTGATGCTCATTCAGGAAAGCTCATTTCAAAATCAAATTTGACGTCACAAATCACAACACCTTTTCAAGTAGCAAACCAGCATCTAGTAGCGTTATCGCGCGACGGAACTATTCGGGTATTTAATTAAATCATGGCATTTACGATTGCAATTGCCGGCAGGCCAAATGTTGGCAAATCCACTCTGTTTAACAGATTAACAAAAACCAGACATGCTATCGTGAGTGATGAGCCAGGTGTAACGCGCGACCGACGCGATGGCGAAGCGACACTTGCTTCTATGAAGTTCAGATTGATTGATACTGCCGGGCTTGAAAAGGCCAAAGCAGGCTCTCTGCAAGACAGAATGCGCCATCAATCACAGGTCGCAATTGAAATGGCAGACATTTCTCTGATGGTTATTGATGCCAGATCAGGTATCTTGCCAGATGATGCCTATTTTGCAAGCCAGTTAAGAAGGTCAGGAGCTCCTGTTATATTGGTGGCTAATAAATGTGAAGGCAAAAAAGGTGCTGAAGCATTGGCAGAAGCGTGGCAGCTAGGGTTAGGGGCGCCTATTCCAATTTCTGCCGAGCATGGCGAAGGCCTTATCGATTTATATGATTCCATCCTTGCTCTTGCTACTGACTTGGGACGGAATGACGAGCTTTTCGATGATGAGGAGGAGCTGCAAGAACCTATCATTTTTGGGGAAGGTTCCTTTTCAGAAGATGATGAGGCAACGCCAGATATCTGGGAAGAGGATGCAGAGCCAGAAGCGCCAGTGCGGATAGCGGTTGTTGGCAGGCCTAATATGGGTAAGTCAACTTTGGTAAATACATTGCTAGGGGAAGGAAGATTATTAACTGGGCCAGAGGCTGGAATAACACGAGATTCCATTATGGTTCCGTTCTCTTTTAATAATAAACCTTATGAAATTGTTGATACAGCTGGCATACGGCGTTCTGCGAGAATTTCAGAAAAGGTTGAAAAATTGATGGTTAATGACGCTCAAAGAGCCATTCAATTCGCCAAAGTCTGTATTCTCATGCTCGATGCCCGGCAACCCCCACACAAACAGGATATGACAATTGCTCGCCATATAGCAGATGAGGGAAGGGCGCTGATTATTGCCGCTAATATGTGGGATGATGTGAAAGATAAATCTGTCTCCATCAAGCAAATAAATGACAGGCTGCAAACATCACTTGCACAGTTGCGCGGTGTACCTGTGGTTCCTATTTCTGGATTATATGGTACAGGATTGGAGAGGTTATTTCAGTCCGTACAAATGATTAAATCCATTTGGCAGCTTAGAATTTCAACAGGCAGGTTAAACCGTTGGTTAGAAGTGATGCTAGAAGCACACCCGCCGCCGCTGGTTCAAGGAAGACGCCTTAGAATCCGCTATATGACTCAAATAAAATCAAGGCCGCCCACTTTCGCACTGTTTGTTTCTCGCCCGGCTGATTTGCCAGAATCCTATTTAAGGTATTTGATAGGCGGCCTGAGAGATGAATTTGGCTTAACAGGAATTCCTGTCAGAATGGTCATGCGGAAAGGCAAAAACCCGTATGCCTAAATTCTAACGGTTATTCGCACATAGAGCTTACTGATTTAACGATATCTCTTAATACAACACCTAGCTCGCGAACTGCTTCGCTGCTGATTTTATAATCTTCTTGCAGATATAAATCCCGATTTATTTCAATTTGAATAGCATGCTTATTAAGATTTGGCTTGCCGTGATATTCTGTAATAAATCCCCCTGCATAGGGCTTATTCATCGAATAGGTTAAATCAAACTTTTTTAATTCCTTTTTTATTAAATCGGAACAATCCTGAGAGGCGCTATGACCGTTCATATCACCTATCACGATATCTGCAAGATCAGGGGATGATTGCGGCATTGAGTGAATATCGAGTAAAAATGATTTTTGAAAAATATGCTGCGCTTCATCTAGTGTTTGAGAAATTAAGGAGTGATACGGTTGATGCCAGAGGTCTATTCGCTGTTGAACAGATTCATAAGTCGGTGGGACATTATATAATGGGCGCCGCGATGCTGAAAGGCGGGGGATAACTCCATAACCAGAATGGATATATCGCTGCCATCTGTCATTTGCTATCGTAACGGCTTTATTATTAACATTCTTTATTAATTTCGGGTCGAGAGCAGATTTAGGTCTGTTTACATCAATGATAGCTCTGCTACATTTGGCAATAATAGCGCATTGCTCTGAACTTACTAATGGCATTACGATTATGTCTGAGCCAACATCCTCTAATGTTCGCATGGCGTGAAGGTCGGCATTTCCAATCATCTGAGAGGGATAAAACCGTCCCCCATGCGGAACAGATAAAATCACTGGAGAATTTAAACATTCTCCGCCAATCTTTTGAGGAGCCAAAAGAGCTAATTCATC